>CAJURX010000006.1 GCA_910589125.1 uncultured Eggerthellaceae bacterium
GATATGTGGGCACTAGCACCTCAAGCTAGCGTGTCTGCCGTTCCACCACTCCGACACTGTTCAACGTGCGCTGAGAGATTCTAGCAGATATCGTCTCGCGCGCAAGGGGAAGATCGCTCTAGTTCGTGCTGATGGTCCCATGAGGGTAGATGACCATCAAGACGAGCAGGGAGACGAGGAACGCGATCGCGCATGCGATGGTGATGCGATCGAGATTCTTCTCGATGATGCTCGTGCCCGTCTGCGTCGAATACATGGAGCTTGCGATAGCATCGGAGATGCCCGTCCCCTTGCCAGAATGCATGAGGATGAAGATGATGAGGCCGATGCCCGACAGGAACAACAGCACCAAGAAGACGATTACCAAGGGAGTCAACTCTTCACACTTCTTTCTATTGGATAGCGCATACCAAATGGCAGATTATAGAGGATGCGCGCAGCTTAGGCAACAAGGCTCTGCCCTGTCATCTCTGACGGCACATCCAGGCCCAAGACGCGGAGCATGGTGGGTGCTATGTCGCAGAGCGCACCATCCTTGCCGCTGAGGTCCCATCCTGCACCCGATGCATCCACCAAGATGAACGGCACGAGCGCTGTGGTGTGCGCCGTATGGGGCGTGCCGTCCTCAGCGAGCATCTTGTCAGCGTTTCCATGGTCGGCCGTGATGAAGGTGATGCCCCCCACCTCCTCCATGGCTTCGAGCACGCGTCCCACGCCCGCATCCACCGCTTCGACAGCGCTCACGGCTGCGGGAATGGAGCCGGTATGCCCCACCATGTCGCAATTGGCGAAGTTGATGATATAGGCATCCGCCTCGCCAGCCCGGATGGCCGATGCCACCGCATCCGCCACCTCTGGCTCGCTCATCTCCGGCTTGAGGTCGTAGGTGGCAACGTCGGGGGAAGCGATCAGCGTGCGCGCCTCTCCCCTCTTCGGCTCCTCCACGCCGCCGTTCAGGAAGAAGGTCACATGAGCGTACTTCTCCGTCTCGGCCGCATGGTATTGGCGACACCCCGCATCAGCCAGCACATCAGCCAGCACATTGGCCGGGAACTCCTTCGGAAAGGCCACGGGTGCCGGTATCTCTGGGTCGTATTCCGTCAGGCACACCAGATCGACCTGCGGCCAGGACGTGCGCTCGAATCCCGTGAATCCAGGATCGATGAGGGCACGGGTCAGCTCGCGAGCGCGGTCGGGCCGGAAGTTGAAGAACACCATCACGTCGCCATCGCGGATGCCGCGCTCATCGAAGGCCACCGGCTCGGCGAACTCATCGGTGATGCCGCGCTCATAGGAATCCTCGAGGTAGGCGACCGGATCATCTGAGCACGAGCAGCCCAGCTCTCCGACCATCGTGTCATAGGCGCGCTCGACGCGGTCCCACCGGTTATCGCGATCCATGGCGAAGTACCGACCGGATACAGAGGCGATGCGGATGCGCGTTCGATGATCGCACTCCCCCTCGATGCGCGCCATCTCCTCCTGAAGGGCGCGGAGGTATCCCACGCCGCTCATCGGCGGGACATCGCGACCATCCATGAAGCAATGCACGGAGATGGCAGGCACCCCCGCCTTGCAGGCGGCGCGCATGAGCGCATAGAGGTGCGCATCGCTCGAATGCACCCCACCATCGCTCAGAAGCCCCATGAGATGCAGGACCGACCCGCGGTCCGTCGCCTTCTGGAATGCATCCACGAGAACGGGGTTCGCATCGAGCGAGCCATCAGCGCAGGCGCGATCGATGCGGCTGAGCTCTTGGTGCACGACGCGACCCGCACCGATGTTCAGATGGCCCACCTCCGAGTTGCCCATCTGGCCCTTTGGAAGGCCAACGGCCTCGCCAGAGGCCTCGAGCCGCACCCAGGGGCTCTCAGCGAACAGCGCATCGAGCACGGGCGTGGATGCCAAGGAAATGGCATTGCCCTCACCGGGGTCGGCCAAGCCGAACCCGTCCATGATGATGAGGCAGACCGGGTGCTTCCCGGCACCACCCGCACTCGCGCACGCCATCTACAGCGCCGCCTTCACGATCTGCACGAACGATGACGCCTTCAAGGACGCACCGCCGATGAGCCCTCCATCGATATCAGGCTGCCCGAGCAGCAGGTCGGCGTTGCCCTCGTTCATTGAGCCGCCATACAGGATGCGCATCTCATCAGCCACGTCCTGCCCGAAGAGGGCGCCGAGCGTCTCGCGGATGGCCGAGCACACCTCTTGAGCTTGCTCAGGCGTGGCCGTCCGCCCCGTCCCGATGGCCCAGATGGGCTCGTAGGCGACGATGGCCGCACGGGCGACGTCAGCATCGATGCCTGCGAATGCAGCGCGGACCTGGGCATCGACGAAGGTGATGTAGTCGCCGGATTCGCGCACGGAGAGCGATTCGCCCACGCACACGATCGGATCGATGGGATGGGTGCGATCGGCCAAGAGCGCCTGCACCTTCCTGTTGACATCCTCATTCGTCTCGCCGAAGTACTGGCGACGCTCGGAATGGCCGACGATGCAGTAGGCGCAGCCGATGGCGCTGATCATGGGGATGGAGATCTCTCCCGTGTATGCGCCTGAGGGCTCCCAATAGACGTTCTGCGCGCCCACGCCCACGCGCAGCTTGTCGAACTCGAATACGGTGTAGACCGGCTTCAGGTCGGTGAAGGGCGGGCAGACCGCGACAGCCACCGCATCCAGCCAGTCAGGCTCCATCTCATTCGATATCTCCTGTGCGAGCACCACCGCTTCGCCGATGGTCTCGTTCATCTTCCAATTGCCTGCGATGAGGGGCTTGCGTGCCATATGCTCCATTCCCTTCCTATCGAGACCTCAATGCTTCGACACCGGGAAGGGCCTCGCCCTGGACGAGCTCCATGGAAGCGCCGCCACCGGTGGAGATGAAGGTCATCTGATCGGCCAGATCGAACTTGTTGACAGCGGCCACGGAATCGCCGCCGCCGATGATGGTGTCAGCGTCCGCGTTCTCGGCGATGGCCTCGGCCACCATCCTCGTGCCCGCCTCGAAGGGCCCTACCTCGAATACGCCCATCGGCCCGTTCCAGAACACGCTCGCAGCCTTCTTGATGGCATCCGCATAGATGCGCGCGCTCTCAGGGCCGATGTCCAGCCCCATCATGTCAGAGGGGATGTCCTCGACGGAAACGGCCCTGGTCTGCGCATCCTCGGATATACCTGCCGCCACGACGACATCGACGGGCAGCAAGAGCCGCACGCCGAGCCGCTTCGCCTTCGCGATCATGTCATGGGCGCGCTCCACCCAATCCGGCTCGACCAGCGATGCCCCCACAGCATGGCCTTGGGCGAGCAGGAACGTGAAGCACATGGCCCCGCCGATGATGAGCGTATCGGCCTTGTCCATGAGCGCGTCGATCACCTTGATCTTGTCGGAGACCTTGCTGCCGCCGAGCACGGCGACGAAGGGGCGCTTGGGGTCGTCCAGCATGGACGTGAGCGTCTGCACCTCGCGCTGCATCAGGTACCCCGCATAGGAGGGGAGCAGGGACGCGACGCCCGCAGTGGACGCATGAGCGCGATGGGCGGTGCCGAAGGCATCATTGACATAGGCATCCGCCAAGGATGCGAGCTCTGAAGCGAAGGCGGGATCATCCTTCTTCTCGCGCGCATCGAAGCGCACGTTCTCGAGGATGGCCACCTGCCCATCAGCGAGCGCCTCTACGACAGCATGCGCACTGGGCCCCGTGACGCCCTTCGCCACCGCAACGTCCTGGCCAAGGATCTCAGAGAGGCGCTTCGCTGCCGGAGCGATGCTGAATGCCTCCTCGAAGCCCTCCCCAGAAGGGCGTCCCAGATGGCTCACCAAGATGACGCGGCCACCATCCCCTGCAAGCTTCTCGATGGTCGGGATCGCAGCGCGGATGCGCGTATCATCCGTGACCACGCCATCCTTGATGGGCACGTTGAGATCGACGCGAACGAGGACCCTTCTCCCCTTCGCATCCATATCGTCGATGCTCTTGATATCCGCCACTCCATCTCTCCTTTCAAGATGTGCGCCCCGCGAAGGCGAGCGCCATGAAGATGAGCAAGGCCGCCCCCGGCGTGCCGGATCAGCGTGAGAGCAAGGCTTCTCAGAAAGCCCCGACTCCACCTTGTGACCCTTAGGGCCCAAGAGCGCCGATCGGTACGCCAAAGGCGGCCGCAGCCGTTTAGAGCATTATCTTGGCAAGGTCCTTGACGCGATTGGAGTAGCCCCACTCGTTGTCATACCAGGAGATGCACTTCACGAAGTTGCCCTCGCCGCCGAGCACCATGGTGAGGCCAGAGTCGAACACCGAAGACGCCGGGTTGCCGATGATGTCGATGGACACCAGCGGATCGTCGGTGTATTCCAGGATGCCTTTCATGGGGCCCTCCGCCGCTGCCTTCATGGCCGCGTTGATCTCCTCTACGGTGGCAGGCTTCTCGAGCTCCACCGTGAGGTCCACCATGGACCCATCAGGCGTGGGAACGCGTGTGGCGAAGCCATCCAGCTTGCCCGCGAGCTCGGGCAGCACCAGCGCGACAGCGCGGGCAGCACCGGTGGTGGTGGGGATCATGGACATGGCGGCAGCGCGAGCGCGGCGCAGGTCCTTGTGCGGAAGGTCGAGGATCTTCTGGTCATTGGTGTAGGCGTGGATGGTGTTCATGAATCCGCGCTTGATGCCGAACGTATCCAGCAGCACCTTGGCGAAGGGCGCCAAGCAATTGGTGGTGCAAGATGCGTTGGAGACGATGTTGTCGGTCTCCTTGTCATAGGTGCCATCGTTCACGCCCATGACGATGGTGGCGTCCACGTTCTTGCCAGGAGCGGAGATGATGACCTTCTTGGCACCTGCCTCGAGGTGAGCCTTGGCCTTCTCGCCATCGGTGAAGAAGCCCGTTGATTCGACGACGATGTCAACGCCCAGCTCCTTCCAGGGAAGGTCCTTCGGGTCGCGCTCGGAGAGCACCACGACCTTCTTGCCATCCACGATCATGCCGTCCTCCACGACCTCGATCTCCTCGAATGCGCGACGATGGACCGAGTCATACTTCAAGAGGTGAGCCATCGTGGGGATGTCCCCCAGATCGTTCACCGCAACGACCTCCAGAGCGGGATCATTCGCCATTGCGCGGTACACCAGACGCCCGATCCTGCCGAAACCATTGATCGCTACCTTGGTTGCCATGGATGCTCCTTCTATTGGATTGCAGTGATGCACGCAGCTCTTCGCGCGCACGGCTCCAAGGATACCATTCAGGGAGCACATGGGATGCCCTCCGCGCACGTCATTCCGTTTTCGGCACCGAACCGTTTCCGCCGAAGGAGAAGGCACCTGAAGGCGGCCAGTCCGCGCCTGCGGGACCGTGGTCCGTCAGCCTTGCTCCAAGAGCTGCTCCAGGCGACGCAGGCGGTGGTTCACCGCCGATTTGGAGAGCGGTGGATCATGGCGCTCGCCCAGCTCCTTGAGGGATGCCTCCGGATAGGCCACGCGCAGGCGGATGAACTCCTGGAGCGCAGGCGGCAGGGACGACACCTCGTGGATCTTCAGCACGTCGCGGATCATGAACAGCTGGCGCACCGCGGCATCCGTGGCCTTGTGCTGATTCGCTATCTCGGCGTTGATCTGCCGGTTCACGTCGTTGCGCACCGACTTCACCACGCGTATCTCCTCCAGCATGAGCGCGCTGCGATGCGCGCCCGTGAACGCGAGGAATTCCAGGATGGCATTCCCGCTCTTGAGGTAGATCATCTGCGAGGCGCGCCGCGGCATGGACTTGGCGGTGATGCCCTGTGCGACCAGGAGCGTCACCGCATCATGGGCGAGGTGCTCGTTCTCCACGATCATCTCGAAGTGGAAATCGCTCTTCGGATCGGCGATGAACCCGCTGCCGAGGAATATCCCGCGCAGATAGGCCGCCTGGCAGCACTTCTTGGAGACCAAGCGCTGCTCGATGCCCATGATGAGGCCGCCATCCTTGCCCACGATCCCCATGTCGCGCAGCGCCGGCGCGAGGGGCGGCTGCGAGGGGATCTCTATGAGGTAGTTCGGCGTCTTGTGCAGCACGGAGCGGCGGATGGTGAGGTCGGTCTCAAGGCCGTAGAGGGCATGGAGGAGCCGTATCACGAGGCGCGCGACCGACGCGGAATCAGTGGCGATCTCCACGCGATAGTTGCCGGGTCCGCTCAGGAACAGCGTACCCTCCACGCGCACGAGCGCAGCGAGGGTGGCGCGGTCGCAATGGGAGCAGACGGGTTCGGCATGGGAGAGCTCGTCTTTGACATCGGTCGTGAAGGACATGCGGCCTCCCCCTCCCTAGAAGTCGCGGCGCGACAGCATGAGGCGCACCACCTGCAAGACCGCTTCCCTCAGAGCAGACGGGCTGTGCCAGGTGGGATGACGCGCATCTGCCAAGTCGCGCGCGATGACCACGGGGCCCTCCGCCTGGATGGCGAGCACATCCTGATAGCTGATGGACACGGGCCGTATGCCCTCCGAGAGGCGCAGGTCATCCAAGTCGGACATGGATGCGTATTCAGGTTCGTCCCCTGCGACCGCGATGAAGCTCCCTGTGGCCGGGCTCTCAGCCCGCAGCTGCACGGGCGTGTGCACGAGCATGTAGTCGATCAACCCGAACATCCCATGGTCGAAGAGCGCCGAGAGGTGCTCGCGCGCGGAGAGCCCCCACGTCTCGCCTTGCACATCAGCGAGCGAGCAGACGAACAGCACGGACCCTCGAGAGCGCTGGATGGCATCCACCACGCCCGGGACCAACAGATTGGGGATGATGGAGGTGAAGAGCGAACCAGGGCCGAGCACGATGAGGTCAGCGCGCTCAATGGCCTTGATGGCAGGACGATACGCGCGGATGGCATCTGCATCTGACGCGAGGCGCACCGATTCCAGCGCCGTCTTGGAATGGCATGCCACCGCCTGCCCATCGAGCGTGCGCCCATCGCGCGTGCGCGCCGTCAGGGTCACATGGTCCAGCGTTGACGGATAGACATGGCCCTGCGCATTCACCAAGCGCTCGCAGATGCGGATGGCCTCGGGGAACGAGCCTGAGGCATCCTCCAATGCCGCGAGGAGGAGATTCCCCAGCGCATGGTCATCAGCCACGGCGAAGCGGTACTTGAAGGCACGCACCAGCGGATCGGTCGGGTCGTCGGCGAATGCTGCGATGCACTTGCGGATGTCTCCTGGAGGCGTCACGTTCGCCTTGTCGCGCAAGATGCCGGTGGAGCCGCCATCATCCGCCATGGCAACGACAGCGCTCGTGGATATCCCGAGCGACATCAGCGTGCGTATGGAGACGGGTGCGCCCGTGCCGCCGCCGATGACCACCGCTTCGATGGACTCCTCCACCTCGCCAGCTGCCTCGCCCATCATGACGGCATCGCCCAGCGCTTGGAACGCACCGGTGGCCGACGGATCGATATGGAACGGCTTGGGACCCATGCTCACCCTCAGAGCATGTGGATATCAGGGGATTCCTCGGCCAGCTTCTCCCGCTCCGTTCCGGAGCGCTCAGCCTTGCCCAAGTCCCGATGCGCCACCGATACGCGGTATCCCTTTGATTTCAGGTAATCCCCCGTGGATTCTGCCAGGGCGACCGAGCGATGCTGGCCGCCCGTGCATCCCACGCCGATGGCCAGCTGCTGCTTGCCCTCGGAGACGTATCCGGGCATGACCACATCCAACAACGCATGCCAGCGCTTCTTGAACTCGATGGTCTCATCGCGCAGCATGACGAAATCGCGGACGGGGGCATCGAGCCCCGTGAGCCCGCGCAGGTCGGGGTCGTAGTAGGGATTCGGGAGGAAGCGCACGTCCATGACCAGGTCAGCATCAAGGGGCGCGCCATGCTTGAATCCGAAGGAATAGACCGTGACGGACAGCCCGCGTCGCTCATTGCCCTCGGAGAACGCCCCGCGCAGCGTCGCGCGCAGCTTCTGCGGGAGCATGTCGGTGGTATCGATCACGATGTTAGCTCGCTCGCGCACGTTGACCAAGAGCGACCGCTCGCGCTGGATGCCCTGCGCGATGGTGGTGCCCTCCTTGCAGAGCGGGTGGCGCCGTCGGCTGGACTTGTAGCGCGACACGAGCTTGGAGTCATCCGCATCCAGGAACACCATCGTGAAGTCGACGCCCTGCGCCTCCAGATCATCCAGCACCTCTATCAGAGAGCCGAAGAAATCCCCGTTGCGCGCATCGCAGACGATCGCGAGCTTGCGAGCGGGAGCATCGGAAGCGCCGTCCCGCTCGAGGCCGACCATGTTCGCTATGAGCGAAGCCGGGAGATTGTCGACGCAGAAGTAGCCCAGATCCTCGAACACGTGCATGGCCTCGGTGCGACCCGCACCGCTCATTCCCGTGACGATCACGAGCTCGGGCATGCTCTCGGACACATCGCACGATAGGGCATCCATGGTATCAGCCATCAGCTGTCCCCTCCTTCGCTTTGCGCTCCTCATTATACTGCGCTATGACGGCATGCAGATCGCGTGCCACCTCGGTCGGGATAACCTTCGCTTCGATGATGTCATCGAGCGAGGCTGCGCGCAGGGCCTTCATCGACTTGAAATGCCGCATCAGCGCCTTCTTGCGCACAGGCCCCAATCCTGGGACCTCGTCGAGGATGGAGGCGGACATGCCCTTGCCCCGCAGCTCCCGATGGAACGTGATGGCGAACCGATGCGCCTCATCGCGCACCTGCTTCACCAGGTACAGCGATGCCGAGCCGCCGGGCAGCACCACCGGGCCTGATTCCTGCCAGGGAACGAACAGCTCCTCGTCTCGTTTCGCAAGACCCACGACGGGAATATCGTCGATCCCCATCTCCTCGAACATCTTGAGAGCTGCCGTCAGCTGCGGCTTGCCGCCATCCAAGATGATGAGGTCAGGCTTGGACCCGAAGCGCTCATCAGCCATGCGCTCCTTGGCATAGCGGCGGCTCATGACCTCCTGCATGCTCAGGAAGTCGTTCGCCTCATCCAACTCGGCGCGGATCTTGAAGCGCCGATACTGGTTCTTGTCGGGCTTGCCTCCGGTGAACACCACCATGGAGGCCACGGTGTAGGCGCCATGCAGCGTGGAGATGTCGAAGCACTCGATCCGCATGGGAGGTCGATCCAGCGCGAGCGCGCTCTCCAGCTGTGCCAGGGCATCGTTGATGCGCTTGTCATCGTAGTTGGTGCGCACCTTGTAGCGCATGAGCGTGTGCTTGGCATTGCGCTCTGCGAGCTCCACCAGCTCAGAGCGCTCCCCGCGCTGCGGTTCCACGAGCCTCACCTTCGCACCGTGCGCAGATGAGAGCTTCTCGGTCAGCCACGCCTCCATGGCCTCGGCGTCTCCGGGCAGCGTGCGCAGGATGACCTCGCGCGGGATGGAGGTGGTGGCATCGTAGTAGCGCATGAGGAAGTTGCGCAGCAGGTCCTCATCGGGCACATCCGTGCCGCGGTTCAGCACGAATTCGTTGGAGTTCAGGATGCGGCCCTCGCGGATCTGGAAGACATGCACGCCCGCCACGGTCTCCTCGCGGAAGATGCCGATGACATCAGCGTCCAAGCTCTTGGTGGACACCGCATGCTGCCGATCGTTCTGGGATTCGATGGTCTCTATGCGCGCCTTAACGCGGGCAGCGCGCTCGAAGTCCAGCACGCTCGCCGCCTCCGCCATCTCATCTGAGAGCTCCTCGAGGAACTCGCGTCGGTTCCCGGAGAGGAATCGCTCGATGCGCTCGACGTTGGCCGCATACTCCTCGAAGGTGATATCCCCCGAGCATGCGCCAGGACCGAGGCCCACATGCGCATCGAAGCAAGCAGCGCAGCCCTTCATGGCGCAGCTCGGATCGCCCAGCTCGCTCCGTCCGCTCCTCAGGTCGCGCGCCCGATACCCCGCCCGCTCGAGCTTGCGATCCATGGCGCGCCACTCCGCGCATGATGCAGCGCAGATGGGCACGATGCGCCGCGCTATGTCGATGAGGCGCCGCGCTGCGCGCGCATCCGTGAAGGGGCCGAAGTAGCGGGAGTCGCGCTTGTGGCGCTCGCGCGTGTACTTGATGGCGGGGAACACATCCCCCTTGGTGATGCAGATGAACGGATAGCTCTTATCGTCCTTGAAGTCAGCGTTGTAGAAGGGAGAATGCTGGTTGATGAGGTTCTTCTCCAGCACGAGGGATTCATGCTCGTTCTCCACGACGATGTACTCGAATGAGTGGATGCGCTCCACGAGGAGCGGTATCTTCGCGCGGCTATCCTGGAAGTTGACGTACTGGCGCATGCGCGCCCGGAGCTGCTTGGCCTTGCCGACGTAGATGACCTGGCCGTCCACGTCCTTCCAAAGGTACACGCCAGGCTCTGTGGGCACTTTCGCGAGCTCCTGCTTGATGCGCGCGAGCTTCTCCGCTTGCGTCTCAGGGCGCTGTGCTGCATCCAAGGACCCATCCAGCTCCGGCGGCTCTGCTATGTATCGCGTATCCTCTATGTGACCCTCCCGACCTTGATGGGGACGCATTGTAGTACCGGATGATGGAGCACCCGTGAAGACGCGCGCCAGTCTAGCACGTCCACTTTGCACGCGCGGAGGCATATCGGGCACCATACGGCTATAATCGAACATCCATCCTATTTGATTCGATCGATCGGACCTATCGCATGAGATCCTTTGAAGAGCTGGGGCTGCCGAAGTGCGCCCTTGATGCTGTGAGCCGCTTGGGATATGAGACCCCCACGCCCGTGCAGCAGATGTCCATCCCCTTGGCCCTCGAGGGCAAGGACGTCATCGCCGCGGCCAGCACTGGTACAGGCAAGACCGCAGCGTTCCTCTTGCCCACCTTGGGCAAGATGCCGAAGCGCGCCAAGGGACGCACGGCACCCCGCACGCTGGTCGTCACGCCCACGCGCGAGCTGGCAGAGCAGATCGCCTACAACAGCTCGCGCATCGCGCGCTCGTGCGGCCTGTATTCGACGGTGGTCTATGGGGGCAAGCCCTACTCTCCCCAGATACGAGAGCTCAGGCGCGGCACGGATATCCTCATCGCCACGCCAGGTCGCCTGAACGACCTCATCGAACGTGGCGTGGCGGACCTCTCAGAGGTGGAGGTGCTCGTGCTCGATGAGGCGGATCGCATGCTGGACATGGGCTTCCTGCCCGCAGTGAAGAGCATCGTGAGCCATGTCCCCGAGAAGCGCCAGACGCTCCTGTTCTCCGCCACCATCGACGAATCCATCCAGAAGAACCTCTCAGACCTCTTGACGGACCCTGAGATCGTGCAGATCGCCCAGAAGGGCGAGACCGCCAAGATCGTGGACCAATCCATCCTCCCCGTATCCAATAGCCAGAAGGCGGAGCTCTTGAAATGCCTGCTGGATGAGAAGGGCCATGACAAGGTCATCATCTTCGCCCGCACGCGCCATCGCGCCGAGGACCTGGCGAAGGAGCTCAAGCGCGCCGGGTTCAAGGCCGTTTGCATCCATTCAGACAAGACGCAAGGACAGCGCAAGCGCGCCCTCCAGAGCTTCCGCAGCGGCGAGGCCGGCGTCATCGTGGCCACCGACGTGCTCGCGCGCGGGATAGATATCCCGGAGGTCGACTACGTCGTGAACTACGACCTGCCGGACATGGCAGAGGATTACATCCACCGGATCGGGCGCACCGGGCGCGCTGGCAATGCCGGCTTCGCCGTGTCGTTCGTCGCCCAGAAGCAGCTCGACCGGCTCCAAGCCATCGAAGCGCTCATCGGACGCAGCCTGCCGGTCATGCGGATAGATTCCTTCGATGTGGACCTGTCCCAGCTGGACAAGCCCTCACGCCGCGAGAAGGCGAAGGAGCGCGAGGGCATGTCGAAGAAGAGCGCGAAGTCAGCAGCACGCGCCAAGCGCTATCGCTCCAAGAAGAAGCAGGAGAAGCGCGAGTACGACTACACCGGATACGGGGACCTGCGCAAGGGCGCGAAGAAGAGCAAGGACGTCCGACCGGAGGACAAGGCGTCCACTCCCGACCGCAAGGGAGGTCGTCCCAAGCGCACGGGCAAGCCGAAGCAGCAGCATCAGAAGCAGCACCGCAAGGGCGGCTCGGACAATCGCCCCGGGCGCTCGCAGCGCAAGAAGCGCTAAGCGCATGCAGGCAGGGTAGCGACCGCCATCCTGCCTGCATCCATCATCTGCTCATCAAGCGCCCATGGCAGATGCGATCCATGGCGAGAGCACGCCCGCATACATGAGCGTGACCTCTTGGGTGGCGCGGCTGATGGCGGTATAGAGGCGCCGGCGCGCAGCGTCATCATCGGGGTAGCTCGCGACGCTGACATCGGGCAGGATGACGGAGTCGAACTCCAGCCCCTTCGCCAGCTTCAAGGTGGTCGCGAACACGCCACGCTCAGGCAGGCTATCGCGGTCATCCACCACGGGGATGTCAAGGCCTTCCCTCTTCTGCAACGCCTTCAGCTGCGACCTCCATGGCACGATCACCGCCGTGAGGCCATCTCGCTCGGATGCTTCTCGCACGATGCGCGCGAGCTCTGCATCGCGAGCGGCTGCATCGCCGAAGCATAGCAGGCGCGGATCGGACCCCGCCGGATGCACCGACTTGATCTCAAGATCCTCATCGTGGGCCAACTGCGCGAAGAGCGCGGTGATCTCAGGGGTGGAGCGATAGCTGATCATGAGGTCGCAGCGGCTCACCGGCTTGCCCTGCCCCTCGAACACCCGCGCCACGCCGTCGAAGGTCGTGGCATCTTCTTGGATGGCCTGGTTCTCATCCCCCAGCAGCATGAATCGCGCACGGGGGAAGTATCGCGCCATGCATGCCAGCTGCGCTTCCGTATAATCCTGCACCTCATCCACGGTCACATAGCGCGCATCGGGATCGCAAAGCCCCGTGAGCGCCATCTTCGCATAGAGCCATTCCACGGGCGCCACGCCGTCGGATGCGAGCAAGCGGCGAGCGATGCGGTCCATCTTGAGCCACGCATCCCCTTCTATGGCGGAGCGCACCCACGCATAGCGGTCCCGCAGCATCCGCAGGGCGAGCGCACGCTGCTCTGCTTCTGACTGCGGGCTGATGGTCTCATGGAAGATGCGCAGCTGGTCCTCGACAGAGAGCGCATCGAGCTCATCGATCGCAGCATCGCTGCCTGCCATGCGCTTCAAGCGCTGCTCCAGCTTCTTCAGCAGCTCCTCCCGCACCAGCGTGATGCGACGCGACCCCATGGGCACGTTGCTGAACCGGTGCATGAGGGAATCCACCTGATTGGAGGTGACGAACCTCACCTTGCCGTCGCAGATCTCCTCGAAGTCAGCTTGCGTGAGGGCAAGCGAGGCGATGCCCTCATCGATCAGGTGAAGGCGGCTCAGATCAGCATCGCCCTTGCCTGTGTTCATGCCCTCGGGCAACAGCGAGCGCATGAGGTCATCCCACGTGCAGGTGACAGGGTTGGTCTCCCCCATCTCGGGCAGCACGTTCTGAATATAGGTTGAGAATACAGGATTCGGGGAGATGAGATGCACCTGGTCGGGCGAGAGGTCCTCGCGATGCGTGTAGAACAGGTATGCGATGCGCTGCAAGAGCACCGAGGTCTTGCCGCTCCCCGCGACCCCTGACACCAGCAGCGCAGGCACGTCCTCGTGCCGGATGACGGTGTTCTGCTCGCGCTGGATCGTGGTGGTGATGGCCTTCATGTGCGACGTGCGCTCATCGGAGAGCGATCTCAAGAGCATGGGATCCTCGATGGCCACCGTCGTGTCGAAGTAGGCCTTGAGCACATCGCGCTCGATGTCGAACTGGCGCCTGAGCTCCAGGTCCACCTCTATCCTGCGCCCATTGGCCTCATAGGATGTGGGTCCATTCTCTTGGTTGTAGTAGACCTCGGCCACAGGGCTTCGCCAGTCCACTACGAGGCGCTTGAACTCATCATCGGTGGCTCCCGCAACGCCGATATAGAGATCGCGCACCTCATCCTTGGTCGGATAGCGCAGGCGCACCTTCGCGAAATAGGGCTGCTCCAAGAGCAGCTCGACATCAGAGAGCTTGCGCGCGGTCGTCTCTGCGGCCATGTTATAGCCCTCGATGACCTTGTTCGCCGACGCGAATGCGGCATAGGTCTCCAGCATCTCGTCGAATGAGGTGCCGTTGAAGGTGAGCTCCTCTGCCATGGAATCCTTGTCCGCAGCAGCATCCGCCGCTATCGTCTGGAGCCGTTCGGCAAGGATGCCCTCCATCCGCTCGAGCTCAGCGTAGACGTGGGCGAGGTGTGCTTGCTCTTGGTTGAATGCCTGATCATGCGCGACCAAATATGTCCCCTTTCGCCTGATGTGGATAGACGATTATATCCATTCGACCAGGGAAAGAAAGGGGATCGCATCTCTCGCGGAACGCGGTATCATGAAGCTATGGGAAAGCGGTGGTGGCATACGATGCGCACGGCATCCCATCCTCTTCACCCTCGGACCCATCCCCTATCCACACGTTGCCTCCGCACGCGCATCTGCGCTGCTCGGCTCGCGTGCACGGCACCCTGAAAAGAGGAAGGGGTCCCGCTTGCGCAGGACCCCTCCGATCACGCCGATATGCGAGAGCAGCTTCGCTTGCGCCCTACACGACGCCCTCGGCGATCATAGCATCCGCCACCTTCTCGAAGCCGGCGATGTTAGCGCCCATCACGTAGTCACCCTCATGACCGTAGCGACGCGCAGCATCATCCATAGCATGGAAGATGTTGACCATGATGCCCTTGAGCTTCGCATCCACCTCTTCGAACGACCAGGAGAGGCGCTCGGAGTTCTGGGACATCTCAAGGCCAGAGGTCGCCACGCCACCCGCATTCGCAGCCTTGCCCGGGATGAACACGACGCCGTTATCCTGCAGGTACTCGGTCGCATCCATGGTGGTGGGCATGTTCGCGCCCTCTGCTAGGAGCTTGCAGCCATTGCTCACGAGCTGCTGGACATCATCCAGGAACACCTCGTTCTGCGTCGCGCACGGAAGAGCGATGTCGCACGGGATGCTCCAGACGCCGCGACCCTCGTGGTACTCCACGCCGTCCTTGCGCTTCGCGTATTCGGAGATGCGTGCGCGCTCCACTTCCTTGATCTGCTTGATGAGGTCGAGGTCGATCCCGGCAGGGTCATGGATCCAGCCCGTGGAATCGGACATGGTGACCGGCTTGGCACCCAGCTGCTGCGCCTTCTGCGCTGCATAGATGGCCACGTTCCCGGAGCCCGAGATGCAGACCGTCTTGCCCTCGAGCGTGTCACCCTTGCACTTGAGGCATTCCTCCACGATGTAGACCAAGCCGTATCCCGTTGCCTCGGTGCGTGCCAGCGAGCCACCGAAGGACAGGCCCTTGCCGGTGAGGACGCCCTCGAATACGTTCTTGATCCTCTTGTATTGGCCGAACATGAAGCCGACCTCGCGAGCGCCCGTGCCGATGTCCCCTGCGGGCACATCCGTATCTGCTCCGATATGACGCTGCAGCTCGGTCATGAAGGACTGGCAGAAGCGCATGACCTCCATATCGGACTTGCCCTTGGGATCGAAGTCGCAACCACCCTTGCCGCCGCCCATCGGGAGCGTGGTGAGGGAGTTCTTGAAGATCTGCTCGAAGCCCAGGAACTTGATGATGCCCAGGTTCACCGAAGGATGCAGGCGCAGCCCTCCCTTGTACGGCCCGATGGCAGAGTTGAACTGCACGCGGAACGCACGGTTGACCTGCACGTTGCCCTCGTCGTCCACCCACGGGACGCGGAAGATGATGGCGCGCTCCGGCTCGACCAGGCGCTCGAGGAGAGCCGCCTTCTCGTATTCGGGATGCGCCTCGATGACCGGCTCCAAGGACTGCATGACCTCGGTCACTGCCTGGATGAACTCCGGCTGCTCAGGATTCTTCGCCTTGACTTCCTCGATGATCCGCTCTGTGTACTTCACACCATGCTCCTTGCCTTCGGGCATCGATCAAGATCGGCTGCCGCTTGGTTACCTGGGAAGGGATTATAGGTACCGCCACCTTAAGCGCTCCTCGATTTAATCGTGATGAAACAATGCATCCCCTACGCGGGCGCTCAGAGCTGGCAAGAGGTGTGCGCTATGCTCAAGCGGGTACATCCGCAGGCTCATGCGCATCCTCTCGCTGCGTCACCAGGAACACCATCCCGATGATGAGGATGAGGCCGATGATGTCCCAGACCGTGATGGTGCTGCCCGTCCATACGGCACCGATGAACGTGCCCGCCACGGGTTCTGAGCATGCGAGCAGGCTCGCGCGCATGGGACCCGCATCCTTGACGCCTTGGATGTAGAGGAAGTATGCCGCGATGGTCCCGATGCCCACAAGGCCCACGAACACGATCCAACCCTCCACGGGAAGATGCACCTCATAGCTCCACGGGCGCATTAGCGCCGAACATGCCATGGACCCGAAGATCATCCCATACCCGTTCACGACGCATGTGCCATACCGTTCGAGCGGCCGCTGCGGAAGGAGGTTGTAGAACGCGGTGGCGAGCGCTGAGGCTATCCCCCAGATGAGCCCGAGGAGCGGGAGGTTGAGGACCGTGATGTCCCCTTGCGTCGCGATGACCACCACGCCCGTGAATGCGAGCACGACCCCTGCCAGCTCGCGTGGGCGGGGGGCGCGCCTCTCTCGGATGCAGAGCCACGCCATGACGAACACGACGTTGACCTGTTCCAAGGTCAGCGCCGTGCCCGCGCCCGCATAGTCGATCGCGCAGAGGTACGAGTACTGCATCAGCATGACGCCGAACACGCCGAACAGGATGATCATGACGAGCATGCGCTTATCCTTGGCAGCGGCGATCAGCCTCTCCCGATCGATGAAGGCTGAGAGGATGATGAAGAACGCCCCACCGATCACCATGCGCAGCGGCGTCAGCCACCCAGGCGGCGCATCGAAGGCGTGCATGAGGACCTCGCCGCAGTTGCCGGAGAATCCCCAGAAGATCCCGCCCAGCAAGGCGCAGATGATCCCTCTCAGAAGATGCGGGTATCCCTTCATGACCTATCAGAGGGATTCGATGGACTTGGCAGAGGGGACGTTGTTGGATGAGAGCAGCACCACGCCCACGCTCCCCGCTTCGGGGGATCGGGCGATGACCGTACCGTCATCCGGTTCGTTCTGGATGGCGTACTCATGATCTCCCGAGGTGATGACGACCACATCCACGCCATCGTGATCGGGGATCAAGGAAGGCCGAGGGGTGATGCAGACGACGCTCTCCGCTCCGTCTTCATGCAATCCATCCACGATGGCCTTGAACGCAGTCTTGGGTAGGCGCTCCCTTACCGAGAACACGCCGATGCGCTTGCCGCCCACCTCGAATATGATGGGCACCTCATAGCGCGATGCGCCATCCGTCAGATCGAGCGAGAGGACGCTTGCGCCGCGCTTCTCGTAGATCTCGCGGACATCGGACACGTATACGCGTCCTTCATCTGCGCCATCCACCTCTGCCGCGAGCGTGAGCAGCTTGAGGCCCAGCCCCGCTTCCCTATCCACATCATCAGGGTCATCTGCGCGCACATCGACCTCAACGGTCGCGTCCTCATCCGCAGCTTCCGGAGCCGGCTCCGCGACCCCGGTATAGAGGATGGCCGTATACCCATCCAGCTGCCCCACGCTGTCATCCACAGCCGTCGCAGCGACAGACCAGCCACGACCCGTGGAGAAGTAGCTCAGCAAGACGAACGCACCGGCGATCACCAGCACGAAGAAGACTACCAGCGCGATTCTCTCTCGGGTCAGCTTAACCATGACCCGAGATTATACTCCCTTACGCCACCGGTGCCTCGAGGGCCTCCTCGAAGGCGGCAGCCTCCGCAAGGACGCGCTTCACGAACTGGCCCGTGAAGCTGCCCGGGACCTCAGCCACTTCCTCAGGCGTGCCCTGCGCTATGATCGTCCCTCCATTGACGCCACCCTCAGGACCCAGGTCGACGATATGGTCCGCGCTCTTGATGACATCCAGATTATGCTCGATCACGAGCACGGTGTTGCCAGAGTCCACCAAGCGCTGCAGCACGATCAGGAGCTGTCGCACGTCCTCGAAGTGAAGGCCCGTCGTGGGCTCGTCCAGGATGTAGAACGTCTTGCCGGTGCTGCGCTTCTGCAGCTCGCTTGAGAGCTTCACGCGCTGCGCCTCGCCACCTGAGAGCGTAGTGGCAGGCTGCCCCAAGCGGATGTAGCCAAGGCCCACATCGTAGAGCGTCTGGAGCTTGCGCTTGATCGACGGGATTTTCTCGAAGAACTTGAGCGCATCCTCGACCGTCATGTCCAGCACCTCGGCGATGTTCATGCCGCGATAGGTCACCTGCAGCGTCTCGCGATTGTAGCGATGCCCATTGCACACCTCGCACGGAACGTAGATATCCGGCAGGAAGTGCATCTCTATCTTGATCTGGCCATCTCCCTTGCACGCCTCGCACCTACCGCCCTTGACGTTGAAGGAGAATCGCCCCGGAGAATATCCGCGCGCCTTCGATTCGGCGGTGGATGCGAAGAGGTTGCGGATGTCATCCCAAAGCCCGATATAGGTGGCTGGGTTCGACCGCGGCGTGCGGCCGATGGGGCTCTGGTCGATGTTGATGACCTTGTCCAGCTCATCCAATCCGGACATCTTCCGATACGGACCCGTCCGCTTATGCGCGTGATTGAGCCGATTCGCCAACGCCGGAGCCAGCGTGTCGGTGATCAGCGAGCTCTTGCCGGAGCCGGATACGCCTGTGATGACGGTGAGCGTGCCGATGGGCACCTCCAGCGTCACGTTCTTGAGATTGTTCTCCTTCGAGCCCGTCATCTTGAGCTTGCCGCGCTTGGGCTTGCGCCGCTCCTCGGGAACCTCTATCCGACGGCGCCCGGTCAGGTAGTCAGCGGTGATGGAGCCCTCCGTCTGCATGACCTCCTCGGGCGTGCCAGCTGCCATCACGTATCCACCGTGCTCTCCCGCACCAGGACCCATATCCACGATGAAGTCAGCGCTGCGCATGGTGTCCTCGTCATGCTCCACCACGACGACGGTATTGCCCAGATCGCGCAGATGCTCCAGCGTGGCTATCAGGCGCTCGTTGTCGCGCTGATGCAGGCCGATGGAGGGCTCGTCCAAGATGTACAAGACGCCCATGAGGCCCGCGCCGATCTGCGTGGCCAGGCGGATGCGCTGAGCTTCGCCACCCGAGAGCGTTGCCGTTGCGCGCTCGAGCGTCAGGTAATCCAATCCCACATCCACGAGGAAGCGCAACCGGACGATGACCTCCTTCACGATGGGGGCGGCCACGAACTCGTCCTGCCCATCGAAGGTGAGCGATTCGAAGAACGCAAGGGACTCAGCTGCGCTCATCTCGGTCACATCATGGATGGACTGGTCACGCAGCGTGACCGCCAGGATCTCAGGCTTCAAGCGACGGCCCTTGCAGGTCTTGCAAGGCACCACCGAGAAATAGCTCTCCAGCTTCTCGCGCTTCGCATCCGTATCCGCCTCCGCATACTTGCGGCGGATGGCTTCGACCACGCCTTCCCATTCGATGTACCAATACGTGCTGCGCCCATCGAGCGTGTTGTAGTCGACGCGCACCTTCTCCTCCCCGCAGCCTTGGAAGATGGCCTTTTGGGTCTTGGGCTTCAAGTCCTCCCACGGCGTGGTGGGATCCTCACCCATGTGGCGCACGACGGCATTCAACACCTGAGGATAGTAGTTGCCGCTCTTGAAGGGCAGGATGACGCCCTCGTCGATGGACAGCGACGGGTCGCCGATGAGCAGCGACTCATCCACCTCCTCCTGGCTGCCGATGCCGAAGCAATCAGGGCATGAGCCGTAGGGAGCATTGAAGGAGAAGTCTCGCGGCTCGAGCTCATCCATGGAGAAGCCATGCTCCGGGCATGCGAGCGCCAAGGAGAACACATGCTCTCCCTCGGCAAGGCCACCCTTCGCCCCTGATGACGTGCCGCCCTGGACAGCGCGGACGTCCTCACCCTCTCCCAACAGCTGCACGAGCACGCGACCGTCAGCCAGCTTGGTAGCCAGCTCAACGGCCTCAGCAACGCGGCTGGATGCGGTGGGCTTCAGCACCACGCGATCGACCACGACGTCGATGAAGTGCTTGATCTTCTTGTTCAGCGTGAGCGGCTCGTTCTCCAGGCGCGTTATATCCCCATCGATGCGCACGCGCGCGAAGCCCTCCTTCTTGAGGTCTTCGAAGAGCTTCGTGAACTCGCCCTTCTTGCCTGCGACGATGGGCGCCATGATGATGGCCTTGCCACCCTCAGCCCCTCCGAGGGCCAAGATCTCATCGGTCACCTGATCGGTGGTCTGCTTCTTGATCTCGCGCCCGCATATCGGGCAATGCGGCACGCCCACGCGCGCATAGAGGAGGCGCAGGTAGTCGTATATCTCCGTCGTGGTGCCCACCGTGGAGCGCGGATTCTTCGAGGTGGTCTTCTGATCGATGGAGACCGCAGGGGACAGGCCATCGATGGAATCCAGGTCCGGCTTGCTCATCTGGCCGAGGAACATGCGTGCGTAGCTGGACAAGCTCTCCACATAGCGTCGCTGCCCTTCGGCATACATGGTGTCGAAGGCGAGCGAGGACTTGCCCGAACCGGAGAGGCCCGTGATGACGATCAGCTCGTCACGTGGGATGGTGAGGTCTATGTCCTTGAGGTTGTGCTCGCGCGCACCCTTGATGACTATCTCTTTCTGAGGCATCTGATTCCGTTCGCTCGCATCTGCAATATGCATCTTTTCGGACGCACCAATATACACGTCCGAACATTTGTTTGCAATACAGAGCTCACCACCGAACCGCTAAGAGCACATCATCTCGACAAGGAAGAGAGATGCGAAGAGGAGCGCTCCCTACCACGCGATGTCAGCGTACGCCACACCCTGCACCCTCATGCAAGTGGACGGCGCTCCTTCTGCGCCTGCACCAACCTCTCTTGGAGCGCCACGAGCTCCTGGAAGAGACGCGCTTCCTCAGGGCTCCCATCAGGTGCGCTCCCCATCTCCTGCTTCAAGCGCGTGGCCTCATCCTCCATATCCCCGATCTTGAGCTCCTGCACGATATAGGAGACGGTGCGATCGGCAGTGATGCGGTCATCTATGGAGATGGAGGTCAGGATGGATGCGGCGCGTTCCTCTGCTCGCGCAGCGACATCCATGAGCTGTGCAGGCGATGCGTTCAGGTTCTGCGAGAGCTCCCCCACCACCGCAGAGGCGATGCGCTCATGCATCTTGAAGTGCCACTTCACGGCCACGATGGCATCCACGAAGGCAAGGCATTCCAGCGGATGCTGGACGAACGTCCCCAGGAGCTCTTGTTCCAGAGCGAGCCGGTTCGCCTCCTCGCCCCGCAGGTCGATGGGCTTGGCAGCAGGCGCCTGCGCGACCCCCGGCTCCTCGTCATCGTAGACGCGCGGCTTCTGAAGGGAAGCCAGCTGGCCGAGCGCATCCTCCTCGCGGATGCGGAGCCGCTGTGCGATCTGCACGGCATACTCCTTCGCCAGCACGGAATCCTTGATGGGCGCGAGCACGGAGAGCGCATCCGGGAGCGCACGAGCGCGCCCCTCGGCCGTCTCTATGTCATGCTTGACAAGGCGACGATCGATGCCGAACTGCACGAGCGGCTGCGCGGCATCTATGAGCGCTTGGAGCGAACCTGCATCATGCGATGCCAGATACTCAGCCGGGTCTTGGCCATCCGGCAAGCAGAGCGCGCATATCTCCGTCTGCGACCTCCCAGATTCGGGAGTGGCGGCCTCATCTATGAATTGGAGCGCCCGCTCCGTTGCGCGCTGCCCCGCGGCATCGCCGTCGAAGAGGTAGACGATGCGCTTGCCCGCATGGCGCGACAGCAAGCGGATATGGCTCTTCGTGAGAGCGGTGCCCAGCGTGGCCACGCTATTCGTGATGCCCGCCTCATGCATGGCGATGACATCCGTGTACCCCTCGGCCACGATGGCACATCCCGTGGATGCCATCCTCGCCTTCGCCTTGTCGAGCGCATAGAGCACCTGCGACTTGTGGAAGATGGGCGTCTCCTGGCTGTTCAGGTACTTCGGCTCTCCGCTGCCGATGATGCGACCGCCGAAGGCGATGCACTGACCCGAGACATCGTGGATGGGGAACATGACGCGCTCGTAGAAGCGGTCGTTCAAGCGCCCATTGCGGTTGACCGATATGTTCGCGCTCACGAGCTCGTCTGCGGTGAAGCCGAGCGAGCGCAGGTGCGTGGTCATGCGCGAGCGGCCGGGCGCGTATCCCAGCTTCCAATCCTTGGGTACGGTGCCCCCTAGGTCGCGCGAGGACAGATAGGTGCGCGCACCAGCAGCCCCCTCATCAGGAGAGCGCATCAGCTGCGTATGGAAGAACTCCTCCGCCGCAGCGCACGCATCGCGCAGCCGCTGCTTCTTGGACTGGGGGATGCCGCCTTGCACATCTTCGGCGATGTCTATGCGGGCACGCTCCGCCAGCTTGCGTACGGCCTCGGGGAATGTGATCTCATCCACCTTCATGGTGAAGCCGAACGCGTCCCCACCCTCGCCGCAGCCGAAGCAATGCCAGAGCTGGGTGGCAGGGTCGATCTTGAACGAGGGCGTCTTCTCATGATGGAGCGGACAGCAGCACCAGAACTCGCGTCCCCGCTGCTGCACGCGGGTGCGCTCGCCTATCAGAGCCACGAGGTCAGTGGCTTCGCGGACCTTCTGTATGTCGTCATCAGAGATGCGTGCCATCGCCTCAGAAACCTTCGATCCTGTCCTCTATACAGAACAGATGTGCTCTTCCATTTGCTATGATAGCGAAACATCCCCACCAATGGACCTTGAAGGAAGCAGATGCTCGATAAGCCCAACGCAACGATTCCCTACCTCTCGCTCGATCCCGAGCTGGAACAGCAGATCAAAGCCGACATGGATGCCAACGTCGCGAACCCTCACGCATTCCGCGATGAGGATGTCGTGCGACGCGAAGACCTCCCCAACGACCGCGCCACGCTCTCTCGCCCCGCATTCACGCGCGATGTGGAGAAGATCGTGAACGTGCCTGCATACAACCGCTATTCGGGGAAGACGCAGGTATTCTCGTTCGTCAACAACGACGACATCACGCGCCGCGGCCTGCATGTCCAGCTGGTGAACCGCGTTGCTCGGGGCATCGGAAGGCTGCTGCGCCTGAACACCGACCTGATCGAGGCCATCGCGCTCGGACATGATGTAGGGCACACCCCCTTCGGCCATGCAGGCGAGCGCTTCCTCTCGAAATGCTATCACGAGCGCACCGGGCGCTACTTCAACCACAACGTGCATTCCGTGCGCGTGCTCGACGAGCTCTACCCGCGCAACATCTCCCTGCAGACCTTAGACGGCGTGCTCGCGCACAATGGGGAATTCGCTTGCCAGAAGCTCGTGACCAGCGAAGCGACCACCTTCGACGACCTTGATGCCACCGTCGAGGCATGCACAGCCGATTCCAGCACCATCGGATCATTGCGCCCTGCGACCTTGGAGGGTTGCGTCGTGCGCGTGAGCGACATGATCGCCTATATCGGCAAGGACCGCGCAGATGCGCTTCAGATGGGCGTGCTGGATGACATCGACGTGTTCGAGAGCTCCATCCTCGGCAAGGACAACGGCCGCATCATCAACAACATGACCGTCGATATCGTGAACAACAGCTACGGCAAGGGCTTCATCTCCATGAGCCCCGAGCTCTTCGATGACCTGAAGCGCGCGAAGCGTCAGAACTACCAGCTGATCTATGAGCGCGAGGGGATGTTAGAGGATGCTTCGAACGTGGTCGAGCACATGTTCGAGCGGCTCTACGACCGGATGCTCTCGGATCTCGCGTCAGGGGACGAGTCCTCCCCCATCTTCGCGCATCACATACGTCCCCTTGCGAGCACTTCGCAGACGATCAGCCAAGAGGCCTACCTCGCGCAAGAGCCGAATCGGATCGTCGCAGACTACATCGCCTCCATGACGGATGGGTACTTCACCAGCATCTACGAGATGCTCTTCCCCGATGAGACCTATGAGATAGAGAAGCGCGGCTATTTCGCGAACCTCTAGCTCAGCGCTTAGAGCAGGGCCGCGCATCACGCAGATGCGCACGATGAAGGGACGCGCCCATGCAGTACAGGACCAACGAGAAGAACCATGACGAGCTCTCCATCCTCGGCTTCGGCTGCATGCGCTTCCCCACATCAGGAGGTCGCATCGACATCGACAAGGCAGAGCGCTTGGTCCTCCAAGCAGTAGAAGGCGGCATCAACTACTTCGATACCGCCTATGCCTACAATGGCAACGAGCGCGCTCTAGGTGAGACCTTGAGCCGTCATCCCGGCCTTCGCGAGCGGATCAATCTGGCAACGAAGCTGCCGATACCGCGATGCGAGTCCTGCGAGGACTTCGACGGATACCTTGGAAGGTCGCTCGAGCGCCTGGGAGTGGACCACGTCGACTACTACCTCATCCATAACGTCACGAGCGCGCACGCGTGGGATAGGCTCAAGGACATCGGCATCGAAGGATGGATCGAACGCATCAAGCAAGAAGGCCGGATCGGGCAGATCGGATTCTCCTACCACGGACCGAAGGATGACTTCCCCATCCTGTGCGACGCCTACCCTTGGGACTTCTGCCAGATACAGTACAACTTCCTGAACGAGCGCTACCAAGCTGGAACAGCTGGGCTCAAGGCCGCGGGCGAGCGCGGGATCCCTGTCATCGTCATGGAGCCGCTCCTGGGAGGCCAGCTGGCCGAGCCGCTTGCAGCAGATGCTTCAGATATCCTCGCACGAGCGGGCGAGCCGACGGACCCCGTGCGATTGGCCCTGCGATGGATATGGGACCACCCTGAGGTGACCGTCGTGCTGTCGGGCATGAACGAACCAGGGCAGCTCCTTGCCAACATCGCAACCGCCGACGCCGCAGCCCCCGGCTGCCTCTCTGATGCCGAGGTGCAAGCCGTAGAGGTGGCACGTGAGATCATCGCGAAGGAGCATCGCGTGGGGTGCACCGGGTGCGCATATTGCCTGCCGTGCCCGAAGGGCGTCAACATCCCGCAGTGCTTCGCTGCCTATAACACCTCATTCGCTCAGGGATGGAAGCAGGGCATGCAGCAATACATCACAGCCTCAGGAGTGATGGTGGGAGAGGCGCATTTCGCCAGCGACTGCGTAGGTTGCGGCGCCTGCACGAAGAAGTGCCCGCAGCACATAGATATCCCGACCGAGCTGAAGAAGGTGAAGCGACGCCTGCAGGTGCCTGGGCTCCCCTCCCTCGCCACGTTGGGCGCACGCCTGATCAGCCGATGATGACCGGAGGTGAGAGGCGACTCGCCTAGCTCTTCGCGGCCTTGAGATACCCCTCATCCACGATGAGCGCGCTCCCGTCTGCGGCGGCCGTGGCAAGGGCATCGCAGCGCTCGTTCTCATCGTGGCCCGCATGTCCCTTGATCCAGGTGAAGGTGACCTCATGCGCACCCAAAGCGGCCAGGAGCTCTTCCCACAGATCCCGGTTCGCCACGGGATCCTTCTTCGCATTCTTCCATCCCCGGCGCTTCCATCCAGAGATCCAGTCCTTGTTGAACGCATCCACGATATACTTGGAATCGGTCTGCACGCGCACCCGGCAAGGGCGCTTCAACAGCTGGAGCGCACGGATGACGCCAAGGAGCTCCATGCGATTGTTCGTCGTGAGCTCATAGCCCTGCGACAGCTCGCGCTCATGCACCTGACCCTTCGAGTCCGTGAAGCGCAGCAGCGCGCCGAAACCGCCGTTCCCGGGATTCCCGCGCGCTGAACCGTCGCTGAATATCTCTACGTCTTGCACAGCTTGCTTGAGCTCGCCTTGCCTAGATGAGGCTCTGGATCAAGATGAAGAGCGGGCTGAAGGTGAGGGACACGATGGTCATCAGGTTGATGAGGATGTTCATGGACGGACCAGAGGTGTCCTTGAACGGATCGCCCACGGTGTCGCCCACGACAGCAGCCTTGTGCGCCTCAGAGCCCTTGCCACCGAAGTAGCCCTGCTCGATGTACTTCTTCGCGTTATCCCACGCGCCACCCGCGTTCGACATGAAGATGGCCATGAGCATGCCCGTGGCAACAGCACCTGCCAAGAAGCCGCCGAGCATGGCCGGGTCGATGCAGCCGATGACGATGGGGACCACGATGGAGATGACGCCCGGCGCCATCATCTCATGCAGAGCGGATGTGGTGGAGATGCCCACGCACTTGTCATACTCAGGCTCGGCCTGATACTCCATGATGCCCGGGATCTCGCGGAACTGGCGACGGACCTCCTCCACCATGGCATGGGCCGCACGAGAGACCGCACCCATGGTGAGCGCAGCGAACATGAACGGCATCATCGCGCCGATGAAGATGCCCGCGACGATCAGGGGATCGGTCAAGGACAGCTCGAAGGAGGGGATGTAGTTGTGCATCGTCGCCTGATAGGACACGAACAGCGAGATGGCTGACAGGCCAGCAGATGAGATGGCGAAGCCCTTGGCGATGGCCGCCGTGGTGTTGCCGACAGCGTCCAGCGCGTCCGTGCGCTCGCGCACCTCCTCAGGAAGGCCGGCCATCTCAGCGATGCCGCCCGCATTGTCAGCAACGGGACCATACGCATCCACGCCGATGGTGATGGCGGTGTTGGAGAGCATGCCGGTAGCCGCCAGGCCCACGCCGAACAGGCCCACCGCGATGGCATTCTCGGTGGAAGCCGCGGGGAATGCCATGTTGCCGAAGAAGAACGCGCCGATGATGGCGAGCGCCACCAGGCAGATGGGCGCGATGGTGGAGAGCATGCCCGTGCCCAGGCCCTCGATGATGACCGTGGCGGCACCCGTCTCAGCAGCCTCAGCCAGCTTGTGGACCGGCTTGTAATGGTCAGAGCAGAAGTACTCCGTGATCTTGCCGATGGCAAGGCCCGCGACCAGGCCGCAGATCACGCTGCCGAACAGCCACAGCGGCTGAGCCTCGACAGCCATGCCATTCCAGATGAAGAAGATGCCCAAGATGACGAGCACTTCGATGATGGCAGCCACGTACGTCCCACGATTGAGCGCCTTATGCAGGTCAGCACCCTCCTTCGTGCGGACGGCGAACAAGCCGATGATGGAGGTGAGGATGCCGCATGCCGCGATGACCACCGGCACGACGATCGCCCAGATCTGATCAGCGCCCACGAAGTAGCCGCCGAGCGCACCGAACGTGATCGCGAGGATGGTGGGAGCCAGGATGGAGCCGGTGTAGCTCTCGAAGAGGTCAGCGCCCATGCCCGCAACATCGCCCACGTTGTCACCCACGTTGTCAGCGATGGTGGCCGGGTTGCGCGGGTCGTCCTCGGGGATGCCAGCCTCGACCTTGCCCACGAGGTCAGCGCCCACGTCAGCAGCCTTCGTGTAGATGCCGCCACCCACACGGGCGAAGAGCGCCACAGCGGATGCACCGGTGGCGAAGCCCTCGACCATGCCGATGTGCTCATGCGCCATATGCATGACCTCACCGGTGATGTCCACGCCAGAGATGCCGCTGAACACCAGCAGGATCAGCCAGAGGGACAGGCCCAGGAGCGCGAAGGAGGCCACGCAGAGGCCCATGGTGAGGCCCGAGCGGAAGCTCACCGTGAGCGCCTTTGCCACGCTGGTCTCAGCAGCGTAGGCCGTGCGCGTGTTCGCACGCGTCGCCACGTGCATGCCCACGTACCCGGCAGCTGCCGACAGCACGCCGCCCGTGAGGAACGCCAGAGCGGTGATCCAAGAGAGGGCCACGGCCATGACGATGGCCACGATGACCATGAAGATGATGAGCAGCTTGTACTCGCTCATCAAGAACGCCTTCGCGCCTTGCTGGATCTTGATGGAGATGGAGTTCATCTTCTCTGATCCGGGATCTTGGCGGAGGACCCAGCTGCCCAGGTATGCCGCGACGATGATGCCGATCACGGCGCAGGCAGGAGCCATCCACGCTATTGCAGTTGTCACTTCTCTCATCCTTTCGTGAGGATACCTACTTCATGCGATTGTACCCAAGCAAGGGCGGGAATAGGGGCACGGTCAAGGCAGAATGGGGCATGCGGCGAGGCTCTTCGATGGAAAGATCCGTGCCAGGATGCTCGAAGCGCCTCAGATGCTCGAAGCGCGCTCGATATCCCGCTCTATCTGGGCAACGAGGTCCTCTGTGCTGTCGAAGCGGATCATGGGCCGAAGATGCTCCACGAACGAGAGCCCAAGCTCCTCTCCATAGATATCCCGATCGAAATCGAGGATATGCGCCTCGATGGTGGACTCGGTCACGCCGTCGAACGTGACGGGAACGCCGATGGAGACCGCAGCCCGATGGATGCCATCCCCGATGCGCGCGAAAGCAGCATACACCCCGTCCGCCGGGACCATCCTATCTGCTGCAACGCTCAGGTTCGCCGTGCAGATGCCCATCTCACGACCTGCCTGCCTGCCAGATACCACCGTGCCCGCAAGGCCATAGGGACGTCCGAGCAGGCGCGCGGCTTCTTCCACCTGCCCCTGTCTCAAGCACGCCCTGATCCTCGTGGATGTCACGGGCGCACCATCCAGCTCCAAGAGCGCGAGCTCCCAAGCCGCCATCCCATGCCGGCTCCCCCCTCTATCGCACCTGTGGCCCCCTGACCGAATCGGAAGCCCTCCCCCACCACGACAGCGCGCGGCGCACCCGCGCCGAAGGTATCCTCCAAGAACGCCTCAGCGGGAAGCGATGCCTCAACGTGATCGAATGCGATGACGGCCACCTCATCCGCCCCGAGGCTAGCCAATGCATCCAAGCGCTCCTCATTGCCCATGAGCTTGTCATGGGCATCCGAGAAGAGCTCCGTCGGATCCTTGTCGAAGGTGATGATGACGGAGCGGACGCCTGCCTCGCGCGCCTGATCGATAGCCGTGCGGATGATGAAGCGATGACCCTCGTGTACGCCATCGAAGACGCCGAACGCGCAGATCGCATCCGCGAACGATGCCTCGGATGCGGAGCGCACCCTACACGACACCGCGGATCACCGCCTTCGAGAACACGCAATCGGGCACGTATGCGCTCGCAGCCGCGTCGAAGGCATAGACCGCCTTCAGCGCATTCTCTGCCAGCATGATGATGCGCTCGCCATCTTCCGGAGGGGCGCACGACTCCATGACGCCAGACGTGCACGCGCACTCGCCCATGGGGGACGGGTGGGAATACTCATGCAAGACCACCTGCGACGCGCGCAACCTGTTCCCATTCTCAAGCGCACGGGTCGCATCTCCGCGCGCGAATGCGAAGCGCATCCCGAGCGCGCGCACCGGATCGATCGCAGCGCACTCCTTGACCGCCGCGAGCGCATCGAGGGTAACGCAGTCCTTGAGCGTCACGGTACCGATGTTGAGCCGCTCGAGAGCCGCAAGATGCGCCTCCGTCCCTGCCGCGCGCCCGATATCGCGCGCGAGCGCCCGGATGTAGGTGCCCTTCGACACATCGAACACCACATCCCAGCTGACCTGGCCCTCCATCTCCGTGATGGCCAAGAGCTCTGCTGCATGGACGCAGATGGGGCGCGCTTCGAGGTCGATCAGCTTGCCCGCACGTGCCGCCTCATACGCCTTCACGCCCGACCGCTTGATGGCAGAATAGATTGGAGGCATCTGCATCTGCGGGCCCAAGAAGCCCTTGAGCAGCTCCTTCGCCCGGTCCGCATCGCACGCATCAGGTGGCACGGGCAGCTCGCGGATGATGGACCCTTCCGCATCGTCAGTATCCGTGCAAGCTCCGAACGCGATGCGCGCGATGTAGCTCTTGTCATGCCCCTCGAAGTAGGCATTGAGCCGCGTCGCAGGCCCCACGAGCACGATGAGCACGCCCTCGGCCATGGGGTCGAGGGTACCGGCGTGGCCGATGCGCTTCTCACCGAAGATCCTACGGCATGCGCTCACCACATCATGGGACGTCATCCCCGAGGGCTTGCGCACAGCGAGCATCAAGCTCAGATCGGTCTGTCCGCGCTTCATGGGAGCTCAGCGCGCCTCTGCCTCGGTGAGGGCTGCCTTCATGATGGAGATGGCCTCAGGAAGCGGGCGCTCCATCGTGAATCCCGCTGCTGCCTTATGGCCCCCGCCACCGAATCGGGCGGCTATCGCAGAGACATCCGTCCCGTCCTTCGAGCGCAGGCTGCCCCGCACGCAGGTGCCGAGGTCCTTCAAGACGCATGCGACCCTGACCCCCTTGATCGACCTGAGCGCATCGATGATGCCCTCACAGTCAGCACGCGTGGCATCCAAGCGCTGGAGGTCTTCGCTCTCGATCCAGCTGAAGGCGATATCCCCGGTGCCCAGAAGCTCCAGCCTCTCTATGGCGAGAGCCTCGATCCGCAGAGCTGCGAGCGGCTTGTTCTGGAAGAAGGCACGCGATATCCGAGAGACGTCTGCACCATGCTCGACCATCTGAGACGCCAAGCGGAATGCGCGCGCATCGGCATTCTGATACTGGAAGCGACCGGTATCGGTCATGAGCCCGGTGTAGCAGCATGTCGCCAGCTCAGGAGAGGCCACGCCCCCCACCATGCAGGCAAGCTCCCATACCAGGCAGGTGGTAGAAGCAGCAGAGGGGTCTATCCGACAGAGGTCAGCGCCACACGCGCTCACCTCATGGTGATCGATCACGATCTGCAAGCCAGCCTCTGTGCGCAGGGACGCCGCCCTCTCCCCCAGGCGATCATCGGCTGTGGCATCGACGGTGATGAATGCGGGCATCGATCGCGCATCTTCCACCCTCACGAGCGCATCCGCACCCGGCATGGACGCGATCGCATCATCCAGCGGGCCATCCAAGGCAATGAGGGGTTGCACTTCCTTGCCCATGGCCTCGAGCATCCACATCATGCCCAGGACCGACCCGATGCAATCACCGTCAGGATTGATATGGCCACAGATGCTGAAGCCATCGTATGCGCGGCAGGCCTCCGCGATCTCCTCGAAGGAGGCCTGCCTGATATCAGCGCTTCGCATGGGGCCTAGAGCTCTCCGCCCTCGGATGTCGCATCCTCTGCGACAGCCTGGCGCTCGCGCTCCGTCTGGAGATAGCGACCCAGCTTCTCAGCTGCATCGACCGTCTCATCCAGATGGAAGCGCAGCTCAGGCGCTTGCTTCCAATCGAGCTTCTTGGACATGAGGGAGCGGATGTGGCCTCGCGCAGAAGCAAGGGCCGCTTCCACTTCCTCATAGCGATCCGGCTCACAGGTGAAGTAGATGTCGCAATACGCGCGATCATAGCTCACCTTGCATCCCGTGATGGTCACCATCTCCAAGCGGGGATCGGACACATCGAACAAGAGGATGGTGGATATGACCTCTCGCGCCTGCTCATCTACCTTGCGGTTTCCCTCTTTCATCGTGAGACCTCCTTGGACGACGAGGCTATTCCGTGCGTTCGACTTCCTTCACAGTGTAACCCTCGATGGTGTCCCCCACCTTGATGTCCTGGAAACCTGTTATCCCAATGCCACATTCATAGCCATGGGCAACGTTCTTCACGTCGTCCTTGAAGCGGCGTAGGGACGCGATCTCGCCCTCATAGACCACCGTGCCATCGCGGACGACGCGCACCTGGTCATCGCGGGATATCTCGCCTTCGATGACATAGCAGCCTGCGATGGTGCCCACCTTCGGGACCTTGAAGGTCTCGCGCACCTCAGCGATGCCCGTGTCCTCCTCCACGATATCCGGAGAGAGCAGGCCCACCCGGGCGGCATTGATGTCCTCGATGGCTTGGTAGATGACGCGATACAGGCGGATGTCCACCTTCTCCTTCTCAGCCTGCTGGCGGGACTTGCCGGTCGGGCGCACGTTGAAGCCGATGATGATGGCATCCGATGCTGCAGCCAGCGTGACATCCGTCTCGGTGATGCCGCCAACGGCGGAGTGCACGATGTTGATGCGCACCTCGGACTGATCCATCTTCTCGAATGCGTCGCGTAGCGCCTCGATGGAGCCTTGCACATCCGCCTTGATGATGAGGTTGAGGTCGGTCTGCTTCCCCTCCTCGATGCGGTTGAAGAGGTCATCCAGGCTCATGTGGGACACATGCTGCTGCTCGGCCAGACGCTCGCGGAGCGCACGCTCCTCAGCGAGCTTGCGCGCATCGCGCTCGTCCTCGAACACGCGGAACTCATCGCCCGCAACGGGTACGGAGGAGAGGCCCAGGATCTCGACTGGATCAGAGGGCAGCGCCTCGTCCACATGGTTCCCGTGCGGGTCCACCAGCGCGCGCACATGCCCGTAGGACGTGCCTGCCACGACAGCGTCTCCCGGATGGAGCGTGCCGCGCTGCACGAGCACGGTGGCCACCGGACCGCGGCCCTTGTCCAGGTTCGCCTCGATGACGAAGCCGGATGCCAGCGCATCGGGGTTCGCCTTGAGCTCCAGCACGTCTGCCTGGAGGATGATGGTCTCCAGCAGCTCGTCGATGTGCAGCCCCTTCTTCGCTGACACGTTCACGAACATGTTGGAGCCGCCCCACTCCTCGGGGATGACCTCGTACTCGGTCAGCTCCTGGCGAACGCGGTCGGGGTTCGACCCATCCTTGTCGATCTTGTTGACGGCCACCACGATCGGAACGTTCGCCGCCTTCGCGTGGTTGATGGCCTCGATGGTCTGGGGCATGACGCCATCATCGGCTGCCACCACGAGCACGATGACGTCGGTGACCTGCGCACCGCGAGCGCGCATGGCGGTGAATGCCTCATGACCCGGCGTGTCGATGAAGGTGATCTGGCGCCCGTTGATGTCGACGACCGAAGCGCCGATATGCTGGGTGATGCCGCCCGCTTCGCTGTTGACCACGCCCGTGTCGCGGATGGCGTCCAGAAGCGACGTCTTGCCATGGTCGACGTGCCCCATGACCGTGACCACGGGAGGACGGGACTTGAGGTCATCGTCCGTGTCGTTGTAGACGACGACGTACTCCTCCTCAGGGGAGACGACGCGCACCTTGCGGCCCATGTCGTCAGCGACGATCTCGATCAGGTCATCGGACATGGACTGGGTGACGGTGAGCACCTGACCCAACATGAACAGGCGCTTGATGACGTCGTTGGGCTGCACGCCCAGGACCTCGGCCAGCTTGCCGACCGTAGCACCCTGCGGGACCTCGACCACGGAATCGTCCAGAACGAGCGTGGGGTCGATGCCGCGCTCGATGGCCTGCGCCTCAGCGCGCTCGCGTGCCTCAGCCTCGCGCTTCTGCTTGCGCTTCTTGCGCCTGCCCTCGCCCTCGCTGTTGCCAGCAGCAGCTGCAACGGCGGCACGAGCCTCAGCCAGCACCTTGTCACGCTGGAGCTGCTCTGCCTGCACGGCCATCTGCGAGTAGCGATCCTCAGCCTGACCGCCCTGAGCCTCCAGCTCCGGCACGGACTGGGACTTGCCGCGCTTGCCCTTCTTGCCACCCTTGCCGGCAGCCGCGCTGCTCGCCTGCTTGGCCTCCTTGGCCGCCTGCATGCGCGCCTGCTCGGATTCGATCTGGGAGAGCAGGGAGCTGAACTTGGCGGTGCCGGATGCGGGAGCAGCCGTGGGAGCTGCCTTCACCTCATGCTCGGTCGCATGCGCCTTCGCACCCTTGCGGCCCTTGTTCTTCAGCGCCTCTTCGACAGCCTGCTTCTTGGCCACCTCGCGTGCGCGCTTCTCAGCCACCGCACGCGCCTGAGCCTCGGCCTTCTCGCGCTCCACGCGCTTCTTCTCGTTCTCTATCTGAGAGGCAAGGCCCTCGAAGGCACCCGTCGCCTTCGTCTCGATCCGCTTGACCGAGCGCTCCTTCTTGCCTGACGCCTCAGCCTCAGGCGCCTCTCCGCGGGCTTCCTTGGCAGCCTTGCGCTCCGCGAGCTCCTTCTCGACAGCCGCCTTGCGCTCGGCCTCCTCCTTGGCCTTCTGCTCCTCTACCTTCTTCTGCTCCTCCTCAAGGGCAGCGCGCTCCTCCTTGTTGAGGTCACCGGAGCGCTGGAGCACCTCGGGCTCGAAGGTCTCGCGGACCTTCGCGATATCCTCCTCGGACAGGATGCTGGCGTGCGATTTCGCCGCAATCCCGTTGTCGCGCAGGCGCGTGAGCATATCCTTGCTGGAAAGCCCATACTCCTTCGCTAGCTCATGAACTCGCATTCCTGGCATTTAGCATCCCTCGCATCCATCAGCATCGGCGCTGATCGCCCTCAACAAACCGTTCTCTACCACAGCGTATGCCTCGGCGCTCACCTTGCACCTGAGCGCCGAGGAGAAGCGTCCCTTCCTGCGGGCATCCTCGAAGCACCGTATCGAGCACACATATGCTCCGCGCCCCGCGCCCTTGCCCGTCGGATCGAACGCCACCTCTCCAGCAGATGTCCTCGCGATGCGATACATGCGCTCCTTCGCGCTCACGGCGCGGCACGATATGCATGTCCTCTCTCGCATCGCCATGGCCCTGCGCTCCCCGAAGCTCCGCTATTCCGCTTCGCACTCAGCGTGGACGCCGCAGTACCGCGACCCCTCGCGTGCATGGTTGCGGCAGCGCGTGCCGTCCTCGCTCACGTAGGCGCACAGATCCTCGTCAGCGCCATCCTCGTCATCGATCAGGGTCTCCTCTGCCACCAGCGGCTTTCCCTGGAAGCTATCTGACTTTATATCAATGTGCCAGCCGGTGAGCCGTGCCGCCAGGCGAGCGTTCTGCCCCTCCTTGCCTATGGCGAGCGAGAGCTGGTCATCCGGCACGATGACGGTGGCATAGTTGTTCTCCGGATCGATGCTCACATGCGACACATGAGCCGGAGAGAGCGCATTGGCAACGTAGGTCGCAGGGTCGTCGCTCCACTGGATGACATCCACGCGCTCGTTGCGCAGCTCCTCGACCACCATGCGGACGCGAGAACCCTTCGGCCCCACGCATGCGCCCACTGGATCCAGATTCGGCTCACGCGATGCGACGGCCACCTTGGAGCGCGCTCCCGGCTCGCGCGCGATGGACTTGATCTCCACGATGCCGTCATAGATCTCAGGCACCTCGATCTCGAACAGGCGGCGGATCAGGTCAGGATGCGTCCGCGAGACGATGATGGGCGGACGGGACTGCTCGCCCCGTGCGCGCGTCTGCTCGCTGGAAGGATCGCGCACATCTATGATGAGCACCTTCAGGCGCTGGTTGTGACGATAGTGCTCATTCGCCGGGCGCTCGTTGCGCTCACCAGGGTTCTTCTTCGTGTCGTAGTGCGGCAGCTCCGCCTCCACGCCATCGCGGATCTTGATGATGGTGAAGTCCTGCGTCCCCTGCAGCACGGTGCCCGTGATCAGGTCCCCCACGCGGTCGGAGAACTCCTCGTAGATGGAGCGGCGGGCAGCATCGCGGACGATGGAGGAGATGACGCCCTTCGCATTCTGCGCGGCGATGCGGCTGATGTCAGCCGGCGTGACGTCGCGCTCCTCGAACTCCGAGTACGTGCGGATCTCCTCGCCCGTCTCCTCATCGACGGTGATCTCGGGCTCGCCAGTGGGCACGAGCTCGTAGACGTAGATCCTGCCCGTCTGCCGGTCGATGGTGACGCGGGCATCATGATCGAGGTCCAGGATGCGCTCGTAGCTACGCGCAAGCGACTCCTCCAAGCGCTCGATGATGTAGAACTCATCGATCTTGCGCTCGTGCGCGAGCATCTGGAGCGCTTCTATCAAGGAATATTCTTCATCAGCCATATCTTCCAGCTCCCTTCGTCAGAACTCCACGGTTCCCATGACATTCGCCTTCGCTATATCCTCATACGCCAGCACGACCTCGCAGCCGTCAGCGTCCAGGGTCACCGCACTGTCGGTAGCGGTGGTGATGGTGCCCTTGAAGTGCTTGCGCCCATCCATGGCACGCGCGCACTTCAGCTTCGCCTTCTGCCCGATGGCAGCCTTGAAGTGCTCAGGCGTGCGCAGTGGGCGATCGATGCCCGGAGAGGAGACCTCCAGCATGTACGCGCCGGGGAACGGGTCGATGGCATCGAGCATCTCCCCGATCCAGGACTGCGCCTCGGTCAGCTCATTGAAGGTGACGCCGCCCTCAGCATCGATGTACACGCGGATGACAGGGGACTTGCTAGCACCGACCACCTCGATGGTCACGATGTCGCATCCGCGCGCGAGCGCCTCTGGTTCCAGCGCATCGAGCAGGCTCTGCTCCTTCGATGTCAGCATCTCCCCTCCTCAGCTCATCTCTCGCATCAGCATCCGCGCAATAAAAAAAGCGGGTCATCTGGCCCACTTTCCTCAATACGCGCGAAAAGTTAAGTTGATAGTGCAACGCAAGGGATATTACCATACCATCAGCACATGCGCAAAGGGGCGCATACCGACGAGGAGGCGCTTCCTGAGGATCGCGCTCCTCAGGCAAATGGAACGGAGCCAGCGTGAAGAAGCTCATCGCACAGATCATGAAGTTCGGCGTGGTAGGCGTCATCGCCTTCGTCATCGACTACGGCCTCATGGTCCTCTTGACCGAGGCGTTCGGCGTGAACTACCTCATCAGCGCCACGGTCTCGTTCGCGGTATCCGTGACCTTCAACTACTTCGCCTCCATGCGCTATGTGTTCAGGCACAAGGAGGGCATGTCGAAGCGGCGCGAGTTCGTCATCTTCGTGGTGCTATCGGTCATCGGGCTTGGGATCAACGACCTCATCATGTGGCTCGGCACCGACCTGGGCGGCATCAGCTACCTCATCACGAAGCTGGTCGCCACGTTCATCGTGATGGTCTGGAACTTCGTCACCCGCAAGCGCTTCCTGGACGCCGGAGACGAGCCCATCCTGGACGACCTCGAGTGAGGCTCCTGCCCCCTTCCCTTCGACGCATGCACGGATAGCGAACCAGAGCAGCACAGGTGCGGTCGTGGCGAACGGCAGCGCGTAGCGCATCGACCCATTCGACGGACCTGCGATATAGGTGAGCAAGAGGATGAGGCAGGGCAAGAGGACGATCAGATACCGCCCGCGCCCACGGCTCAGCAGATACGCCGCCTCGATCAAGAGCAGCCAGGCATAGAGACCAGCTTGCGAGAGGAAGCCCACGAGCGGCAGCTCCCGCATCACCTGGATGTAGGTGTACATGGCGGCGCTCACCTCGTTCGGCATCCAGTACGACCACGAGAATCCCTCGTCGTTCCTCGGCTGGGTGAACCAGACGAACTCGTTCTTGAAGGGCGCGTGCGCATGCAGCGACCAATACAGATAGGTGTTCTCAGCTGTGGCATCCAGATACAAGAGCGGGTCTCGCGCCCCCTGGCTCGCCCAGGCCGAGAGGTAGTCCGACAGGGACGCATCATCATCGAAGGGCGCCTTCACCTCATCTGAGAGCGTGGGCACATAGCGTGATGCCAGCGTATCGTATCCGAGCGCTTGGTCGATGGCCGCGCGCTCCCACTCTTGGACATCCTGCGGATGCTCTCGCGCGAAGCGTGCCGTCTGCTGGAACGGGATAGAGAGCGCTTCCTTGATGCTGCCGCTCTCAGCCTGCACGATGGCAACGCAGACCTGGTTGATGCAGACGCTCGCCACGATGGCGAGCACGAGCGGCACGAGCGCCCGCAGGCGCGCACGCGCACCGTCATGGAAGAGCACCAGGAATGGCAGCGAGAGGATGACCACATAGATGGCATTGTTGCGGATGAGGCCGAGCGCGGCCGCAGATATCAGGAGCATCGCCATGCTCCCCTTCGATGCGCAGAAGCGCCTCGGGTCTGCGGCATAGAGGACCACCGAGCACATGTAGAGGGCGAAGATGCATGCGAACAGCGCATCCTTCACCACCCATTGGCAGTAGGAGCCGAAGATGGGCACGATGCAGAAGAATGCGACCGTGCACACCAGCACCCACCGAGGAGCGCCCGCACGCTCCATGACGCGGACCTCATAGGTGAGCGCACCGGCGAAGCAGAGCGTCTGCATGATGACGAGCGCGAGCACGCCTCCGTTCGCGCCCCCTGCCGCAGCGCCTGCGCTGAACACGGAACCATAGAGGAGCGTCGAGAACACGGGATGATGCGTGCTCCACGGCTCATGGCCCCCGAACTGAGCGAGCTGCACGTATGCGTCATAGCAGACCGAACCAGGTGCGAACGCGACGATATAGGGCAGCCAGGACAGGACCATGATGCAGAAGATGGCCACATACGGCGCGGGCATGCTCCATCCGCGATGCCCGCAGAAGCGATGCGCCGCCACCGCCCCGAACGCTGAGCGCAGCACCGCGAACGCGAACAGGGCGATCGCGATGAGGGAGAGGATGCTCATGACAGCATGGAAGGGATTCGCGCCGAGCGTGAGGACCGAGCTCGTGCGCGCAAGAGAGGTGCCTGCGACCGTGCATGCCGCCAAGATGAGGGCACAGGCTGCGATGGGCGCATCCGCCCGCTTCATGGGTCGATAGGTCCGCACCAAGAACCAGGGGATGATGAGCGCGAAGGCGCACGCGAAGGGCGGCACCTTCCAGCAGGTGATGAGGAGCAGATCGAGCGCATCCGCGCTCGCGCTCGCAGAAGCGTCCGCCAGATCCGAGAGGCCATCCAGGTATCCGAAGGAGAGCACGAGCATCACGGTCAGAGCCACGCTGCCGATGATGAGAGCCATGCGCGGCCTACCGCTCTCGCATGCGCCGCTCCCCTCCTTGGAAGATGCTCCTGCTCGCTCGGTAGAAGCGTGTCGGTCCGCTATGGATGACGGCACATCCATGCAGCTATCTCCTGTCCGACAGCAGACGATTCAGGGCGTTGAGGTATGCCTTGGTGGACGAGACGATGATGTCGCCATCTGCGCCACGGCCCGTGTATATCTCGCCGTTAGCAGCCTTCACGCGGACCGTGACCTCGCCGAGCGCGTCGATGCCGCGCGTCACGGACTGGACAGCATATTCCATGAGGTCGCTCTCTGCTCCGATGACCTGGTTCACGGCCTTGTAGGCCGCATCCACCGGACCCGTCCCCCAGTCGCAGACCGTGATGGATGCGCCCTCAGGGTCGCGCACGGTCAAGGTAGCCGTGGGCGTCAGCGGGAACCCGCAGCTGATCTGCACGCTCTCCAGCACATAGAGCGCATCTGCCTCGCGGTCACGTTCGTTGACGAGGCTCTCAAGGTCCTCGTCATAGACTTCCTTCTTCTTGTCAGCCAGGTTCAAGAACGCCTCATAGAGCTCATCGAGCTTCTCAGGGCTGAACTCATAGCCCAGCTCCTCCAACCGATGCTTGAGCGCCGCATGCCCGCTGCGTGCGGTGAGGACGATCTGGCTGGCACCTGCACCCACATCAGCAGGGTCGATGATCTCATAGGTGTCGCGCTTCTTGAGCACGCCGTCTTGATGGATGCCCGATGAATGCGCGAACGCGTTGGCTCCGACGATGGCCTTGTTCGCCTGCACGCCCATGCCTGTGATGGAGGACACTAGACGCGATGCCTTGACGAATTCGCGCGTGTTGATGTCGGTATGCGCATCCAGCTCGGCCTCGTGCATGCGGATGGCCATGACCACTTCCTCCATGGCCGTGTTGCCCGCTCGCTCGCCAAGGCCGTTGATGGTGCACTCTATCTGCCGCGCACCGGATGCAACGCCTGCCATGGCAAGGGCCGTTGCCATGCCAAGGTCGTTGTGGCAATGCACGGCGATGGTCACATCCTCTATGCCCCGCACGTTGTCCACCAGATGCTTGATGCGACGGCCGAACTCATCGGGCAGGGAGTAGCCGGTGGTATCCGGGATGTTCACGACGGTGGCACCCGCATCCACCGCAGCCTGGATCACACGGACCAAGAAGTCGTAATCAGACCTGCCTGCATCCTCAGCATAGAACTGGACATCGTCGACGTAGCGCTTGGCGCATGCGACGCACTGGGCAGCACGCTCCACGCACTCGTCCGGGGTGATGCGCAGCTTGTCGCGCAGATGGCTCTCGGAAACGCCGATCCCCGTATGGATGCGTGGGCGCTTCGCGAACTGGAGCGCGTCAGCCGCGACGACGATATCCTTCTCGATGGCGCGCGTGAGCGCGCACACCACCGCATCGTATCCGACCAGCTGGGAGATCTTGCGCACGCTCTCGAAGTCCCCCGGGCTGGATATGGGGAATCCCGCTTCGATGACATCCACGTTCAGGCGCAGCAGCTCGCGTGCGATGACCAGCTTCTCCTCGGTGTTCATGGATGCGCCCGGCGACTGCTCACCGTCGCGCAGGGTCGTGTCGAAGATGTCTATCTTGCGGGTCACTGCCGCTCCCTTCTCTTTGCATTGCCCCTATCGTGCGAAGCGACCCTTCGCAGAAGGGCCACCTAGATGCAGCCGAAGAGGCTCTTCCTATAAGGAGAGCCTCCAGACGTTCTTGTAATCCATGGCTCCTTCGAGCCTATCCATCACCTCACGCAAGATCTCACCCTCCACGTTCATGTAGACCAGCGCGCACTTCTCCTCGGGCTTCGTGCCGATCTGCATGGTGGTGATGTTCACGCCGGCCTCGCCCAAGATGGTGCCGATCACGCCAATGCGCCCCGGCGAATCCACATACTCGAACACGAGCGAGCGAGCGGCAGGTTCGATATCTATGTGATACCCGTTGAATGCGATCAGGCGCGGGAGATGATCGAGGCCATAGAGCGTGAAAGCCACCTCCACGCCGTCAGCCATGACACGGATGGCGGACTCGTACCCATGCGCATCCCTGTCGGCCGCCGTGAGGACCTCGATCCCGTGGCGCGCAGCCATCATCTGGGCATTCTCGAGAGAAGCGGCACCGATCTCCTTGTAGCTCAGGATGCCATCCACCGCACCCGCCACGATCGGAGACGGGTCAGCTTCGGCGATAGCGCCCTCGAGCTGGACGGTGAGGTGCTTCGGCATGCCAACGAGGCTCGACACCATGCGCCCCGCTATCTTCGCCGCGGGGATGTAGGGCCTCACCGGATCGAGCACCTCAGGGGGCATGCCGGACGTATTGATGGCCGTGGGCACGATGGACCCCTCGAGGCCCGCCCACACGTACTCCGCGATCTCCGTGCCAGCGCGCACCTGCGCTTCGCGCGTGACCGCGCTGATGTGCGGCGTGAGGATGGCATCGTCGAATCCGTGCAAGGGGCTGTCCTCGCAGGGTTCGTTCTCGAACACGTCGATGCCAACAGCAGCTATCTTCCCCGCTGCGACGAAATCAGCCAGCGAATCCATCTCGAAGATGCCCGCGCGCGCAGGGTTGATCAGGATGACCCCCGTCTTCATCGCGGCATATTCCTCAGCGCCGAACATGCCGTAGGTCTCCTGCGTGAGCGGCAGATGGATCGTGATGACATCAGCGATGGGCAGGATATCCGAGATGGAGTCGACGAGCGTGACATCCAGCTGCGCGGCGCGATCGGGTGAGCAGTAGGGGTCATATGCTATGAGCTCCATGCCGAATGCGCGCGCTCGCTCAGCGACCAAGCTCCCGATGCGACCCAGGCCGAAGATGGCGAGCGTCTTGCCGAACAGCTCGCTGCCCATGAAGCGATGGCGCGCCCATGATCCTCCGTGCACCGACGCATTCGCCTGGCAGACGTTGCGCGCGCACGCCAACAGGAGGGCCATGGTGTGCTCGGCAGCGGAGATGATGTTCGACGCGGGGGCATTGCACACGATGATGCCGCGCTCGTTGGCCGCATCCACATCTATGTTGTCCACCGTCACCCCTGCGCGCCCGATAATCTTGAGGTTCTTCGCCCCGTCCAGGAGCTCTGGCGTCACGCGAGTGGCAGAGCGCACGATGAGCGCGTCCGCGTCCACGATGGCTGAAGCGAGGTCATCAGGGGCGGCGTCCAAGAGCTCGACGACCTCATAGCCGCGGCCCTTGAGGATGTCCAGCCCCTCCTCAGCGATCTTCTCAGTGACCAGGACCTTGGAGGCCATGCTATGCATTCTCCTTCTCGAACTGCTCCATGAAGCTCACGAGCGCCTCCACGCCGGCCTTCGGCATGGCGTTGTAGATGCTCGCGCGCATCCCGCCCACGCTGCGATGGCCCTTGATGGATTCGATGCGGTGATCCTTGCACTCGGCGATGAACTTGGCATCCAGCTCAGCATCGCCCGTGATGAACGGCACGTTCATGAGGGAGCGGCAATCCTTGCGCGCAGTGCCCTTGAAGAGCTTGGATGAATCGAGGAAATCGTAGAGCAGCGCCGCCTTCTCCTCGTTCATCTGCCTCATCGCCTCCAGGCCGCCCAAGCCCTTCAGCCACTTGAACACCAGACCACAGATGTAGATGCCCCAGCACGGAGGCGTATTCGACAGGCTCTTCGCATCCACCTGCGTCAGGTAGCGCATGATGGTGGGCGTGGTGGGGATCACATCCTCGCGCACCAGGTCATCGCGCACGATCACGATGGTGACGCCCGCCGGACCCACATTCTTCTGCACGCCACCATAGATGACGCCGAAATCGGAGACGTCCATGGGCTCAGAGAGGAACATGGACGAGACATCCGTCACAAGCGGGGTATCCCCCACCTCGGGCAGCTTCGGGTAGCGCGTGCCGTAGATGGTCTCGTTCTGGCAGATATAGACGTAATCAGCATCCGCATCGAAGGTGAGGCTATCAACATCGGGCACATAGGAGAAGTTCTCATCCTCAGAGGAGGCCACGACGTTCACATCCCCGTAGAGCTTGGCTTCCTTCGCCGCCTTCTTCGACCAGGAGCCCGAGACGATGTAGTCGGCCTTGCCATTGCGCATGAGGTTCATGGGGATGGCTGCAAACTGCTGCGTAGCGCCACCTTGCAGGAACAGCACGTGATAGCCGTCCGGGATGCCCATGAGGTCGCGAAGGTCCGCCTCAGCCGTCTCGATGATCTCTGCGAAGGGCTTCGAGCGGTGGCTCATCTCCATGACGGACATGCCAGTGCCGTTGTAGTCGAGCATCCCCGCCTGCGCCTCGCGCAGGACCTCTTCAGGAAGGACGGCGGGACCTGCCGAGAAGTTGTAAACACGTGCCATGAGATGTGCGCTCCTTCTATCGGTTCGTCAGACTTTTGCTATTGTATCGTTAATCAAAGTGCACAGACCCAACGCGAAGGGTGGCAGACCTCAAAGATGCTCGCCGAAAGATTCCTCACCCGGCTGCTCAAGCCGATGATCCGTCGCTCCCTCCTCTCGAAGCCCACATCCGAGACCCATCTTCCGCCCCCGACGCCTGGCGAGAGCTACATGCTGTACCTGCACGTGCCGTTCTGCGAGCGGCTCTGCCCCTATTGCAGCTTCAATCGCTATCCGTTCCGGGAGGATATGGCCAAGCCCTACTTCCAGAACCTGCGTCGCGAGATGCTCATGCTGGCCGACCTGGGCTATGACTTCGAGAGCCTGTACTTCGGAGGAGGCACGCCCACGGTCATGATCGACGAGCTGTGCGAGACCATCGACCTCGCACGGGATGCGTTCTCCGTCGAGGAGGTGGGCGTCGAGACGAATCCGAATCACCTGATACCGTCATACCTCGAGAAGATGACCGGGCGCATCCAACGGCTCTCCGTCGGAGTGCAGAGCTTCGATGACGACCTCTTGCGCCAGATGGATCGCTTCGAGAAGTACGGCAGCGGACAGGAGATATTCGAGCGCATCGGGCAAGCGGTCCCCTACTTCGATTCGCTGAACGTGGACATGATCTTCAACTTCCCCTCCCAGACCGAAGATATCCTCTTCTCCGACCTGGAGCGGATCGCCACCTGCGGAGCGCGGCAGACCACGTTCTCGCCCCTCTATGTGTCGAATGCCACGATGCGCAAGATGACCTCCACGCTCGGGAGCATGGACTACGGTCGCGAATGGGACTTCTACCGCATCCTCGACGGGGTGCTCGCCGGTGGGGATGCGCCCCTCTTCGAGCGCGAGACGGTCTGGACGTTCAATCGCCTAGGCGAGGACGGCAAGCGCGACGACGCCGTGCGCATCAACGAATACCAGACCTCCTACAACGAATACCCCGCCATCGGCAGCGGGTCGATCACACATCTTGACGGCGCGCTCTATGTGAACGAGTTCAGCCTCCCGAAGTACAACGAGATGATCGAGAGCGGGCGCATGTCGGTGAAGGAGAAGACCGTCATGAGCACGCGCGACCTCATGCGCTACCGATTCCTCCTCGACCTGTATCGACTGCGGCTGGACAAGGCGCGATTCAAGCGCGAGTTCGGCATGCCCGTAGAGGCAGGCCTTCCCGTGGAGATGGCATTCCTGGCCGCGAACGGGGCGTTCTCCGTGAATGATGCGGATGAGATCCTGCTCACGGAGCGTGGGCGCTACCTAGTGCTCGTGATGTATCGCCAGTTCCTCTCCGGCATGAACAACCTGCGCGAGCAAGCGCGTCGGCGCTTGACCGGATACGAGCGCACCCTCCACTTCGGCGACGGCTCGCAGTAGACAGGAAGCGCACGCCGAGCGCGCTCCGAGCGGCGATCGCAGCCAAAGCGGTGCGATCCTCAGCAGAGCGCTCCCGTGCGTCAGTCCTTGGCGTTGCGGGACATGGCGATCTTGCCCGTCCGGACGATCTCCTTGATGCCATAGGTGCGGAACAGGTCCTCGAGCCCTTGGAGCTTGGAGGCGTCCCCTGTGGCTTCGATGGTGAGCGACGTGCGCCCAACGTCCACGATCTTCGCGCGGAAGATGTTGGATATCTCGATGATCTCATTGCGGCGCTCAGGGGATGCGCTCACCTTGAAGAGCACGAGCTCGCGCTCTATCGCACCATCATCGGTGAGGTCTGTGATCTTATGCACGCTGATCAGCTTGTTGAGCTGCTTGGTGATCTGCTCGAAGGCCACATCATCAGCATCCACAACTGCGGTCACGCGCGACATGGAAGGGTCCTCAGCCGGACCGACGGACAGGGACCCGATGTTGAATCCGCGCCGCGACACCAACCCCGTCACCCGGGACAGGACACCGGGCTTGTCCTCAACGAGCACTGAGAGCACATGCCTCATCGAATGCCTCCCCTCTCCGCCTCTGCCACCTTCACAACCAGCTCTTCCGCGTGCGCGCGATCCTTCGCATCGTCGGGTCGCGCCTCCCACCGGCCACCGAACTGCTCATCGATGTTCGCGCAGGGAGACGCATGCGACTCAGGTCCAGCAGAAGGGACCTCAACGCGAACGGCTCCCACAGCCACATCGATCGCGCCCATGGCTCGATCGATCCCTGCACCGGGCGCGACCATCGGATACACGCTCTGCTCTGGCGAGATGACCACATCCAACAGATAGGGCTTGGTGCTGGCGAGCATGCGCTCGATGGCAGCTGGCACCTCCGAGGGCTTGGTGATGCGCTCTGCCTCCCATGCATATGCATCCGCCAGCTTCACGTAGTCAGGATTCGCTTCCAAGAGGGTCTCTGCATACCTGCCGTCGTAGAAGAGCTTCTGCCATTGATGCACCATGCCCAGACAGCGATTGTCCATGAGGAGCACCTTCACGGCAACGCCGTTGATGGCCGCCGTTGCCATCTCCTGCGAATTCATCTGGAAGGAGCCATCCCCTGCCACGCAGACCACATCCTTTTCGGGATGCGCCAGAGCCGCGCCGATGGATGCTGGGAAGCCGAAGCCCATGGTGCCCAGTCCTCCGCTGGATATGAAGGAGCGCGGATGCTCGCGCTCGATGAACTGGTGGGCCCACATCTGATGCTGCCCCACCTCGGTGACCACGATGGAACCGTGCGGATCGAGCTGTCGGGAAAGCTCCTCCATCACGAGCTCGGGGATGATCTCATCATTGCCGTCCCCGATCGCCGGATGATAGATCGGATAGCGCTCCTGCCATTCGCTGATCTTGGCCAGCCACTCTTCCGTCTGAGGTGCAGCACCGCTCCCCTCGAGCTGTTCGATGATGCCCGCGACCACGCCCTTGAGGTCTCCCACGATGGGAACATCAGCTTCGCGGATCTTGCCGATCTCCGCAGGGTCTATGTCGATATGGATGAGCTTCGCTTGAGGCGCGAACCGATCGAGCTTGCCGGTCACACGATCGGAGAATCGCGCACCCGCAGCGATGATGAGGTCCGATTCCGTCATGGAGAGGTTGGAGTGCTTCGCGCCATGCATCCCCACAGGACCTAGGCAGAGCTCATCTGATCGCGGATAGGCACCCTTGCCCATGAGCGTGGTGACCACGGGGATGCGCATCATGTTCGCAAGGTGACGCACCTCATCCGTCGCTCCCGATGATATGCACCCCCCGCCCACATAGAGCACGGGACGACGCGCCTCCTCTATCATGCGGCACGCCGCACGCACCTGTCGCGCATTTCCGCGATACGTGGGCTTGTACGAGGGGATGCACACCTCATCCGGATATTCGAACACCATCTCCATCCCTGCGATGTCAGAGGGAACGTCGATGAGCACAGGACCAGGTCGGCCCGTCATGGCGATATGGAACGCCTCGCGGAAGGTGGTCGTGAGCTCATCGGTGGATTGGAGCAGGAACGAATGCTTCACCACGGGCATCGTGATGCCGACGATATCCGATTCCTGGAACGAATCCGTTCCGATGACCGCACGCGGGACCTGCCCGGTGATGATGACGAGCGGGATGGAATCCATGTAGGCCGTGGCGATGCCCGTGACCGTGTTCGTAGCACCCGGCCCGCTGGTAACGAGCACGACGCCAGGGCGGCCCGTGGAGCGAGCATAGCCATCCGCCATGTGGACGGCAGCCTGCTCATGGCGTGCGAGCACATGGGTGAGCTGCTCAGAATCATAGAGCGCATCGTACATCTTGATGGCTTGGCCTCCGGGATACCCGAATACGAGATCGACGCCCTCAGCCTCGAGAGAGGCTATCACCGCCTGCGCACCCAGCATGCGCATCCCCTGCTTCTCCGTTCTAGAGCCAAGCCCCCGAGGGGCTCCCACGGTAGCAGCCGTGCGCTCTACGGGGTGGCTCGGCGCATCATTCATGGTCGTATGCTCATCCATCAGCGCTCTTTCGGTCTCGGGACTCGTGAAGCGCAGTATACGCCTGCCTTACGGCAACGCGGCGACGACATCGGACATGAGGCGCATGAAATCCGCCTCGGCGCGGCAGGCCACCTCGAACACCTCATCCTCGCTCGGGTTCGCCGCCTCCACGCCGCATGCCATGTTCGAGATGAGGGACATGCCCAGCACGCGCATCCCCACATAGCGCGCGGCGATCACCTCTTCCACGACCGACATGGCAACGCTGTCCGCTCCCCAACGCGCGAATGCCTCGATCTCAGCTGGAGTCTCGAAGCTGGGGCCGAGGAGGCCAAGGTAGACGCCCTCCTGCACAGAGATGCCGAGCTTGCGCGCAGAGGCCCTTGCCAAGGCCCGAAGCTCAGGGTCGTAGGCATCCTTCATGGAGAAGAAGCGCGACGCCAACGTGTCGTTGCCAAGGCCCGCCACAGGATTGCGTCCCGTGAAGTTGATATGGTCGCGCATGATGCAGAACTCGCCCGGCGCATAGGATGCATTGATGGCGCCAGCAGCATTCGTGACGATGAGCGTCCGCACCCCGAGACGCTCCATGAGCCAGACCGGGAACGCCACCTCCTGCGCGCTATAGCCTTCATAGCCATGAACGCGCCCCTGCATGACGATGATGCGCTTGCCGCCCACGCGCCCCGCAACGAAGCGACCCTTATGGCTCGTGGCAGTGGATAGGGGCATATGGGCAACGTCATGGAAGCTCACGATGCGAGGCTCCTCCACGCACTCCGCGAAGGAGCCAAGACCAGACCCGAGTATCAGGCCGACCTCTGGCCGCTCATCCCCTATCGCCCCTCGAAGCGCTCCTGCCGCCTCCTCGAGGCGAGCTTTCAGATCCGATGCATCCATCATGGGCGAACCTTTCTCGAACAGGTGAGGATGCGCGGGCGACCAGCCAGGTCGCGCACCATCCGCACATCAGCCATCCCCGCATCCTCCGCAAGGCGGCATGCATCATCCAAGGATCCCTCATGCAGCTCGATGGCGAGCATCCCGCCCTCCCGCACGAGCCCATCTGCACACGCGAGGAGGCGACGGAACACGTCCAGGCCATCCGCACCGCCCGCAAGCGCGAGATGCGGCTCATATCCCCTCACCTCATCCGGCAGCACCTCCATGACCGCATCCGGGATATAGGGCGGATTGGATACGAGCACATCGAAGGTGCCCCTGAGCTCATCGGGGATGCCGGAGTCAAGGTCGCATTCGATGATGTGGACGATGCTGTCAAGACCCGCATCTGATGCGTTCTCCCGGGCAAGGCAGCACGCATCAGGGGAGATATCGGTCGCCCAAACCTCGCATGCGGGCATCTCAGTGGCAAGGGAGCATGCGATGCACCCGCTGCCGCACCCCACCTCGATGACGCGAGATGCGCTCATGCCACCCAAGAAGGAGAGCACCTCATCCACGAGCACCTCGGTCTCAGGTCGCGGGATGAGCACGTTCGGTCGCGTCTTGATATCCAGATGACGGAACGGCGCATGCCCGCTGATGTATTGCAGCGGCTCGCCATGGCCCCTGCGAGATACGGCATCCCGCAGCACATCCCGCTCATCCAAGGACAGCGGACGATCGAACATGGTGTAGAGCTCGAGATGCGAGAGCCCTGTAGCGTGCGAGACGAGGAAGCGCGCTGAGAAGAGCGGGTTGGCATCCTCCTTGCGCTCCAGATAGCCCCGCGTCCAATCGAGCGCCTCTTGGACCGTCCAGACCTTGCCTGCTTGCGTCACACCGCAGCCTCGAGCTTCTGGGCGCGATCAGCAGCCTGGAGCGCCGTGATCACATCGGTGAGCTTGTCACCCATGAGCACGTCGTTATAGCTCGAATTGAATCCGATGCGGTGATCGGTCACGCGGTCCTGCGGCCCGTTGTACGTGCGGATCTTCTCGGCGCGGTCCCCCGTGCCGATCTGCGCCAAGCGCTCAGCGCCCTCTGCGGCCTGCTGCTCAGCGAGCATCTTCTCGTACAAGCGCGCACGCAGCACGCTCATGGCAGCGACCTTGTTCTGGAGCTGCGACTTCTGATCTTGTGACTGCACCACCAGCCCGGTGGGCAGATGCGTGATGCGGACCGCAGAGTCAGTGGTGTTGACGCACTGACCGCCTGGGCCGCCTGCGCGGAACACGTCGATGCGAAGGTCGTTCTCGTTTATCTCCACCTCCACCTCATCTGCCTCGGGCAGCACGGCCACCGTGGCCGTGGAGGTATGGATGCGTCCTTGGCTCTCCGTCTTGGGAACGCGCTGCACGCGATGCACGCCGCTCTCGAACTTCATCATGGAGTACACATGGTCACCCTTGACCTTGAACTGTATCTCCTTGTAGCCACCTGATTCAGAAGGGGACACATCCAGCGTCTCGGTCTTCCACCCCTGCCCCGACACGAAATGCTCGTACATCTTGTACAGGTCCCCCGCGAATATGGCAGCCTCATCACCACCAGCAGCGGCGCGTATCTCGACGATGATGTCCTTCTCATCAGCCGGATCCGCCGGGATCAACATGAGCTTGATGTCCTCTTCAAGGCCGGGAAGCCGCTCTTCGATGCCGGATATCTCTTCCTGGGCGAAGTCCTTCATATCCGCATCGGCGAGCATCTCCTTCGCCGCCTCCAGGTCATCCAGCGCTGAGATGTACTCCGCCGCCTTCTTGGCGAGCGGTCCCTGGTTCGCATACTCCTTTGCCAGGCGGTTGTATTCCTTCTGGTCGGAGAGGACGGCTGGGTCGCCCATCTTCGCCTGAAGCTCTTGATAGGCCTCCAGGAACTTCTCCAGCTTCATCTTCATATCGGTATCAGCCATGGGCTCCAGATCCAATGCTCTCAGAATGTGCAAAACGCATTGATTCTAGCAAAGGACAGGGCGATCGTCTCTCGCGAAAGCGTGCGATATGGCAGGCTCAGCCTTGGAGCTGGAGGAGATAGTCCGCCGCCGCATCAGCAGCGTTGGCTCCATCGCCCACGCCCGTGGTGACCTGGCGAAGCGCCTTGGTGCGCACATCCCCTGCTGCGAACACGCCCGGAACGTTGGTGCGCATCATCTCATCGGTCAGGATATGGCCGGTCTGGTCCAGATGCAGCTTCCCGTCCAGGAACTCCGTGTTCGGCGTGGTGCCGATGGCGACGAATACCGCGGAGAGGGGGATGATGCGCTCGTCTTGCGTCTTGACATCCTGCACCTTCACGCCCGTCACCGCCCCGTCAGCCTCGACGAGCTGCTTCACCACCGTGTTCCATACGATCTCGACGTTAGGGAGCTTCTTCAGCTTCTCATGGTAGATCGCCGTGGCCCGCAGCTCATCACGGCGAACGAAGATGCGGATGGAGCTGCATATGCGCGAGAGGTAGATCGCATCAGCCGCTGCGGTGTCTCCCCCGCCGACGATGCAGACATCCTTCCCCTTGAAGAAGTTGCCGTCGCAGGTAGCGCAGTAGGACACGCCCGACCCCTTGAGCTCATCCTCATGAGCCAGCCCCAGCTTCGCTGGGCGCGCCCCCGTGGCGACGATCACCGCATGCGCACGCGATGTGCCGTAGGCCATGGTGAGCACCTTCGGGTCGGATGCGAGGTCAACATCCGTCACCTCGTCATAGATGGTCTGAGCGCCGAAATGCTCTGCCTGCTCATGCATGATCTCAGAGAGCTCGTATCCGCTATTGGAAGCCGTGAAGCCTGGATAGTTCTCCAGATGCTCCGCTTGCGCGAGCTGCCCTCCTGGCGAGATGCTCTCGATGAGCGCCGTGGATAGGCCCGCACGCGCACAGTACATGGCAGCGGTGAGCCCTGCGGGACCCGCGCCGATGATGGCAACGTCATAGATCGCTTGCTCGTCGCTTCCGGCCATGATGGCTCCTCTCTTCCCCCTCGTGCATCTTGCACCCTGTGCGCATCAGCCTGAAGGGCGGATGCGTGAAGGCCCGCATCGAACGCAGATACGGGCCTCATCGCTTGCTCTCTTATCCTGCGTGCCCGCTCTAGGAGAACATGCCCATCAGCTGCTGCTTCGGAACAGCACCGAGGACCTTGTTCTTGACAGCGCCATCCTCGAACAGTATCAGCGTCGGAACGGAATTCACGCGGAAGCTCGCGGCAAGGTCAGGGCTCTGGTCGATGTCCACCTTGTAGACGTACGCCTTGCCAGCAACCTCCTGTGCGACCTCGTCGAGCACTGGAGCGAGCCTCTTGCACGGTCCGCACCAGGTCGCGAAGAAATCGACGAGCACCGGCTTGTCCGCATCCATGACCTTCGCCTGGAAATCCTTTGATGAGATGACTTCGCTCATATCCCATATCTCCTTTCATGCGTGGAGCATGGAGGCCCCTCTTCTGGCCTCGCTCTTTGACATATGCATTCTCTCAGATGCTCGCGCGCACGCAGGCAGGATCTGGATGCGTAACCGGAACGCAAGATTGTCGTTTAAGATGGAACGAGCTGATCTGCACGGGTGAACGGATGCCGAGCCGAAGGAGGCCACATGGAGCAAGAGCTCATCTCCCTGATCTGTATCGTGGGGATATCATTCCTCTGCCCGCTGCTCTCGGCCCTCATCCCCAACAAGCTCATACCCGAAACAGTGTTCCTGCTGCTCGCGGGGATGCTCTTGGGACCGCACGTGCTCGGAGCGATCGTACCGGGAGATGCCATCGGGCTGCTCTCTGACCTGGGACTGGCCTTCCTCTTCCTCCTTGCAGGATATGAGCTGGAGCCGTCGAAGATGACGGGTGCACAAGGACGGCACGGGCTTGCCACATGGGGCATCACCTTCGCGATAGCCATCTTCATCATGTTCGCGCGCGCAGGCTTCCAGATCGCTGACATGACCCATCTTGCCATCGCCATCTGCCTCACCACCACCGCATACGGCACCATCGTCCCCATCCTCGAGGAGCGCAAGCTCACGAACAGCCGCATCGGGGATGCGGTCATCGCGTATGGCGTGTGGGGCGAGCTAGGACCGGTCGTCGTCATCGCGCTGTTGCTGAGCAGCCGCGCCGTGTGGGCAACGGGCGCCATCCTCGTCGCCTTCGCAGGCATCGCTGTGCTCAGCGCTCTCATACCGAACCGCCTCAAGAGCTTTGACGGGCGCTGGGACAGGTTCGTCAAGGACAACTCGGACTCCAATGCCCAGATGACGGTGAGGGGTGTGCTCGTGCTGTTGGTGGGGCTCGTCTGCATCTCTGCTGTGTTCGGACTGGATATCGTGCTCGGGGCATTCGCCGCCGGCTTCGCCCTGCGCGCCATCATGCCCGACGGAGACAGCGCGACGGAGAGGAAGCTCCAGGGCATCAGCTATGGATTCTTGGTGCCGCTGTTCTTCGTGGTGAGCGGCACCAAGATAGACCCGGCCGCCATCGGCACCGATCCGCTGTTGCTCATCCTCTTCGTTGTCGCGCTCTTGCTCGTGCGTGCCGTGCCCATCTACGCTTCACTCTCCCTGTGCCGAGAGTCGAAGGACATGGATCCGCGCATGAAGGCCACCATAGCGCTGTACTGCACCACAGCGCTGCCCTTGATCGTAGCCGTCACATCCGTTGCCACCTCTGCCGGAGCCATGACGCAGGATATGGCGAGCGTGCTGGTCGCAGCAGGCGGCATCACGGTGTTCCTCATGCCGCTCTTGGCGTCAGCCGCCCTGCACACCATCGATGCCGAGATGGGGCGCGCGGTCCGCGAGGTCACGCAAAGGCCCACCCATGTCATCCCCATCTTGAAGGAGCATATCCACCTCGAACGCGAGAAGAGCGCCCAGCGGCAGCACGTGCTGATGAAGAAGGATGACGAAGACGCGTGAGACGCGATGACGCTGGGAGACGGTAGATGACCCGTAGGAACGCGATCCGTATGAGCTTGCGTCCTTGATAGTGGAACAGCGGGCGCAGCAAGCTGCGGCCTTGCGGACAACGTAGGTGCTGGCTTAACAGCACAGACCCCATCGTTCTGACATGCCAGCACCTGAGGATACCCACATCGCACCAAGATCATGCTCGCGATGCGACCAAAACGCGTCGAAGCCTTGCTGATCCCACGCGAATGCGCACAGGAACGGATGCGATGGATCCACGCTCCCGTGATGACCGCACGGCAGATATCCGTCAGATGGCGTCCCTATGCTCTCATGAAGGATAGATCGCGAGAGAGGATATGCATGAGGGACGGGATGCTCGAGTTCAAGGATGCGCCGATGTTCGGGAGGGTGATGAGGGATGCTGACATCTGCAAGGAGGTGCTGGAGCGCTTCTTGGGATTTGCCATAGAGCGCATCGAATACCTCAACGCAGAGCAGGTCCTGGACCCTGCCACCGATGCCAAGGGCGTGCGGCTGGATGTGTTCGCGAAGGGAACAGACGCAGTCTTCGACATAGAGATGCAAGTGGCGAGCACCCCATCTCTCGGGAAGCGGCTGCGGTACTACCAGGCGTCCATCGACCAGGCCTGCCTCGACAAGGGATGCGACTACGATGCGCTCGGTGCGAGCTACATCATCTTCGTCTGCGACTTCGATGCCTATGGGAAGGGCCTTCCGGCATACCACCTAGAGCGTGCATGCCTCGAGGATGCATCCGTGGATGTCTCTGACGCATCCCACTGGCTCGTGCTCAATGCATGCGCGTGGGACAAGGATGAGGACGCGAGGCGCTCAGGGCTGCTAAACTACATCCACACGAGCAAGCCTGCTGATGATGTGCTCGTCAGCAAGATCAGCTGTGCCGTGAAGAGCGCCAACAGCGATGCCAAGTGGAGGGAGAGCGCCGTGGGATTCATGACCGTGGAGCATTCTCATAGGGTCGCGCTACGTGATGCGCGCAGAGAGGGCCTAGCAGAAGGCCTCGACCGTGGCCGCCAAGAAGGCATCCAGCAGGGAGAAGCCCGATTCGGCAAGCTCGCTGACATCCTCTTGGATGAGAAGCGCATCGATGACCTCAAGCGCGCTGCCGATGATGCCACCTATCGCGATGCCCTCTTCCAGGAATACGGATTGTAGCTAGGACCCCGTCCCATAGGAACCACGGGCGCAGGCTTACCTGCGCCCGTATGTGGATGCGCTATCGCAATGAGGTGCCCATCAAAGGGCAGCATCCCTGATCTTGTCGATGAACTCCCTGCGGTCGCAGCTTCCCAAGTCACCCTCGGACCTATCGCGCACCGAGATGGTCTTCTCCTCCATCTCAGCATCACCGATGATGACCATGTAGGGGATCTTCTGCTGCTGCGCCTTCGCTATCTTGACCTTCATCGGCTCGTTCTGGTCGTACATCTCCACGCGACCGCCCACGCCCTTGAGCTCGCCAGCGAATGCCGCAGCTTCTTCCTTATGGCGGTCAGCGATCGGGATGATGGCCACCTGCACAGGAGCCAACCAGAGCGGGAGCGCACCCGCATAGTGCTCGATGAGGATACCCAAGAAGCGCTCGATCGAGCCGAAGATGGCACGGTGCAGCATCCAGGGGCGCTGCTCGGTGTTGTCCTGAGCTCGATAGGTCAGATCGAAGCGCTCGGGCATGTTGAAGTCGATCTGCACCGTGGAGCACTGCCATGTGCGGCCGATGGCGTCCTTCACCTTGATGTCGATCTTCGGGCCATAGAACGCACCATCACCCTCATTGATCTCATAGGCCAGATGATGGCGCTCGCAGGCCTCCTTGAGCGCATTGGTGGCGTAATCCCACATATCATCGGTCCCGATGGATTTATCAGGGCGCGTGGATATCTCCGCCTCGTAGGCGAACCCGAACGTGGACATGATGTGATCGACCAAATCCAAGATGGCCACCACCTCATCGACCACCTGTTCCCTCGTGCAGAACACATGCGCATCGTCCTGCGTGAAGCCACGCGCGCGGAGCAGACCGTGTACCACGCCGGACATCTCGTGGCGATACACCGTGCCGAACTCGAAGTAGCGCAAGGGCAAGTCGCGATAGGAGTGGAGCTCGTTCTTGTACAGCATGACGTGCCCCGGGCAGTTCATGGGCTTCACGCCATACTCGGATGGCCGAGGGTCCTCGTCCGTTCCCTCGTTGATCTCGAAGAAGTACATGTTGTCCTTGTAGAAGCCGTAGTGCCCGCTCGTCTTCCAGACATCTGCGTTATAGATGTGCGGAGTGATGACCTCCTCGTATCCGCGCTCGTACAGGTCACGGCGCAGCCATTCCTGCATGGTGCGGATGATGCGCGCTCCCTTGGGGAGGTACATCGGAAGGCCCACGCCTGCCATCTGGTCCATCATGTAGATGCCCAGCTCTCGCCCGAGCTTGCGATGGTCGCGCTTCTCCGCCTCCTCGAGGCGCATCAGATGCTCTTCCAGGTCCTTCTTCTTGAAGAAGGCGGTCCCGTATATGCGAGTGAGCATCTCGTTGTCCGAGTCGCCCTTCCAGTAGGCACCGGCCGTCTTCATGAGCTTGAAGGCGCCTATCTTGCCCGCGCTCGGCACATGCGGGCCCGAGCAGAGGTCAGCGAAGCTCCCGTGTCGATAGATGCTGATCTCGGCATCTGCGGGAAGGTCGTCGATGTGCTCCGACTTCAAGCGCTGATCCTTGAAGGTATCTTTCGCCTCTGCGTACGTGACGACCTCGCGCACGAATGGCTCATCGCGTGCGATGATCTCCGCCATCTTCTCTTCGATGGCCGGGAAGTCATCGGTGGAGAGGGGTCTGGGCAAGGCGAAGTCGTAGAAGAAGCCGTCCTCGGTCTGCGGACCGAAGCCGATCTGCGCACCGGGGATGAGCTCTTGCACAGCCTCTGCCATCACATGAGCAGCAGAGTGGCGCATGATGTCTAGCGCCTCAGGGGACCTCTCGGTGATGATCTCGACCAGAGCGCCATCCGGCACCACTGTCGTCAGGTCGACGAAGGCACCATCCACCTTGCCGGCGAGCGCTGCGCGCGCAAGGCCTGAGCCGATAGAAGCGGCCACGTCCTTGACCGTGGCACCCTCCTGGACTTCCTTGGTGCTGCCATCAGGGAGTTTGATGTTCATGCTGCATTTCCTTTCTGCACCGGGTGCGAACAAAGCACCTGCGCATCATCCATCCGTCGCCGTTGACTGACGCGGACTCCTTTGACCTTTGGAATGATACCCTCACCCATCCGCAAAAAAAAGAGGTGCAGGCGAACCTGCACCTCTTGCACATGTCACGATCAGCGCGAGGGCGCCTCTATGCCTCCGCAGAGGAAGAGGAATGGGAGCGTTCGGAATGCGTCCTGCGACGCGAGCGCGAGGATGCGGCAGCCGAGCGACTCTTCTGCGCGCCCCCCACGGGCGTAGCGCAGAAGGGGCAGATGGTCCATGCGGGCTCGAGCGCCTTCTCACAATGCGAGCAGAGGTTCTTCAGCTGCGTGTGGCAATTGGGGCAGATGACATAGTCCATCTCCACGGGGTATCCGCACGTAGCGCATTCGCCATACTTCATCAGCTCTCGCTGCTTGAGGGCGACCTCGAGCTCCTGCTCATCCTTGTCGATGCGCAGCATCGGCGGACGCAGCAGGCAATACGCGATCACGCCCACGATGGGGACCAGAGCGACGATGGCCCACACATACCAAGCGGCGCCCCTGAGGTAAGCATCCCGGACCACCCATACGATGGAAAGGACGTAGAGAATGACAAGAAGGACGATGACGATGGTGAACGCCGCCTGCATCTGCGGTGTCCAGATCTGTGATATCAGCTCGCTCATGGTAGGTACTCCCCTAATGCGTCTCTCATGCGTCCGGAATTATATCAAAGGCGCTCTCAGCAACCGCAGATGCGACCTTATCATCACATCTGCGCGAGCTGAGCGTCGATCTTGTCCCGTTGGTCGGCAAGCTCGTCGCGCTTCGCGGTGTCCTTGGCGATGATCTCAGGAGCCGCCTTCGCCAAGAATCCCGGGTTCGACAGCTTCTTGGTGAGCTTCTCGAGATCCTTCTCCACCTTCGCACGCTCCCGCTCGAGCTTCGCGCGCTCCTCAGCGAAGTCCACGAGCCCCGCCATGTCCGTATACACCTCCATGTCGGAGAGTATCCCGACCACGGCAGCATCGGGCTTCGTCGCATCGGGCGATGCAGCAAGGGACGCCGTGACGGCAAGGGACGCGATGAGCGGCTCTTGGGCTGCGATGAGCGCGGATGTGGCCTCAGAGGCCTTCACCGTGACAGCGAGCTCTTCGCGCGGTGACACGCCATAGCGCGAGCGCGCCGACCGGACCGCGCCGACGATGTCGATGACGGCCTGGATGCGACGCTCTGCGTCATCATCCACATAGGCGGCAAGCGCGGATGCCTCCGGCCACGGAGCGCCGATGAGCATCGCAGGAGCATCAGGGGCATGCTGCATCTCCCCGTAGATGCGCTCGGTCAGGAACGGCATGACCGGATGCAAGAGCTTCAGCGTCTCCTCGAGCACGTACTGGAGGTTCCGCTGGCATGCGAGGCGATCAGCAGCGTCATCGGACTTCAAGCGGCTCTTCGAGAACTCGATGTACCAGTCGCACAGCTCATTCCAGATGAAGGCATACAGCTCGCGCGCCATGTCGCTGAACTCGAACGCCTCATAGGTATCATCGATAGCGCGCACGGCCTTTGCGAGGCGCGAGAACATCCACCTGTCCGCATCGGTCACGAGCTCGGGAGGACCGGGCGTGAAGCCGTCCATGTTCATGGACACGAAGCGGGCAGCGTTCTTGATCTTGTTGGCGAAATTGCGCGCGGATTCGATCTTCTGATAGTCGAATCGCATGGCTTGGGACCCGGTGACCTGAGAGATCAGACCGAAGCGCATGCCATCTGCACCGTAATCGGCCATGAGCTCCATCGGGTCGATCCCGTTGCCGCGCGACTTGCTCATGGGCTTGCCATCCGCTCCCATGACGGTGGGATGGATGATGACGTCTTGGAAGGGGATCTGACTCGTGCAGTACTCGGATGCCATGACCATGCGCGCCACCCACAGCCCCATGATGTCGCGCGCCGTGGAGAGGACCTGCGTCGGATAGTACCGCGCAAGCTCAGGAGCTTCCGTGCCGAGCTCTCCCCATCCTTGCGTGGCGAAGGGCCAGAGCTGCGAGGAGAACCAGGTGTCCAGGACATCCTCATCCTGGCGCACGGGAGCTCCGCACTCTGGGCATGTCTCGACATCCTCGAGGAGGGCGTCGCTCCACCCGCACGCATCACAGTAGAACACCGGGATCCGGTGCCCCCACCAGAGCTGCCGCGAGATGCACCAGTCCTTCAGGTTCTCCAGCCAGTCAAGGTAGACCTGCGCCCAACGCTTCGGATGGAAGCGCACCTGAGATGACTCCACCGCTATGCGCGCTGGCTCCTTCAAGTGCGAGACATCCACGAACCACTGCTCCGAGAGCCACGGCTCCAAGGTGCTGTGACAGCGATAGCAATGCATGACGGAATGGCTCATGTCCTCGATATGGTCGAGCAGGCCCAAGCGCTCGAACTCGCGAACGACCTCTTCTCGGGCCTCATCCCGGCTCATGCCGCTGAACCGTCCGAAGCCATCCACCACATGCGCCGTCTCATCGAAGATGTTGATGACATCAAGGTCAGCGCGCTGGCCCATAGCGTGGTCGTTGGGGTCGTGCGCAGGCGTCACCTTGACAGCGCCTGTTCCGTATTCAGCATCCACGTGGAAATCCGTGAAGATGGGGATCGCCCTGTCCACGATGGGCAGGACCGCGCGCTTCCCCACGAGCGCCGCATAGCGCTCATCAGAGGGGCTCACCGCAACACCGGTATCCCCGAGCATGGTCTCAGGGCGCGTGGTGGCCACGATGATGTGGTCGATGCCGTCCACCGGCTCTTCGAGCGGGTAGCGCAGATACCACAGATGCCCATCCTCATCAGCGTATTCCGCCTCATCATCTGCGATGGCGGTCGTGCAGTGCGGGCACCAGTTCACGATGCGGCGTCCGCGATAGATGATGTCGTTGTGATACCAATCCACGAACAAGCGGCGCACTGCCAAGGAGAACTCAGGGCTCATGGTGAACTGCTCGTGCTCATAATCGCAGCTGCATCCCATAGCCTTGATCTGGTTGACGATGGTGGTGCCATACTGGTCGCGCCACTTCTGGCATTCCTCGATGAATGCCTCACGGCCGATCTCGCGCCGGTTGATGCCCTGCTCTGCAAGGCGCTTGTCCACCTTCGTCTGCGTAGCGATGCCCGCGTGGTCGGTGCCCAAGATCCAGCGGGTCTGGAACCCGCGCATGCGCGCTCGACGGATGCAGGCGTCTTGGATGGTGTCATTCAGCGCATGACCCATGTGGAGCACGCCGGTCACGTTCGGGGGAGGGATGACGATCGTATAGGGTGCATCCCCATGCTCGCCGAATCCCTCCGTCCGCAGGAAGTAGCCTCCAGCCATCCACGCTTCGAATATGGGACGCTCCCACGCTGCGAAATCCTCTGCGACCCTCGTTGCCTCTGCCATGCCCTGTCATCCCTCCTCTATGCGCATCTACGCGCTCTGCGTCTCCTGCTCGCGCTCTTCGATCACAGGCTCGGTCTCTCCTGTGATATCAGTGGCGCGGATGGTCACCTTCGTCGGACCCTTGATCTCAGGAAGGTCGTACATGACGTTGGTGAGGATGCGCTCGCAGATGGAGCGCAGCCCACGCGCACCTGTGCCATGCTCGATGGCCTCATGTGCGATGGCCTTGAGCGCATCATCCTCCACCACCAGCTCAGCGTCCTCATATGAGAACGACTTGGTGTACTGCTTGATCAACGCGTTCTTGGGCTCCACCAAGATCCTGACCAGGTCCTCCTCGGTGAGCTCATCGAGCGCGGTGATGACCGGGATGCGGCCGACGAACTCGGGGATCATGCCATAGCGATTCAGGTCCTCAGGCAGCACCTGTGCCAAGAGCTCGGCGTCTGCCTGCTTCTTCGTCTCGGGCATCTCAGAGGCGAAGCCAAGGCCGTTCTTGCCGACGCGCTGCCCGATGATGTCGGGAAGGCCCACGAATGCGCCGCCCAAGATGAAGAGGATGTTCGTGGTGTCTATATGCAGCAGCTCCTGCTCGGGATGCTTGCGGCCGCCTTGGGGAGGCACAGAGGCCTCGCATCCCTCGACGATCTTCAGGAGCGCCTGCTGCACGCCCTCGCCCGAGACGTCACGCGTGATGGAGAGGTTCTCGGCCTTGCGCGCGATCTTGTCTATCTCATCGATGTAGATGATGCCGATCTCCGCCTTCTCCATATCGAAGTCAGCTGCGGTGATGAGCTTGAGCAGGATGTTCTCGACGTCCTCGCCCACATAGCCAGCCTCGGTGAGCGTGGTGGCATCCGCGATGGCGAAGGGCACCTTAAGCGTGCGCGCGAGGGTCTGCGCGAGCAGCGTCTTGCCCGAACCCGTGGGGCCCAACAGCATGATGTTGCTCTTGTCTATCTCGACATCGTCGGACGCTGCCTCATCTGACGCGCCCCTGCGATGCTCTCCCATGATGATGCGCTTGTAATGGTTGTACACGGCAACGGAGAGCGCCCGCTTGGCCGCTTCCTGGCCGACGACATGCTCGGAGAGGCGCGCATGTATCTCATGGGGCGTGGGAAGGTCCTCGGCATCGCCGAAGAGGGGCTCATCCGCCTCCTCTTCCCCACCAGCGCTCGCAACGCTGGCGTAGCTGACCTCCTCTTCGACAGAGGGCCACTGAGCAGGCGCATCCTCGCCGCTCCCGCGACCACCCCAGACCATCTCATGCATGAGCGCGTCAGCGCACACGGTGATGCATTGGTCGCATATGTAGATGTCATTCGGTCCTTGGATCATCGAGTTCGACATGCTCGACGGCTTGCCGCAGAACGCGCAATGGATGTCGTCGTGCGCTTGATTGGTATCGTTCGTCATTTCGCTCTCTTGGTGTCTCGGTCCAGCATTCCCTTACGCAAAACAGCGCCAAGGACGGATCCTTGGCGCCTGGGACCTTGAGCCGCAACATGGCATCGAGCCCTCACCGCATGCGATCCCGTCATGGGATGAGGTGGGTGCCACGCGCTCAGTGATGGGTGATGATCTCATCCACCAGGCCATAGTCCTTGGCCTGCTCTGCGGTCATGTAATTGTCGCGCTCGGTGTCATCCTGGATCTTCTCGATGGACTGACCGGTGTTGTCAGCCAGGATCTTGTTCAAGCGCTTGCGCGTCTTGAGCATGAAGTCAGCCACGATGGCGATCTCGGTCTGCTGACCCTGCGCGCCACCGAGCGGCTGGTGGATGAGCACCATGGAGTTCGGGAGGCAATAGCGCTTGCCCTTCGCGCCTGATGACAGCAGGACCGCCGCCATGGAAGCGCACTCGCCGATGCAGATGGTGGATACATCGCACTTGATGAAGTTCATCGTATCCAAGATGCCCAGGCCAGCAGTGACCGAGCCGCCCGGGGAGTTGATGTAGAGGGAGATATCCTTCTCGGGATCTGCGCTCTCGAGATGCAGCAGCTGCGCCACCACGGAGTTCGCAACATGGTCGTCGATCTGCTCTCCCAAGAAGACGATCCTGTCATTGAGCAAGCGTGAATAGATGTCATAGCTGCGCTCACCGCGTGGTGATTGCTCGATGACGTACGGTATCAATGCATTCCTCGCCACTTCGATGCTCATGGTTCCTCGCTTTCGCTTTGGGCGCCCGCGCGGACGCCCATCATCGTTTTCCTGACACTATGATGCCTTTATCTCTCCAATGCAAGAGAACCCGAGCGCATCCATGATATGAACTGACTCTCACACCGATGAGCGCAGACCATCCGAACCTACTTGGATGCAGCGTCCTTCTCATCGCGCGCAGCGAAGTCCACCTCCGTGACCTTCGCCGTCTCCAGCACATCCGCCATGGCCTTGGAGCGGATGAGGCCCTCGCGGATCATGTAGAGGCGTCCGCTCTCGCGCCACTCGCGCTCCGTGGCGCGGGGGTCATCGAGCCCGGCGCGCTCGAATTCGAGGGTGATGTCCTCATCGGTCGCCTCGATGCCCTTGTTGCGCGCCCACGCATCCAGCGCCAGCTCGCGCTTTGCCTCGTCCTGTGCCTGGCGCTTGACGTCCTCTTTGAACTCAGCGTTGTCGATGCCCTTCTGGAGAAGATAGCTATCGAAGCTCACGTTCGCACGCTGCAGCTGCGAGAAGAAATCCTGGAGCAGCTCAGCCTCCACCTGCTCGGCCATGGACGCGGGGACCTCGCCCTGCACGCGCTCGGCCAGCTGCATGGCACAGGCGTTCTCCTTGATCTGCGGGATGACCTGAGCCTTCTGCTGCTCGAGGGAATCGGCGATCTCCTTCTTGAGCGCATCGACCGTGTCGAAGCCGAGCGTCTCGGACACCCACTCGTCAGTGAGCTCAGGGGCCTGCTCCTTCTTGACGACCGCGCAGGTGACCTCGAAGCTCACGGTCTGCCCAGCCAGATCGGCCATGAGCATGGCGGTCTCATCCTCAGGGACGTCCACGCTGAAGGTGCGGGTCTCCCCCTTCTTGATGCCCTCGATCTTCTTGTCGAGCGCCTCGGAGTAGAGCCCGGTGCCCAAGCTGTAGAGGAGGGATTCGCTGGTGAGCGAATCGACCGCACTCCCATCGGCCTTGGTGGCCTTGATGTTGATATCCGCTGCGCGATCTGCGGTGAGCTTCGTTGCAGCAGAGGCGTTCTCGTAGGTCTTGTAGTGATCCGTGAGCGCTTCGATCTGGGATTCGATCTCCTTGGGGGTAGCCTCCGCAAGCGGCACCTCCACCTCGACCGGATCATAGGAGGTGAGCTCGAGCTCGGGCTTCACGGCAACGGTCACCTCGAAGGTGAAGGGCTTGCCCGGCTCTATCGTCCCCACCTCGCCGAAGTCCGGAGAAGCCACAGGGAAGAGCTTCTGCTCTTCGACGACCCTCGGGTACAGCGCGTTCACCAGATCCTCGGTGGCAGAGGCCAGGACCGCCTCGCGACCGATGGCATTGTCGATCACCGGACGCGGAGCCTTGCCCTTGCGAAAGCCCGGGAACGAATACTGGCGAGCCAGCGTCTTGTACGTCTTGCCGACGACGTCGTCGACCTCTTTCACCTCAGCGACGACCTGCGCCTTGACCTTGTTATCTTCAAGCTTCTCTATCTTGGCTTCCACCTGATCTGTCCCTTCAGCTATCCAGTGAATGTATGTCGACGTATGGTAACATACAGAGTCGCTGCCGGAATGGCTCCAAGCCATGGCGCGAGGCTCGTGCGGGTGTGGCGGAATTGGCAGACGCACCAGATTTAGGTTCTGGCGGGCAACCCCCGTGAAGGTTCAAGTCCTTTCACCCGCACCATCTCCGATCCCTTGCCCCCCCACGCGGATCGAAGCCCATGCGCGATCCAAGCGCGACCCATATCAGGACACCCTTTCGCGCTTCCATATACAAGTGCTCCGCCAGCACATGCCCACCCTCCAGCAGACCCCTGCGGAGAGCCGCATGGCCTTCTTGCGATGATCCATGCGCGAGCGACGCGCTCAAAGCTTGCCAGGAGTACAATGGGGCCATCTTCACATCGAGGGATCAGGATGCGATCCATGCGCGATATGCATGCTCCGAAACGCAGGGCGTACCACAAGGCCCGCGCGGCCAGCCGCGGCGGGAGCATGGTACATCCCTCCATCCACTCCACCAGCTCTGGCATCTCCACGCTCACGCGCCCACCGCGCTCCCGTCGTCGCTATGCCATCGGCGCGCTCGCGCTCGTGGCTGCGATGCTCCTCTTCGCCATCGCGCACTGCTCTGCACCTGAAAGCGCTGTCGAGGAAGAGGATATCGCCCTTCCCGACACCGGCCCAACCGAGGGGCGCGTGACCTTCGTGGCCGTGGGCGATAACCTGCCCGATGAGGCGATCGGAAGATATGCGGACTCGCTCGCGGGAGACGTGGGTGATGGCGCATACGATTACGCACCCATCTATGAGGCCATGAAGCCCATGATCGAGAGCGCCGATCTGGCATACGTCAAGCAAGAGACCCACATCGGCGGAGAGGAGATCGGCCCGCGCGGGTGGCCCTCCTTCAACACCACCGACGACATGGCGCGCGCCATCGTGGATACCGGCTTCGACCTGGTGGCCTCCGCCAGCAACCATAGCTACGACTGGGGCACCTACGGAGCCGTCGAGCACTCGCGCGAGGTCTGGGATGCCGCACCGGTCACCTTCACGGGAACCGCTGCCACCCAAGAGCAAGCTGACCAGCTCGCGACCATCGAGCGCAATGGCATTACCTTCTCCCTGCTCGACTACACCTACGGCGTGAATGGCTTCACCTCACAGGAACTCCCGAGATACGCCATCAACCTCATCGACGAGGAGCGCATCCGCGCTGATGTGGCACGTGCCAAGGAGGCATCGGATGTGGTGCTCGTAGCCATGCATTGGGGGACCGAGAACCTCATGGAAGCAGATGAGGAGCAGCAGCGCTACGCACAGCTCCTCGCCGACCTCGAGGTGGATGTCGTCTTGGGATCGCATCCGCACGTGATCGGACCGTTGGAATGGGTCGAGGGCGAGAGCGGGCATCAGACGCTCGTGGCCTATTCGCTCGGGAACTTCCTTTCCAACCATGAGACACCAAAGCTCAAGAACGAGCTGGAAGGCGCGCTCTCCTGCACCTTCATACGCGGTGAGGATGGCAGCGTATCCATAGAGGACATCGTCTGGACCCCGCTCGTGAACCACACCGAAGAGGGATATCATCGCGTCATCCCCTTGAAGGACTATACGGCAGAGCTCGCGTCCAAGCATCGACTGCTCTCATCGGTGGAGGACCCCTTGAAGGAGCTCTCCGACCTCAATGCCTCCGTTATCGGCGAGGGATTCGCCATAGACGGTCCTCCGACAGGCGAAACTGCAGATTAAAGGGTAGAATCCTCTATCAGCAATGCCCCCGGATAGAGGAAAGATCCATGGTAGAAAACGAAAAGCAGGAACAGGCAGCGAAGCCGAAGCACCCCGTCATCGCAGCCTACAACAAAGCGAGCCTGATCAAGAAGATCATCATCGGGCTCGTCATCGGCGTCATCCTTGCGCTCCTCATACCACAGGACGCACCAGACTGGGCGCTCGAGATCGGCAGCGTCATCTCCCTTCTCGGCACCCTCTTCGTCTCCGCCCTCCGTGCGGTAGCGCCCATCCTGGTGTTCTTCCTGGTCATCAGCGCGCTCATGAACGCGAAGGCAGCAGGCAGCATGAAGATGGTCATCGTGCTCTACATCGGGAGCACGCTCGTCGCAGCCGCGGTCGCCGTCATCGCGAGCTTCATCTTCCCCATCGACCTGACGCTGGCCGTTGCGGATGACGTGAAGCAGGAATCCCCCTCCGGCATCGGAGAGGTGCTGTCCTCCATCGTCATGAACATCGTCGCGAACCCCGTCGATGCCCTCACCAACGCTAACTTCATCGGCATCCTGTCATGGGCCATCGTGCTCGGCATCGCCCTGCGCAAGGTGAGCACCAACGTCAAGGACGTGTTCTCAGCCATCTCCGACGCCGTCTCCACCGTCGTGCGCTGGGTCATCAACCTGGCACCGTTCGGCATCATGGGCCTCGTCTACACCTCCGTCTCCGAGAGCGGCGTCGAGATCTTCGTCGAGTACGGACAGCTGATCTTGCTCCTCGTGGGCGTCATGCTCATCATCGCGCTCGTCACGAACCCGATCATGGTGTTCGCATGCACGAAGCAGAACCCCTACCCGCTCGTGTTCCGCTGCCTGAAGGACTCCGGCATCACCGCATTCTTCACCCGCAGCTCGGCAGCGAACATCCCTATCAACATGGAGCTCTGCCGCAAGCTCGGCCTTGACAAGGACAACTACTCGGTCAGCATCCCGCTCGGTGCCACCATCAACATGGCAGGTGCGGCCATCACCATCACGATCATGACCATGGCCGCCGTGCACACCGTGGGCCTCACCATCGACCCGATCACCGCGGTCATCCTCTGCGTCTTGGCTGCGGTCAGCGCATGCGGCGCATCTGGGGTCGCCGGAGGATCGCTCTTGCTCATCCCGCTGGCTTGCTCGCTGTTCGGCATGGACACCACCGTTGCCATGGAGGTCGTCGCCATCGGCTTCATCATCGGCGTGATCCAGGACTCTTGCGAGACAGCGCTGAACTCCTCCTCCGACGTGCTCTTCACCGCTACGGCTGAGTACGCGAAGATGCGCAAGGAAGGCCGCGAGTACCATCTGGGCAAGGATACGTTCTCGCTCGATGAGGTGAAGTAGGCACATCCCTCCTTGCTCTCTGAGCTAACACGAAGGGCCGGGCATGCGCTCGGCCCTTCTTCCTTCGGAGGGGGTGGCTCATCTCCATGGGAGCGAAGGGATGCCCACGTGTCGGGCGCAGATGAGCTGTGCCCCTACGGACGTCATGAGACGTTGACCCCAAAGCGATAAGCACGCACAGATGATCTGTACCCCTACAGAACCTCGCATCACGGCATCCGGCCCGTCGGTGCTGACGAGAGCTTTCGTAGGGACGCACTTCACGTGCGCCCGCGAGCAGGTCAGAGCAACGAGCGCAGGCAAGCTGCGTCCCTACAGATGCCTACGAGCGAAGAGCCGAAGGGCTGAGAACGAGAACAGGCCAGACACGATGTCTGGCCTGTTTGATATCAATGGCTCCTCGGGTAGGATTCGAACCTACAACCCTCCGGTTAACAGCCGGATGCTCTGCCGTTGAGCTACCGAGGAATCTGTACCTGGCGCAAGCGCCGACGAAATATTATAGCTATTTCATCTGACAGTGCAAGCTAATACTCAAGATAATCTTTGAGCTTGGAGGAACGGGAGGGATGGCGCAGCTTCGCGAGCGTCTTGCTCTCGATCTGACGGATGCGCTCACGCGTCACGCCGAACTCGCGGCCCACTTCCTCCAGGGTGCGCGGATGCCCATCCTCCAGGCCGAAGCGAAGGCTGATGACCTTGCGCTCACGCTCAGCAAGGCCGTCTAGCACCTTGCTGAGCTGCTCTTGCAGCATGGAGAAGCTGGCAGCATCGGGAGGCACCACAGCAGCCTCATCCTCGATGAAATCACCCAGCTGGGAATCCTCTTCCTCGCCGATGGGCGTCTCAAGGGAGACAGGCTCTTGGGATATCTTCTGTATCTCCCGAACGCGCTCTGCGCTCAGGTCCATCTCAGCACCGATCTCCTCGGGCGTTGGTTCGCGACCGAGCTGCTGCAAGAGCTGGCGCTGGATGCGCACGAGCTTGTTGATGGTCTCGACCATGTGCACGGGGATGCGGATGGTGCGCGCCTGATCAGCGATAGCGCGGGTGATGGCCTGGCGGATCCACCACGTGGCGTAGGTGGAGAACTTGAAGCCCTTCGTGTAGTCGAACTTCTCCACCGCACGGATCAGGCCCAGGTTCCCCTCTTGGATGAGGTCCAAGAAGAGCATCCCGCGGCCGACATAGCGCTTCGCGATGGACACGACCAAGCGCAGGTTCGCCTCGATCAGAGCCTGCTTGGCATCCAATCCGACCTGCTCTACGCGCGTGAGGCGACGCTTATCGCGCCTATTGAGCTCAACGCCCTCTTCCTCTGCACGCTCCAGCTCTTCGGTGGCCGCCACGCCCGCCTCGATCTTCATGGCAAGGTCGATCTCTTCTGCGGCCGTGAGGAGCGGCACCTTGCCGATCTCCTTGAGGTACATGCGGACCGGATCACCCGTGAGCATGGTCACATTCGCATCCGCATTGCGACGACGAGACTTCGCCTTCGAGCGTGACGAGGTGATCTTCGGCAACTGCACGTCCACCGTTGCCTTCAGCTCCTCCTCGGGGATGTTCTCAAGGAGGTCCTCCGTATCATCCTCTGAGGACTCATCAGCATCCGCGCTGCTGCTCTGGATAGCAGAATCCGCGGGGGCCTCCATGTCATCAGGGTCGATATCAGCATCATCGTCGTCAGCGATGTCAGCCGGCTTCTTGTTGAGCTTGGCCTTGATCTCCTCGACTATCTCGACGGTGCCTTGATCATCCACGATGGTCTCGTCCAGCTCCGCCTTCGCAGCCTTGGCCTTCGCCTTCGGAGCAGCCTTCTTCTTAGCTGATGCCTTGGTAGCGGGCTTAGCCTTCTCCGCAGACGTCTTCTTCGACTTGGGAGCAGCAGCCTTCTTCGTTGGCTTCTTCTCCGCTTCCTTGGCTTGGGTCTCTTTTGCTGATTTCGAGCTTGTCGCCACGCGCGTCTTCCTTTCAACAAAAGACAATGGATATACGTACTCCATCATGGAGCAAACATGCGAAGAAGTAGAATAACCCCGATATGATCCGAATGCAAGGAAAATCTTGGAGGAATGTCCGGCTTGTGAATTGAAGATTTAAGTGCAACACCTGCCGAAGCATCGGATAGGCGGGGATCCCCTCCCTATCCGGCTTCGTGGATCGAAGCGATGAGCACGGCGCCTGCCGAAGCATCAGATTGGCGAAGAGCCTCATCGCATGCACCAGCCTCACGAGCACTGCGAGCATGCAGCATACATATATATATGCGATCGATCGAGGAGGATCAGCGGCTTGGCGAGACCTCCTGGACGCTCCCCTCTTCTTCGATGAGAGAGCGCGCATGGGATATCGCGTCATCGATGCAGGTCCGGAAATGCTCCTCGCCGATCTCTTCCACGAAGCCCGCACGCCTCATCACCTTCATCGGCTGCTCGTTCACGTGCGAGAAGATCAAGCTCACTCCATGCGCATCGCAATATCGATGGAGGTTCTCCAGCGCATTCATGCCCGTCGCATCCAAGGAGGGCACGCCGCGCATGCGGATGATGAGGTATCGTGTGAACGTCTTGACCGAGATGTCTGCGATGCGCTCGGTCATGCCGAAGAACATCGGCCCGTTGATCTCATACACGCGCACGCTCTTGGGCAGCTCGCGCAAGTGCGTGACCTCCGAGTTCTCGTCGCAATAGTAGCGCCACCCCTTGACCTCGGTCTCTTCGCTGACGTTCTTCATGAAGAGGACCACGGTGATGAGCATCCCTGCACCGATGGCTGCCACCAGGTCGAACACGATGGTCAAGACGAAGGTCAGCACCAAGACGCCCACTGCGCTCCGAGACGCGGTCTGGCACAGGTGCACGAAGTTCCTCCATCCTGACATGTTGCATGCAACGTAGAACAAGATGGCAGCGATGGTGGGCATGGGGATGAGCGCCGCATACGGCATCAGGAACGCGAGCACCGCCACGAGCACGAGCGCATGGACCATGCCCGCGATGGGCGTGCGACCACCAGCCTTGACGTTCGCCGCCGTACGAGCGATGGCACCTGTCGCCGGGATGCCACCGAAGAGGACGGATGCGATGTTGCCGATGCCCTGGGCCACCAGCTCGGTGTTGGCGCGGTGATGGGCGCTGATCATCGAATCCGCAACCACGCATGACAGCAAGGATTCGATCGCCGCGAGGATGGCTATGGTGACGCCATTGGCCAGCTGGTCGCGGAAGAGGGTCATGTCGAGCTGCGGCATATGGAACGTGGGCAGCGCGCTATCGATGACATAGAGGTCCCCGATGGTGGCCACATCCAGCCCGAGCCCACCGACCAGCGCCATGCCCACGAGCAGCGCCACCAACGAGCTGGGAACATGCTCGGTCACGCGCGGCCAGAGGAACAGCACGACCAAGCAGATGACACCCACGGTGCACGCCTCGACGTTCACCGTTGCGATGTTGTCCACGAGCGCGCGGACCTTCTCCGTGGTCTCGATGGTGACCGTGCCATCAGGATACGTCAGCCCCAAGAAGTCCTTCAGCTGCCCGATGACCAACGTGACGGCGATGCCCGCAGTGAATCCGGTCGTGATGGTGAAGGGCACGAAGCGGATGACGGCGCCCATCTTCGAGAACCCCATCACGATCAGCAAGAATCCCGCGATGATCGTGGCCGCTACCAAGCCCTCCATGCCATCCGTGGCGACGATCCCCGCCACGATGGTGGCGAATGCCGCCGTCGGCCCGGATATCTGCACGCGACTGCCCCCGAGGAAGGAGATGAGGAAGCCTGCGATGATAGCAGTGAAGAGGCCTTGCTCAGGAGAGACGCCTGAGGCTATGCCGAGAGCGATGGAGAGCGAAAGGGCCACGACAGCGACCACGATGCCAGCGACGATATCCTTGGGAATCTGCCGCTTGAGCTCAGAGGCGCTCGAATGCTTGATGATGCTGAACAGAATGGGCTTGATCTTGTCGCGCTGCATACCCTCACCTTTGGATATCTTGCCTTAGAGCACTCAGGATCTCAGCCGATGCCAAGGACCCATCCCCTCCTCTGGGCAAAGGAGAGGGTGACGGGTCCACAGGACCGATCTGCGCACATGCTCTGACCTGCATTCTAGCGCTGCGCCATCATGCGAACAAGGAAGCGCGCCTGAACGGGAGAGCGCTGATCTCAGAGCATATCCAGCGGGTCTATATCCACCGCCGTGCTCACGCCCTCCACCCTCGCACGGAGGCGATGCACCTCTCCCAGGACAATCGACATGTCAGCTCCCAGAGGGCACTTCACGATGATATGCCACCGGAACAGGTCGCGGATACGCTCGAAGGCGCACGGCGAGGCGGCCAGCACCTCGAATCCCTCGCACCCCTCCCTCTCCAGCGCACGCGCGAGCGCCTCGCGATACGCCTCAGCCTCGTGCCGGACCATGCGCGCATCGCGCCCCCAAACCAGCACGTTCGCCATGCGCACGTAGGGCGGGAACTCGAGCGCCTCGCGCTTCGGCAGCTCATTGCGCAAGAAAGCCTGCCTATCGTATGCCGCAGCCGCCCTGATGGCCACCGAATCGGCCTCGAAGGTCTGGACCATCACGCGCCCAGGGAGATGCGCGCGCCCCGCACGGCCGGCGACCTGCTGCACCAAGTCGAAGGTGCGCTCGGATGCGCGGAAATCCGGGAGGTGCAGCATCGTATCCGCATTGATGACGCCCACGAGCGTGACATCATCGAAGTCCAGGCCCTTCGCGATCATCTGCGTGCCCAGAAGGACCGCGGCTCTGGCTTGGGCGAACTGCTCCAACAAGCGCTGATGCGCCCCCTTCGCCGCTGTCGTATCAGCATCCATCCTGATGATCTCACAGGGAGCGCTCTCGCGATCAGGGGCTGCGATGCCGGGGATGGACGCTGCCTCGGATCCCAGCAGCGCACGCAGCTCCGCTTCCACGCGCTGCGTCCCCACGCCGAAGCGCTTGAGGTACGGGCTCGCGCACGACGGGCAGGTCGGAGGGCTCTGCACCGTGTATCCGCAATGATGGCACACAAGCTTGTTGCCGCTCTCATGGTATGTGAGCGTCGTAGAGCAGAAGCGGCACTCGGGAACGAACCCACAGTCGCGACAGAGGAGGAACTTCGCGAAGCCGCGCTGATTAAGCAGGAGCACCACCTTGTGCCCTGCTGCGAGCTCTTCGGTGATGGCGCGCGCGAGCCTCTTCGAGAAGATGCCCTTCGCGCCGCCCTGGAACTCGACCGCCATGTCTATGACCTCGATCTCAGGCATGGGACGGCCGTTCGCTCGCTCCGGGAGGCGCACATAGCTCCATGAGGGGAGATGCTTCGCGTGGTGCAGCGCTTCGATGGAAGGCGTTGCAGAGCCGAGCACCACCGTCGCTCCACGCTGCGCCGCCATCCAGCAGGCGACGTCCCTCGTCACGTATCGCGGCGCGCTCTCCTGCTTGTACGTGGTCTCATGCTCCTCGTCGATGACGATGAGACCCAGATTCTGGACCGGCATGAACAGGGCGCTCCGTGCACCCACCACGATGCGCGCACCGCCCTTCCTGAGCAGGTCCCACTGGTCATAGCGCTCACCTGCGCTCATCTTGGAGTGCATGACGGCCACCATGTCGCCGAAGCGGCCACGAAAGCGCGCCACGGTCTGCGGCGTCAGGGATATCTCCGGCACGAGCACGATAGCGCCCTGCCCGCGCTGGATCGCCTTCTCTATGGCTTGCAGATAGACCTCGGTCTTGCCCGAACCCGTGACCCCATCCACCAGCACGGCGACCTTCTCGGTCCCCTCCATGGCATCCGCGATCTCATCGAGCGCATGTCGCTGGCTATCCGTGAGCGACTCAGGTCGCTCTGTGCGATGAGGCACGGCACAGAGCTCGCCAGCCGCACGCAGCTTGCGTCGACGCTCACGCCTCACCGCACCCGCCTTCTCGAGCGACTTCACCGCTTGGGAGAGGTCACCATAGAGGTACTTGAGCTCAGCAAGGCGGATATCTCCTTGGAGGACGGCTTCCAGCACGACCTCCTGCCGGTACGCGCCCTTGCGCGGCTTGAAGGTGCGCGCTTCGGGGCCTGCGGTGAGCCACGTCTCCTCCTGCCCCCTCACCTTCGGCATGATCGTGTCCCAGCCACCAGCACCGTTCCGCTTGATCTTGGGCGCAGCGCCCACCGGGAAGAGGAGGCGGATGCACGCAGGGAGCGGTGCGATATAGCACCGTGCCAGATGCTCCGCTACCTCCATGGCGGCATTCGAGAACAAGGGCTCTGTCAGCACCTCTTCGATGGGCTTCGTCTTGGAAGCGGCAGCCTCATCCGCATCTGACCGGCGCACGGCCGACACGAACCCGACGACCTGCTGCCGGCCGAACGGCACGCGCACCGCGCACCCCGTTCGGACATCCATGTCAGAGGGGATCGCATAGGTGAAGGGCTTGTCCAGGGACTTGGTGGGCAGGTCTATGACGACCTCCGCGACAAGGCCCCGTGCGCTCGCGTCACACCCCGCGTCAGGCTCCACAGGCTTCCTTCAGCGCATCCACCCTATCCGTCGCCTCCCACGTGAATTCGGGGCACTCGCGACCGAAGTGGCCATAGGCGGCCGTCTTCTGATAGATGGGGCGACGAAGGTCCAGCGCATCGATGATCGCACCAGGCCGCAGGTCGAACACCTTCGCTATGGCGCTCTCGATCCGCTCCTCAGAGACGGTGCTCGTGCCGAACGTGTCCACCATGACGCTCACCGGCTCAGCTACGCCGATCGCATAGGCTAGCTGCACCTCGCATCTGTCCGCGAGCCCCGCAGCGACCACGTTCTTGGCCACCCAACGCGCTGCATACGCAGCCGAGCGGTCCACCTTCGTGCAATCCTTGCCTGAGAACGCGCCACCACCATGGCGACCCATGCCGCCATAGGTATCCACGATGATCTTGCGACCCGTCAGTCCCGCATCCCCCATGGGGCCACCGATGACGAAGCGGCCCGTGGGATTCACGAACACCTCCACATCATCGGTGAGCTTGATATCCTCGGCCTCGAATACCGGCTCGATGACGTTGTCGATGATCGCCTCGCGCAACGTGGCGGCATCCACATCCTCGGAATGCTGGGTGGAGACGACCACCTTCTCCACAGCCACGGGCTTATCATCCACGTAGCGCACCGATACCTGGGTCTTCCCGTCGGGGCGCAGGAACGCGAGGGTCCCGTTCTTGCGCACCTGGGTCAGGCGCTCTGAGAGCCGGTGCGCGAGGTAGATGGGCATGGGCATGAGCGTTGACGTCTCATTGCACGCATAGCCGAACATCATCCCCTGATCGCCTGCGCCCACCGTGCTGTATGGGTCATCCGCGCTGCCGCCGCTCTGCGCCTCCATGGATTCGTCCACGCCCTGCGCGATGTCGGGGGACTGCTCATGGATGGAGCTCATGACAGCGCAAGTGTTTCCGTCGAAACCGTACTTGGCGCGGTCATACCCGATGCCGGTCACCACATCGCGGACGATCTGCTGCACATCGACATAGGCCTGCGTGCGGATCTCGCCCGTCACGAATACGGTGCCCGTGGTGGTGAGCGTCTCGCAGGCGCAGCGGACGTCATCCACGTTCGCCGGCGCACCATCGGGTGCGATGTATCCGCTCTTCTGGAGCTCTATCTCCTTTGCCAGGATCGCATCGAGTATGGCATCCGAGATCTGGTCGCAGATCTTGTCGGGATGACCTTCGGTGACCGATTCGCTGGTGAATAGATACGTGCGCGTACCATCGCTCATGGGAGCCTCCTTCATCGATGATGGCAGGACCACCTTGGCAGCATGCATGCCAGGTTGGTGTCGGGGTCGTAGAGCCAACTCTCTAACCCGACTCTTGATAATGGGATCTGCATACGGCGCTCGATTATAGGGCATGCACCCCCGTGGGGGCGCAAGAACTTGGCGAAGGCAGCTCACCTTCGCCTCATGTTCTCTTGAGCAGAGATGATGCTTCCCTGCCTATTTCCCGACGTAGGCCTTCTGGAAGCGCGCGACGTCGCGCTCATAGGTGACGAGCGTGGAGTGCGGCTCCTCGAGATAGAACGCTCGTCCCGCTAGGCGCGGATCGCTCGTCAGCGCAGAGAGCGCCTCGAAGCCGATCAGGCCCTCCCCGATGGGAGCGTGCCTATCCACCCGGCTGCCGCGCTCCTCCTTCGAATCGTTCAGATGCAGGGCGCAGAGCTTATCCAGCCCGATCGCATCGTCGAACTCGTCCAATACGCCTGCAAGGTCGGACTTGATGTCATAGCCTGCCGCCCATATGGCTGACGTGTCGACGCAGATGCCCACCTTGTCGGCATGGTCCACACCCTGGATCATCTTCGCCAGCTGGTCGAACGTGGAGCCTATCTGGCTCCCCTCGCCTGCCATGGTGTCGATCAGCACCTTCGTGGACTGGCTCTTGGTCATGGTGGAGTTCAGGGCGTCCACGACGTTCTGGATGGCCTCGTCCTCAGATACCCCTGGAGCGCTTCCTGGACGGATCAGATAGTACTGACCGGGCACCTCCTCAAGGCGCGCCATGTCCTCGGACATCACCATCAGCGCGAAGTCCCTCTTCTCGCGCTCGGGATTCGCCGGCTCGACATCATAGGGCGCATATCCGCAGACCTGCTGGATGCCATGCTCCGCTGCATAGGACCGATATGCGTCGATGTCCTTGGGATCATCCTTCGCCACCGCGCCGCCGCGCGGATTGCGCGTGAAGTACTGAAAGGTGTTCGCATTGATGGAGACTGCCTCCTTCGCCATGAAGAGGTATCCCTCGCGCTTCGACAGGTGACATCCAATGGTCAGCATGGCATATCCTTCCAACGCAGCATCATCTGCATCGGACGATATCCCTCTCGCCTGACCTGCGCGCAGAGGGCAGCGCAACCGTTACCGGGAGGGAACCCTCCCTATGCGAAACCGGGACCATCGAGCTGCATGCGGGCTCAGGCGCGCCTGCGCTCCTACACGGATCCTCCCACGATGCGAATGCAGGGGCGCGCTTCATGTGCGCCCGCATCTTCGATGGATGCAACCGAGCGCACGAGGGCGCGGATCACATGTCCTTCATCATGGACTGCAGCTGGCGGATGTCCGACATGCTCATGCCACCGAGCCCCGGCAGACCACCCTTGCGCTTCTTCCCCTTCTTGCCCTTCTTCGAGCGACCTTGCTGCTGGGTGAGGCCGGCTGTCATCTTCTTGACCATCTTCTTGGTCTCGTTGTACTTCTTCATGAGGTTGTTGACATCGGTCACGGTGACGCCAGCGCCTGCCGCGATGCGCTTCCTGCGGCCAGCGTTCAGCACATCAGGATGATCGCGCTCCTCAGCGGTCATGGAGTTGATGATGACCTCCATGCCGTCCAGCGCACCCTCGTCCACCTGCCCGCTCCCGAGCATCTTATCCCCACCAGGAAGCGCAGAGACGAGCTTGGAGATGCCGCCCATCTTCTTCACCTGGCGATTCATGGTGATGAAGTCATTCAGGGTGAGGTTCCCGCGCGCGAGCTCCTCGGCCTCCATCTGCTCCTCTTCGGCCTGCTGCACGCGCACGGCGCTCTCGATCAGGGAGATGACATCCCCCATCCCCAAGATGCGCTTCGCCATGCGGTCAGGATGGAACTCCTCCAGGGAATCCGGCTTCTCGCCTGAGGATATGAACTTGATGGGCTTCCCTGTGACCTCGCGCACGGAGAGCGCGCCGCCACCGCGTGCATCACCATCCATCTTGGACATGATCACGCCGTCGAAATCCACCTTCTCGGCGAATGCGGATACGACGCCCACCACATCCTGGCCGGTCATCGCGTCCACCACCATGAGGATCTCATCGGGCTTGACCGCTGCCTTGATGGCAGCCGCCTCATCCATCATTGCCTCATCCACATGCAAGCGTCCCGCAGTGTCCACGATCACGACATCGCGCAGGTTGTCGATGGCGTCCTGTATGCCGTCAGTGGCGATGCGCACCGGATCGGCCCCGTCCTCGCGGAACACGCGCACGCCGATCTCCCCGCCGAGCGTCTGGAGCTGGTCCGCTGCAGCAGGTCGGTAGACGTCGCACGCAACGAGCAACGGAGAGTGCCCCTCTTGCTTCAAGCGATACGCCAGCTTCGCGCACGCTGTGGTCTTGCCTGAGCCCTGCAAGCCCACGAGCATGATGACGCTGGGGATCCTGCCCGAGAGCGCGAGCTTCGCATCGGTCCTCCCAAGCAGCTCGGTCAGCTCATCCAGCACGATCTTCACGACGTTCTGGGCAGGCGTGAGCGAGTCCATGACGTCCGAGGTGAGGCAGCGCTCCTTCGTGCGCGCCACGAACGCCTTCACGACCTTGAAGTTGACATCCGCTTCCAAGAGCGCCAAGCGGATCTCGCGCATCGCGTCATTGATATCCGCCTCTGTCAGGCGACCCTTGCTCTTAAGACCCGAGAAGATCCCTTGTAGGCGCTGCGAAAGATTCTCAAGCATGGGGCATGCTCCTCATATCTCACCACTTCTCCCAGAAGTGCTTCTTGGCTGGCTCTGCTGCCTTGCGGGCATCATCCATCTCCACGAACTCCGCCCACGACATCTTCGGCGCCTCATCGGCAAGGGATGCATCTGCGCCCTCCTGGATGGAAGCTGCTTTACGCAGAACATCCACCCCTTCTGAGCGAGGCTGAAGCTCAGTGCTGCCACCGTCAGCTCCCGCATCGGAGTGGGGCTGGCCCTCTGCGCAAGGAGCGGCTGGCGCCGCCTCGCCCTCGGGAGCGCTCTCCAGGGCTGCGTCCTCCGGTGCATCTTCGACGAGATCCGCTTCCTCGAAGTCTCCGATCAGCGCGCGCACGAACTGTGAGGGATCGAAATCGCGGAGGTCGTCGATGGATTCTCCCACGCCTATCTTGATGATGGGCAAGCCGAGCTCATGGGAGATGGCGAGAGAGATGCCGCCCTTCGCGCTGCCATCGAGCTTCGTCACGATGAGCGCATCCAGATGGAGCGCACGATCGAACTCGCGCGCTTGCTGGAGCCCGTTCTGGCCGGTGGTGGCATCGATCACGAGCACCGTGTAGACGGGCACGTTCGCGCGCTTCTTCGTGACGGCGACGACCTTCTCCAGCTCACGCATGAGGTCATCGGAGGTATGGAGCCTGCCTGCGGTGTCTATCAAGACGAGGTCAGCACCCACCTCCTCCGCGCGCTCTATGGTCTCGAAGCAGACGCTGGCCGGATCGGAGCCGCGCTCGCGCGTGACCACGGGCACATCGGCACGCTGCGCCCAGATCTCCAGCTGCTCTATGGCAGCTGCGCGGAAGGTGTCCGCGGAGCCCAAGATGACCTTCCTGCCCGCCTTCGCAGCCTCGTTCGCTATCTTGCCCACCGTGGTGGTCTTGCCCGTGCCATTGATGCCGACGAACAGCACGATGGCCTCGTCCCCGCCGAGCACCTCGTCCCCGCCGCTCGCGAAGGTCCCTTGTATCTCATCGCTCAACAGGTCGAGCACCGCATAGGCATCGGGAAGAGCGAGGCGCGTTGACTTCTCGCGCAGGCTCTCCACGATATCCATGGATGCCGCCCCGCCGATGTCGCTCAAGATGAGCGTCTCCTCCAGGTCGTCCCAGAACCCCTCATCCAGCTCAGGGCCGCGCCCCAAGAGGACGTTCATGCTCTCCTTGAACTTCTCGCGGGACTTCGCCAGCCCACTGGTCATCCTTTCAAAGACGCTCATGCCAAAGACCTCCTAGAATGGTTCGGCAGCTCAGGATGCCTTCGTCCTGAGCGCATCCTCGAGCTTCTGCGAGAGCACTTTCGTCACGCCATCAGCCTGCATGGACACGCCGAAGAGCACGTCAGCCATCTCCATCGTGCGACGCTGATGCGTGATCATGATGAGCTGCGTATCCTTGCGCATCTGCTCTATATAGGCCACCAAGCGGCGCAGGTTGGAATCATCGAGCGCCGCCTCCACCTCATCGAGGATGTAGAAGGGGGTGGCGCGCGTCTTGTAGAGCGCGAAGAGGAGCGCGAGCGCGGTGAGCGACTTCTCGCCACCCGACATCAGCGACATCTTGGATATGCGCTTGCCGGCAGGCTGCGCGTTCACCTCGACGCCGGACTGCTCGACATCCTCAGGGTCCACCAAGGACAGATGCGCCTTCCCGCCCGGGAAGAGCGTGGAGAAGATCATCTGGAAGTTGTCGTTGACCACCTCGAAGGTGCGCGTGAAGTCATCCTTCATGCGGTCCTCGATCACCGAGTTGATGCGCACGAGGGAGCGTGCTGCGCTGCGCATGTCGCGAAGCTGGGACTCGAGATAGTCATAGCGTCCCTTGAGCTCCTCGTATTCGCGGGCAGCATCGGGATTGATGGTCCCCAGGCTGGCGATGCGCTTCGTGAGGCGGAAGGACTCCTCCTCCGTTGCCGCGCGGTCCTCAGGCGGGGGGATCATGAGCGCTCGCTCGAGCGACTCCTCGCAATCCTCCGTGATCACAGCGACCGCAGCCTGCACCTGCATCTCCGCACGTGCCTTGTCCACTCTCACCGAGGCGAGCAGCTCTTGAGCCTTGTCGTATCCATCCTGCATCTGGCGAGATTCGTCGCGCAGGCGCTGCATCGTCTCATGCAGCCCATCGGTCGAGCTCTTCGCAGACGCCGATGCATCCTCCAGCTCGCGCATGGCGCGACGCGCTGCGGACACGATGACATCCATGATGGAGAGCAAGGGTTCGAGCCTGTTCGCACTCCCCCGCTTCGCCCTGAGCACGCCCTCATCCTCTTCGCGCGACGAGGCGAGCCCCTCGACCTCAGCCACCGCACCAGCGATCACGCGCTCGGAGTACGTGCTGCGCTCTGCGAGCTTCGCAGCCTCCAGGCGCGCCTCGGACAGGCGCGCACGCACGCTCTGCTGCTCCTCGCGAAGCGGCTCTAGCGTCAAGGAGAGCTCCTCGGCGTCCTTCTTGGAGCGCGCGATGGCGTCTGTGACAGCCTCCAGCTTGCCCTCGAGCTCCTGGATGTTCGGGCGCGTGGCCTGAGCCGTTCCGCTCTCTCGCTCCAAGACCGCATCCAAGCTCTCCAGCTCGCGCGTGGCAGATGCCAGCTTCTGCGCCGCATCGTCGGCTGCCTGGCGGGCGCTCTGAGCGCTGCCCTTGAGCTCAGCCAAGCGCTCCTTCAAGCTCAGGCTCTCCGTCTGCGCGCGCATGAGCGCATCCTCTGCGCGCTTCGCCTCCTCAGATGCCTTCACAGACGATGCCTGCGCCTCCAGAAGCGATGCCTTCAGCTCCTCTATGCGGCGAAGACGCGAGAGCACGCCTGATGCACTGCCCTTCGCATGGATGCCGAGCGCCACCTTGCCATTGGGATAGACCACATCCCCGCTCTTGGTGGCGAATCGGTGCCCTGCACCATCTGCGGCATGCGCGGCGAGCGCATCCTTCAGCGTATGGCTGAGGATCACGTCTCCCAGCATGGCGCGTATCGCATCCTCGTATTCGTCGGGGAAGCTGAGCTCGTCGATCAACCTCGTGCCACCGGAGGTGGCTGCGCCAGCAGATGGGTGCGCCAAGCTCGCGCGGGATGCGGATGCGTCATCTGCCATCAAGAGCACGGCAGATGCGGAATCATCCTCGGCCATGGCCACGTCCGCGCATTCGACCTCCGTTGCACCATCGACGAGGACGGCCGCTAGGTCAGAGCCGAGGAGCGCCTCCACGAGCGCTTCGAGCTCTGGGGGCACCTTGACTGCATGGGAGAGGATGTTGATCTTGCTACCGCGCTCGCGCAGCGCGTCGATCGCACCCTGAGCACCTGCCTCCATGGCCTCGCTCTCGGACTGCTCGATCTCCTCCAGCGCCTTGACCTGCGCTTCGAGCGACCTCTCCTGCGCTTGCGCCTCATCTGATGCACGTCGAGCCTCTTCGCGGGCCTGCATGCAGGTGCCGACCAAGGTGCGCGCGCCCTTCTCCTGCTCATCGAGCGCCAAGAGCGCATCTTCTGCGCTAGCCGCCTCTGCCTGCGCGATGCGCGCATCGGCAGTGAGCCTGTCTATCTGCACGGAGAGCTCGGCCTTATGGCCCTCGATCACCTTGATCTGGGCCATGCTGTTCGTGAGCATCTCCTTGGCGTGGGCGAGCTCTTCGCGGATGCGCGTGCTCTCCGTGGTGGCTGCCGCCATCTCCTGCGAGAGCTCGGATGCGCGCTTCTCGGACTCCGCCAGGGCTGCGGTGGCTATGCGATCCGCCTCAGCCAAGCCCTCGACGCGATCAGCGCTCTCCTTGCTCGCCACTGAATCAGCATCCGCCTGCCTGCGGGCCTCAGCGAGCTTCGCTTGGGCACGCTCCATGGAAGCAGCGGCTTGCTGGATATGCACCTCGAGCTCCGTTGCGCGCGCGAGCGCAGAGCGGCGCCTGTCGCGGATGAGCATGGTGGTCGAATCCAGGCGCTCCGCAGCGGCGGTCACCTGCTGATAGCTCCGAGAGAGCACGTTCGCATCCTGGCTATCTTCACGGATGCGCTCCTGGAGCTCGGATATCTGGGCATCGAGCGCATCTCCCTTGGCCTTGCGCGCATCGCAATCCGCGAGCGCGACGCGCTCCCGCTCCGCTATGCGAGCATGCTCCGTGCGCAGGTTCCTGAGGTCGTCCACGGCAAGGACGAGCTTCACTTGTGCAAGGTCCTCCGCGAGCTCAGCGTACTTGAGCGCGCGCTTCGCCTTGCGCTCCAAGGGCCCCAGCTGGCGAGCGACCTCGTTGGCCACATCGCTCACGCGGTCGACATGCGCCTCCATGCGCTCGAGCTTCCGTGCGCTCTTGGCCATGCGCTGCTTGTGCTTGAGCACGCCAGCCGCCTCTTCGATCAGCGCGCGCCTATCCTCTGGACGAGACTGCAAGACCGAATCGAGCGATCCTTGCGAGATGATGGAATGGGTCCCCGACCCGAGGCCGGAATCATGCAGGAGCTCGAGGACGTCCATGCGACGCGCGACCGCACCATTGATGAGGTATTCGCTCTCGCCGCTGCGATACATCCGGCGTGCGACGGATATCTCCTGGAAATCCATGGGGATCGTGCCATCGGAGTTATCCAGCACGAGCTCCACCTCGGCCATGGATGTGGCCTTGCGCGCCGATGATCCCGAGAAGATGACGTCCTCCATGGCCTGTCCGCGCAGGTTCTTCGCATTGCGCTCGCCCAGGACCCAGAGCACCGCATCGGAGATGTTCGACTTGCCCGAGCCGTTCGGTCCCACCACCGCGGTGATGCCCGGCTCCAGCTTGAGCGTGACCTTATCGGCGAATGATTTGAATCCGCGCAGCGCGAGCGACTTGAGATGCATGGGCTAGCTCTGCTTCTTCTTCGCGGCCTCTTTTGCGAGCTTCTGCTCCTTGCGCTCCTGCGCACGCGCCTCGCGCGCCCGCTTGTACGCCTCATCGCGCTCAGCCTTGGCTGCAGCCTTGTCGGCCTTCGCGCGCTTAGCAGCCTCATCCTTGGCCTTGCGCGCATCCTCATCGAGGCCCAGGCCGAAGAACTCGCCCAAGCGCGCGAGCGTTGACTTGGCCGCCTGGCTCTCCGCCTCCTTCTTCGTGCGCCCGCTCCCCTGCGCGAGCGCATGCTCGCCTGCGTACACCTGCGAGATGAACGTGCGATCATGCGGTGGGCCTTGGGTGTCGATCAGCTTGTAGGTGGGCGTGATGCCATCCACCTGGAGCTTCTCCTGGAGCGCGCTCTTGGGGTTCTCAGGCTCCTTGGCAAGCTCGATGGACATGCACGGGATGAGCGTGCGCTCGACGAACTGCTGGGCAGCTTCGATGCCGCCATCCAGATACAGCGCGGCCACCACGGCCTCATACACGTTCTCGAGCGCAGAATGCAGGCCGCGACGCCCCGTGCCCGTCTCAGAGGAGCCGAACACGATGATGTCAGCGAAGCCGAGGTCGTCAGCCGTCTTCGACAGGCTGGAGCCTGAGACGAGCGACACCTTGATGCGCGTAAGGCCACCCTCATCCAGATTCGGATACCGATGGAAGGCTGTGGACGCGACGATGGCACCCAAGATGGAATCCCCCAGGAACTCCAAGCGCTCATAGGAGAACTTGACCGATTTGCCCTCCGTGGCAGACGGGTGCGTGATGGCGGACAGGATCAGCTGCTTGTCCTTGAACTCATGGGCAACGGCCGCTTCAGCCAGGCGCAGCTTCTCCTCCTGCTCCTGCGTCAGCTGCATGGCAGACCGCCCTCCTTGCCCTGCGAAGGCCCATCTGGCACAGAGGCGAAGGCCTCTGCGATCCTCTGGGGAACGCCATGGCGCACCTGCCGGCACCCCGCCAGGATGCCGTTCTTCACGGCCGTGGCACCTGAGGACCCATGCCCCACCATGCACACGCCCTTGACGCCGAGCAGCGGCGTGCCGCCGTACTGATCAGGATCGAGCTTCGCCTTCAACGCGCGCAGATCGCCATGCACGAGCGCCGAGCCGATCTTCGCCTTGAGGCTGGAGGTGAGAGCATCCCTCATGTAGCGGAAGAGCACCTTGGAGGTGCCCTCGATGGTCTTCAAGCACACATTGCCCGTGAAGCCATCGGTGATGACCACGTCGAATGCGCCGGAGATGATGTCGCCGCCCTCGCAATTGCCCGCGAAAGCGGGGAGCTGCTCTGCAAGGAGCGCATGCGCTTCCAGAGCGAAGGCAGATCCCTTCGTATCCTCTTCTCCGATGTTCAAAAGCCCGACGGTGGGAGCCGCCACGCCCATGACCGCCTGCATGTAGATGGCACCCATCTTGGCGAATTGGACCAGGTACTCAGGCTTGCAATCGGCATTGGCACCGACATCAGCGAAGAGGACGGGTCTGTCATAGGCGGGGATGATGACGCCGAGCGCGGGCCGCTTGACCCCCTTGATGCGCCCCATGACGAGCGTTGCCGCCGCAAGGCAGGCGCCCGTGGACCCTGCCGAGAAGAATCCATCCGCCTGACCCTCCTTCACCAGCGCGCACCCGCGCACGATGGAGGAGTCCTTCTTGGCGCGCACGGCTTGCGCCGGATGCTCCGCCATGCCGATGACCTCGGTCGTGGGCACGGCGATGCATCGTTCATGCGAAGAGGCGAGCTCTTGGATGGCGCTCTCATCACCACAGAGCATGATGCGCAGGGACGGCTCAGCGTCCAGCGCGAGCTTCGCCCCTTCTATAACGACGTTGGGGGCGTCATCGCCCCCCATCGCATCAACTGCCAGTGTGACGGTCGTATCCAATTTCAGCAGATCACCTCGCAGAGAGGATGGACCTGAGCTGATGAGCCCAGGACTAATCCGTCTCGATGACTTCGCGATCCTTGTAGAACCCGCAGTTGCCGCACACGCGGTGAGGAAGCTTGACCTCTCCGCACTGAGGGCACGTGGAACGGGACGGGGAAGCGATCTTGTCGTGCTGGCTGCGACGCCTGTGGGTGCGGATGCGACCCATCTTCTGCTTAGGTACTGCCACTTTGCTGCTCCTTCTTCTTCAAGCGCACCCTCTGCCTGCGTCTGCGAGGGTTGCACTGTGATAGCTGGCACACACGAACTTAAATTCTAACAAAGGGGGTAATCTGATACAAGGTGCTTTTTGCGCTTTCCCCGACCATGGTGATCAGGATAGCACGCGCCGCACCAGCCTCATCAGTCGAAGCTCATGCCCTTCAGCACCGAGAAGGGGTTGGCCTCATCCTCGAAGGCATCAGATGGCGCGCATCGGCAGGCGCCCTCGTTGAGGTCGGACCCGCACTGCGGGCACAGCCCCTTGCAGTCCTCCTTGCAGAGCGGCTGCACGGGAGCATCGAGCATCAACCCCTGCACGATGAAGGGAGCTATGTCCACCACATGGTCCTCAGGGAGCATGTCGAACTCATCCCCCTCGAGGTCATCATCCTCCCCTTCTGGGCTGATGATGAGGTAGCCTTCGATATCCCCCGCAAGCTGCACGTGCGCATCCTCGAGGCAGCGAGCGCACGCGCACGTCCCCGTTGCCGTAGCGCTACCGCGCACCAACAGCGCGCCCCCGGTGTTGGTCATCTCGACCTGCCACGCGCATGGCTCGTCGAAAGCGTAGGCATCGCCATTCATCTGGACCTCTCCGAGCAGCGCCTCCCCGGAGAACACCTGCATCTCCGCCGGCTCCATCAGGTCGTTCGGTATGTGGATCCTCACTGGCTCCATGTGACGCCTCCTTCTCAAGACGAAGGCTGGATGAGCCATCCAGCCTGCACCGACGCTCCATCCGAGCGGATCGCCATCCAAGTGCCTCTAAGCAAAACCGCCCGCGTGGTGCGCGAGCGGTCGGAAGAGATGAGCGAAGCGGGATGCGCTATCGGCCGTTCATCGCATTCGCGTTCAAGCGGTCGCGCACGCGGCGCACCTGCGAGAGCACGTTATCCAAGCTCTGCTCCACATGTCCGAACACCTCATCGGCATAATCCTCGGCACCGGCGCGCGTCTCGCGCTCCAGCTCGCGGGCATCGGCCATGATGGTCTCTGCCTGCTGCTGGGAGATGCGCACGATCTCCTGCTCGGAGGCGATGGTCATCGCCTGGCTGCGCGCATCCTCGATGAGGCGGTTCGCCTCATCCTCCGCATCCTCCAAGAGCGCCTGGCGCTCGCGCACGATCTGGCGAGCCTGAGCGAACTCTCCTGGGAAGATGTCGCGGATCTCATCCATGATCTCGAAGGCAGCGGAGATGTCCACCTGCCTCATGTTGCTTTTGCCGAAAACCGTCTTAGAGTCTTCCAGCAGTATGGACAGCTCTTCGAGAAGTCCCAATACTCCTGTTTCGTCCATCTCAGTCCTTCCTTAAAAGCCACATCTCAAGAGACGAAGCGTGCACGCATTCATGATAGTCCGTAGATTCTAGCAGACGAACGCAAGATTCTATCATCTCTCGCGATCGCGACCTGATGACAGACCCCATCACACCCATCATGCGCGAGGATCGCCCTCCCACTGGAGAACATCGACCGCCGTCTTGCCATACCTCTTCTGCTTCACGAGCTGGAATCCCGCAGGCAGATCGAGGCACGGGGCTGTGGACGATCTCTCGTAGGTGATGATGCACCCCTCCCCCAAGAGGCCCGCATCCGCAGCCTGGCTGAGGAGCGATGCCACGCAAGCCGCCTCCGTTGCATAGGGAGGGTCGAGGAACACGAGGTCATATGGGGCACTCGGAGCACCGATGCCGCGACGGAGGACATCCGAGGAGGTGATATGCGCTCGTCCCTCGACGCCGAGGTCCACCGCATTGCCGCTCACGCATCGCACTGCCTTCGGGTCGGAATCGAAGAACTGCGCTGATGCCGCCCCCCGCGAGAGCGCCTCGAAGCCCAATGCGCCCGATCCAGCGAACGCATCGCAGACCGCCAGCCCCTCGAAGCTCCCCAGGATGCTGGCAAGAGAGCTGAACATCGCCTCCCGCACGCGGTCGGTGGTGGGCCGCGCGATGGCATCAGGGCATGCTATCAGGCGCCCTCCCCGCTCACCCGCGACGATGCGGAGGCGCCCGGTCATCCGCCGCTCACCTGCATCTGCTCTGAGAACGTCATGCGCACCTCCCGTGCCAGCGCCGCATGCGCAGGGCTGCTGAGGTCGGGATCCGCCCTCAGGATCGCCCCTGCATCCTCATGCGACCATTCGATGATATCCGCATCCGTCATGATGTTCACCAGCTTGAGCGAGCTGGTGCCTGCTTGCTTGTTGCCGAGTATGTCGCCTTCGCGCCTGAGCGACAGGTCATATTCGGCGATCTTGAAGCCGTCATCGCTCTCCACGAGCGCCTCGAGCCGCTTGACCGCCGGCGGCAGCTTCGAGGAGGATATCAGATACACCTGCGCATCCAGATCGGAGCGCCCTACGCGGCCGCGCAGCTGATGGAGCTGCGAGAGTCCGAAGCGATCCGCATCCTCCACGATCATGACCGTGGCCTTCGGAACATCCACGCCCACCTCCACCACCGTGGTGGTGACGAGGACCTGAGTCCTGCCCGCGGCGAAATCCTCCATCGCCCGCCGCTTCTCCTCAGCGGGCATGCGCCCATGGAGCAGCCCGACCTCGTTGTCCAGGAACACGGTGCGCGCGAGCCGCTTCGCCTCCTTCGTGGCAGATGCAGCATCCGCGCGGTCCAGGTCATCCTCGGTCTCTATCTGCACGTCAGGATGATACGGCTCATCATCCTCGTGCACGCGCCCGTCATCCTCGCGCGTCGCAGGCGGATCACCCACGAGCGGGCAGACCACGTAGACCTGCTCGCCGCGCGCGAGCGCTGCGCGAGCCGCATCGTAGGCCACCCCGCGCTTCGACTTGTCGAATGCGAAGGTCTCTCGCTTGGAGGTGGCATGCGGCTTCTGCCGGATATACGAATGCGACAGGCTCCCGAAGAGCGTCAGCGCCAAGCTGCGCGGGATGGGCGTAGCTGTCATGTAGAGCGCATCAGGTGCTCGACCCTTCGCGAGCAGGCGCGCCCGCTGGTCCACGCCGAACCGCTGCTGCTCATCGATCACCGCGAACGTGAGGTCGCACGGGATGACATCATCCTCGATGAGCGCATGGGTGCCGATGAGCACGTCTAGCTCTCCTTGCGCGAATGCCTCGAGGATGCGCGCGCGATCAGGCGGCAGGGTGGATCCCGTGAGCAGGGCATGCCGAATGCCGGATGCATCGAACAGCGTCCCGAGCGTCGCATCATGCTGCTCGGCGAGTATCTCCGTGGGAGCCATGACCATGGCCTGGCCGCCAGAATCCTTCGCAGCAGCCACGCCAAATGCAGCGACGATGGTCTTGCCGCTGCCCACGTCCCCCAAGACCATGTGATCGGCCGCGACATCTTGGCGCATCTGATCGAAGAGGTCGCGCACGGCACCTCTCTGGTCGTCGGTCAGCGTGAAGGGAAGCGCCTCGGTCAGCGCTCGGACGCTCGCACCATCGGTCGTGTGCGCGCGAGCACCTGCAAGGCGTGCGCGCTCCCTGCCCTTCCTCATGAGGAACAGCTGCAGCAAGAGGAGCTCGTCATAGACCAGGCGCGTCCGCGCCGCTGCGACCTCCAAGGTCGTGTGCGAACGATGGATGGAATCGAAGGCGGCTCCTCGCGATATGAGGTGCCGACGTGCGCGCAAGTGCGCAGGCACGGGATCGAGCATGCCACGGGTCTGGTCGAGCGCAGCGAACACCAAGCGGCGGATATGGCCTGCCTGGAGCTTCTCCGTGGCAGGATGCACAGCCAAGAGCCTGCCCTCCACGTCCCCCTCGGCAAGCTGCTCGAAATAAGGATTCGAGAGCTTCTTGAATCCAAGGGCGAATCCTATCTTGCCCGAGACAGCCAAGCGCATGCCCGGCTTCAGCCTGCGTGCGAGCCAGGGCATATGGAAGAACGAGACCACCAGCACGCCCGTATCATCGATCAAGGTGACCTCCACGATGGGCAAGCGCGGACGCGGTCGCTTGAGCTTCACCTCATGCACCTCGGCGGCGATGGTGCAGGTCGTGCCGATCTGGGCATCTGCGATGGTGCAAATGTGCGACAGGTCGATATAGCGTCGCGGGAAATGCGCGAGCAGGTCCTTGACCGTTCGGATGTGGAACTTCTCCAAGACCTTCGCGCGCGCAGCCGTGACGCCCTTGACGGCGGTCACGCTCGAATCAAGCAGGAGCGTATCAGCCACCCTATCCCGTGGCTTATCCATGAGCGAAGGGGATGACCTCGGCTATTCGAGCGAGAAGACCACAGGATAGAGCGGCTGGCCACCATCCTGCATATCCAGCTCGAGGTCAGGATAGGCATCCTCTATGCGCTCCTGGAGCGCATCGCGCACCTGGTCTGAGAGATCCTCTCCTGCAAGGAAGGTCATGGTGTCCGCCTCATCTGCATCCATCTTCCCCAAGAGGTCCATCACCACATCTGCCACCGATGAGCCAACGGCTTCGATGGACCCATCAGCGATGCCGATGACATCCCCGTCCTTGATCGGATTGCCCTCCGCATCCTTGGAATCCTTGATGGCCACGGTGACCTCACCGGTCTTGACCTCAGCGGCAGCCTCGGTCATGGCTTCCACGTTGCTCTCCAAGGGAGCATCCGGATCAGCTGCGAACAGGGCAGCGAAGGATTGCGGGACGCTCTTCGTGGGCACGACCCCGCAGTCCTTCTCGCAGAGCGTGCAAGCGCTCTCCGCTGCGAGGATGATGTTGGAGTTGTTGGGGAGGATGATGACCGCGTCAGCGTTCACGCTCTCAGCGGCATCCAAGAGGTCCTTCGTGGAGGGATTCATGGTCTGACCGCCTGAGACGACCACGTCCACCCCCAGGCTCTTCAATATCTTCGCCGTGCCCTCGCCTGCTGCCACGGCGACGAAGCCGAGCGGCTTGCGCTCCTTCGCAGCATCCTCCGATATCCTCCTCGCGCGATCTTGGGATTGCAGGTCCATGTTATGGATGTGCACCTCTGAGACCTGCCCCCTGTCCAGGAAGTACTTGAGCACCTGATCAGGGGTGTTGGAGTGCACGTGCACTTTGAACTTGGGAGCAGACCCGACGCACAACTCGCAATCTCCCATGGTCTGGAGGAAGTCGAGCGCCTCTTCGGGATCGAGCACATCGGAATCGACGAGGAACTCGTTGCAGTATCGATACTCCGACCCCTCCCAGTCGTTCACCTGCTCTATCTCGACCTTCGGGCCGAAGGCACCACCTTGCGTGATGTCCTCGATGACGACCGATGCCCTGCCCAAGAGCGCTGCGGTGAACGAATCCACCAGGATGGCGAGCCCGAAGCCGCCCGCATCCACCACGCCGTTCTCCTTCAGCACGGGAAGGAGCTCGGGGGTGCGCTGGACCGAGGCATAACCCTCCGACACGATGGACTCCATGGCCGCATCCGTATCGAGGCCGGCCTCCTTCGCCGCCTTGGCCGCCTTCGCCATATCGCGCAGCACCGTCAGGATGGTGCCCTCGACCGGCTTGCGCACTGCCTGGAATGCGACCTCTTGGGACCTCTGGAATGCAGCGAAGATGGCTTCGGTATCCAGGTGCTCGAAGCCCTCCGACCCTTCGCAGAGCCCGCGCAGGATCTGCGAGGTGATCACGCCCGAATTGCCGCGCGCGCCCATGAGGGCGCCCTGCACGATGGCACGCCGCGCATCCTGCCCATCTGCGCTCGCGGACAGCGCGCGCAGGTTCTTGACGACGCTCTCTATGGTGAGGGACATGTTGGTGCCAGTATCCCCATCCGGCACAGGGAATACGTTGAGACGGTTGATCTCTTCCTTGCGCTGGGTGAGCGCGGTTGAAGCACTGGCTATGGCATTCAGTATCTGCGCTGCTTCATATGTCTTCGACATTGAGACGACTCTCCTCTTCGCGTCTGCGCGCTCCTCACCAGATCCGATGGGACGCAGCGGACGGACATGGGCATCCAAGGCGCCCGGTCTACCTCACTCGGATATCCTGCACATGTATCTGCACATCGGTGATGGGCACGCGTGCGTACTCATCGAGAGCGAACCGCACCTGATCGGTGAGGTTCTGGGATACGGTCGATATGTTGGTGCCGTACTCGATCACGACATACAGCTCGACCTTGATGCCCTCATCCTCGGGCGTGACCACGATCCCTCGGCGAAGGCGAGATGCGGGAAGCAGCTTCGCTATCCCATCAGCGGCGTTCGGTGCCGTCATCCCGACGACCCCGTAGCACTCGAGCGCCGCGTATCCGACGATATCGGCCAGGACATCATTGGCAACGTGCAGCTCTCCAGCGACTTTCTCTGCCATGATGCTCCTTTCTTGGATGAGCGCCCTTCGCGGGCGTTCGCGGATGTTGATCGATCACATGCCACAAGAGCGCGCATGCGCACGAGCAGCATTCGGTAGTATAGCGCATAGCGCACCCGCCTCATGCGCACCCCCGCCCTTTCATGCGAAACATCATGTTCCCTGTTGATCTTTTGTGTTATAGTTTGCTGCTGCTGTTACAAATCGAACAGGACACACCTGCGAAACCATAGGAGCGAACATGTCCCAAGTATGTGAAATCTGCGGCAAGCACCCGTCATTCGGACACAACGTCAGCCACTCCCACCGCGTGACCAACCGCGTCTTCCGCCCCAACGTGCAGAAGATCACCATCAAGGATTCCAAGGGCCATGTCCGCAAGGCTCGCGTCTGCACCCGCTGCATGAAGGCCGGCAAGGTGGAGCGCGCATAGGGCACCCCGCTCCTTTAGAGCATCACCAACAACAAGGGCTGCAACGAAGGTTGCAGCCCTTGTTGTTTCTCTAGGCGATCCACACGACGATCGCGCATGCGGGCGCAGGCAAGGTGCGCCCCTGCGATCCACAGCACAGGCGATGACCACGCTGTGCGCACACGCGGGCGCAACCGAAGGACGACCCAGCTACTCCACGATCATGAGGCGCTTGCAGATGGGGCAGAACGTGATGGGAGCTTGAGAGCGGAGCTCGATCTGGCGACCAGGATCGATGGCTGCGCGGCAGACGCCGCAACGCCCATCATCCAGACGCCCGATGACGACGGTGCCCAAATGATCTGAGGTGGTCCGATACGCGCGCGCCAGCTCGTCAGTCACCCCAGAGAGGAGCTCCTCGCGACGCCTCTCCGCATCCGCGATGGATGCCTTCAAGCGACCGCCCTCCTGCTTGAATGACGCCGTGGCCTCTTCTTCGGTGCGGTCTATGTCTCGCAGGGCACCTGCCGCCTGCGCAGCGAGGTCGGATATCTTGCCCATCTCAGCATCCAGCTGCTCGATCTGCTCAGCGAGGGTCTGCCTGCGACGGAAGATCCCGTCAAGCTCCTTGGTGCGCGCCTCCACGTTGCGATAGTCGCCGCCCGCTGCCTCGATGGCAGCTTGGACGCCCGCTTCCTTCTTCTGGAGGGACGCATCCTCGTCCGTGATGCGCGTGCGCTTGCGCTCCGTCTCCTTCTTGAGGGTGGCGATCTTGGAGACCTTGGCTTCCATGGCATCGCGCTTCTGGCGACATCCCAAGATGATGGCGCGCTGCGGGAGCTCTTCGAGCTCGCGCGTCATATGCATGATGTCGAAATCGGCCTGTTGGGCTGCGAGCAGGGATTCTATGTCGAACGGGGTTGCCTGCATGGTCCACCTTTCGCCGAGCATTGCATCTGAAAGGTATTCTAGTGCAAAATGCACACCCATGCCGAAGGCGCGGCCATCCGGCACGCGAAGCTCACAGGCGGTGCCAGACAGCTCAGAGGCGGATGCTCTCCGGATATGCCCAGTTCTCGGTCTGGTCCAAGATGATGACATCGCTCCCGTCCACGCCATATGCCGTCACCGCATCCGCGAGCACGGCCGTCAGGGGGAACTCGCTCACATCATGGCCCAGCTCTATGATGCAGAGCCCCGCACCTGCGAGCTCCAAGGCGTCGTGATAGCGGACCTCTCCGCAGATGAGGCAATCGATGTCCGCTTCCAGGGCGCGATGCCCCAGATCGGAGGCACTGCCGGTCGCAGTGACCACGCGCTTCACATTCGCCTCCAAGGGACCCCACACCCGTGGCGCACGACCGAACACGGACGTGCATCGCGCCGCCAGATGCGCCAAGGACTGCACTGAGCCCTCCTTGGATGACACAGAGCAGACCTGCCCGTATCCGAGCGCTCGACCCCCTCCCAAGGGAGCGAGCACACGACCCTCATAGGCCAGTCCGAGCAGGTTCGGCAGGATGGCCTGCGCTTGGCGGCTCACATCGAGAGCCGTATGGAAGTCGATGAGCGCGACGCCGTTGCGTATGGCAGCCCACACGCCAGCGCCTGGATCATCCGCCACGGACCTGCCAGGCGCGAACGACACGGGTGCATGGAGGTACGCAGGGTGATGCGTGAGCAGCACGTTCGCACCTGACCTGGCAGCCTCTTCGATGGCATCCACCGTGGGATCGAGCGTCACAGCCACCTTCTCCACTACCTGCGATCGATCCCCGACGAGCAGGCCCGTGCGGTCCCATGATTCCGCGGTATCGACCGGGAACAGCTTCAGCAGCGATGCCTCCAGGCCACCCACGGTCAGCTGCTTGTCCGTCTTGGCGAGCAGCTTGGCTCCGCGCTTCACCAGCGCCTCGGTGGCATTGCTCGCGACCTCAGAGGCGATCTGCGCCGCAGCCCCTGCAGCCTTCGCCGCGATATCCACGGCAACCTCCGCGCCGCTTTGGGCAGCAGAGCGCGCAGCAGCCTTCGAGGGCTTCGCGCCCTTCGCCGCCTTAGCGGCCTTCGCAGCCTTCTTCCTGAACAGCTTCTCGACCTTCCGCTTGGCCTTCTTGGAGTCCGCCTTGCCCTTCTTGCTGCTCTTGCCCATGAGGATCCTTCCTATCGGATGCGCGCTCTCGCTCTCGCGCTTCAGATGTCTAGGGGAATGCTACGCCTATCGCGCGCCTGCGTGGGCACGGTCACGCAACTGTAACCAGCTGCTTTCATGAGCGCATAGCCACCCATGATGTCCCGCGCCACGTTCTCGGGCGCATGCGCATCGGTGCCGACGGTGCACGGCACGCCCGCGCGCGCGAACGTGCGCAAGAGGTCGAGCGCCGGGAACGGCTCTGCGCAGGCATAGTAGGCACCCGAGGTGTTGACCTCGATCATCCGCTCCCCCGCACGCGCCGCCTCCGCCATGCGGTCATAGAGCGGCTGCAGGTCGAAGGAGGGCAGATACCCGAACTTCTTCGCCAGATCGGGATGCGACATGATGTCGAACCGAAGGGACGCATCAGAAGCGGCATCGCACCACAGATCAACATACCTCCGCCAGATCTCATCCGGCGCGCCCGCTTCCTTCCAGCGCCCGCGCTGGGCGGGGTCATCGAAGGGCCACGCATCCACGAAATGCACGGAGCCCAGCATGACGTCGAAGCTGGCAAGCTCGCTTGGATCGAAGGTGCGGTCCTCATCGCGTCCGAGGTAGTCCATCTCCACGCCATGCAATATCTCCATGTCGGGATATGACGCACGCGCTTGGAGGACGTCGTGGCGGTAGGCCTCCATGTCCGAGCGCGGCACCGAGAGGTAGCCATCAGGATCGAAGGCGAGAGACAGCGGGAAGTGGTCGGTGAATGCGAGGGTGCGGATCCCAACGCGCCTGGCCGCTTCCACATACTCTGCGACCGAACCTTCCGCATGCCCGCAGTAGCCGGTATGGCAATGCGTGTTCACGAGTTCCATCTCATCGTCCCCAATCCAACACGGCCGGAACGGCCCTCAAGAACGCCTCTATCTGATCCTCATCGGTGTATCTGCCGAAGGAGATGCGCAGCTCTGTCTGCGCCTCATCATCGGATATGCCGCATGCGGTGAGCACGCGGCTCGGCTTGAGGGAGCCCGATGAGCACGCGCTGCCCCCCGACACCGCGAATCCGAGCGAATCGAACCGCAGGACCGCTGTCTGGCTCTCGATGCCATCGATGAGGATGTTCACGATGTTGGGGAGGAAGTCCTGGCTTCCCTCTTCGCACTCCACCGTGGGTTGGATGCGGTCGAACGAAGCCAAGCGGGCATAGAGCGCATCGCGCAGCACGCGCAAGCGCGCTGCCTCCGCCTCCACGTCCTCGGTGGCCTTGCTGGCCGCAGCAGCGAATCCCACCGCACCGCACACGTTCTGGGTGCCGCTGCGCCGTCCCCCCTCCTGGCCACCACCTAGGATGAGCGCTTCGAAGGGCGTGCGCCTGCGCAGGTACAGAGCGCCGACCCCATAGGGACCGCCCACCTTGTGAGCCGAGAAGGATGCGGCATCCACATCCAGCTCCGAGACGTTCGCGCATACCTTCCCCAGCCCCTGCACGGCATCCGTATGGAAGAGGGCCCCGCGCTCGTGCGCAGCATCAGCTAGCTGTCGGATGGCCTGAACGGAACCGAGCTCGGAGTTGGCCAGCTGGACGCTCACGAGCACCGTCTCATCGCGCAGCGCACCTTGGAGGTCCTGTACGCTGACGAAGCCATCGCGGTCGGGCTTCAGATACGTGACCTCGAATCCCTGCGCTTCCAAGCGCTTCGCCGGTCGCCTCACCGCAGGATGCTCGATCTGCGTGGTGATGACATGCGGGGTGAACGTGCCCGAGATGCGCCGCGCGCGCTCATGCGATGCAGCCTGCGCTATCCCGAAGAGCGCTGCGTCATCGGCCTCGGTGGCACCGGATGTGAAGATGACCTCATCGGGGCGCGCAGCCCCGATGGATGCCGCTAGGCTGCGCCTGGCATCCTCGAGCGCCTTGAACGCCACGCGTCCAGGAGTGCTGAGCGAATTCGGGTTCGCGTTGTTGAGGATGGAATCAGGCCCGGCAGCAAGATAGGGCTCCATGGCCGCGAGCGCCTCAGGGATCAAAGGCGCTGTGGCCGCATAGTCGAGGTAGGTGCAGGATGGCACGCGCATCACCGCCCTGCCGCAGCGCGCAGCGCCGCCGGGACCGCACGAGGGTCATCCGCCTTGAAGAACGCGTTGCCGCAGACGATGCAATCCACGCCCGCATCAGCCACGCGCGCCACCGTGGCCCCTCCGATGCCCCCGTCCACCTGCACCATGATATCCGCACCAGTCGATGCAGCCATCTCCCTGACCGCCGCTATGCGCTCCTCGGACCCTTCGATGAACGACTGGCCAGAGAATCCCGGCTCCACGCTCATCACGAGCACCATGTCCACCTCACCCATGAAGGGGGCGAGCAGGCTGATATCCGTCTTCGGCTTCACGGATATGCCCGCACGCGCACCCCCCTCATGGATGGCTGCGATGGCGTCATGCGCCTCTCCCTCTGATACCGCTTCGATATGGAACGTGACGATATCAGCGCCCGCATCCAGGAACCAAGGGATCTGCCTGCATGGGTTCGACACCATGAGATGCGCATCGATGACCAGAGGCGTCTGTGGCCTGATGGCGGCAACGAGCGGCACGCCCATCGTGATGTTGGGCACGAAATGCCCATCCATGACATCCACATGCACCCAATCGGCACCCGCTTCTTCCATCAAGCTGAGCGCACGCCCCATGTCCAGGAAATCCGCGGACAGTATGGACGGCGCGACGAGCAGCTCCTTCGACACCGCTTCCTCCTCGCTATAGGCAAAAGGCGACCGCATCAGTCGATATGCGGTCCGCGTCATCTATCATACATACATCGAGCGGTGCATCAAGGAGCGAAAGCTGAGATGACCATGAATCATTCCCACATCTACGCCACTCCCCTCGGACCCGTGCTGATCGAGAGCACGAAGAGCGCCATCTCCCTGGTCAGGTTCGGAGGTGCGCTGGACGCGCAGGAAGATGCGCCCGATGCGGTGACGAACGCCTTCGCGGGACAGCTCTTGGAGTACCTCGCAGGAAAGCGGCGCGTGTTCGATGTCGCGCTCGCACTTGCGGGGAGCAGCTTCCAAGAGGCGGTGTGGGCAGCCATCCAAGACATCCCCTACGGACAGGTGCGCACCTGCACGGATATCGCGAACAGCATAGGACAGCCCACATCTCGCAGGCAGATCGGCCGGGCCGCTTCCGCCTGCCCCTGCCCGGTCGTCGTGCCCATCCATCGCGTGAGCAGCTTAGATGATGCTCTCTCCGTCCATCTGCGCGGCATCGAATCAGCAGACGCATGAGAGAGCGGGCGCGCTCGCGCAGATGAGCCGCCCATCACCCCAAGGACAAGAGAGAGCGGAACCGAGGATCCTCGCGCGCGAGCGCATCAGGCGCACCCTGCATGGTGATGCTCCCCGCCTCCAAGAAGGCCACGTGGTCGAAGGCATCCATCCCCTGCAGATGATGCGTCACCACGATGGTGGTCTTGCCTTCGAGCACCTTCTGCATCACCGCCATGACCGCGCGCTCCGTATCCGGGTCGAGCGCCTTGAACGGCTCATCCAGCATCACGATGTCGAAATCGGCCAAGAGCGCACGGGCGAGCGCTATGCGCGTGGCCTCACCGCCTGACACATCCTCCCCGCCCGATGCCAGCACGGAATCCAATCCCTTCGGCAGCCGCTCCACCAGGCCCTTGAGGCCGACCTCCTCCAACACGCATGCAAGCTCATCATCGTCAGCATCGCCCTTCGCGATGAGCAGATTCTCGCGCAGCGATCGATTGAAGATGTAGGGGTCCTGCTCGATGAGACCGATGCTCCCGCTCGTGCGCACGCATCCGTCCATGCCTGGAAGATAACCTGCGATCGCCTTCATGAGCGTCGTCTTGCCCGCCCCGCTCGGACCGATCAGAGCGCAGAGCGTGGCGGGAGGAACGGACAGGCTGACATCCGTGAGCACTGCCTGATCGCTGCCAGGATAGGCGAAGCGATCGATCGCAACGCTCACGGCAGCACCGCCCTCAGGGGAGGCGCAGGCGGAAGCGTCGCGCACGGACGGCGCCACGACCGGGTCCTCCTCCCCTTCCCCACCTGCTGCATCGATGAGCGCAGAGAGACCATCGACACCCTTTCGCATGGCATGCCCATCCAAGAGCGCCTCGGTCGCAGGCAAGATGAACTCGATCAACGGGAACAGGCAGATGGCGAATGCTGCGATCCAGTTCGGGGGCCAAGGTTGCTCATTCTGCACGGCGAATGAGGAGAGGGCAGCCACCGCAGGGCTCGCCCCAGACCCTGAGAAGGGCGCGCCTGAGGTGAAGGGAGCGAATGCTCCTGCGGCCCAGACGAGGGTGATGACGACAGCACAGCCCATCAGCGCCTGGCAGATGAAGCTGCGCGCTCTGCGATGGGCATCCAAGGTGCGCTGGATGCGGTCGCGCGAGGCGCGCATGGCACCCAAGCGACGCGCGCGAGCGTGCCCGCTGCCCGCTAGGATGACATCCCGCAGCCCCAGCACATCATCGGTGATGACCAGATACAGCGCACGCTTCTCTTCGCCCAAGCGCGCGAGCAGCCCCCTATCCGTCAGCAGAGCGACGACGCCACAGCCGATGGATGCCGCGATGAGCACCGGCGCGATGAGAGCACCGAGGAGGGGCGAGAGGATGAATGAGGCGATCGAGATGAACGCGACGACGAAGAGGGAGACCGCGAGCGGGAACGCGCATCGGATGAAGAGGTCTTGGAGGGACTTGATATCCTCGGACAAGGTGGCGAGCATGGCACCGAGCGCCTCGGGCCGCAGCGCATCCTCTGCGCGCCGCGCAGCATCGAAGAGCCGTTGACGGAGCTTGCTCGTGGCACGCAGCACCCAGTCATGGCGGACGAGCCGCTCGATGTAGTCGATGAGCGGCTTTCCCACGCCGAAGATGCGCACGAAGATGGAAGGCAGATGCAGCGCCAGCACCGTGACCGGGAGCGCTGCCGCCACTGAGATCATGTAGCCTGATGTGAACATGAGACCGCATGCGAAGAGAGCTGCCACGCATGCGAGGCTCACCGCGATCGCGATGAGCGCGATATGCGGCCTCAAGATGCTCCGAAGCAGGCGAGCCCCGCTCGCATGCGCTCGGCGCGCGCTCGCGCTCCCCTCGCGCGACCTGCACGGAGGAGTCGCATCAGCAAGCGGAGAGGCAAGGTCCGCGACGCTCTCCCTGCCCTCCCATCGCAGCGCGGCTGATGGCGCGGCGGCACGCGCCTGCTCGACCGCCTCCCCTCCTAGCAGAGAGGCCGCCCGTGCAGCAAGGGTCGGTTCGAGCGCAGCATCGGCACCACGGCTCGCGCAGATGGGAGGCGCTGAGCATGTGATGCGCCCATCCTCGATCCTGACATGGATGTCAGCCAGATCCACCCAGTGCATCCGATGCGTGGCGATGATCAGCATCCTATCGTCCAAGACGCGCATGAACACCTCGCGCAGCTTGAGCTCCGTCTCGATATCCAGATGCGCCGTCGGCTCATCCAGCACGACGACATCGCGCGCAGGGTCCACCAGGCAGCGAGCCAGCGCGATGCGATGCGCCTCTCCCCCTGAGAGCTGCCGACCTCCCTCGCCCAGCATCAGATCCAGCCCTCGCGCATCATCGGCCAGATGCGCCAAGCCAACGCATGCGAGCGCAGCGAGCACATCCTCATCCGTCGCGTCCCTGCGATAGAGGGCGACGTTGTCCCGCAGCGTAGCTGCGAACAGATGAGGTCGTTGCGGGATATAGGCGACGCGGCGCGCCCACGACGGGCGCTTCAAGGTCTCTGCCCGCTGCCCATTCACGCAGAGATGCCCGCTGGAGGGATCCGAGAAGCCCGCGAGCACATCCAGCAAGGATGACTTGCCCGAACCGGACGGACCCGTGATGACCACGACACGCGCACCAGCAAGGCGAAGCGACGCATCCGAGAGCACATGCGAGCCCTCCGCGCGGGCTATGCTCACGCCGCAGACGCTCACCTCGGGCACGCCAGGACGCGCCAAGGCGCGCTCGAGCGCACGCTCATCTTCGATGCTCTCGTACTCCACCTCAAGGGATGCGCGCCCCTGCGCGAAGAGGATGGCCTTCTCGATCGCAGCGAGCGCTGAGGCGCCATCGAGGGTAGCATGGTAACCACGAGCATATGCTCGCACGGGCATGAACAGCTCAGGCACCAGCAGGAGCACGCAGAGCGCCGGATAGAAGAGCACATCTCCCTCCACCATGCGAAAGCCGAGCATGATGGCCACCGCAGCCAGCCCGCACGTCGCGAAGATATCCAAGACGGTGCTCGAGAGCGTTGCGGTGCGCAGCGTTGACATGACCAAGCGCCTGAAGCGCTCAGATGCAGCGAACACCGTGCGCCCATAGGTCCGCGCACGCCCGAAGGCGCGCAACGTGGACATGCCCCGAAGCGCATCGATGAAATGGTTGGACATCTGCGCGAAGCGCGCGTGGCGCCTGGCGGCTGCATCGCTTGCCGTATGCCCGATCAGGCGCATGAACACCACGATGAAGGGAAGGCAGATGAGCGTGATGATGCCGCTCAAAAGATCCAGGGCGAAGATGCATGCACAGAGGCAGAGGGGCACGATGGCGAGCGATACCTGCTTGGGGATGGCATCCGCAAGATAGGCGCGGACGCGATCGACGCCATCTGTCGCATCCAGCACGCATGCCGCCTCACCCGATGTGCGCACGAGCTCAGGACCGACCGTGGCGAGCGCCTCAAGATACGATGCTTGGAGCTTCGCAGACGTGCTCTCAGCGAATCGCGCTGAGATGGCATCCTGGAGAGCGCCCAGAGAGAGCCGGAAGAGATATGCGGCGAAGGATCCGGCTACATACGGCATCAGGCCCGAAAGCGCAGCCCCCTGCCAGAGCTCGGTGATGGCGAATGCAAGGCAGAGCGATTGCACGATGACCGCGAGCGCGACCATGACGGACACCCCCGCGCACGCGATCCGTATCCGCGAGAGCCCCTCTATGCCCTTGAGCGCGCCATCACTCACGATGCGCTCACCCAAGCGAGATGCGCATGAAGGTGATGACCTTCGGCATATCATCCGCTCCGCGCGCGCTCAGCTGGATGCACGCATCCGCGAACGCATCTGCGCGCATGCTCCCTGCTTGCGTGGACCTCAGAGCGAAGATGAGGCGCTGCCCCTCAAGGCGCGGCGCGCCCACCAAATAGTCAGCCGTGCTGAGCACCTTCTCCTTGCCCTTCCGCATGACGGACACCTCATCAGGGACGCTCAGATGAGCGAGCGGGGCGTCGAGCGTCACCTCGTAGGTGCCCACCGGGAATGCCACAGAGGCCGCATCTGCCGAGGGCTCCACATACGCGCAAGCATGCGGCGCAAGGTCGGCAGGGGATGCCCCTTGCAATGCGGAGAGCGCCTTGTCGGGAGCGATGTAGGCGGTGAGCTGGATGTCGAACACCTCATCAAGGCCGCCCACGCCCACCGGCAGGGCCGGACCGAACGCTATCTTCATATGGGGAGAGAATCCCTGGCTGAGCGCGAAGGGAAGGCCGCTTCGGCGCACGATGCGCTCCAGAGCATGCGTGATCTCCAGATGCGAGAGCATGGCGAGCCTTCCCTGCTCGGCATAGCGCACGCGCAATCTGAACAGACGTGGATCAGCCATGTTGCACCCGCTCTCCCTGCAGCACCGTCCCTGGACCGCCCGCATGGCAGATGCCACATGCGCTGCATGCACCGAACGTGCAGTCCTCAGTGGTCTGACCTGCGAGCGCACGCTCGCGCTCTCGGATGAGGAAGCCCTTGGCAACGCCCGTATCGATGTGGTCCCACGGGAGCGCGTCGCCCACATCATGCGCCTCGTGCGCGATGGCATCCATATCCACGCCCACATGCTCGGCTGCCGCGCGCCATGCCCCTTCCGAGAAATGCTCCGACCATGCGTCGAAGCGCGCGCCGCGCTTCCATGCCTCTTCCACCAAGAGCGACACTTCGCGCCCACCCCGGCTCATCACCGCCTCGACGAAGCTCGTCTTGGGCTCATGGTAGTCCACGCGCACCGCCTTGAACCTGACCGCATCGCGTATGAGCCCGACGCGCCTGCGCGCCTCATCGGGCGAGATCTGCGCATCCCACTGGAATGGCGTGTGGGACTTAGGCACGAACACGTTGACGGCCACCGTCATCTTGAGGCGACCGCGGCACTCCGGGGGCGTGAGCTCTCGCATGCGCGCGAATGCGCTGTTCGCGAGCTGCCCGATGGCTGCCACATCCTCATCGGTCTCGGTGGGCAAGCCGATCATGAAGTAGAGCTTCAACCGCTGCCATCCCGCGCTCATGGCCGCATCCACAGCTCCCATGAGATCGCCTTCGGTGACGTTCTTGTTAATGACATCGCGCAGGCGCTGCGTTCCCGCCTCAGGCGCGAAGGTGAGGCCGCCGCGCTTCTGCCCAGCCACCTCGCTGGCCATATCCACCCCGAATGCATCCAAGCGCTGGGAGGGGATGGATACGCGCACGCCCGTGCCCGCGAACTCGGCATTGAGATCGCGGAGGATATCGGATATCTGCGAATGGTCCGTGGTGGAGAGCGAGGTCAGGCTGACCTCCTCGTACCCTGTCTCGGATATCCCACGCTTCACGGCATCCACGATGGCGTGTGCCGGACGCTCGCGCACGGGACGATAGATCATCCCCGCCTGGCAGAATCGGCACCCGCGCGCGCACCCGCGCAGCACTTCCACGTTCAGGCGGTCATGGACGCATTCGACGAACGGAACGACCATCGGCTCCCACGGGTCAGCCTCCCCGAAGCCCTGGAACACGCGCTTGCGCACGACGTGTCCCTGACCGTCGGAGGGATCATGCAGCAGCGGGACATAGGTTCCCTCCACCTTCGCCATCTCCTCCAAGATGCGCGCACGGGATGCACCCTCTGCACGGCACGCTCGGATGACCGAGAGCACCTCGGGCACGGATTCCTCGCCCTCGCCGATGAGGATGGCATCGAAGGCGCGCACGTATGGCTCAGGATTGAATGCGCAAGGGCCTCCTCCCAAGATGATCGGGTCATCCTCTGCTCGATCAGGTGCCGCCACGGGGATGCCAGCCAGATCCAGGACCTCCAGCACGTTGGTGGCGCAGAGCTCATGCGGAAGCGTGATGCCGATGGCGTCGAACTCGCGCAGGGGCGTCGTGTTCTCCAGCGAGAACAGAGGCACCTTGGCCGCGCGCATGGCATCAGCCATATCAGACGCAGGCAGGTACGCGCGCTCAGCCACCATGCCCTCATGCATGTTCACGCGATTGACGAGGATGCGCATCGCTTGGTTCGCTTGGCCCAGCTCATAGGTATCGGGATACACCATGCAGAAGGCGAAGCCCTCGCGCGAAGGCGCATCCGCGCCCCATTCGCTGCCAGCATAGCGCCCAGGGCGTTCGATGGATCGGAGCAGCGGCGCGACCTGCTCCCAGATGCTCGATCGGGTCATAGGCAGATCAAGCATCCTTCTTGCCGGTGACGACCTTGGCAACAGCGGGGACGGAATCGGCCACGGCGCTCATCACCTTCTTGCCCAGAGGCGTGCCGGCAGCCGTGCTCGCCGCATCCATGGCACCGTCGCGCGCAGATTGCACGACCTGTGCGATGCCCACGATGTCCCCACCTGCCTCGAAGTATTCGATGGCCGCGCGTCCCATGGCCTCGGTGGCGGCGAATCCGACCGCACCGGACACGAGCCAACCCGCGAACGGGACCAGCTTCGCTCCCGCACGTGCGACATTGCGCGCGAGGAATGCGCCGCCCAGCACGCACGCGAGCTCCTTGATGCGCTCAGCATCCAAAGGCTGCCCGTATGCGGTGGCGATCTGCAGGACCATCTTCATCTGATTGAGCGTCATGATGGGCATGTCCGCGCCCGGGAGGATGGGCACGAAGCCGATGGCGGCGTTCTGCATGGAGGTGGCGGAGATGGCATCTCGGGCCAACGGTCGGCGCACGAAAGGGAACGCGAGCGCAAGCGTGAGCTTCTTCTCAGGGCATGCGGTGATGATCCACTCGCCCATGCGCTGCATGAGCAGGCAGAACGCCTCCTCAGTGAGCGCAACAGCGCCCACGCTCGTCACGTCCTGTGCACGCGAGCGCAAGGCCGGGATGAGAGCAGCAGCCTTCTCCTCGATCGCGCTCGTGAGCTTCACCGGCGCCACGATATCGGCCACGGGGATGGGAGCTCCCGCTTCCTCGGATGCTGTGCGCGTCGCAGCTGGATCGTCGGATACCACCATGACGGGCACGCCCGCTGCACGCACATCATCCGCCAGGCGTCCCACCTCGGGCGACGCCCCCGCGACGATGACCGCGAAGTCATCGCGCACCTCTCCTGGATGGTAGCCGCCATCCAGATACGTGACCGTCACGCGCGTATGCGCGCTCGTGGACGCGAAGGCGGACCTGACGCGAGCAGCCAGCTCCCCATCAGCGGAATCATCTATCATCACGGACACGGAGACGGGCACATCCGCCACCGCCCTCATGTCCTTGGCTATGCGGAACACCTCTCCAAGATCAACGGGAAGAACCATATCCAGCTCCTGTCATCGGGGCCATCTCATGCGAGTACACAGATGATATCAGTCCGAGCATCGCGAAGTTGACCGTCATGAAGGACGATCCATAACTGACAAATGGCAGTGGGATTCCCGTAATGGGCATGAGCCCGCAGCACATGCCGATGTTCTCGAGGATCTGGAACAGCCACATCCCCACGATGGCGCAGACGATGAGCATCCCGAAGAGGTTACCGCACGTGCGCGCGATGTAGATGGCGCTCCCTATGAGCAGCGCATACAAGGCGATGAGCACGACCACGCCGAAGAATCCGAGCTCCTCTGCGAGCACGCAGAAGATGAAGTCCGTGGGCGCTTCGGGCAGGAATCCCAGAGCCGACTGCGTGGAGAAGCCGAGCCCCTTGCCGAACAAGCCGCCCGATCCGATGGCGATCATGGCCTGCTTGAGGTTGTAGCCCTCATCGGTGGTGGAGAGCGAATCCTGATTCATGAACACGAACAGGCGCGTGCGCTGGTAGTTCTTCAAGAGCTTGTATTCCCATGTGCCGTCAGGCAGCTGGTACTTCAACACCTCATCCACCGCGAACACGGCGACGATGGTGGCTATGAAGGCAGCGAGCGTGATGAGCAGGTATCGCAAGCGCGCACCGCCCATGACGAGCACGACGGCGGAGATGAACAGGTACACGAGGCCCGTGCCCAGGTCAGGCTGCGTCATGATGCAGAGGAACGGCACGAGCAGAAGGCCGACGCACTTGCAGTACTCCCTCAGGTCGAACAGGCGCCCGTTGTAGCGCGAGAGCAGGCTAGCCGCGAAGAGGACGACGGTCACCTTGGCGAACTCAGCGGGCTGCACCTGCATGCCGATGTAGATCCACGAGGTAGCGCCCTTGACCGTGCGCCCGATGAAGGGCAGATGCGGGGAGAGGATGAGGATCACGCTCACGATGAGGAGCGGATAGGTGAGGGCTCCGAACTTCCGATAGTCGAACATCCAGAGCGCCATGCATGCGACGATGCCCATGGCAACGCCCATGAGCTGGCGCGAGAAGCTGTAATCCGCATCCGTCTGGACGGCAGACCAGCACACGAGCAGCCCGAATGCGATCAGGGCCACGCAGGCGATGAAGAAGGGCCAGCACACGATGGATGAGAGACGCGAGCGATGACGTCGCGCACCCGTGCTCGTGGGCGTGGCCGCTGCATGCACGGATTCTATCTGGGGAAGCGGCATGGAATCAGTCCGTCCTCGCTCCGCCAGCGACCTTCACGGCCACCGACTTGCCCGACGAGCCCGGCACCTTCGGCACCTCAAGGCTCGCAGGGTCCTCGGATTCGCCCTTGAACAGCGCAGCGAGCACCTTCGCGACGATCGGACCTGCCACCTCGGCACCGCCGCCGCCCTCCTCTATCACGCAGGCGACCACGTACTTCGGGTCATCGTAGGGCGCGTAGGCCACGAACCACGCATCATCTTGGCGGTCAGTATGCTCTGAGGTGCCCGACTTGCCCGCAGCATCCAATCCGCGCAAGAAGAACGAAGGACCTGCATCGTGGCTCTCCAAGATCATGTCATGCAAGGACTCGCGGACGAATTCGAGGTGCTCCTGATTCACATCCGGCTCCCCCGCGACCTCCGTCTGTGCCTCGTAGACCACCTCCCCATCCCCATTGCGCACCTGCTTCATCAGATGCGGCACGAGCAGCTTGCCCGTGGCGATGGCGCCATAGGCCACCACGAGCTGCAAGGGCGTGATGAGCACGTCACCCTGCCCGATGATCATGTTCGTGTAGTCGCCGCCACGCCACGCCGCCTCAGAGGGGACGTTGCGCCACTGCTCGGCCTTCCACTCCGGCGTGGGGATGCGCCCCGTGGACTCATCGGGCAGGTCGATCCCCGTGGGATTGCCGAAATGGTAGTTCTTGATGTAGTCCTGCAGCGCCGTCTCCGATATCTCCCCTGAGCCGTCAGGTCCATGGTCGTAGAACGCCTTGGCGATCTCATAGAAGACGACATCGCACGAGTTCACGATGCCATCATGCAGGTTCATGATGCCGTGGCCGGAATGCAGCCAACACTTCTGCACATCACCTGAGCCGAAGCCATCCCATTTGCCCCCGCACTCCCATTCGCTCTCGTAGTCAGCGAATCCATACAAGAGCCCCGCCAAGGACGTGAACGCCTTGAACGTGGATGCGGGAGCGTACTGGCCATTCACCGCACGGTTCACCATGGGCGCATTGGATTCCTCGGTGTTGTACAGGTCCCAGATGTCCTGCGGGATGCCGTTGGTGAAGTAGGAGGGATCGAAGGTGGGGTAGCTCGCCATGACGGGGATGTCGCCATCCTTCACGTTCATCGCCACGACCGCACCTGCAACGCCCGCACCCGTGCCGATATCCCCCAGAGGGGCGATCTGATCGGCGAGCACCTGGTCGGCCACCCCTTGCGCATAGGCATCGATGGTGAGCGTGATGTCGGAGCCCTTCTTCGGGAGCGTCTCGCCCACCACGGCCACCACATCGCCCTTCGCGTCCACCATCATGCGCCGCTCTCCCTGGTCTCCCGAGAGCACGCTGTCATACTGCCGCTCGATGCCGCTCTTCCCCACCGCATCCGTGCTCTCCACCTTGCGCCCCGAGCTCACTTGCAGGAGCTCATCGTCGGTGGGCGTGCCGGTGTAGCCGAGCACATGGGAGGCAAGGGCGCCATAGGGGTATTCCCTGACCGTGCGCGCCTGGACGCTGATGCCCGGATAGGCATCTGGATGCTCGGAGATGAACGCGATATCGCGCAGCCTCACGCGATCGGCCACCACGCGCTGGCTCTGCGCACCCGTGGAAGCGTCCTGGATGCGCTGCCTGACCACAGGGGCGGGGATTCCCAGCACCGCAGAGAGGCGTAGGACGGTGTCGGCATCATCCGCCACCGTCGGGTCCGCCAGCACCGTTTGGTTCGTCTCGTTGCCCACCAGCTCGCGCCCGCGCGCATCGTAGATGCAGCCACGCGGAGCAGGCGTGGATACGCTCGTGAGCAGGTTGTCCTCAGCCTCTTTGACGTATCCCTGCCCGCTCTTCACCTGGAGCGTCCAGATCCGCGCCAACAGCGAGCCGAATACGCCCACCGCCAGCACTCCGAGCGCGATGAAGCGCTTCGTGAACGCGTCAGGCGCCTTCGAGGCCTCATCGGATGCGGAGACCTTGACGTCTGCCCTCTTGTCACCATCAGCCTCGTCGAAGCCGACCTTGATGTTGGTGAGCTCGGAGCCGAACGCGTCATCTGAGGCACCGGACGCATCCTTGTTGCGCATGACGAGGTAGACCAGCACGAGGCCGACGATGATGATCGCTGTTATGATGCCTGCAACGAGCGCTATGGTCATGGGCTCTGCGCGTCTCCCTAGCCGATCGAGGTGACGTCCATCTCATCAGGCTTGGGCTGCAAGATGAACCTGCACAGCGGATAGAACACGAGTGCGACCACGGTATCATAGAGCCAAGCCGGAAGCGACCGATACAGCACCGCCTCCCCCAAACCAACATCCGCCGACCCGCACGTCACGCATATGACCGCATAGAGGATGTTAGCGATGAGGATCGCGATGCAAGCCGAGGCCAGCGGGATGAATGCCGTATCGTTGCCGAAGCGCGCCGATATGAACGAGACGGCCACGCACGATGCGAGCGTGAGCAACGCCATGGCGCCAACGGGACCAGAGCCGATGAGGTCATAGGCCAAGCCGACCAAGAATGGCATGATGCAGACGCTCGTCCTGCGCGATGCCGCCGTATAGGCCACCGCGAACGCGAGCGTGATGTTCGGCGTGGCATATCCGATGGTCAGATACGGCGCCACGATGGCCTGCAGGGCGATGGCCACCACCGAGAGCGCTATCGTGGGAGCGAACCGCGCGATCACGACGCACCCTCTCCGCCCTCAGGGCTCGCCACCTCATCAGCCCCTCCTGCGTCCCCGCCCTCATCAACGCGCGCGTCCGAGCTCGCATCCGAGCCACCTGACGAGGCTGCGCCGTCACCCAGCATGTCCTTGCGGATGATGCGCGCCGATTCGCTGGCGCTGAACACCACGATCACCTCTTCGAGCGATCCTGCCTGCTCATTGGGAGCCACCACGATCATGCGCGTGCCATCGTTGGCATTCCCCTCCACGCGCACCACGGTCCCGATCAGAAGGCCCTTCGTGAAGCTGCCGCCAAGACCGCTCGTCAGCACCACGTCTCCCTGGTTGACCACCGCATCCGCATCCACGTTCTCGAGATGGAGCGCACCGGTGAGCGACCCGCGCACGATGCCCTCGACGCGGCTCGATTGGACTTGCGCCGCCACGCCCGATGCAGGGTCGGTCAGCAGGCGCACGACGCAGGAGGCGGGCGATGCCTCGGTCACTTGACCGATGACGCCAGCAGCCCCCATGACGGTGAGCCCCTTGGAGACGCCGTCATCGGTGCCCACATCCAGCGTGACCGTCTGGTTCCATGCATCGGTCGAGCGCCCGATCACCCGTGCGCTGACACCCTCCAGCTTGTATATGTCCTTGAGATCGAGCAGACCGCGCAAGCGCTCCGATTCCAGCCGATACTCCTCCGCTTGCGTGAGGAGCTGCGTGAGCTCAGCATTGCGCTCCCTGAGCGCCGAGAGCGTGCCCTCATCGACCGTGGCATCGGCCACAGCATCCTCCGCCGCATCCGTTGCCGCTCCGATGCCCGCACCCACACCCTCCACAGGAGCCATGATGGAGTGCACGCCCTGCTGGAGCCGATGGAGCGGGCCGTCTGGTCCCTCTATGGCATACACGGCGATCATCACGACGCCGAGCACGGCGAGCGCGCTCGCTATGATGCGGGCTATGCGATGGCCTGTATCCTGGAAGTTCAGCTGCACGGAGCATCCGACAAGGCGCGCGCGAGCACGAGCACCTACTTGGACCTCATGAGGGTCTGCTTCAAGGCCGTGGGCGTCTCGAGGACCTTCAGGCATCCAGACACCACGTTGGTCAGCGCCGTCTCGCTCACCCAAACGGGGATCTCCAAGCGATCGGTCAGGTACCTATCCAGACCGGACAGGAGCCCACCGCCTCCCGTCAAGAGGATGCCGTTCTGGATGATGTCGGAGGCGAGGTCGGGGTTAGTGGTCTTGAACGTGTCCTTGATGTGCAGCACCATCTCCTCGATGGGAGCCTGCAGCGCTGCGCGGACATCCTCGGACTGGATGGTGACCTCCTTGGGCTGCTCGGTGTACACATCCTGGCCCGAGATGATCATATCGCGCTCCCGGCCATCCTCGAAGGGCAGCACGCTGCCGATCTTGATCTTGATGACCTCAGCGGTGCGCTCGCCGATCTTGATGCCGAGCAGGTCGCGCAGATGCATGGCGATCGCCTCATCGAGCCTGTTGCCCGCAAGGCGCAGAGACGATGAGGATACGATGCCGCCCAGCGAGATGACGGCCACTTCCGTGGTGCCGCCCCCGATGTCCACGACCATGGAGCCCGTGGGCTCGGTGACGGGGAGGTCCGCTCCCATGGCTGCCGCCATGGGCTCTTCGATCAGGTATGCCTGCTTCGCACCTGCCTGGATGGCTGCCTCGAACACCGCGCGCTTCTCGACGCTGGTGGCACCGCACGGGATGCAGATGACGATGCGCGGCTTGGCCTGCCAGGGGTACTTGCGCTCGGATGCCTTGTTGATGAAGGCGGAGAGCATGGCCTCGGTGACGTCGTAGTCAGCGATGACGCCGTCCTTCAAGGGATGCTCTGCGCTGAAGGCATCGGGCGTGTGGTTGATCATGTTCTTGGCCTCATGCCCGACAGCCAGAACGCGGTGCGTGCTCTTCTCTATCGCGACGACGGAAGGTTCGTTGATGACGATGCCTTCGCCGGTTATGGCGACAAGCGTGTTCGCAGTACCAAGGTCGATGGCCATGTCCGTGGCCATGTTCCCTCCAAAGTCTGTGAACCTGTCAAGAAACGACATGCGGGTTCGCCCTCTCGATCAATATGAGTATAGTCATCAAGAAATTGTAGCATAGGTCGTCATGTGCCCGGTATGGCCCGGGGATGAGCCGAGAGGTATTCCTCCCTCAGGTGCTGCCGATCGACATGCGTGTATATCTGCGTGGTGGAGATATCCGCATGGCCCAGCATCTCCTGGATGGCACGCAGATCCGCACCGCCGTTCAGCATGTGCGTGGCGAAGGAATGCCTGAGCGTATGCGGATGGATGCCCTCCATGCCGCACGAGCGCGCCGCATCCCCGACGATCTTGAACAGGCCTTGCCGCGTGAGGCGACGCCCGCGCATGTTGAGGAACACGGCCACGAGGTCATCAGGGCGAGCAGCCTTCGCCTTGAGCGAGAGCTCCGCGCGCGGGCTTCCCAGATACTCTGCAAGGGCTCGAGCACCCGCACCCGAGATGGGCACCATGCGCTCCTTGGACCCCTTGCCGAATATGCGCAAGAACCCCTCTTCCAAGAGCACATCCGCGGTGTTGAGGCCACATGCCTCGCTCACGCGCAGCCCACAGCCATAGAGCACCTCTAGGATGGCGCGGTCGCGCAGGTCCTGCGGACGCGTGCCGGTGATGCTGTCCATGAGCGTGCACGCATCCTCTATGGATATCACGTCCGGGAGCACATCGGGCGTCTTCGGGCTGCGCACGGGCACGGATGGGTTCACTTCCGTGAATCCCTCCTGCAAGCAGAATCGATGGAAGCCCTTGACCGCCGACATCCGCCTCCGCACCGTCGTGGGAGCCTCCCCTGCGCGCATGAGCGACTGCTGGAACGCCGAGATGGCATCAGGGCTGATGCCGTCCAGCTCGCAGATGCCCTGCGCATCGAGGCTTGCGCGATAGCGCTCCATGTCGCGCGCATACTCCTTGAGCGTGGCCGCCGCGAGCCCGCGCTCTATCCGCAGATAGAGCATGTATTCAGCTATCGCCGCATCGAGCCCCATCGCATCCGCTCCGCATCCCTCGCGCCCGTCCGCCCCTTGAAGGTGCGCACCATCATACCCATCTTCGCGAACCGCGCCGTTCACACCGATGAAACAGAGCGCTTCTACCCTTGGGTCGGAGGGTTCGCCTATATAATCTGAGGCGATACGCAAGCAGGGCATCGGGGCATCCAGGAGGGCACATGCGCACTGGCTTCGACAACGAGAGGTACATCACACGGCAAGCTGAGCACATCAAGGAGCGCATCGACCGGTTCGACGGCAAGCTCTACCTCGAATTCGGCGGCAAGCTGTTCGATGACTACCATGCCTCGCGCGTGCTTCCCGGATTCGAGCCTGACTCCAAGATCCACATGCTGCAATCCATGTCCGATGACGTCGAGATCGTCATCGCCATCAATGCGAACGACATAGAGAAGTCGAAGGTGCGGGGGGATCTGGGCATCACCTACGATGAGGACGTGCTGCGCCTCATGGACATCTTCCGCTCCATGGGCTTCATGGTGGGCAGCGTGGTCATCACGCGCTACGAGAACCAGCCCGACGCCGACGCGTTCCGCCGGCGCATCACCGATATGGGCATCACGAGCTACCTCCATTACCCGATAGCGGGCTATCCGCATGACATCGACCACATCGTGAGCGAAGAGGGCTTCGGCAAGAACGAGTTCATCGAGACCTCCCGTCCCCTGGTCGTGGTCACGGCTCCCGGCCCTGGCTCGGGCAAGATGGCCACCTGCCTCTCGCAGCTCTACCACGAGTTCAAGCGCGGCGTCGTGGCCGGATACGCCAAGTACGAGACGTTCCCCGTATGGAACCTCCCGCTGACGCATCCCGTGAACATCGCATATGAGGCTGCCACGGCCGATCTGGATGACAACAACATCATCGACCCGTTCCATCTGGAGGCATACGGCACGACCACCGTGAACTACAACCGCGACGTGGACATCTTCCCCGTGCTCCGCTCCACCATGGAGCGCATCATGGGCGAATGCCCCTACAAGAGCCCGACGGATATGGGCGTCAACATGGTCGGCCACGCCATCGTCGATGACGAGGTCTGCCGGCAGGCGGGAGAAGCGGAGATCGTCCGTCGCTACTTCTCCGCTGCGACGGAGCTCAAGCGCTCAGGCGCAGGGCAGCGCGCGCTGGATAAGATCGAGATCTTGATGAACCAGGCGAACATCACCACCAACCTCTCCCCCGCGCGTTCCGCATGCCTGCTCAAGTCAGAGATGACCGGCGGTCCCGCAGGTGCCATGGTCCTCCCGAACGGATCGGTGGTCACGGGCAAGACGGGGAACCTCCTAGGGGCAGCTTCCGCGCTCTTGATGAACGCGCTCAAGGGCGTCTCGGATGTCGAGGATGATGTGGACGTCATATCCGATGATGTCCTAGAGCCCATCTGCCACTTGAAGTCAGAGCATCTCGGCAACGAGAATCCGCGCCTGCATTCGGACGAGACGCTGTTGGCGCTCTCGGTGAGCTCCGCCTCCAATCCGCTAGCGGAGCGCCTGATCGACAACGCCGACAAGCTCAAGGGATGCGACGCGTACTTCTCCGTCATCATCTCCAGCACGGATGAGAAGCTCTATCGGACGCTCGGCATGAACGTATGCTGCGAGCCGAAGTTCGAATCGCACCGCTACTATCACAAGTGAGCGAAGCTCAGGCTCTATCCGCCCTCAGCTGAGAGAGCGACGCTCTGCGAAGAACGTGTGAGCAGAGTAGCTCAGGAAGTGATCCTGCCTGTCATAGAGGAAGGTCACGTGGTCGCGTGCGCGCTGCACCTGCACTGATGCGACGGGGCCATCCAGCTCGCGCGCATCTCCGTCGATCATGAATTGCGCCGCCTCCCTATCCACCTGACGTCTCAGAACGGCTTCCACGACATCATTGGCGTCGGTGAGGATGGCGCGCGACATGAGCGTATGGGGAGCGAGGGGCTGCACCACCATGCCATCGAACCCAGGCGTCACCAAGGGGCCGCCCGCAGCCAGCGAATAAGCGGTCGAACCCGTGGCCGTGGCCACGATCAACCCATCCCCCTTCAGATCCGCCATGTGAACGCCCGAGACATCGAATCCGAACTCAAGGGAGGTGGGCGACATGCCGCGCGTGATCGCTATCTCATTCACGGCGAATGAGCTCCCAAGCTCCTCTTCGCCCTCTCCGAAGAACACCGCTTCCAGGCACGCGCGCCGGGAAGCGCTCAGCTCGCCGCAGAGCGCGCGAGCCACGAGGCTGATGACGCCCTGACCGCTGTCATTCGCCAAGAATCCCAAGTGACCGAAGTTGATGCCGAGCACGGGAGAAGCGGAGCGGATGAGCGATGCCGCACGGATGATGGTCCCATCCCCTCCGAGCACGACAGCGAGATCGAACGCCATGTCCATATGGCTGGCAAGATCGGTGCGGAGCGCGATGCCCATGAGCGCTGCCGCATCGATCATCTCGAAGGAGTGGCCCTCAGCTGTCAGGTACGCGCTCAGGGAGAACGCCGCCTCCAGGGCCTCTGGCCTTTCCTGGTTCCGCACTATGAGGATGTTCATCTTCCCCGCCTTCCACGCGCTCGCACCTGCAGGCCATGCATATGGTCCCACAGATGGCATGCATAGAGAAACGCCGCGCCAGAAGGCGCGGCGTTCATCAAGGATATACAGATAGCTCGACTATTCCTCGGCCGCGCCAACGTAGTTGCGCTGCACCGTGGAGTCGACCTGGATGCCCGGGCTCATCGTGGAGGACACGGTGATGGACTTGACGTACTTGCCCTTGGCAGCCGCAGGCTTCATGCGCAGGATCTCATCATAGACTGCGCCGTAGTTCTCAGCCAGAGCCTCAGGGGTGAAGCTCTTCTTGCCGAGGATGACATGGCAGATGCCGTAGCGGTCAGCGCGGTACTCGACGCGACCACCCTTGAGGTCGGCGATAGCCTTCGCAACGTCATTGGTGACGGTGCCCAGCTTCGGGTTCGGCATGAGGTTGCGCGGGCCGAGGATCTTGCCAAGACGACCCACCTTGCCCATCTGGTCGGGAGTGGCCACAGCAGCATCGAAGTCGATGTTGCCTGCATTGATCTGCTCGATGATGTCATCGGTGCCCACCAGGTCAGCGCCAGCCTCCTCAGCTGCCTTGGCGGCTTCGCCCTCAGCGAAGACGGCCACGCGAACGCTCTTGCCAGAGCCATTCGGCAGGCTCACCGTGCCACGCAGCTGCTGATCAGCCTGGCGCGTGTCGATGCCGAGGCGGAAGTCAGCCGTCACGGTCTCATCGAAGTTGGCGGTGGAGATCTCCTTCACGAGGTTCATGGCCTCGATGGGGGCGATGGCCTCTGCGGGGATCTGCTTCTCTGCCTCTGCGTACTTCTTGGACTTCTTCGTCATCTCTCGTTTCCTTTCGTGGTGACTGGCGAGCGCATGCCCTGCGCTCTCCCACTCTTACCTACCTATCAGAGCGCATGCGCACCTACGCTGCGCCCTCGCCCTCATCGACCGCCTCGCCCTTGAGGAGCGCAGCCAGCTTGCGGGTGACCTGATACTTCTTCTTCAGCTCGCGACCCTCGATGCGCACGCCCATGGAGCGAGCGGTGCCTGCGATGATCTCCTTCGCGGCATCGATGTCGTTCGCGTTGAGGTCGGGCATCTTGATCTCAGCGATCTCGGTGAGCTGAGCGTCCGTCAGCGTGCCCACGGTCTGGAGCTGCGGGATGCCAGCACCATGCTCGATCCCCAGCTTCTCCTTGATCAGCACTGCCGCCGGAGGGGTCTTGCAGATGAAGTCGAAGGTCTTGTCCTCATAGACGGTGATCTCGACAGGGATGATGGTCCCAGCCTGGTCCTGCGTCTGCGCATTGAACGCTTGGCAGAACTGCATGATGTTGACGCCCTGGGCACCGAGCGCGGGGCCTACCGGAGGCGCCGGGTTAGCCTGTCCTGCAGGTATCTGCAGCTTTATGAATCCAGATACGTTCTTGTCAGCCATGTTCCTCTATACCTCGCTAAAGCTCATCTGTTCTCTGTATATCCACAAGACGCTGCGATCATGCGAGAAGCCCCGGTCCACTCGGGCGCATGGCGCGAGCATCTATGTGTGCTAGATCTTCTCCACCTGCTCGAACGTGAGCTCCACAGGGGTCTCACGCCCGAAGATGGATACCATCACCTTCACCTTGCCGGCTTCCGGCATGACCTCTGAGACCATGCCATCGAAATCCTTCAAGGGACCTGAGATCACGTGCACCGCCTGTCCGACCTCCATCGTGGTGGTGGTCTTCTTCGGTGCGGTGACGCTCGTGCGCCTCATGATCTTGTTGTATTCATCACGGGTCAGCGGAGACGGATTGCCCTGGCTCCCCACGAACCCGGTGACACCGGGGGTGTTGCGCACAGCAGCCCAGCTGCGATCGTCCATCTCCATCTTGACCAGGACGTAGCCGGGGAACACCTTCTTCTGGACCTCTTTGCGCTTTCCGTCATCCCTGATCTCAGACACCATCTCCTTCGGTATCTCGATCTTGAAGACGTTGTTCTCGAGGCCCATGGTCTCTATGCGCGTCTGAAGATTCGCCTTGACCTTGTCCTCATAGCCTGAGTAGGTGTGAAGGACGTACCATTTCCTTGCCATCGCTAGCCCTCCGTACCAGATCCGGTCTCAGCACCCTCGCCAGCACCCGCATCATCTGCGCCTGCGTCAGCGGATGCATCAGCCTCAGCGGCATCCGAGCTGGATGCATCTGCGCTCGACGCATCTGAGCCAGAGGAGCCGTCCGCAGAGAAGTCGCCTCCGGTGAACACGCTCCCCCAGTCGATGGAGGAGGGGTCGGCACCTGAGAGGAGGATCAGCAGGGGGGTGATGACCAGGTTGTCGAGCACGGCCACGAAGACGCCGAAGAACACGAGAGCCACCACGACGACGCCCGTCCACCTCATGACGTCGATGCGCGAGGGCCATGTGACCCTCTTCAGCTCAGCCTTGACGTCACGGAAGAACTGGAAGCGCTTCTTCTTGGGCTTCTCTTCTACCTTCTTCGCCTTCTTCGCAGGCTCGGACTCCTTGGCCTTCTCAGCCTTGTCATCCTTCTCCGACTTCTTGAAGAGGCCCTTCTTCTCGGCCTTCTCATCGGAGGACTGAGCAGCGATGGGCTGCTCCTTCTCCAACACCTCTTCCTGCTCGCGCTCGGCCTTGCGGGCCTGACGGGCAGCAGATGCCTTGGCTCTCTGGGTCTTGGACTTCTTTGCCATGTGGATCCTTAAGCGAGTCTTATCGAGAACTTCTTTATAACACCAAACAAGCAGCCTCTATGAGAAGGCTGCTCGAGAAAGACAAAGTGGCACGCCAGGAAGGACTCGAACCCTCAACTTTCGGTTTTGGAGACCGATGCTCTACCAATTGAACTACTGGCGTGTGCAAAAGCTATCTCTACGAGTCTAACGAGTCTCGCGATGCAGCGTGTGGTGACGACACCACTTGCAATACTTCTTGAACTCGAGGCGCTCGGGGTTGTTCTGCTTGTTCTTGGTGGTCGTGTAATTGCGACGCTTGCAATCGGTGCACGCCATCGTGACCAGGGTACGCATTTGCTCTCCTTATACTTCTCTTACACTGCGAGCTTCGAAGATCTGCACATGGATTCCCTCTTCGCAAGAACCGGGCTCGCCCATGGAACGAGCGAGCCCGGTTGCGATATGCATCAGGTAAAGCTACTTGATGATCTTGGTGACGCGGCCAGAGCCGACGGTGCGACCACCCTCGCGGATAGCGAACTTCAGGCCGTCCTCCATTGCCACCGGGTGGATGAGCTCGCCGGTGATGGTGACGTTGTCGCCAGGCATGACCATCTCGGTGCCCTCGGGCAGATGCGCAACACCGGTGATGTCGGTGGTGCGGAAGTAGAACTGCGGGCGATAGCCATCGAAGAACGGAGTGTGACGGCCACCCTCGTCCTTGGTCAGGATGTAGACCTGGCCCTCGAACTCGGTGTGCGGAGTCACGCTGCCGGGCTTGCAGAGGACCTGGCCACGCTCGATGTCCTCGCGCTTGATGCCGCGGAGCAGCACGCCGATGTTGTCGCCAGCCTGTGCCTCGTCGAGCAGCTTGCGGAACATCTCGATGCCGGTGCAGACGGTCTTCTCGGTCGGGCGGATGCCGACGATCTCGACCTCGTCGTTCATGTGAAGGACGCCGCGCTCCACACGACCGGTGGCAACGGTGCCGCGGCCGGTGATGGTCATGGTGTCCTCGACAGCCATCAGGAACGGCTTGTCGACGTCGCGCTCCGGGGTGGGGATGTAGGAGTCAACCGCGTCCATGAGCTCCCAGACCTTCTCCTGCCACTCCTTGTCGCCCTCGAGGGCCTTCAGAGCGGAGCCGCGGATGATCGGGGTGTCGTCGCCGGGGAACTCGTAGCTGTCGAGCAGCTCGCGAACCTCCATCTCGACGAGCTCGATGAGCTCCTCGTCGTCGACCATGTCGCACTTGTTCAGGAACACGACGATGTAGGGCACGCCGACCTGACGAGCGAGCAGGATGTGCTCACGGGTCTGGGCCATCGGGCCGTCGGTAGCAGCGATGACGAGGATAGCGCCGTCCATCTGAGCAGCACCGGTGATCATGTTCTTGACGTAGTCAGCATGTCCGGGGCAGTCAACGTGAGCGTAGTGGCGCGTGTCGGTCTCGTACTCGATGTGAGCGATGGAGATCGTGATGCCGCGCTCGCGCTCCTCGGGAGCCTTGTCGATGTCCTCGAAAGCGGTGAAGTCAGCGGTCGCAGAACCGTGGCTTCCGTCGTTCTCAGAGAGCGTCTTGGAGATCGCAGCGGTGAGCGTGGTCTTGCCATGATCGACGTGGCCGATCGTACCGATGTTTACATGCGGCTTGGAACGCTCGAACTTCTCCTTGGCCATTTCATCCTCCTTTAAGGGTGTTTGATCCTTCAAGATATATACAGGCCTTTCGGCCAACATTGCTGGTAGCGGTGACTGGATTTGAACCAGTGACGCCACGGGTATGAACCGTGTGCT
>CAJURX010000007.1 GCA_910589125.1 uncultured Eggerthellaceae bacterium
CTCACATACGGCACCAGAAACCGCTGTCCTGCCATTAGACGACACCCCAACGCATACCGTCAGCGCAAAAAGCGCGAGTCAGTATATTAGGGAAAGCCAACCCTCACGTCAAGCATTCTCTTCGCGATGATCGCGATGATCGAACCGATCGACCAAGGTGATAGCCGGATGAGCCTCATACGGAGAATGCCCAGATGTTGAGGCACTGCGACATGATCCCATCCAGATCCCATGTCTGCTCGCTGCGCTCCTGCGAATTGGGGTCGCGAATCTGGATGGTCCCGTCCGCCTCCTCAGAGCAGAGCACGATGAAATGCCCCTCGGTCGTGAAGTCTCCCGGTCCCATGATGCAGATGAGCGGGTGTCCCATACGCAACTGCGTGCGAATAGCCTCCGAGCTGGCTGGCAGCTCGCGTCCCACAAGCCCCAGCTTCGCGGCCCCATCGGTCATGTAGCGCCAGCTCGTCGCCCCAGAATCCACGAACCCCTCCGACTCAGACATCCTGCTGAGCTCAACCGGATCGAGCTTCTTGCCCGTCAGATACGCGCTCACCATGCTCATGCAGGCAGGCCCGCATCCATGCGTTCCCACGCTCCCGCCCGCATACGGCTCATCAGCCCAGGCAGGGTCTATCTGATAGACATAGGGCATGCTGCCGCGCTTCCATTCTGCCACGGGCGTGCTGGCAGGCCCACCAGCCGCAGACAGCCTCTCGAGCACAGGTGCGGGCCCACTGTCAGCACCCCGCAGAGCATCTTCCCCGACGAAGGCCAACACCCCTCCGAGCACCAGCACGGCGAGCACGATGGCCATGAGCGATCGCACGGCGCGCAAGGCATCCCGATGAGGATCAGCAAGTGCGCACGCGCTCCGAGTGTTCCGTGGATTGCCACATATCATCGAAGGGCGCCGAGCGGCGAAGGCGCGCGGCGGAGGGAACTCTCCAGTAGCCTCAGCATAGCGAAAGCGAACGCGAGGCTCAGGATCCGACAGGGAGGAGATGGGGTGCACTCGACTTGGCCCGTCAACGCAGATGGTCATGGCGGCCAACTCCTTTCAAGGGAAGCGTGCTCTGCAAGGCGCATCCCATGCTAGGAAAAGGCGGCCTTAACCTTCCCATAGCGAAATCCTAAGATTTCCTTAATGCTCGCACCGCTGCCAGAGCAGCGCAAAAGATGCGACTACAATGCATCCATGGAGAATGCAGAGAGATACCGGATCCTCGTCGTGGATGACGAGGTAGCCATCGCGAACCTCGTGAAGAGCATCTTCGAGGCTGAATCGATGGAAGTGACAGCATGCTATCGCCCAGAAGAGGCGCTCGAGGCTGCCCGCACAAGCTCGTTCGATCTAGCCATCATGGATGTCATGATGCCTGGCATGGATGGCTTCGAGCTCTGCCGGCTCCTCCAAGCACAGCAGGCCACGCTACCCGTCATCTTCCTGACAGCCAAGGACGAGGAGACCGATATCGTGGTCGGCTTCGCCCTTGGTGCTGAGGACTACGTGACGAAGCCCTTCAAGCCCCGCGAGCTCGTCGCGCGCGTGAAGGCGCGCTTGCGGCGCCGGGATGCAGCTACCGCCAGCATCCCACCCGAGACCCTGCTCCGCGCGCAAGGCATCGAACTCGATGCCCAAGCTCATGAGGTGACTTTGCACGACATCCCGCTCATGCTCACACCGAAGGAATTCAGCATCCTCGAGCAGCTATTGCGCCAAGCAGGTCAGCCCATAGCAGCCAAGGACCTCTATGAGACAGCATGGGGCGAAGCTGCCGACGCCTCTTCAGCGAACACCATCATGGTGCATATCCGCCATCTTCGGCAGAAGCTGGCCGCTCTGGACTCCTCCCGTCAGTTCATCGAGACGGCATGGGGTGTCGGATACCGGATCATGAGAGGATGACGAGATGAGCCATCACGCACGCGAGCGATCGGAGCAGACCAAGCAGCTTCGCCGTCTCCTGACAGGACGCCTTTGCATCACATGGCTCCTCTATACGGCCACCTTCATCATCATCGCCCTCATCCTCAACATCACCCTCGTTCCCAAGATGGCCAACACCATCGCGGATGGCGTTTCATCCTGGCAGTACTGGGACCGCCAGGACCTCCCCCTGGATACCTGCTTGGATAAGCTGGATGCCACCCTCTTCGCCATGAAGGATTCCTGGGATGATCCGAATCTCCTCGCACAAGAGCAGGCAGCCATAGAGCGGGAGGCGCAGGCCCTCCTCGCGTCGGGAGAGACCGAGGAGGATGTCCTCTCGAAGCTCGCCATCGCAAGGGCGAGCGCACCTCTCGATGCATCGACAGCGACCAGCATCGACCCGTATGCACCGCTCTTGATCAGCATCAACGACAACACCCCTGAATGGATGAGCCTCGCCGACCTGCAGGTCATGACCGTGCGGAGGATGATCGACCTCAGCGCCGCCTCGCCTGAGAACTGGCAGTTCTTCGCAACGCAGACCGGGATCGAGGGTCGCGACCTATCCATATACAACGCCATCCGTGCGCTCAAATACCCTATAGCCATCTTGCTCTATCTCATCGGATGCTTTGTGGTGATATTCAGAGGCTATGGACGCGCCCTTCGATATTTCGATGAGCTCGCAGGAGCCGTAGCCAGCATGCTCGAGCACCGCGACGAGCCCATAAAGCTTCCCCCACAGCTTCATCTGACCCAAGATGAGCTCAATGACCTGCGCATGCGCTCCCTTGCCGATGAGCGCGCGGCCAAGGCAGCGGAGCGGCGCAAAGACGAGCTGGTGGCATATCTGGCACATGATGTGAGAACCCCGCTCACATCCGTCATGGGCTATCTCATGCTCTTGGATGAAGCACCTGACATGCCAGAGGAAGCGCGACAGCGCTACATCCGCACCGCAGCTGAGAAGTCCTTGCGCCTTGAAGGGCTGATCGACGAGTTCTTCGAGATCACGCACTACAACCTGCAAGCCATCCCCATCGAACGAGAGAACGTGGATGTGCGCCTCTTCTGCCAACAGGTAGCCGACGAATCCTTCCCGGATGCCGAAGCGCGGAGCATCGCTCTGCATGTGGATGCGCCCGAAGGAGATGCGGCCTTCATCGATCCCGAGAAGCTCGCTCGCGCCCTTGGCAACATCATGCGCAATGCTGTGACCTATGCGGATGCGGATACCACCATCCAGATGCATGCGCGCATCGAAGGGGACACGCTCTCCATCACCGTGACCGACCAAGGCCGCGAGATATCACCTGCGCATCTGGAGCGCGTCTTCGAGCAGTTCTATCGGGAGGACGGCGCTCGCTCCTCCGCCGCAGGGAGGTCTGGCCTCGGACTTGCCATCGCAAAGGAGATCGTCACAGCCCATGGCGGCACGATCGAAGCGCAGAGCACTGACGGGATGACCACCTTCACCATGCGCGTGCCTGCACACCCCTCGCGCTCAGCGCGCCCGGTAGCGGCACATATGGTCGAGGGGGCCTGACCCCTGTCCTAGGTCGAGCCCGAAGGCGAGCGCCTCGGTGATGTACGCCTTTGCAGCGCGACAAGCGCGCTCGACATCCTGTCCGCACGCCAAGCCGCAAGCGATGGCCGAGGAGAGCGTACACCCCGTGCCATGCGCATTCGGATTGTCTATGCGATCACCCCGCAGCCATGTCACGGTTCCGTCCGGCTGGAAGAGCAGGTCATCGGACTGCCTCGCATCTCCGAGCGCATGGCCGCCCTTCACGAGGATGGCAGGCGCATGCTTCCCACCCGCAGACTCCCTGATGCGGTCAGCGATCGCATGTCCCGCTTGCACCATATCCGGCAGATCGGCGATCTTGATGCCAGAGAGCGCCTCAGCCTCTGGGATGTTGGGCGTGATGACCTCCGCGAGAGGGAAGAGCATGCTCTCCAGCGCCTCTATTGCCTCGGTCTTGATGAGATCCGACCCGCTCGTTGCCACCATGACCGGATCGACCACCACATGGCGCGCATCATGATGTGCGAGCCCCTGCGCGATGGCCTCCACGATCCCAGGCGATGACACCATGCCGATCTTCACGGCATCGGGGCGGATATCCTCGAATACCGCATCGATCTGGTCGCGCACGATCTCAGGCGATATCTCCTGGACCGACCGCACCCCCATCGTGTTCTGCGCCGTGATGGCGGTGATCACCGAGGTAGCGAACAGCTTGTGCGCTTGGATGGTCTTGATATCTGCCTGTATGCCCGCCCCACCGCTCGAATCAGAGCCAGCGATGGTCAGCACTGTGCGCATGCTCTCCATGGTGCATCCTCTCCTCGTGCGCCAACCTCAGCGACCAGCGCGCGGAGCGCTGAGCAGCCGCACCACCTCATCGGAATCCGCCAACGTCGCCGCATAGCACTTCTGCATGTATGCCAGACCCGATGCCTGGTCCCCGATCAGGAACGTCTCCGTCGCATCCTCGACGACGATGAGCCGATAGTTGTTGAAGTACGCATCCGCAGCCGTATGCATGACGCATATGTTCGTGTCGAATCCGCAGAGGATGAGCGTGCTCACGCCGAGCTCATCCAGCAGCAACCTGAGAGAGGTCTGGAAGAATGCGGAGTACCTGCGCTTCTCGATGACGAAATCGCCCTCCTGGCAGTTCAGCTGAGGCGCGGTCTGCGCAGCCTCATCACCCGCAAGGTTGTGATCGCCCCAGAGCTCCAGCTCCCTATCCAGGCCCTTGATATGCGCATCATTCGCGAATATCACCGGCACGGCCGCCGCGCGGGCTGCATCGCAGATGCGCGCTGTGTTGAGCGTGGGCGGCAAGAGCGCATCCGCAAGCGGGCTTGCGGCCGCATCGCCCAGCTCATCTATCACGAGCACGGCACATGTGCTGATATCCACGCTCTCAAGCGTCCCATCCTGTCCCTGATGCGCATATCCTGGCATGGTCATCCTCTCCTCGAACCTCAAAGGTCCTCATCTACAGCACGCCGCAGCTCCTCAGCTGCAGCCTCGATATCCTGGCTGGCGAAGAGCGCCGATATCACGGCTACGCCATCGATGCCCGTGTTCGCGAGCTCTGCGATGCGCCGTGCATCGATCCCGCCGATAGCGACCACGGGGATGGCAACGGCGCGGCATATCTCCGTGAGCGTGACGAGCGACACCGCATCGGCATCCTGCTTGGTGGGCGTGGAGAACACAGCTCCCACGCCCAGATAGCTCGCCCCTGCCCCCTCAGCTGCCTTGGCTTGGCTGACCGTCTGCACGGACACGCCCACGATGGCATCGGGCCCCAGCACCTCGCGTGCTCGCGCGCACGACGCATCAGACTGCCCCACATGGACGCCATCCACGCCGCTCATCTTCACGGCCTCGATGTCATCGTCGATCACGAGCGGCACGTTCGCCACGCGACAGACCGGTGCCAGCCCGCGCGCGAGCTGTGCGAGCTCGACCGTATCGCACCCCTTATCACGCAGCTGCACCATGGTGGCGCCTCCCACGAGCGCCTCCGCCACCGCTGCCGCCAAGCTCTGATCTCCCAACCATCGCGGATCGGTCACAGCATAGAGCTTGCACGCTTGCCGCAGGTCCGCCTGCGTCCACGTGCGATAGATGTGCCTTGGGAGCTGCATGGGCCAGACCTCCTAGATGCTCTTCACCATTGCATGCTGCTCAAGGATATCACCGTTCATATGGAAGAGCGCATCGATCAGATAGGTGCGGAACGTCCCGCTCCCATCCGCGCGCCCCATCCGCGCCTGCGCCATCTGCCCCGCAACGCCCATGCTCGCAACAGCAGCCACCGTGCTCTCCAGGAGCGCACCATCATCGGCGGCAGCGAAGGCGCCCGTGATGCAGGAGAGCATGCATCCCGCACCGGTGATCTTGCCCATGAGCGGGCTCCCATTGCGGATGGCGAACGCGCGCTCCGCATCAGCCACGACATCGATCGCTCCCGTGATGGCGACGACCGCCCCTGTGCGCGCAGCGACCTTCTTCGCGAACGCTGCGCTCTGCTCGAGGTTCTCATCCGTGACCGCATCAGCGGGGTCCGCATCCACGCCACGCGTGGTAGCGCTCGCACCCGCGAGCGCCTTCACCTCGGACATGTTGCCCCGGATGACGCTCACGCCGTATTCATCCAAGAGCTCAGATGCCGTCTCGGTCCTGAGCGCGCTCGCCCCGGCTCCCACCGGATCCAATACGATGGGGTGCCCCAGCGCCGTGGCCTTCGCACCTGCCGCACGCATACCTGCGATGCTCTGGGCGTTGAGCGTCCCGATGTTCAGCACGAGCGCGCCGCACAGGCTCGTGATGTCCTCGACATCCATCGGCTCGTCGCTCATGATGGGCGATGAGCCGCACGCGAGGAGCGCATTCGCACAATCAGTGGCCGTCACGTAATTGGTGATGCAGTGAACGAGCGGTGTGGTCGTGTGCACGCGCGCGACCGCCCTTCCCAATGCCATCGGCTCCATCTCTAGCACCTCCCCAGATCGACGGTCAAGCCGTCCATCAGATCGTTGACCGTGCGCATGGCGCACATCTTCCCGCACATCGTGCATGTTCCCTCGTTCTGTGGTGGAGCGCTCTGGAAGCGCTCGCGCGCCTCCTCTGGATCCAAGGCCAATGAGAACATCTCCTCCCAGTCCACGCGCCTGCGCGCATCGCTCATGCGATCATCCCGCTCGCGCGCTCGAGGAACGCCCTTCGCCACATCCGCGGCATGGGCAGCTATCCTCGTGGCTATGAGCCCCTCGCGCACATCGTGCGCATCCGGCAAGCGCAGATGCTCTGCCGGGGTCACATAGCAGAGGAAGTCAGCGCCGGCGCTCGCGGCGATCGCCCCGCCGATGGCGGCGGTGATGTGATCGTATCCAGGAGCGATATCGCACACGAGCGGCCCCAGGACATAGAACGGCGCTCCATGGCACAGCCGCTTCTCCAGCTCCATGTTCGCCTGTATCTCATCGATGGCCATATGCCCTGGCCCCTCGATCATGACCTGCACGCCGGCATCCCATGCGCGCTGGGTGAGGATGCCCAGCTCCACCAGCTCGGTCACCTGTGCCGCATCGGTCGCATCATAGGTGGCACCTGGACGCATGGCATCCCCCAATGATATGGTCACATCATGGGCATGGAGGATATCTAGCACCTCATCGAAGTGCTCATAGAACGGATTCTCATTGCCGGTCGCCTCCATCCACGCGAAGAGGAGCGATCCCCCGCGCGATACGATGTTGGCAAGGCGCCCCGTGCGCTTGAACGCAGAGAGCGTGGCCCGATTGATCCCCGCATGGATAGTCACGAAGTCGGCGCCGTCCTCAGCATGGCGCCGAACGACATCCAGCAGGTCGCGCGCGGTGATATCCACCAGCGCCTTCTCCAGATACCCGATAGCGTCGTACATGGGAACAGTGCCCACCATGAGCGGGGTCTCCCGTATCAAGCGACACCGGAACTCAGCAGTCTTGCCGAAGTTGGAAAGGTCCATGATGGCATCAGCACCATAGCGCTCAGCGATGCGCACCTTCTCCCATTCGACATCAGGATCGGCCATATCCCCCGATATGCCCAGATTCACGTTGACCTTCGTGGAGAGCGGACGACGCTCATCCACCTTGCCCACGCCACGCGCCTGGATGGACGCATGGTGGATGTTGGCAGGGATGACCAAGATGCCGCGCGCGACCGCTTCGCGCACGTCCTCCTCAAGGTAGCCCTCCGCCTGCGCCACCTGGCGCATCTCGCGCGTCACGATGCCCGCTCGGGCATGGTCGATCTGCGTGATGGGTGCGCGTGCACCCTGCTTCGATATGCATGTGGATAGAGATGGTCCTTCACCCATATGACTCCCTTCGTTGGCATTACCCACATCAGGTTCCACGGGTCGGGACGTTCGCGCGTCCCCTCTCAGCCTGCCGCCAGTCACCCATCTGCGATGGGCCCTCATGCAAGCTCCCCTTGCAAGCTCAAGATTATAGTGGAAAGAAGATGGCTATCGTCCCCGTTTCGACGCCGATCATCACCGCTTCGCCGATGAGCTCGTTCGACAACCCAAGAGAAGTGCGGTTGGTGAGGACGGCATCGTCCAGCTCCCACTCAAGGCCGCGCTCGAATACGCCCGTGCACTCATCGCTCATGGCGAACACCGACACGCATCCGCTCTCCCGCGCGGGCGCCTCGAAGATATCGGGACCCGTGACGAACACGACGGCCTCCGCCTCTCCGATGGCGCTCACGGACGATCCCCGCTCGCTGAACTTCGCGAACAGCTGGAGGTTGGCGAGCGTGTGGTCGAGCCGTCCGCCGAGAGCGCCGAACACGAATACGCGATCTGCGCGCTCCGTCTTGGCGCGCTCCAAGGCCAGCTCCATATCCGACTTGTCCTTGTGCGGCGAGAACCGCGCCACGCGCAGCCCCTTGGGGACATACCCCAGAGAATCGAAGTCACCGATCGCCATATCGGGCTTGAAGCCATGCTCTTCCAGGCTCCTGAAGCCGCCGTCGACGGCGATGACCATATCGAATGCGCCCGCGTCGGCCATGCGGAGGAATTCGTCAGCATTGAGGTCCGACGCGCCCACGAGCGCGATCGTCTTCATGATGGATGCAGCTCCTCAGGGTGCGGATGTCACTGTCAGGTCTGCTAGAATACCACGCCAGAGCGAGCTTGGTGGTCGCGTGCCCTTCGCGGGCATGAGGAAAGTCCGGGCTCCACAGGACGAGATGCCAGCTAACGGCTGGGCGGGGTGACCCGACGGATAGCGCCACAGAAAAGAAGACTCTCCTCAGAGGCCCCCTTTTTACTCTGGGAGAAAAGCTGAAACGGTGCGGTAAGAGCGCACCAGCATGCTGGTAACAGCATGGCTTGGCAAGCCCCATCTGGAGCAAGCGCGAATAGGAATGCCATGCGGTGGTCCGCCGCGCATTCGGGTTGCGTGCTAGAGGCCTGTGGTGACGCAGGTCCAAGATAAATGGCCGCCCTCGACAGAACCCGGCTTATAGGTTCGCTCTCACGGGGCTGCAGCTTCGCTGTGGCCCCATCATGAAAGAAGCCCCAGGGCATTCCGCCCCGGGGCTGAACAGCATCGAAGCGCAAGGAGCGTCAGTCGACGTCCTCGAAGTCATCCTCCACATCGCCGAAGCCAGACAGGTCCTTCTCATACACGCTGGCAACGGGCGTTGCAGTCTCGACCACGGCAGCAGCAGGAGCGGGCGTCGTGTAGTCAGAAGCCACATCCTCTTCGTAGATGACCTCTACCTCACCGCCGTCACGGCCGATGCCCGGGATGGAGTCGATGTCGTCATCGTATCCAAGGTCATTCAGCTTACGCGTAGCATCGTCGATGAAATCGCGCAGGATGTCAGCGTATTCCTCGCGCGTGTCCTCGCGGTCGTCCTCCAGCTTGCGGATGGCATCCAGCACATCCTGGCGATCGGCATTCGCGCGGGAGATGATGCGATCGGCCTCTTCGCGCGCATCCTGCATGGTCTCGGATGCCTGCGCATTCGCCTTGACGATGATCTCATCAGCGGAGCGCTGTGCGATGATGAGCGCCTGCGAGATGGCGCTGTCGTTCGCGCTCTTCTCAGCCAGCTGCGCTTCCAGCTCGGCGATGCGATCATCCTTCTCAGCCAGGATCTCAGAGGTGGGGCCGGTGGCGATCTCACCGGTGACGCCGTCGGGCTCCACCGTCTCATGCACGACGATGGTCTCGGGCTCTGCGTTGCGCGCCTCTTCCAGCTCTTCCTCGAGCTCGGCGATGCGATCGTTCAGGAAATCTATCTCGTCGGCCACATGCTCCAGGAACACATCGACTTCATCGACATCATAGCCCTTGCGGTCAATGGCGAAACTTTGGTTGTGGATGTCCTCTGACGTTATTGCCATCTTCGTGTCCCTTCAGCTGCAACCAGTACTGATGCCCTTACGCCCTACCTGCTAGAAAATGAAGTAGAGCACGCGTACGACCAATTGTAAAACAACAATGGCGATGATGGGCGATATGTCCACCATTCCTCCAAGTGGCGGGATGAACCTCTTGAACAGATCCAGATAGGGATCGCATATCTTGCCCAGCACGTCGTCGATGTTCGCGAGGATGCCCTTCTTGTAGGGGATCCACGACATGATGACGTAGATGAAGATGATGAACGTATAGATGTCCACCAATTCGACGATGAGGCGCATGATCATCTTGAGAGCTCCTTTGCACGTTCGATGGCTGCATCCACCCCTGCACCTGCCGCAGCGGCGAAGCCGCCGCTGTCCATGGCGGCAAGGGCCGCGAGCGTGGTGCCCCCGGGAGAGCAGACCGATCCTCGCAGCTCCGACAGCGTTGAGGTGCCCTTGGCGAGGAACACCCCCGTTCCCGCAAGCGTCTGGCGAGCAAGGGAGCGTGCGAGCTCTGTGGAGAGCCCCGCCTCCTCTGCCTTGGCAGCCAAGCATTCAGCAAGATAGGCGAAGTATGCCGGACCGCCGCCCGAGAGAGCGCAGACGGCATCGATCTGTTGCTCATCCACGACCTGCGATGTGCCGAGCGCCGCGAACAGGTCGTTCACGAACGAGACCTCAGCAGGGTCTGCGTGGGCACCTCCCGCGACCACGCTCGCGCCCGCTTGCACCTGCAGGGGCATGTTCGGCATGACGCGGATGACGGACGTGCCCACAGGCAACGCCCCCTCAAGGCGCGCGCAGGGGATACCGGCCGCGATGGACACGACGAGCGGAGTGGCATCTGCGAATGCGGGCGAGGATGCAAGCTCCCCTACGACATCATCTATCACCTGCGGCTTCACAGCCAAGATGATGATGGAGACATCAGCAGGCGCATCAGAGGCGGACGCGAAGGTGCGAACGCCATAGCGGCTCTCCAGGCTCTCGCGACGGGCTGCATCGGGCACGATGACGTCGAAGCCGCGGGATGCCAGCTTCGCAGCAGACGCATCATCGGACGACAGCCACCCAGCCAGCATCGCCTCGCCCATCTTGCCGCACCCGATGAAGGCAGCGCGCCCCTCGTCCCAGGGATGGCTCATGGCTAGAGGATGCCCATCGAGGAGAGGTTCAGGCGCTCAGCATCAGAGAGCGCATCCCCGCGGCAGATGACGAACGTCTTGGGAGCAACGCACTCGACAGCAGCCCCGAGCGCGCTCGCCGCGCCAAAGGAGAAGTCCAAGAGACGATGCATGAGAGCCTCGGGGACATTGCCCAAGACCAAGATGGCGACATCTCCCGCCTTCAGCGCCGTGGTGACGTTCTCAGCGTCCTCGTATGCATTCGGGCGGATGATCTGCAGCTTGCGCGAGCCGGCGATGCTCGCAGCCGCGGATGCAGCTCCGATGATGGGCAGAGACGGCGAATCGGTGCGCGACTTCGCGGTGGAGGAGAACAGCGAATCCAATCCCTCGCTCCGACGGTTCCCCGCAGCTGAGACAGCCGCAGTGCCCTCTGGCGTCATGGACGGCGGCAAGGACGAATCCACCATAGTGCGCCCATTGCTGCGCGGTGTGGAGGTGAGGGAGATGGAGCGGCTGCGCGTGCTCTCCTCGGCATCAGCGCGAGAGACCAGATGCGGCAGCCCTATGTCCCCGAAGGACGAGGAGCGCGACCCACGCGTAGAGCGCGTGCTGTAGCCCGGGTCATCGCTCTCGTAGTCGTCGTATTCCTCTTCGTAATCCTCATACTCATCGTATTCATCATATGCATCAGCCTGTGGCTGCGCGTCAAGTCCCAGCTTCTCTCTGATCGAGCCGAAAACGCTCCTGGTGTTCGCCATGCCTCAAACTCCTGACTCATCGCAGATGCGGACCAGCCGCTTCTGTTGTATGGCTGAAATCAGCCTTGCTCCCATTAAACCTCATTCATCCTCGTATTATGCCAGCTTATGCGAACTCTTCGTTGAATATCGCGCGGCCGATCCGCACGATCGTGGAACCAGCCGCGATCGCCTCTTCCCAGTCCTCGCTCATGCCCGCCGATATCTGATCGAAGGCCTGAGCCTGCTCTGCGCTGAGCTGGCTCTTGATGTCCCCATGCAGCGCCGCGAGCTCATCGAAGCACGCGCGCGCCACGTGCGGATCTCCCTGCGGTGCCATGGTCATGAGGCCGCGTGCGCGCAGATGCGGAAGCGAAGCGACGGCCCGCACGAGCTCAGCCGCAGCATCCGGCGCGACTCCGCTCTTGGATGCCTCGCCCGACACGTTCACCTCTATCAGGACATCCTGCACCTTGTCCAAGGCCGCCGCCTCGTCGCTGATCTTGCGTGCATGCTTCTCCTGATAGAGCGAATGGATGAGATCGGCATGCGCGACGATGTCCTTGATGCGACGCGACTGGATGTTCCCGATGAAATGCCAGCTGGCATCGGGCAGCGCTTCCGCCTTGCGGATGAGCTCATCAGGGCGGTTCTCGCCGAACGCCCGAGCACCTGCCCCATAGGCCGCACGCGCTCCCTCCACATCCACCGTCTTGGATACGGCGAGCAAGCGCACCTGGTGCGGATCGCGCCCAAAGCGCACGCACGCCTCGTCGACGCGCGTGCGCTCACGAAGATACCTCTCAGCGATGCCCATCTCTCAGCCACGCCTCCTGAACGCGAACGCCCCGTGGCGCCCGCACGTGCCATCCTCTGCCCGGTACGAGAAGAACCGCCCAACGTTGCACACGGTGCAAAGCCCAGCATCCGCGATGCGATCCTCCGACACCCCTGCCGTGAGCAGGTCAGCGCGGATGGCCGCACCAAGATCGACGTTCCCCGATGCGTCCACGACGCTCTCACCGAACTCCTCTATGAACAGCGAACGCGTATCCTCCCCCACCTGGAAGCACTCCTGATGGATGTACGGTCCGATGTACGTATTGCAGGAAGCCGCAGCTTCCTGGGTGCTGCCATAGGCCCCACCCCTTACGACCGCGCTCGCCAAGGATGCGAGCGCCTTGGATGCGATGCGCCCATGCGTCCCGCGCCATCCGGAGTGCGCCACCGCGAAGTCCCCGGTGGGAGCCACCATGATGAGAGGGACGCAATCAGCGAAGCAGAGCAGCGCGAGCACATCAGGCACGGACGCGACCACGCCATCAGCTCCCGCCTCTGCCTCGCGCTGCACCGAGGCTATCGCATCGGGCGCATCATCGGATGCAGTGACGATATGGGTGCCATGCACCTGCTTCGGGTTGATCAGCACCATGTCAGCAGCACCCACCGCATCCATCAGCCGATGGATGTTCGCGAGCGCAGCATCCTCGCCTTCGCCAGCGAATCTGCCCAGGTTCAAGGATCCATACGGAGGAGCGCTCAGGCCACCTGCGCGCTCGGTGAAGCCGATCGACACGCCACATGCGCTCTCGAGCGCAGGGTCTGTGAGGAAGCGAACGCCTGAGACATCCTCGACGATGCTCAGGCGCGGAAGATCGAGCTGCATATGGAGATGACCGCCTATGCGCGTGTCCTCACTGGCGCTTCAAGAAATCAGGGATGTAATCCTCATCGGCGTAGCCACCGCTCTGATGGGGGCTGAACGTGGTAGGTGCGGCCTGCATCGGAGCTGCGGACGGCGTGGAGTAGGACTGCTCCGCCGCCGGGAAGCTCTCCTGCTGCGGGATGCGGCTGCCGAACGTCATGGACGACTGGGCAGGAGCGTTGTTGAAGCCCGTGGCGATGACCGTGATGCGGACAGCATCCTTCATGTTCTCGTCGATGATCTGCCCGTAGATGATGTTCGCGTTCTCATCCGCGCAGAGCTCGATCGTGCGTGCAGCGTCGGACACCTCCGTGAGCGTGAGGTCCGGACCACCCGCGATGGAGAACAGCACGCGGGATGCGCCCTGGATGGAAGCCTCCAGGAGATTGGAGTTCGTAGCCTGCTGCGCGGCCTCGAGGGCGCGGTTCTCACCCGATGCGAGGCCGATGCCCATCATGGCCGTGCCCGCATCCTTCATGACCGTGCGGATGTCCGCGAAGTCGAGGTTGATCAGACCAGGAACGGTGATGAGGTCCGTCACGCCCTGGATGCCCTGGCGCAGCGTGTCATCGGCGATGCGGAACGCATCCACCATGGAGGTCTTCTTGTCCACGATCTCCAGCAGGCGATCGTTCGGGATGACGATGAGCGTGTCCACCTTGCCAGACAAGAGGTCGACGCCCTGCTCGGCCTGGTTGCAGCGCACGCGGCCCTCGAAGCCGAACGGCTTGGTCACGATGCCCACCGTCAGCGCACCGATCTCCTCGCGCGCGATCTCGGCCACGATGGGAGCAGCGCCCGTGCCCGTGCCGCCACCCTCACCAGCGGTGACGAACACCATGTCCGCCTCAGCGAGCGCCTCGCGGATCTCAGCGCGGCTCTCCTCAGCTGCCTGGCACCCGACCTCTGGATTCGCGCCAGCGCCCAGGCCCTTCGTGAGCTCTTCGCCGATGTGGATGGTGCGATCGGCATCTGACATGAGAAGCGCTTGATGATCGGTGTTGACCGCGATGAACTCCACACCGCGGACCCCGGTCTCCACCATCCGGTTCACCGCATTCGTCCCCGCGCCTCCGACGCCGACGACCTTGATGACCGCGAGATGGTCTCCTGAGAAGTTTGGCATTGTCTGATTCCTCCAGTGCTGCAGCGTTTTTCGTCCGTTTCGGTTTCGGCGCAGACCTGTTGGCACGCATCCGCGCATTTGGACGATAATTGTACATTATGCTGCACTCATTGCAACGATCACCGTGAACGGTTCTCATGGAGAGCGTGTGGAGATCCCGTGATGGAGCGAGGCTCCGGCTCCCTCATGCGGGCCCAAGAACGTCACCCGCAACGGCTTGGGGAGCACGTCAGCGAGCAGCTCTCCACGTGGGCCTATCGGGCACGCGGACGTTGATGTAGACGACTGAGGGATGCTCCTCCATGATCTGGTTGCAGATGCGCTCCTTCTCGCGCACGTTGTCCGCGGTGCCGAACGCGATCTCGACGTTGTTATCGAGCGTGAGCAAGGTAGATTCCTCATCCGTTGCCGTCACCGTCTTGACCTTGTCAGCCAGGTCAGTGGTCAGACCGTTGATGATGTCCAGCGCATTCAGGACGGAATCATCGGTGCAGTAGGCTCCGATCTTGGGCGCCACGCCGAAGGGGATCCCCTTGATGTGCAGCGCCGCATCCGCATCCGCATAGATCCGCTCCGAGAGCTTCTGACCGAGCTCAGAGGAGCGATCGGGGATGGCCATGAGCCACATGCCATCTTCTGCGAGCGCCCACTTCTGGATGGTCTGGTTGGTGCCGATGGGCACCTCCGCTATGGCACCCACCTTGCGCTCGGTGACCTTGATCTTGAGCGTATCGGGGAAGGCGCGGTCCACATCCACGCGTTCGACCCAAGAATCCCTGATGAGGCTGGCCTTGATGCCATCGGCGTCCACATTGAGCAGCGTAGCGCCATCGGGGATGCTCACGAGCGCCGACACCTCATCGTCGGTGAGGTGGTCCGCCCCCTCTATCTGCACGTTCTGGATGCGGAAGGCAACTGTGTTCGATATGGCCGCCAATGCGATGACAGCCACCATGATGACCGCCACGATGATGCCGATGACGATGAGCGGGATGCGACTGGCGCGGGCCACGCGCTGCGCTGCGGATGCGCGCCGAGCGCTCTGGGCGCTGCGGCGTATCTCCCCTACCGTCCGGGACCCCGTGGATGCAGCCGGGCTACCCGATGCCATCTCAGCGAAGGATGCGCTGATGGCCCCGCTCCGTGCGCCCCCTGGAAGGTTCGCGGAGCGAGCAGGGCGCCTCGTGCTCTGCTGAGCTCCCTTGCGCGCAGGCATCCGCACGGAGGGTGCGCTCGCCCGAGGGGCCGCAGCGTTCGTGCGAGCTGATCGCTTGGACGATGCGCGAGAGCGGCCAGAAGCGCGTGCGGCAGCAGCCCTGGGCGAACCCTGGCGCACAGAAGAGCGACGCGTCGAGGCCGAGCGTCTGCTAGAACCCGAGGAGCCGGACTTCCGGCTCGAGCGTGATGCCATATTCCTTCTCTACCTCTGACCGTACGGCTTCCATGAGATCGAGAACATCGCGTGCCTTCGCACCCCCGGTGTTCACGATGAAGTTCGCATGCACCTCTGAGACCTGGGCACCGCCGATGGACCTTCCCTTGAGCCCCAGATCCTCTATCATCCGAGCAGCAGACGCACCCTCGGGATTCTTGAAGACGCTCCCGCAGCTCGGCAACCCGAGCGGCTGGCTCTTCTTGCGCCGCGCCAGGTTCGCCTCCATTCTGCCACGTATGAAGAATGGATCGGACTCCTTCATCGAAATCTCGCATTCGGCCACGATGGCGTCATCCGGGATATCCGTGCAGCGGTATCCCCACCGGATGTCAGCAGCACTCACGCGCGCGATGCTCCCACCCGAGCCGATCAGCACGACGCTCTCTACGACCGACCCCATCCACTCCTCGCGAGAGCCCGCGTTCATCCGCACGGCGCCTCCAACGGTACCCGGCGTTCCCACAGCGAACTCGAGACCCGAGAGCTCTTGGCGCATGGCCTCCTGCACCACCGAGGCGAGGAGCGCAGCGCCACCTGCCACCAAGCGCCCGCGGCCCAGGTCGCACCCGATGCGCTTGAAATCGCGTCCGAGCGTGAGCACCACGCCTGGGTAGCCCTCATCGGATACGAGCAGGTTGGTCCCCCGGCCGACCACCGCCCACGGGATGTCCTCCCGAGCACATCCATCCAGCACCTCGCGCACCGCAGAGGGGGAATCAGCGCGCACGAGATATGCCGCCGGACCGCCGATGCGATAGGAGGTATGGCGCGCCATGGGCTCCTTTATCAGCGCTTCGCCATCGAACCCATCCGAGAGCAGCAGCTGCTGCAAGGGCGTGGCGTGCCGTGCATGCGACGATGCCAAGCTCAGCCCCTGGCCTCGTCGCCCTGCTCGCGGCGACCGAGCTCGTCCAGCACCAGCTGGCCGATCTCCGTCACATCCCCAGCACCCAGCGTGAGCACGATATCCCCTGGCTTCGCCAAGGAAGCCACATGCGCCGGCACCTCCAAGCGCCGCGGCACGAATTCCGCTGCAGGATGGCCCTCATGGTCGAGCACCACGTTCAAGAATGTCTTGCCCGAGATGCCAGGGATGGGCGTCTCGCCCGCAGGATAGACATCCATGAAGGTGACGGTATCGGCACCGTCGAAGGCGCTGCCGAACTCGTCATGGAGGACCTCGGTGAACAGCTTCGCACGCGAATAGCGATGCGGCTGGAACACGACGTGCACCTGCCCATAGTCCAAGTCCTTCGCTGCTTCGATGGTAGCCGCGATCTCGGTCGGATGATGCGCATAGTCATCGACGACATCCACCTCGCCCACGCGCCCGACCAGATCGAACCTGCGTCGCACGCCGGTGAATCCCGCCAATGCCCGTGCCGCCGCATCCACATCCTCGCCAAGAGCGTCTGCCATGACCAGCGTGGCAGCGCCGTTCAGGACGTTATGGATGCCCGGATTCTGCTGTATGGTAGATGTGACCTCGCGCCCTGAGGGCAACCGGAGCGTGAAGCGCGAGGCGATGCCCTCCCGCACGACCTCCACCACCTGCGCATCTGCGTCCGCTCCCATGCCATAGGTGATCACGTTCGACGCATGAGCGCGAGCGACCTCCACGAGCCGCTCGTCATCCGCCCAGACCACCACCGGCCCCCCATCAGGGACGAGCGATATGAACTGCCCGAACTGGGAATAGATCTCTTGGAGATCCTCGTAGTGATCGAGATGGTCCGGCTCGATGTTCGTCACGATGACGGCCTTCGGGGACAGATGCGTGAAGGACTTGTCCGATTCGTCGGCCTCCACCACGTAATAGCGTCCCTCCCCAGAATGGGAGTTCGATGCGTATTCGCGCACCATGCCGCCGATGAGGAACGTGGGAGAGAGCCCCATCTTGTCGAAGGTTGAAGCGAGCATGGATGACGTGGTGGTCTTGCCATGCGTGCCCGCAACGGCAACGGTGTCCAGGTCGCGCCCCAGATGCGCCAGCATCTCTGCGCGACGGACGATGTTGAGCCCCCGCTCCTTCGCACAGAGGAGCTCGGGATTGTCATCCAGGATGGCGGTGGACACCACGACGGTGGGGTCCGTATCCGGTATGTTCTCAGCGCGATGCCCGATGTGCACCGTGATGCCGGCATCCTCCAGCGGCTGCGTGAAGCGGCTGGATTTGAGGTCGGAGCCCTCGACATGCAAGCCCTGGTCGTGCGCTACGCGTGCGATGCCGCTCATGCCCACGCCGCCGATGCCGATGAAGTAGACGTTGTCAGAAACTGGTTGGGACATAGGATGTCTTCCCTTTGATCGTGGGATGCAATGCTGATCCCATTCTAGCAGGGTGTCAGAAGACGGCTATGCTCTCGACCACATCGGCAAGGCGATCCGCCGCACATGCCGCATCCGACCCGCATCCGCATGCCCGCATCTGCGTGCGCGCGTCAGGGTCATCCACGAGATCGAGCAATGCCTCCCGGAAGCTCGCCCCTTCGACATCTGCATCGGGGAACATGATCGCAGCCCCTGAATCCACCCACGCCTGCGCATTGGTGGTCTGGTGGTCCCCTGTCGCATGGGGGAACGGCACGAGTATGGCCGGTATGCCCTTCGCGGATATCTCGGCCAAGGATGTGGCCCCCGCGCGCGACACGATCAGGTCTGCTGCAGCCAAGGCATCGGGCATCCTATCCTGATATCCCATGAGCTGATAGCGCGTGCGCTCCTCATCGGTCAGCTCGAGCGCGTCCTCGCATGCCGCGAGCTCCTTGGGGCCCGAGATGTGCATGATGCACAGGTCCTTGCGTGCCAACAGCTCGTCCTTCATGGCGCACACCGCCTGGTTGATGTGCCGCGCGCCCAAGCTCCCACCGAACACGAGCAGCATCGTAGCGCCTGTAGGGATGCCGAACAGAGCACGCGCCTCCTCCCGGTCCGCGCTCATCACCTGCGCGCGCACGGGATTGCCCGTGACCCTCACGCATGTGGCCCCAGGCACGTCTCCTTGAGTGCAGTCATACGTGAGGCAGACGGCCTGCGCATGTCGCGCCGCCGACTTGTTGGCAAGGCCCATGACGGAGTTCTGCTCATGCACGACGACCGGCACCCCAAGCGCCTCTGCCGCCCGCACGACGGGGATGGAGACATAGCCACCGAAGCCGATGACCACATCCGCACCCACGTCCTTCAGCCATCGCTTGGCCTTGCGCTCGCTCGCCATGATGCGCGCAACACCCGAGGCGAGCGTCCACGGACGCGAGCGGTCGAACCCTGATGCCTTGAAGGGAGTGAAGGGGATGTTCGCCTCTGGGGCCAGCCGTGCCTCTATCCCACCCGGCGTCCCCGCGTAATGCAGCTCCCAGCCACGCTCCTCCAAGCGCTCTGCCAACGCGAGCGCTGGATAGATGTGCCCGGCGGTCCCCCCGCCCGTGAGAACAGCGACCTTCGCCATGCGCACGCGCCTCCTATCCGCCGATCCACGTGGCGATCAGGGGGATCCAGCCCATGAGCAGGATGACGATGATGAGCGCCGGTACGCCGATGCTCATCCAACCGCGCAGCCATGCCGGGAAGCGCATGCCCTGGCCCTCGTTGGCCTCAGCCAGGAACGACTTCCATCCCCAACCGCGCTTCGTCACGCAGAACAGCACGAACACGAGCGAACCCAGCACGAGCAGGTTGTTCGACACGAGGAAGTCCTCGATCGCCTGGATGTTGCCGATGCCCGGCAGCTCCACGCCCGACCACACATTGAAGCCAAGGGCGCAGGGCAGCGACAGCACCGGTATCAGCACGCAGTTGATGAGCACCGCCTTCTTGCGGGTCATGCCCCATTGGTCCATCCAGAACGAGAGGATGCCCTCGAACACCGCGATGACCGTGGATATGGCCGCGAATCCCATGAAGATGAAGAACAGCGTGGCCCAGAGGTTGCCCATCCACATCTGCTCGAACACCGCAGGGAGCGTGATGAACACGAGACCCGGACCAGAATCAGGGGACACGGAGAAGGCGAAGCACGCCGGGAAGATGATGAGCCCCGTGACCACTGCCACGAACGTATCCAACCCCGCGATGCGCACCGCCTCGCCCATGAGCGAGTACTTCTTGTCTATGTAGCTGCCGAAGATCTCCATGGAGCCGATGCCGATGGACAGCGTGAAGAATGCCTGCCCGAGCGCCGCGAAGGTGGCATCCGAGAACTGCTCAGGGGATGCGAAGAGCCTGCCAAAGTCCGGCAGCAGGTAGAATGCGATGCCCTCGCCCGCACCGGGGAGCGTGCATGCGCGGATGGCCAGGATGCCGATCAGCAGCAACAGGCACACCATCATCACCTTCGTGATGCGCTCGACGCCCTTCTGGAGCCCGAGCGAGCACACCAGAAGCGATATCAGGCACGCCACGACCATCCAGACCACGAGCTCTACCGGATCCGCCAACAGGGAATCGAACATGCCCGAGACGTCCATGCCCATGCCGAAGGGCGCCGTCGCCATCTTCGGGATGTAGGCGAGCATCCAGCCAGCCACCGTGGTGTAGAACATCATGAGCAGATACAGGCCGCAGAAGCCGACCCACTTGAAGCGATGCCACCAGCTCCCCTTGGGCTCCAGCTCGTTGAAGGCGCGCGCGATGCCCTTCTTGGAGGCGCGCCCGACCGCGAACTCCATCACCATGATGGGGATGCCGAGCGCAGCGAGGAAGATCAGGTACAAGATGATGAAGGCAGCGCCACCGTATTCTCCCACGATGTAGGGGAAGCGCCAGACGTTGCCGAGGCCGACCGCGCAGCCGGCAGAGATGAGGATGAACCCGAGACGGGATTTGAACTGTTCGCGCTCCACCGGTCTAGTCGTCCTTTCTCGCGATGAGCAAGAGGATGCCCGCGACGATGCTCACGAAGAGGAGCGAGCATACGCCGAACGCCACCGTATTCCTCTTCTTGCCCTTCATGATCTTGAAGGTATGCACCGTCATGGGGATGAACCATACGAGGGGGATCAGCATGGCGATGACGTATCCGATGACGTACTCCGTAGCGTAGCGCATGCCGATCGCAGCTCCCAGCTGATAGGCCGAGCCCTGCCCAGCCGCCTCGCTCATCATCTGCGATGCAGCCCCCGCAAAGGAGACCACGAAGGCGATGACGACGATGACCAGCGCTGCGATGGAGACCAGGTCGAAGATGAAGGCGATCTTCCGGAGCGTCTGGTCGCGACCCGTCACCTGCGCTGGTGCGGAAGCAGCATCAGCTGGCATGGGCTGAACGTAGGACAGGCCTTGCTGTGGTGCGAGCTGCGCAGATGGGAACGGCGCTGGGGCTTGAGCCTGCGCCATGGGTGGCATCTGGTCGGCTGGCACCTGCATCATCTGCGGCTGAGCCTGCAGGGGCTGCCCCGCCTGGGCCTGCATGGGCTGCATCGTGGCCTGCAAGGGCATCGCAGGTTGGTAGAGAGCCTCTTGGGGCTGAGCTTGCTGCTCTTGCTGCATCGGGAAGGGCTGCGGCAGCGATTCGCCTTGTGGATCGGCTTGCATCGCCTGCTCCGCATATGGCTGAGCCTGCATCGGCTGCTCTAGCATCGGCTGCTGGACCTGCACTGGCTGCTCCGCCGGCAGCTGCTGAGCTTGCGATGGGCTCTCTGCTTGCAGCTGCTGCTCTTGCGACGTTGCATCCGCTTGCTGTGCCTGCTGCTCCGCGCACGCCTGCGGCACTGGCTGCATCTGCCCGGACAGCGCAGGGGCTTGCTGCTCGATGCGCGGCTGCTGTTGGGCTTGCTGCATGGGCTGCACCTGATCGCATTGGGCTTGCTGCATGGGCTGGAACGCCGCCTGCTGCATCTGCTCAGGCTGGACCTGCTGTCCCATCTCTGCCTGCTGCATCTGCCCCTGCAACACCGCCTGCGCTTGCTGCTGAGCGCCCGTCGACTGCCACGTCGCAGGCTGAGGCGCATCGCTCATGAGGTCGTCGGTCCATTGCGCGCCATTCCAAAACCGCAGGCACCCTGGAGTCCCCGCAGGATCCGGATACCATCCCGCCTGTGCAGCCATGATCGCCTCTCTTCCGTCATGCGATAGATGGAGGTATTGTAAACGACCGCGCGGGATGCGCTGCGCGCGTGCCCGGATGCGGCCTGCATGGGTCCTCTGCGGATGACATGGTGCTTACCGTATGCCCCATCGCACGCCATGGGATGCGCACAGGGACTATGGTGTGCCCAGCGCACATGATGATCCCCGACCGAGGAGGCACGCCCATGCAGATCAACGTCCTCTCCGCATACCAGACGGACGCGGAGGATTTCTTCAACAAGATCATCAGCTGGAAGGCAGACCTGGTCTTGGATGTCCGGCTCAAGAACACCAACCAGCTCGCTGGCTTCACGAAGCAGGAGGACCTCGCGTACTTCACACGCGTCATCGCACACGCCACCTACGTCCACGATGTGGGATACTCCCCCTCCAAGACGCTATTGGACGAGTACCTCGATCACAAGATCGACTATGAGGAGTACTTCGCCGAATACAGGGAGGAGCTGGAGAGCCGCGGCGCCATCCCCGCCTTCTTCGAGAAGTACGGCAGATACGACTCCATAGCCATCGTGGGCACGGCAACGGATAAGCGCCGCAGCCACGCAGAGGAGCTCAAGGTCCTCTTGGAGGCAGCCTTGAAGGAGCGATAGGAAGAGCGAACGTGAACCAAGCCAACCCGAAGCCAGCCAAAGGCGCCGTGGCGCGGCGCACCTTGCATTATTACTGGATGGTGACCCGCGAACGCCTGGGATTCTTCATCTTGGGGATCGCGGCCACCTGCGGCTTCGTGGGGATGCTCACCTACGCGAACACCTACGTCATGGGCCTGATCGTGGATGAGGTCCAGTCGGGACCCGTGGCGGCGGATGCGGTATGGGATGTGTTCGGCCCGTACATCGTGGCGCTCATCGCCGTGAACATCATCGGGCAAGCCTGCTCGAAGCTGCAGGATTATGCCGTGTTCAAGCTGGAGATCAATGGGAGCTACAGCTTGGCGCGCCTTGCCTTCGACACGCTCTCCAACCAGTCCATGACGTTCCATACGAACCGCTTCGGCGGCTCGCTCGTGAGCCAGACCACCAAGTTCATGACCTCCTATTCGCTGCTGGTGGAGAACCTGCTCATGTCCATCCTCCCCACCCTGATCGCCATCGTCTGCACGATCGCCATCTTGGCCCCCGCCGTGCCGACGTTCGTGGCCATCCTGTTCGTGCTGCTCGTGGCATACGTGCTCATCGCCTACTTCATGTATCGGAAGATCCTGCCCCTAGCATCTGCTGCGGCAGCGAAGTCGAACCGGCTCTCGGGCGTGCTGTCCGATGCGGTCACCAACATCATGGCGGTCAAGACCTACGGGCGCGAGGACCATGAGCGGACGCTGTTCACACAGGCCGACCGCGAGACGGCAGAGGCGGAGCAGACGAACATGCGCGCCACCCTCAAACGCGGTGCCATGACCAGCTCCATGATCGTGCTCATCATGTCGGTGGTCACCATCTTCATCGCGGGCGGGAACGCATGGTTCGGCATCAGCGCGGGCATGCTGGTGATGATGTTCAACTACACCTACAACCTGACCATGCGATTCAACATGATCAACTCCATGCTGCAGCGCCTGAACAAGATCTTCGGCGATGCGGCGGAGATGACGCAGGTCTTGGATGAGCCCACCTTGGTGGCCGACGCGCCAGGGGCCGAGCCCCTCGTCGTGCGCGACGGCGCCATCGACATCGAGGGGCTGGGCTTCGCCTATGCGGACTCGTCGAATGGCACGCCCGTGTTCCAAGACCTGGACCTGCACATCCCTGCTGGCCAGCGCATCGGGCTGGTCGGGCAGTCAGGCTCGGGCAAGACCACGCTCACGAAGCTGCTCTTGCGCCTCTCGGATGTGCAGACGGGCCACATCCTCGTGGACGGGCAGGACATCTCCACTCACGCGCAGCAGAGCCTGCGACGCCAGGTCGCCTACGTTCCCCAAGAGGCGCTCCTCTTCCACCGGTCCATCGCTGAGAACATCGCATACGGAAGGTCCGATGCCACGCGCGCTGAGATCGCGGAGGCAGCGCAGCTGGCGAACGCCTACGACTTCATCGAGGACCTGCCCCACGGCTTCGACACGCTCGTGGGCGAGCGCGGGATCAAGCTCTCAGGTGGCCAGCGCCAGCGCATCGCCATCGCGCGCGCCATCCTAGCCGATGCCCCCATCTTGGTCTTGGATGAGGCCACGAGCGCCCTCGACTCGGAGAGCGAAGCTGCCGTGCAGGACGCGCTCAAGACCCTCATGCGCGGGCGCACCTCCATCGTGGTCGCCCATCGCCTGTCCACCGTGGCAGCCCTGGACAGGATCGTCGTGCTGCGTGATGGCACCATCGTGGAGGACGGCACCCATGAGGAGCTCTTGGCTCGCAGCGGCGAATATGCGAACCTCTGGAACAGGCAGACGGGCGCATTCCTGGAATAGGCACTCGCGCGAAGGACCGACCGCCGTGCGCGCTAGGGGCGATGCGCATAGTAGGGGCGCACGATGAGGAGCACGCCTAGGGCGACGACCCCCACCCCTGCCATGGCCATATAGAGCATGGGATACCCGATCACCGGAACGAAGAGCCCGAGCAGGAGGGGTCCCAGCCCCACCCCGGCATCCAAGAACATGTAGAACGTGGCGTTCGCCACGCCCAGGCGCGCATCAGGCGCTGCCTTGACAGCCATGGCGAGCCCGCAGGATTGCACGGTGCCCACGCCGTACCCGCAAAGCAGCGCGCTGCCCAAGATCATCCAGTCATTCGATGCGAAGGCCAGCATCGCCATCCCCGCAGAATAGGAGAAGAACGCGGGCAGCATCACGAACAGGGGTCCGCGCCGGTCGAAGGCGCGTCCCGTGAAGGGGCGCGTCATGAACATGGAGAGCGCATAGACGATGAAGAACACGCTGGCCGCCCGCGTGAGGCCCACGGTCTCAGCGAAGGGCGAGAGGAACGTGAGCAGGGATGAGTACCCGAAGAAGATGAGGAAGCAGACGAGCGCGATGGGGATGGCGCTGCGCTCCAGCACCGCATCGATGGTGCGACGCTTCCCCTTGGCGGCGGGTGGGTCGGGTTGCTCCGAGGCCACCGTCTCGCGACATCCCTCGACCGACCCCGAAAGCTCCTCGCCTGCAAGCTCCTCCTCAGCAGCCCGTGCGCTCTTCGGCGCGCGCGGCACCTTTATGGCGATGATGCACAGGAGCGCCACCACGAGCACGAGCGCCGCTGTCAGGAAGAGCGCGTCGTAGCTCACATGGCGCGAGATCAAGATGCCCGCGAACGGGCCGATGGCCGCGCCCAAGGTGACCGAGAGCATGTAGTAGCCGATGCCCTCCCCCTTGCGCGAGACGGGCACGATGGCGGTGACCAGCGTCGCCACCGTCGTGGAGCAGATCCCGTAGGCCGCCCCATGGAGGAAGCGCACGCCCATGAGCACCCCCAAGGGCGCGTCGGCAAGATAGAGCGCCGTGAACGCGCATGCGATGACGGTGCCTGCGAGCAAGAGGCGCTTGCGACCGAGCTTCGCCATGAGCACGGGCGTCACGAGCCGCGCGAAGAGCGTGCCCACGATGAACACGCTCGCGCAGAATGCTGCGAGGGCCGCAGGAGCGCCGTAGACGTCCATGGCGTAGGCGGTCATCACCACCGTCAGCATGAAGTAGTTGCACGACAGCACGAAGTTCGTGATGGTCCCGACGACGAAATCCTTCGTCCAGAGCGCAGGCGCGCCGCTCCCCGATGCGCGAGAGCGCGCAGGGTGACCAGCGGGAGCGGGACAGGTGCTCATCCTAGGCGCCACCCTCCTTGGCGATCATCACCGTGACGGGAGAATCCTTGACCACCGCATAGCTCACCGATCCCAGATACCCTTTGACGCCGCCCTTGCCGCGGCTGCCCATGATGATGAGATCCACATCCTCCTCTTCAGCGCAATCGAGGATGAGAGCTGCGGGAGAGGACCCCTTGAGGATCCTGACCGCCGCGCAATTGGGCAGGGATGCTGCCAGCGCATCGAGCTCATCTTTGACCGTTGCCGCCTCATCCATGACCACGGTATCTATGCCCGCTGCAGCGGCCCCCGACGAGAACAGCCGGACCACATGCACGAGCACGATGCCGATGCTCGGGTCCTTCTCGGCGATATCCGCTGCGATGTCCAGCGCCTTGTGCGAAGGAGCCGACCCGTCATACGCTACGAGCATCTTCCTTGACCACATGCTGCCTCCCTATCCGCTCTTCGTCCTTCGATCCTACACCCCGCCCAAGAGCGGCCATGCGACGCGGCGCAAGCGATTTGACCTCGTTACCTGCGAAGGATAGAATGCTCCCGCGCGCACGCGTGCGCATCGGGGCCGTTAGCTCAGTTGGTAGAGCAGGGGACTTTTAATCCCAAGGCCGCGGGTTCGAATCCCTCACGGCCCACCATGAAGAGAAAGGCCGCCGGGTCACCTGGCGGCCTCATCGCATCCCCTACCCCTCAGGCTGGAACGTGTCCCTATCGGGCGCGAAGGAGCGCATGGCCTCTATCGTGCGGCTGAACAGCTCATCCAGCTCCCACCCCAGCATCTCCGCACCGCTCCTGATGACCTCGCGATCGACGCCCGCCGCGAAGCGCTTGTCCTTGAACTTCTTCTTGAGCGACTTCACCTCGAAGTCCATGACGCTCTTGGAGGGGCGCATCACCACCGCTGCCCCGATGAGCCCGGTGAGCTCCTCTGTAGCGAAGAGGATCTTCTCCATCTCGAGCTCGGGCTTCGGAAGCTCGGGGTTGAAGTCCGAGGTGTGCGTCTGGATGGCACGGATGAGCTCTTCTGAGCCGCCCGCCGCACGGATGTCCTCAGCCGCATAGATGGTGTGCATCTCCGGCTCATCGCCGTGCTCTTCCCAATCAAGATCATGGAGGAGTCCCACGATCCCCCAGAACTCCTCGTTGTCCGGATCGCATTCGCGCGCGAAGTAGCGCATCGTCTGCTCCACGGTCTCGCCGTGCTCCAGATGGAACTCATCCTTGTTGTGCGCCTTCAGGAGATCGAGCGCCTCATCCCTGGTCATGCCTGCCTTGAGGTCTGCCATACCCGCCGCCTTTCACGTTGGCTGCCACGCTATCCGTTCGCGGACATTCTATACGCTGTCAGCGCGATCCGCGCAGGCGGGATGGAGCGCCCACATCCATCCTCCATGGAGCATGTTGCGCACGGAGCGCGTCAGAACGTGATGCCGAGCGCCAGCGCTATGAGCCCCCACGCAACGCCCATCGCATACAGGCCACCGATGATGGCCACGTTCTGCCTCCAATGGCGGTTCGTGCGGACGAGGACCAGCAGCCCCACGCCTGCAGATACCAGAAGGCCTGCGAACATGGCCGGAGCGCCCAAGATGCCCTCCACGTAGAGGTCGGCGATCACGATGCTGGCCGCGCAGTTCGGGATGAGGCCGATGAGCGCAGAGCCGAAGATGGAGAGCACGCTGTTCGAGGTGAGGATATCGCCCAGGGCGTCTTCGCCCACCACCTCTATCACCGCATCCAGCGCCACCGTGATCAGGAAGATGAACACCATCACCTGCACGGTATGCTTCAGCGCAGAGAGCAGGATCCCCTTCCAGCCGTGATCGTCATGGGCATGCTCGTGCGCATGATGCTCGTGGGTGCACCCCGCGCAGCAATCCTCGGCATGCTCGTACACGAGCTCGGGGTCCTTCTCGCACGTGTCGCATTCGGGCCCGCAGCCGCACTGATCATGCTCGCAGAGCTCATGGATCCGATATGCCTGATGATAGCGGCGCGCCAAGCGCATGCCCGCATCCACCAAGAAGCCCATCAGCATGCCCACGACCACCTTCGCGCCCATGATGGATGCGATCTGCTCGAGCGGCACCTGCTCGGCCAAGAAGATGGGCAGCATCTCATCAGAGGTGGAGAGGAACACGGCGAACAGCGTCCCGAGCGTGATGACGCGACCTGCATAGAGAGTGGCGGACACGGCCGAGAAGCCGCATTGCGGGACGACGCCCAGAAGCGCGCCGATGGCAGGGCCCGCAGCTCCTGCGCGCCTGACAGCGTCTTGCGTCTTGGTCCCCGTCTTGTGCTCCAGCCATTCCATCATCAGATACGTGAGGTAGAGGAAGGGCACCAGATACAGCGTATCCGCTATGGCATGCGAGAGAACATGTTCGGTGATGTGGAGGAATCCGTCCATGGCAGCATTCTAGCGCGTGCGGCGCGCTGTTCATCAAGTCGTTGAGAAGCTGGTGCGAACGAAGCGCCCATTCGGTGATATGCTTGCGCAGATGAAAGTTTCACATGACTAACAGGAGCCATGCATGGAATCGCTGAGCCCATTCGCATTCGTCACCATCGTGACGCTGGTATCAGGCGTCGGAGGAACAGGCTTGGGCGGCATCATCGGCGCTCTGTTCAATAGCGAATCCAACAAGGTGGTGAGCTTGCTCCTCGCCTTCGCGGGCGGCGTGATGTCCGCCATCGTCTGCTTCGACCTGCTGGTGGAGGCTGCGGAAGCCGCTGAGACGGCAACGGGCATGGGGATCTGGCTGGTGGTCCTTGCCGTTGCCGCAGGCGTTGCCGTGGTCTATGGGCTGAACCTGGCCATAGACAGGAAGACGCGCAGGGAGGTCCCCCATACCAAGGATGCGGATCATCCGCAGACCCATGACGACATCGACGAGCTGATCCACGCTGACCATCTGAACGAGCACCTCCGCAACAAGGATTCCCGCATGGCGCTCGTGGTCGCTGGCGTGGTGATGGCATGCGCCATCGCGCTTCATAACGTGCCCGAGGGCATGACCATCGGAGCCAGCTTCGCCATATCCGAGGACCTCTTCTTGGGGTCGGGCATGATCATGGCCGTCCTCATCGGGCTCCATAACATCCCTGAGGGCATGGCCGTGGCCGTGCCGCTCATCTCAGGGGGCACGGGCAAGGTGCGCTCGGTCCTCATCACCGCCTCATGCGGCATCCCCACGCTCCTCGGTGCATGGCTGGGATTCTGGCTGGGGGACATCGGTCCGCTCGGGCTGGCGCTGAGCCTTGGGTTCGCATCGGGCGCCATGGCGTATGTGGTCTATGGCGAGATCCTGCCCGAGGCATACCTCATCTATCGGTCGAAGGCACCTGCGTTCGCAGCCATGGCAGGCATCGTGCTGGGCATGGTGCTCATATTCGGATGACGCATCCATGATAAGATGCCCAGGTACGAACACAGTCAAAGGATGCGCATGACCTCGCAAGACGACTTCGACCCCCGCATGTATCGACCGACGAAGGGACGCTATCAGCACCACGATCCGCCAACGGGGCAGCCCGTGGATGTGGATGTGCTCTACGCCACGCCGATCGAGGATGCGCGCGGAGCAACGGGACCAGGGAGCACGCGTACCTACGCGTATTCTGATGCGCGCTCGCGTCGCGAGCCGCGCCGTCCGAACCCCGCAGACCGCCAACGCGATGCGTATGCACGCTCCAAGGACAAAGAGGAGTTCGATCGGCTCTGCCAAGAGATCGGCCAGGGCGTGAGCCAGGTGTCAGAAGCACTGGCACGGGGGCTCTCAGGCGCTGGAGGCGCCATCGGCGAGGTCATCGGGCAAGCAGTGGAGGGATACCGCGCGAACCAGACGCGCTCGCGCGAGCAGGCGGAGCTGGCTCGCAGGCAGATGGAGATAGATGCGCGCTTCGGGAAGATCGGCTCGCTGCGCACGAGCGGATTCATCCGGTGCGTCATCGGCGGCATGACCACGTTCAGCTTCGGCACTGCGCTCGTGGGCACGCTCACCATGAGCGCCGTCCAAGGCATGCCGAGCTACCTCATCGGCGCTGCCATCGTGGGAACGCTCTTCGCGCTCTCCGCCACCGTGCTCTCAGGCGGGATCAAGCGCATCAAGGAAGCTGACCAGATGAAGGCGCTCAAGCGCATCATGGGTCCGCGCGAAGCGGTCACCATCACCGAGATAGCGCGCATGACGGGCCAGAAGCTGAAGAAGGTGCTGGGCGCCATCCAACGGCTCATCGCCGAGGGGCGCCTGCCTCAAGGGCATCTGGATGCCGAGCAGACCACGCTCATGGTGACCGATGAGGCATATCGGCACTACCTTGCGCTCCGGGAATCCGAGCGAGCACGGCGCATGGGAGAGAACGCGCAGCGCACCGGGGCCGCAGCGCCTCCCACGGGCGGCCCTGTCATCGCGTCCGACGACCTGCCGCCCAAGGTGGCCGCATTCTTGAGGTCAGGGAATGCCTACTTGGAGCAGTTCCGGCAGTTGGACCTCGGCATCAGCGATGAGGCGGTGAGCCAGCGCATCGTGCGCATCGAGGACATCGTGGGCAGGATACTCGCCCGCGCGAAGGAGGAGCCTGCGGTCATCGATCAGCTCGGGCGCTTCGCTGACTACTACCTCCCCACCACGGTCAAGCTGCTCACAGCTTACGACGCGCTCGAAGAGCAGACGGTCCAGGGAGACAACATCGAGAGCTCGCGCCGAGAGATAGAGTCCACCTTGGATGTGCTCTTGCAGGCATACGAGAAGCTCCTGGATGCCACCTTCGCTGACCTCTCCATGAATGTCTCATCCGAGATATCGGTGCTGAACACCGTGCTGGCCCAAGAGGGCCTCACCCGAAGCCCCTTCGACGCGATACCGGACGACCGAAAGGAATAGACCATGACCGATAGCATCTCGAGCACCCCCGTACCCGAGCTCACGCTCACCCCTGATGTGACCACCGAGGCCATCACCGTCACCGAAGCTGAGATCGTCCCGAACCCGGCAGATGGAACGCCCGCTTTGGAGGATGCGCTCACCCCTGAGGAGATGGCCCAGGTCGATGCGTTCGCGAAGCAGATCGATGTCTCCAACGCCTCCACCGTCCTCCAATATGGCGCTGGTGCGCAGAAGAAGATGGCCGACTTCTCCGAGACGGCGCTCGAGCGCGTCCGCACGCAGGACCTGGGAGAGGCGGGAGACCTGATCGCAGGCGTGGTCGTGGAGCTCAAGAGCTTCGACACAGAGGACGAGAAAGGGCTGTTCGGCTTCTTCAAGAAGCAGGCGAACAAGGTCACTGCGCTCAAGGCTCGCTACGATAAGGCCGAAGCGAACGTGGACAAGATCGTAGGTGCCTTGGAGGGGCACCAGATGGCGCTCATGAAGGATGCAGCCATGCTGGACAAGCTCTACGAGCTGAACCTCACCTACTTCAAGGAGCTCACGATGTACCTCCTGGCCGGCAAGAAGCGCCTGGCCGAGGTGCGCGCAGGCGAGCTCGCTGAGCTCACGGCGAAGGCGAAGGCATCCGGGCGCACGGAGGACGCAGAGGCGGCGCAGAAGCTGGAGGCATCCTGCAACCGCTTCGAGAAGAAGCTCTCCGACCTTGACCTCACCCGCATGATCGCCATGCAGACGGCACCGCAGATCCGCCTCGTGCAGAACAACGAGATGCTGATGGTGGAGAAGATCCAGACCACGCTCGTGAACACCATCCCGCTCTGGAAGAGCCAAATGGTGCTCGCCCTCGGCATGGCGAACAACGAGGCAGCGCTCAAGGCACAGAATGCCGTCACGGATATGACGAACGAGCTTCTGAAGAAGAATGCCGAGAAGCTGCGCCAGTCCACCACCGAGGTCGCCCGTGCGAGCGAGCGCGGCATCGTGGATATCGAGACGCTGCGCGCCACGAACGAGAACCTGATCCAAACGTTCGATGAGGTCATGCAGATCCAGGCCGAGGGGCGCCAGAAGCGCGCTGAGGCCGAGGTGGAGATCCGCCGGATGGAAGCCGAGCTCAAGCAGAAGCTCTTGGAAGTGAAGTAGGCGCTCTGCCTTTGATGCGCTCGCGGATATCAGCAGGCAGCGCTTGAGCGAAGGGCTGCCTGCGTTGGCATGGGGCTGCAACGAAGGTTGCGGCCCCTTCTCATCTCAGGGTAGAAGAGAGATGGGGCCGCAAAAGGAACGGGTCCCTGCCATCGCGGCAAGGACCCGTGCAGAAGCTATCAGGATAGCGGCTTAGTACATCCCGCCGCCACCGCCCATGGCACCTGCCAGAGCAGAGAGGTCCGGACCATCCTCGGGGATGTCGGAGATGGTAGCCTCGGTGATCAGGATCAGGCTTGCAACGGATGCAGCGGACTGCAGAGCGGTGCGCGTGACCTTGACCGGGTCGTTCACGCCCATCTTGATCATGTCGCCCCACTCACCGGACTTGTAGTTGCGGCCCATGCCAGCCTTGGCCTTCTTGACCTCGGCGACCTCGACGCTGCCCTCATATCCTGCGTTCTCGGCGATGGCGCGCAGCGGAGCCTCCAGTGCGCGGCGGATGATGTTCACGCCGATCTGCTCATCAGCGTCCACCTTCATCTTCTCCACAGCCGGGATGGCGTTCACGAGCGCCACGCCGCCGCCAGCGACGATGCCCTCCTCGACAGCTGCGCGCGTTGCCTGCAGCGCGTCTTCGATGCGGCTCTTCTTCTCCTTGAGCTCGGACTCGGTGGCAGCGCCCACCTTGAGCACCGCAACGCCACCGGAGAGCTTGGAGAGGCGCTCCTGGAGCTTCTCGCGGTCGAAGTCGGAATCAGTGCGCTCGAGCTCGGCCTTGATCTGAGAGATGCGACCCTCGATCTCCTTCTTGTCGCCAGCGCCATCGACGATGAGGGAGTTGTCCTTGGTGACCTTGACCGTCTTGGCGGTGCCCATCATGTCGATGGTGGCATCTGCCAGGCTCATGCCGAAGTCCTTGTCGATGACCTGTGCGCCGGTGACCACAGCGATATCCTCCAGGATGCGCTTGCGGCGGTCGCCGAAGCCCGGAGCCTTGATGGCCACGACGTTGAGCGTGCCACGGAGCTTGTTCAGGAGCAGCGTTGCCAGTGCCTCACCGTCAACATCTTCAGCGACCAGGAACAGCGGGCGCCCGGAGCGCATGACCTCTTCCAGAAGCGGGATGAAGTCCTGGACATTGGAGACCTTCTGGTCGGTGAGCAGGATGTAGGGATCCTTGAGCACCGCTTCCATCTTCTCCATGTCGGTTGCCATGTAAGGGGAGATGTAGCCGCGGTCATACTGCATGCCCTCGACGACGTCCATCTCGATGCCGAACGTCTGGCTCTCCTCAACGCTGATGGCACCGTCCTTGCCGACCTTCGCCATGGCCTCGGCGATCTTCTCGCCGATGGTGGCATCGCCTGCGGAGATGGTGCCCACATTCGCGATCTGTTCCTTGGTGGAGACGTTCTTGGCAGCCTTCTTGATGGCGTCCACGACGGTCTCCGTTGCCTGCTCGATGCCACGGCGGATGGCCAGCGCGTCCGCACCCGCGGTCACGTTCTTGAGGCCGTCCTGCACGATGACGTCAGCCAGCAGGGTCGCGGTGGTGGTGCCGTCGCCGGCAACATCATTGGTCTTGACGGCAACCTCGCGAACGAGCTGCGCACCCATGTTCTCGATCTTGTCTTCCAGTTCCACCTCTTTGGCCACGGTCACGCCATCGTTGGTGATGGTGGGGGCGCCATAGGACTTCTCCAGCGCCACGTAGCGGCCCTTGGGGCCAAGCGTGACCTTGACCGCAGCAGACAGCTTGCTCACACCAGCAGCAAGACCGCTGCGGGCATCAGTGTCGAACTTGATTTCCTTTGCCATTGTTGCTCTTCCTTTCTGATGAGGGGATGTTCGCTTCGTCTGGGTCGAGGCCAGGCTTATGCGAACACCGCGTAGATATCGTCAGCGCGAACGATCAGCACCTCTTCGTCATCCGTGACGATCTCGTTCCCGCCGTACTTGCTGTACACCACGCGGTCACCCTCTGCGACCGGCATGGGAAGGTGCTTGCCTTCCTTGTCCAGCTTGCCAGGGCCCACAGCCAGGACCGTGCCCGTCTGAGGCTTCTCCTTGGCGTCGCCTGCGATGTAGAGGCCCGAGGAGGTCTTCTCTTCCGCTGCGTCCTGCTTGATGATGACGCGGTCGCCCAAAGGCTTGAGATTCATAGCGCTGACTTCCTTTCCGATCTGCCGTTCTTGCTCGCACCCATGCTGCTCCGAGAAGCTCCGAGTTTTGCGCCTCTCAAAGATTTAGCACTCTGCGGGTGCGAGTGCTAAATTCGCATCATATATTAACAGCCTGGTATCGGTTTGCAAGGGTTATCTTCAAGAAATCTGACAGCGTTGCGCGTATGTTGCTCGCATGAAACGACACGGTAGGGTCTGCGGATCTGCGGCTCAGATGATCTCCTCCGCCCACGTGGAAGATGCGCACACGATGCACGGGACCCACCGCTTGCGACGCCCTATCACGCCTGCCCACCTGGCACGGCGAGCGCGCTCTCATAGGCGAGCACCACGAGCTGCGCTCGATCGTGGGACGCCGTCTTGGACATGATGCGCGCGAGGTGCGTCTTCACCGTGGCAGGAGAGATGAACAGCTGCTCTGCGATCCGAGCATTGTCCGCCCCCGTTGCCACGAGCTTCAATATCTCGCGCTCCCGGTCCGTGAGCGCCTGGATGCGCGCCTTCGCATCTTCCCCCAGAGCGCGCGCCTGCTTGGGGCGGCTATGCGCGAAGGCCTCGACGAGGCGTCTCATGACAGAAGGCTGGATGAGCGCATCCCCCTTCGCCACCACGCGGATAGCATGTGCGATGTCATCCGGCTCAGCATCCTTCAGGAGGAAGCCGCTCGCGCCCGCCTCGAGAGCATCGTAGACGTACTCATCTATGTCGAATGTGGTCAGCACCAGCACATGCGCGTCAGCCAGAAGCGGGCTCTGCGCGATCGCACGCGTTGCATCGATCCCGTTCATCTCCGGCATGCGGATATCCATGAGCACCACATCGGGCTGCAAGCGCAGCGCCTCATCCACCGCCTGCTTGCCATCCTTCGCGATGCCCACGACCTCGATGCCAGGGAACGTGTTCAGGATGGCCTTGTACCCTGAGCGCACGAGCTCTTGGTCATCCGCCACGAGCACGCGTATCGGACGCTCTCCCACCCGCTGCCCTGACCTCATGCTCATCTGCCGCCTCCGCTCCCCTGACCCGCGAGCGGGATGCTCACGCGCACCGAGAACCCGCCTTCGGCAAGCGGTGCGGCCTCCATCCTGCCACCGAGCACCCCCACGCGCTCCCGCATGCCCTGGATGCCGTGACCCATCGGCGCATCCGCCTCCTTCGCGGCCTCGCCTCCGCAGCCATCATCGGCCACCTCCAGGACCGCCGCGCCTCCCATGAGCGCCAAGGCGATCTGCGCATGGGTGGCGCCTGCATGGCGCACGATGTTCGTGACCGCTTCCCGAGCGATGCCGAAGAGGGCGATATCTATGTATGCTGGCACGCGCGATCGGTCGTAGCGCTCCTCGTCCAGAGAGGCGCGAACGCCCGCAGCCTCCAGATAGTCGATGAGATCCCCCAGGCGATCCGTCCCATGCGTCGGCTCGCTCGCCCGGTCCGCAGCCCCGTCGCGCAGAACGCCGATCATCGCCCGCATCTCGGAGAGCGCGTCCTTCGACGTCTTGCGCGCAAGCTCCATGGCCTCCTTCGCCGAATCCGGGTCTGAATCCATGAGGCGCAACGCCAGCGCCGCCTGGATGCTGACCGCGGACAGCGAATGCGCCGTTATGTCATGCACCTCGCGCGCGATGCGCAACCGCTCCGCCTCCACGCGGCGCGATGCCTCCGCATCCGCCGTGCGGCACGCCTCCTCAGCGCGCAGGCGCTCCACCTCTTGGATGCGCTCCGCCTGCACCGCACGCGTCTCCGCCGCCTCCAGGAAATCCTCGCGCACATGGAACGCATATCCCGCAAGCGACACCGCCACCACCAGCATGGCATTCATGAACAGCATCAGATTGTCGAAGGGCGAATGCGCGGCTGGGATCAGCACGGGCGAGGCCAAGACGCAAGCGAGCAGGACGAGCGCCGCGACGGCGCATTCCGTGCGACTGTGCTCATACGCCACCGTGAACAGCGCCACCAGCGGCCCCACGAGCGCAAGCGTCGCGATCTGGAGCGCCATGGCGAAGGCTACCCATGCGCCCACGCATGCCGCGAACGCCACCCAAGGGAGCTTCTGGCGCACGATGAGCGGCAAACAGGTGAGCAGGACGCCCATGATGGCGAATGCCGAGGGCGTGATGGACTGGATGCCGAGCATCAAGCGCGTGAACTCATCCGGCAGGAAGAGGTTCACCGACAGCGTCATCTGGAGCATCCCGAACCCGAAGGCGCCGCACGCGATGGCTGCATCCATGAGCCATTGCATGGCGCTCAAGCGCTTGGGCTGCACGAGCATGCCCTTGAGCGCTCCAGTGAGGTGCGGTGATCTATGCTGACCCGTCTCCATGGAGGAGATGGTATCGCATGAGGACGCATCCGGGCCACTGGGGACCGGATGCACGGCGTATCCGTGACCCATGGGCACGCAGAGCGTCATCTGCGCGCGATGGATGCGTGCAGTGGATATCCTACGCACACCCTTCGATGTCACACGCCGCCCGAAGGCCGTATGCCCCCGTTGCCGAGCGCACGGCAGAGCGTATGGCGCGCTCCATGGCCTCCGTCGCAAGGATGCCCACCATATCCGTGCGCGCATCCACATCCCCCGACGCCATGACGAAGATGGTGTCGCCGTCATGGGGAGTGTGCACCGGCTTGATGCACCGCGCGTACGCATCTTGGGCCATCTGGGCGACCTTGGTCGCCTGCGCCTTCACGAGGCGCGCATTCGTGAGGATGCATCCGATGGTGGTATTGGAGACGGGCGCGCCCTCCTGCTCACGCTGATCACCTGCGCCGCGCGCATCACGCCCACCTGTGGCACCGGCGCTGCTCTGGAGCGCAGCTGCTTTGAGGGCAGCAGCTATCGGGTCCTCCACGCGCCCGTCCTCACCGAGCGCACCAGCCAACCAGCTCCCATCCTCAGCCACGACGTTGCCAAGGGCGTTCACAGCCACGTTCGCGATGACCACGAGCTCGCCGAGCCTCAAGCCCGCCCAACCGAATCCGGACTTCATGGCCTGCTGCGGAAGGCCCATCTTGCCCACCGTGGCACCCGTGCCCGCACCGACGCATCCTTGCTCCAGGTCAGCGCCCGCAGACTGGCACGCCGCGCGCGCAGCACGCGCTCCGTCATCCTTGTTCGGCCAGGAGAGCTTGCCCACAGGCAGGTCGAAGAGCGAAGCACCGCAGACGATCGGCACGCACGCGCCGGCCAGCTTGAAGCCCACGTCCCTGCCAGCAAGCTCCTCCATGACGCCGCACGCCGCCTCGAGTCCGAATGCAGAGCCCCCCGACAAGACGATGGCATTCACCTGCTCCACCATGTTCTCCGGGCGCAACAAGTCAGTCTCGCGCGTGGCAGGAGCCCCGCCGCGCACATCGACGGCTCCGACCGCGCCGTCCTCGGCCACGAGCACCGTGCAACCAGTACCGTCCTCCGCGCGCGTGCAATGCGCAGCCCCGAACATCGGCAGATCAGCGAACGTGGCTTCTTGGAACATGGCGACTCCTGACCGTCATCGTGCATGGTTATGCTCATCGGGTCTTTTATACCGCTCGGATGATATCGTAGATGCCGTTCGCCACTTCAAATCGACCGTTCGCCGTCTCAGGTGCTAGTATGTCGCAGGCACAAAATCGAGCAAAGCAAGGGAGCTGCGTATGGATCTGGTGAAGCAGTCGAAGATCGTCGACGGAATCCATGACACGCTGAATGATTTCGTCGGGCAGAAGATCAAGGTCCGGGCCAACATGGGCCGTTCCAAGATCGTCGAGAACGTGGGCGTTCTCACGCAGGTGCATCCACGCCTGTTCGTCATGGAAGTGGAGCGCAAGCGCGGTCGCACGGCACGCCACTCATACCAGTACGCTGACGTGCTCACCGGCATGGTCGAGCTCTCACAGGACGGCGAGCCCATCTTCGGCGAATTCATCGACGACACCCCGCCAGAGCCCACGCCCGAGAACATCAAGCTGTTCCATGAGAAGGAGCGCATCCTGAGCTAAGGCGCAGATGCGGCTCCGTTTGACATCGAGAGCCGATTTGGCGAGAATATCGCTTCGCGGTCGGGAACGACGCGCACCTCTGGGGATGTAGCTCAGCTGGGAGGCCAAAGGATCCATAAACGAGCCCCCTAGCAATACAGCTCCGTTGGGGCTAGAATTGACAACTGAATATTATACCTTACCTGGGGCATTAGCTCAGTTTGGGAGAGCGCGTGGTTCGCAATCACGAGGTCAGGGGTTCGATCCCCCTATGCTCCACCAGGAATCTCCAAGAGCCCTCACATGATGTGAGGGCTCTTTTTTGCCCTAATTCGCGCGTCCAGCCGCCCAACACAAACTACGTAGAAGCTGCCCGCTTTCATCTGAATCACCGTTTCTTATCTCCAATAGCTGCATCGCCTCCTCCCATTCCATACCCGGATTGTCTTCCATAACCCTGAACACCGCCTCATCAGCGTTCAAACCCCCAAGAGACTCGAGGTCGATAACAGGCTCATCGCTACGACATATCACCTTGCAATCATCGCGCTCAAGGATGGGGTCTTCAGCCAGGCTTAGATATTGCTCAAGCGAGAACGACAGCTTCAGATCGACCTCATATCCTCTTGAGACTTGTATCTCATCGACGAGCTCGCAGATCAGCATGCGCTTCTGATCTCGATCGCATGCATCGAACATCTCAGCGTAGCTCAGCAGCTTCTCGTGACCGGCTAAGAGCTCTCGCTCTTCCACCTCGGCTTCGCGGATCTCTCGGTTGACGCTCTCCATCTTCCCGGTCATTTCGTCGACTTCTTGCTCCGCATCGTCGATCAAGCCGCTCAACACCTCTGGCGCAAACGCGCTTTTGCCAGCGATCGATCTAACGACTTCGCCCTTGAGCACATCGAGATCATGCCGTTTAGTTGAGATTTGCCGGTTCAACGCAGCAGCCTCTTCTCTCTTCGAATGAAGGTGCGTTCTCATGCGCTGAGATACGATCTCCTCCTTGGGGACACGTTTCATGCTCATCAGAAGCCGCCTGATGGCCTCTGAGACCGCATCATCGATCCTCTTGGCTGAATACCCGGATTGACCGTTGCATCTGCTCTTATGGCGCATGTTGTTGTAGCAGACGTATCTCCACACGCGCTTCTTCCAGATCGTCCCATCCTTTCGCTTCTTTTTCTTTTCAGATGTGGATGTGATGAGTCTTCCACCGCAATGTCCGCAGAAGATATTGCCTGTGAGGAGGCAATGCTCGGCCACCTTCCTTGGCACGCGTCTGCTCTCTTGGTATTTTGCGGATCGCTGCTTCGCTATGTCTCTGGCTTTGAAGAAGACCTCGTCGCTGATGATGCGCAGCTCTTCGAAGGGGCCGGCTTGGGTATCGCCGCATTTCAAGATGCCGCGATACATCTCGTTGGTGACCATGTTCTTGATGGTCGCGCAAACGAAGTTGTCGCCTTTGCGGTTCATGATGCCTTCCGACTCGAGCCGTCTCGCTATCGTTTGCGTTCCTAGCCCGTGATTCACGTAGAGATCGAAGATATAGACGACGATGCTCGCTTCTCTTTCATCGATCTCAAGATCTTTGACGGCGCGGCCTCGTTTGTTGAGCCGTCCTTTGTCAACGAGTCGATATCCGAAGGGTGGCACACCACCCTTGAAATGCCCCTTCTTCACCTCTTCGGCCATGGTGCCCTTAACGCGAATGGATGTCTTGATGGATTCCCCGGACGCTTGCCAGTAGTAGATGTAGTTCAGGAGCTTGTCGATGTGATGCTCGAACTTCTGCTGGCCTTCTTTGACGCTCCAGACCTCGATGCCCTTCTCGACGAACCACTGAACGACATAGGGAGTCTCATCTTCCTTGCGGCCTATGCGGTCGAACATGAAGACCAGCAGGACATCGAACTCCTTGTTGAGCGCCATCTTCTGAAGCTCCAAGATGGCATCTCGGTTCTTCGCTGATACTTTGAAGCCGGATATGCCCTTCTCGTAGAACTCCATGTAGAGCTCCCAATCAGGTTGGGAGTCGATGAAGCCGTGGCAAGCGGTCTTCTGCATGGGGATGTCGTCGACTTCTTTGTCGACTTGCCCGAGCGTCGAGACGCGATACAGGCAGCAAACCCTTTTCATTTCGATCACCATCCTTTCCAGGACGGCAATCGGTCTATTCGGCTGTTAAGGTGCATGGCTAGCGCTTCGCCATGCTCATTCAACCAGCGAGTTAGTGCGAAAGAAACCATGCCATGAATCCCTATCGCATGATTGACTTTCCGATATAGTCGCTCTGCAGATCCTCTAGCGCTCTTTGCAGAGGCTTCTCATCATCACCATTGCTAAACGTGAATTTGACCGTGCATCCATTGATCTGCGCCGATGCATGCTCCTTGCAGTATGAGCTACTGCTCAAGCACACCTGACCTTCTTGCTTTCCCACTCATGCAATCCTGTCCTTGATGTTCATCTACATAGAGCCGCAGAAGTGCGCCTCTATGGAAACGGACAGTTTTGGCGTGAAATGGGAAAGTGCTAGGACCGATTCTTGCGCCACTCTTCGAATGGGAGATCGGAGTAAAGCCATTCTTCGAACTCCCAAGAGCCTTCGAAGAAACCAAGCTCAGTCAGGTGACCATTCTCTGCAGAATAGACGCGTAGATATTCATCGGAATTGCGCTCGAGCTCTTCTTCGTAGTCATGCTCAATGATCAAAGCTGCTACCTTTGATGGCGTAGATGCATATCTTTCAAAATTGCTTTTGCTCAAAGCGCCTCTTCTGTATCTATTCGCAGTCATAGACCAAAGAGGCGCTGTAGGCTGCAAGAAGGAGAGCACCCGCTCTGGTCGTCACAACCATATAGCATGCCATCAGCATCCATAATGAGCAGATGCCCTCCTGCTCAGATGCTGATAGGCGTGACAAAATAGACATACCGAGGTATGCCATATGGTTGTGACATATCCAGTTTAGTTCTAAATTAGTCGATTAAGAAGAACAGATCCCATATACGGTCTCATTCCTATACGTTCTAATAATCACGGCAACACTCTGAAAGTAGCTCCCGTAGGTTATGCTTTGCAAGATTGAGGCTATAGTCTATCGCTCTTCTAGAGCAGCCTTCGATATTTGCGATTTCTTTGATAGAAAGCCCTATGAGGTGCCTCATCAAGAATCTTCTTCGTTGCGTCTCGGGTATCTTATTTAGCATTTGAATCAATTGAATGGATTCAAGCTGCTTGATTAGAAGATCTTCTGGAGTAACGCAAAACATATCGTGGGGCAAATAGCAGTCAGGGATGCACTCCATATGAACCGTATGTCTCGATTCACGACGTTCTAAGCGCCAAAACTCGCGCTGCAGATCATCTAATTCCTCGATGAGTTCTTCGTCAACTTCTATCTCTACTGTGTTTCCGCTTGAACCATCGACTGATACGTAATAATGGATACCCTCTGAATCAACACTGGTGCGTTTCTTGTAAAACCTGCTCATGTTGCTCCTCCGCATAACCAGCGAGAAGAGCTGCTCGGTAGTAGTTGCCCCTCTTAAAATGGGACACAGAAATGGACAAATGCGAAGGCGTTATCTCAGTTAAGAGATGAAGAATTTGAAGCACTGATAATGGGTTCGAGTAAAGAAAGAGAGCACTGCAATAGCATGTAGCTAACTGTTAAATCCTACTGAAGATGGAATAACGGGCATTATGCAATGCATCATGGAAAATCAAAAAGCATCGAGAACTCTGACGAGAATTGAAATAGGTGCCCTTTCGGTAAGGCCCCTGGTGGTGATCAAGCGAAATCAGACCAACTTGTCATAATCACCAAACTACGCATCAGTGATTTCGATCCTCTTAATCGGCACCATGGTATTGCAAACCTGGTTTGTATCGGTAGGCTCTTCCTTGCGACGCCCGCACGGGAATCCGCAGATGATTCCTAAGCGCTTACATGGAGCTGCAGGTATGGCGGCACGATAGGTCTCAGTCAGATCCATGCTGCATTCACTGCACTGAAAGCTGATCTTTATACCGCTCTTAAGAGCCTTTTTCTCTTGGATGCTCTGTTTGTGAGGAAGATCGAGTCCGTTGAGGTATTGCGTGCGAGTAAGCGAGTTGCGTGCATGGCACTGAGGGCAATGCACGACAACCAGCTCCTGGGGGGAACAATTATTGCATTCCGGATTACAATGGCCTGCATAGCACATAGGTGCATCCTTCCATCACCATCAGGAAACGTGTAACTAAAGGGTGTTCTGATGGCTATTCAGTAAGCTGTTTCTTCAGCTTCTGACATCCGCACGTGCATCCAGAAGCGTGTTCTTCGTCTTTTACGAGATCTCCTGTCTCGCCATAAACTTCAGTTACCTCGATATCGAAAGTCAGATCCTCCCCAGCAAGCTCATGGTTGAAATCGAAGACGATGCTCTGTTCGTCCACGCTTTCAACTTTAACGCGTCTCTGTTCGTTGCCTAGATTGAGCATGATGTATTCACCGACTGGAAGCTTCTCAGCATCAGGGAATGCACTACGAGGAACAACCTCTTTCAGCTCCGGATCATATTCGCCATAGGCATCCTTTGCCGATATGACTACGGTCTCTTTTACGTGGGGCTCAAGACCCGTCACTGCCTTTTCAAGACCCGGAATTACGGTTCCAGCGCCTACGACGAATACAAGTGGATTCCCGTTATGGTTATCCGAGCTATCAAATATGGTTCCGTTTGCAAGCCTGCCCTCATAGAGCAAGCTTACCTTTCGACCAATCTCTATCATTGCTGCTCCTTATTGGTGTAACTATTTCGACCGGTCTAGCACTTCGCAACTCCCGTTGAGGATGTTGTGCCAATGACCATCTATCAATACGAATAGAGCTTTGAATTCGATCTTTCCTGCATGCGACGCGCTTCCCAAGTAGCGGACATCTCCCTCTTCGTACGGCTTAGCTTCCACCCATGTACCGCTTGTGCCATATGCGCGAAAAGTCCTTCCATCAATAGACCGAACCGTCATATCAGCCCAATTCACGGGTCCTATGGGTAGAGCCGAGAGTTTCCCCTCGGCTCTAAGCCGCATGATCATCTCATGAGCTTTATTTGATCGCTCTTCGCTGTTGTATTTTGAACAACATGGCGTCATGCCTGCATAACCTCGAATATCTCATCAAGGTAGTTGAGGAACTGTCCGCATAGCCAATTTACCGCCGTCCATGAGAACATCGCACCCCGTGAGGTATGCAACTGAAGGATCCAACAGTGCCGCGAATAGAGCCGCCATCTCGTCGGGATCTCCGAACCTCTTGAATGCAGTTCCCTCCTTGATGCTCTCAAAGTTGGCTTCCTGATGCTCGAGCATGGGTGTCATGAATGAACCAGGAGCAACAGAGAAGATGCGGCAGCCCTTCTTTCCAAACCTTTCTACGTTTGCTTTCGTGTAGAACATCACAAAGTTCTTCGATGCGAAATAAGCGGGAGCCGATTCTGGCAGGAAGGCCGCAGCAGGACCGAGCGGCTGCAGATTGTCAATGAACACTGTTCCGAAGCTTGCAGAATTCGGATCAGACCAGATCTCTATCTCTTTCTGATTTGGTTCATAGTTATAGCCCGTGACAGAAGAATAATTAGCCACAGATCCACCTTCTTCCAACAACGGGAAGAAGGTCTCAACCACATTGACAGTTCCGATGACATTGATCTTCGTTATCGTCTCTGTGTCTGCAACATCCATATCAACTGCAGCCGCATGCACGACATTGCCAATAGGAGCTACTTGTTTGGCTTGTTCTGCGAATTCACGAACGGATTCGATATCCGACACATCAAGCCTACAGCCATGAGCATCTATGCCCTGCGATTGAAGTTCATCAAGTGCTGAAGCTAGCTTCTTCTCATTTCGTCCACCTATGAATACTGGGCCGTATTTGGCAACTGCTCTTGCAGTTGCCAAACCCATTCCAGAAGTGCCACCAGTGATCACCTGAAGCTTTGACATCGTTCGTTCCTATCTCTCATCGATCCATCATTCGGTTACAAGGTCAGTTTCAGCCTCCTTGGCGGGAAGCTTCTTCAGAAGGAAAGTGATGAGCGATAGAACGATGAAGCAACCGATGGAGATGACGATGCAGATGGTCATGCCGTTGACCGGATCCATTCCCACCAACAACGTGAAGAGCGCAACGCCGATTCCGGCTCCAAGGTTCTGTCCAAGCTGCACTATGGAATTACCAGTTGCGCGAATCTCCGGCCTCAACATGACCTGAGGGCCAGCAGACATGGAAGACTGCATGTTCGAATTGCAGACTCCCGCGAAGAACACCACGATGTACACAAGCAGTGCTGGTGTCTCAGGATTGAGTACGAACAACAGCGCCACCATAGACAGCACGCGGAATACGTTCGCTATGGTCATAGCGCGCTTTGCAGAGGAGTCCTTCGCAATCATCTTGCCCCAAACCGGGCCCAAGAACAAACCAGAGAGCGCTGCGCAGATGCTGACGAATCCTCCAGCCAGCGCAGGACCTAGAGTGGTGACTACAGGGTCAGCTGCTAGCTGCATCATTACATAAGCAGGTACAAAGAATGTGATCGCCATGAAACCAAGATTGTGCAAAAGATTGCAAGCAGCGAAGACGAGCGTATTCCTGTCTTTTACAGCGTCCAATGGAACGATAGCGTCGTTGCCCTTCTTCCTCACCACCAGAACAAGGCAGATGAGCGAGATAATTCCGACCAGGACCATGACGTTCGAGCCGAGCGTGCCGAATGGCACATAGGACCCTCCAAGGGAGAGGACCAAGATGAGCATAGCCAAGAAAACTGTTACAGAAGCGCCGCCTGCGAAATCGAATGAACCACCCTTAACAGCAAGATCCTTGCATTCTTCCTTGTTCACCCTGATGCCAAAGAAATAGCACATGATGAATGCGGCAGCTAAGACAGCGAACACTACCCAAGACCAGACCCTCCATCCAAGATTGTCCATGATCAAGCCGCCTACAAGAGGCCCTGCTATCAAGGCAATGGACATCATCGTAGAGTTCATGCCAAGGTAGAATGCAGCCTTCTTCTCATCGAACATATCGCGGACCACCGTGAACCCAACTACGAAGAGTGCTGCACTCACAAGACCCCAGAAAATGTTCGCAATGATGATGATCCAGTAGTTAACTGCGATGCACCTAGCCAGGATAACAAGCGCGCCTATCAATAGACCGAGGCTCATCAACTGGCGCTTCAAGTGAGGATTCCTTGCTGCTATGAAGCCAAAGATCGGCATAGCGCATACGCCCAGCACGCCCGCAATCGATTGAGCTAACCCGTAGATCTCATACGAGTCGAACTCCTGAGCGGCTATAGGCAACAACGTTGCATTCGTGCTTGATACCATCAGATTCGCGATGATGCCCAGATACAAGGCGAAGAGCATCAGCATCTTTTGCGTTTGGGTAGCTTGCTGGTATGGATTCATCTCAAACTCCTCTCTGTCCTAGCAAGCTTCGCCGCCGTCAACCAGCAGATGCTGGCCGACCATGAATGAAGAGGCGTCTGAAGCCAAGAACAGGACTGCGTTCGCGCAATCGTCAACGGTGCCGAAGCGCCCCAAGGGGATCTTTGGCATCTTGGACTTGACGAAAGGCTCATACAGCGTTGCCTCGTGAGTCATATCCGTATCGATCAAGCCGGGATAGAAGGTGTTTACTCTGACCCCGTGCGGAGCCAGAAGAGCTCCCAAACTGTGAGTCATGGAGCGGATAGCGCCCTTGGTTGCAGTGTATGCAAGGGAGCCTTCAGCTCTCCATGCAGCAAGGGATGCCACTGGGATGATGGCTCCAACTCCATGTTTGGAGCACTCCTCCCAGCCGTACTTGATCATATAGAAGACGCCATCAAGATTGATGCTCTGGACCTTCTTCCAGTTATCTGAGTCGAATGTGGCTTCCATACCGCCTGATAATGACAGGCCGTTGATGCCAGCTGAGAGCACCATGATGTCAAGGCGGCCAAATTCTGCTATGCAGGCTTCTACCGCTTCCTTACATTGTTCCTCAATAGCTACATCAGTAGCCTTGTATGATGCTATTCCTCCAGCTGCCTCGATCTCTTCTACTGCTTCCTTGAGCTTATCTTCACGCCGTGCGGTCAAGAAGACCTTTGCACCATGAGCAGCCAGCATCTTTGCCGATTCATTGCCGATTCCGTGAGAGCTCGCTCCCGTAATGAGGGCGACACGACCTGTTAGATCGAACGGATCCTTCATAACCATTGCTATTCCTTTCGTCATCGCACCGCATGGATGCGAGATAATTTGAAAATGGGTAGTTAGCCCATGAGTTCAGATATAGAGCGCAGCGGGCGACTTCCGTCCCAATTCATGGATTGGGCTTTGACACCCATAGCCAAACCTTCGATAGGAGCATTAACCTCGACATAGCAGCCGAACACCTCTCTGCAATCGAAGTAGATGACATGCAAACCTTGTCCGGACGTCATTTCCATGGCGACTTCGTAACCTTCTGCAATGAAATCGGCCTTGACCTGGTCGACATCATCCGTCCAGATACAAAAATGGTGCAGACCGTAACGCCCGAGCTCTTGATAGACATCGGGTTCATCAGTCTGCACCTCGATCAGTTCGATTTGCATATCTGCCAACTGGCCTAGAGCACACCTGCTCCTCATATTGGAAGGCTTTCCCCTATAGAGAAGCTCAGTTGGCTCGGAAACTCCAAGATCGAAGAAAGGGCCTGCTCCAAGTGTCGCAGCGAAAGTCTTGGCTGCTTGCTCCAAATCGCTAACCCGGAAACCTAACTGCTTGATTCCATATTTACTCAGCAAATCTCCGAACATAACGCAGCACACTCCCTTTCTGTCGTTGTGATATTACTTTGGCGGTGCCGGTGGCTTGGGGGCTCCAGGAACTGCAGGGGCGCCAGGTGCTTTTGGTGCGTTAGGCGCACCAGGAGTCAGTGGCTGATCCGCATCGAAACCTTGCTTCTGCGTTTCAAGGGATGCGCCGCATTTCTCGCACACGGTGGCCACCGGCTTATTCACAGTGCCGCATTCCGGACACTTCTTCATCTGGATCTCTGCTGGTCTAAAACACATATACGCTACTACCTTTCTAGCTGTGATGCGTTGCGCCTCCAACCGCCAACACCCAAGAGAAAGAAGGATAGGAGAGTGCAGGTGCTGGCGGTTGGCATGCGCTACTAGGGGGAGGGATGGTTACACGAGAGCTATGTCGCCCAGGCCTTTGTCCTCGCTGAGCGTGCTCGCTTTGATGGTCTTGCTCTTCCCGTCTGCGGAGATGGAAACCTCCCACTCAGCTTCGGGCAGATCGTTGAGCCAGAAGTCACCCCAGGAATTCGTCTTGGTGGTGAATGTGCCGGCATTACTGCTTGCCTTCACATCAGCGCCTTCAACGATCTCGTTCTTGTTGGGGTCATAGACGGTGCCGGCGATGAACTTCTTGGGAAGACCACGATAGAAGACGCGAGGCTTCGTGCCGTACTCTGGGTGGAGCACCTCTTCGGTGCCGTCGAGCCCGAGCTGATCTTCTTCGCCGAACATGATCACGTCAACGTGGCAGTTATCCACGCAGCGCGGGACCTTGATCGGCTCGTCGCCGTCTAGAAGATGCGCGCAACCGGTGCACTTCTGGGGGATGTTGAGAAGCTCATTCCAATAGATCGCATGGTAGGGGCACGCATCCACTATCTGCTTCTGACCCTTCGCCTTCTCGGGATCGATCAGGACGAGGCCGTCCTCGCGCCGATAGACTGCGTCGTTCTTCGCCGCCTTCATGCAAGGAGCGTTCTCGCAATGATTGCACATCGTGGGAATATAGCTCACCTTGACATGCGGCTTATGTCCACGCTCCTTCTGAACGAGCTTGCACCAGAATTGACCAGTATCAGGTTGCGGCTTTGCGTAGGGAGCCCAGTCATTGCCGCAATGCTCGTCCTTGCAGCCGATCTGGCAATCATAGCAGCCCACGCACTTCTTAACATCGATAAGGAATGCTTTCATCGTTTCTTTCCTCTCTTCCTCGCGCAGGCCTACTCGACGACCCAGGACTTGTAGTTGCTGCCAATCTCGGGGTCGTAGTCGCGAGCGAACGCCTCGGGATAGTCGCGCTTCCAGCTCTCATACTCCTCATCGGTCACCTTAGCGGCTTCGGCCAGATAACCGGTAACAGCGAAGCCAGCGCAGTGCTTGGAGACGGTCTCGTTCGGACAGATCAGGTTGATGGCTCCGCCGCGATCGAAGTGCGACGTGATGGGGTCTACGCGAGAACCCTTCGCGACAACCACAGAGCGTGGTGCTACGCGCTCAGAGATGCGCGCACCGAACAGGATGGTGCCACGATCGTTGTACAGCTTGACGATGTCCCCGTCTGCGATCCCACGCGCCTTGGCGTCCTCGGGGGCCATCCAGATAGGCTCATAGAGATAGCCGTCTTTGCCGCGCACCTTGCACGTTTCGATCTCACGGAACCACTTGATGTCGTCGCCTTGTACATGAACGCGCCACTTGGCCGGGTTAGCCGTCACCAACAGCGAGTAATCTTTGCAGCGCTCGCCCCAGAACGTCTCATCATGCGTCCAGCCTTCCGACTTCGGACCACCGATGATCCACTTCGCCATGGGCTGACGCTCTTTGTCGTCCGGGAAATTGTCGGCGAGCGCCTGGCTCCAGAACTCGATCTTGCCCGTGGGGGTGTCAAGCGGATTGTTCTCGGGATCTTCATAGAATGCACGCATGCCGGGAACGTCGTCTTCCCAATTCTTTGCCATCTTCGGGAAGTAGTAGCCGCGCTTCTTGAATTCGTCCCAATCGAGCTCCTCGGTCAAGCGCGACTGCTCGAAGCCGTACTTCATCCATTCGTCTTCGGTCATGCCCAGATCGATCTGATCGCGGATTCCAAAGCGCTCGCCGATCATGCATGCGATCTCGAAATCGGAATAAGACTCCCCGACATGACCGATGGCAGCAGGCGTCAGCGCCTCGAAACGGCGCATATCGGGCGCGCCGCCGCCCATGGAGTCGTTGTCCTCGACGCAGGTGGTAACGGGAAGGATCAGATCTGCGAACAGCGAGTCGTTCTCGAGCCACTGATGATTCGTGATGAAGCATTCGACCTGGGGAGAGCGAATTGCATCTTGGAACTCGAATCCTCCATTCCAGCAATTCATATTGCAAGGCTTCTCCGACCAAAGCAGGTGAATAGGCGTGCCGCCCTTATCAGCCGGTGCCGGGTAGTTGAATTCTTCGAACTGTTCAGAATTCTCGACGTAAACGATGCACGGGCTGCCCCACCACTTGACGGAACCGTTGTTGATCGCATCTGCGATCTTAGTGCGAGGAAGGCTCTGTGGATTCGGATAGAACATGCGGCACTGGTTGATCGAGCTGAATGGGGCCGTCGTGGAGCGACAAATCTCCTCGCGTGCGAATACCATGCTGGAAAGGTGGCACTGTTGAACGCCGGGCTTGCCAAGACCTTGCATCGCGAGCTTATAAGCCGCAGTGCGACCTGCTTCATGAGAATAAGGGGTCTTGATCGCGCCAGAGCTGTAATGTGCATGACTCGTAACTTTGCTTGCCACGTTGCGCGCATATGCCTTGATCGTCCACTCAGGAACGCCGCAGCGCTCCGCTGCCCATGCCGGCGTCTTCTCAACGCCGTCTTCCTTGCCCATGATGTAATCAACGAGCTTATCGAAGTGAACAGTGTGCGTTTCGATGAAGTCCTTGTCGTACGTGCCCTCAGTGATCCAAACGTGCATCACTCCGAAATCGAAAGCGGAGTCAGTATTCGGGAGGATGGGGATCCACTTCATCGTCTCATGGCATACCGCCGTATAATTGCAGAAGGGATCGACGATAACGAACTCTTTGCCAAGCTCTTCCCAGTACTTCAAGAGGGCGGAAAGGCACTGGCTGGCATAGTTCTGCGTCAGCTCCCAGTCACCTGCATCGAACACGATCAACTCAGAATTCTCGGAGATGTCCTTCATAACGTTCCAGGCATTACCACCGTTCTGAGCGGGAGCAATCAGGCCCAAGCCGTGATTTGCGCCGGAACCCCAGACATGCTTCGCTCCCCAATACCAACCCTCGACGGAGTCGGGAGTACGAGTCTCACGCGTATAGCCGCCGAGCTTGCTCATCAGATTCGCATGCATACCACCGCCAGCATGAAGGTCCTTTGATTCGCGATGGCCGTCTTCGCCGATGCAGATGACGCTCATCGGACCGTATTCATCGATGACGCGGCGCAGTTCCGCCTCGATGATATCGATGGCTTCGTCCCAGCTGATCCGCTCGAACTTCGATTTGCCTCGATTCTGCGTGTTGCGCTCGCCGTTCGGATTCCAGTCAACGCGCTTCAAGGGATAGCGCACGCGATTCTTGGAATACACGCGGTTCTTGTAAGCCAAGGCGAAATAGTTCGGCATGGTCTTATAAGGCGCACTGAACTTCTTCCCGTTGATATCCCACTCCCACGTGGATGGCGCAAGCTCTTCCTTCGTGTAGCTTGTCTCAAGATCTAGCGGTCGAAGTCGAACGATCTTCCCATCCTTTGAGTCGGCGCATACGAGATCACCTCCCGTGCCGCCACAAGCAATGCTTTGAAGCGTTGTTTTGGTGGAACCACCGTTTACCGCTGCTTCAGCACCCATAAGCCTCTCCTCTCTCATTTGACAAGGGAGAGGCTTGAGCCGTGATTCAATTGACCTCTCCCATTCCAATACATTCAAAAATGCAGGAGAGGTCGAGCACATTCAATTCGCAATCGGTTCCCTTTGGGTGCAAATCGAAACTCAAAATAGAGACATATGCAAAATCGGAAACAGAATCACCGTTAAAGTGAATCTATGGGTGACAAAACAGGCAGTGTGTAACCTTGCTTAAAATGGCGGGGTGCGCAGATTCTTGGGTTCAAATGTGCCAATCCAAAAATCATTGACCATTTCATTGTACAGTCTGGCAAGTTGCTCAGGCGTATAGGGCATGTCATCGCTGATCCATTTCTGGATCAACATGGCTTGGGAGGCCGCAAAGAAATAGGAAATGTAATCGACCTTTAAGCTATCTCCCCGATAGTTGTGCGATGCAAGTATCTCGATGTTCAGCTCATAGATCTCCTGCGTCGCAATCCTGAGAAAGGTGTCGTCTTTCCCCTTCATTGGGCCAACCAGCTTTTTGTAAAATCTCTTTGAAGCATATATTTGCTCATAGATCTTTTCGTAAATCACAGGGTACATATCGTACGTCTGGGGTTGCGAGAAAAGCAGATTGATATTTCGTATCGGCGCTATCGCATCCTTTTGGAAAATAGAGGCTAGAATATCCTCCTTGTTCGAGAAGTGCACGTAAAATGATTTGCGTGAAACGTGCGCGGTTTCGCATATATTAGAAACCGAGATCATGCTATATGGTTTTTCTTCGATCAGCTTCTTGAAGCTGCTCTCTATCGCTAATCGCGCGTCGCAAGCATTCATGACAAACCCCCAACCCCCATGATACTTATCATACTAAAAATACTCGGCGTGGGGAGTGCTGCTCTTAACCTGGATGCACGTCACACATACTTACCCGATCGACCCCTGTTTTTTATCTCGCACCTTACGATCTTTCGAGAATCGGCAGGATGCGCCATCAAGAGATCATCTGCTGCAGATAGATTTCGTTTTTGAGTTCCTTGGCATTTTCGGCGGTAAGCTCTTCTTTGAGCATCATCGAATCAATGATCTTGAGCTGCTGTACATACGCCTTTTCTTGGATGTCGCTAACTGCACCCTTGGTATCTCGGAGGACGGTCTTCTTTCTCTGCTTTGCCTCTCGCCTGTCTTGCGGTTCGACCTTATCGGTGGGCTTAGGTTTCTCCTGATCGCGCAACGCGCGATCATAAAGACTATCGACCTTGTTGCAAATCGCTTCTGCGCTCTCTTTCACTGTGTTGCTTGCGCAAGGAATCAGCTCCTTTATCCGCTCTGAATACCTCCCTAACACGATCATCGTAGCTGATTCGTCGACGCGATCGAAGTATCTTGGCATTTCGCCGACCGGAATCGTGCTTTCCAGTAGATCAAGCAACCGAGGTTCAACTGTGGGTGTTTTACAGTCTTTAGCCAAGCCCGTCCTTCCAGAATCGAGCTGAATCGCCACCATGGTTCTCCCAAGAAGCATTATCTCTGAGTCAGCAGAATCATGAGTCTTATCATCTCCTTCACCGAAGCCAACAAGCGCAGGTACAGCGAAGTTCGCAAGCAGCAATGTGCACAGGATCACACCAGAGACTACGAATATCGCTTCTGGCCGCAATATAAAACTCTCCCCAAATGCTAGGGTTCCGGGTAGCGTTAGAACGAGGGATAGCGTCACCCCTCCTTTGGTTCCCGCAAACGTCATAGCTAGATCATTAGCTATAGCCTTAATGCCAAAACAGCCTTTTATCGAATCACCTTGATGAGCTGCATTAACAACATCCATACAAAGAACCCAGATAAACCGAACCGACTCCAACAGGAAAACAATAGCTACTACGCAGAACAGTAAATATGCCGGCTCTATCATGCTTGTTGTAATCATTGGGTCGAAAACGACCGGAAGCTGCATCCCTAGAACAACAAAGATGATTCCATTGAGCAAGTACTCAATAGTGCTCCAGGTTCCTTCAGACTGTACATGCATTCTGGCTGTTCTTGGTGTTTGCCTCTTAGGCATCATGGAGAAAACCAAACCACAACATACTACGGCTATTATCGAGCCAATCCCCATCGCCTCGGATGCTAGATAGACAACAAACGGGATAGCCATCTCAAGAACGACATAAGCCGAGGGGCTATCAATAAGATAATCGCTGGCAACGCGCATAAGGAACCATGCTGCAACTCCGCATATGCCGCCGAACAGCAAACCTCCCACAAGATCCATCGCGAGCAATTCTCCAGCTTGCGATACTGCGAATACCCCAGTTAGAGCCACGGCAAGCGAGCACTGAAAACAAACCGTTCCAGATACATCATTGAACAGGGCCTCTCCCTTTAGAAGCGCCTCATGCCTCTTACCGAACCTAATGTCTTTCATGAGGGCAACTACAGCCGTCACGTCGGTCGGACCCATTGCGGCACCCATAGCGAAAGCTATCGCCAGCGGAATTGCTGGGATAAGGCCATGGATGGCAAAACCCACGCATACCATGATAGTTACTACAAGACCGAAGGAGGGCGATATCACGCCATTGCGCCTTTGCCATAGTTCTGCCTTATCGACATGTCTTGATTCATTGAATAGCAATGGCGCGATGAAAAGCAAGAGCAGAATATCCGCATTGATGCCCGAGGAAAACGGCATAGGAACAAGGATCGAAACGATAACGCCGATCGCGATCTGAATCAGTGGAAGAGATAGCCGTTTGAGGATCTTCGAGAACAGCCCGGCGGCAGCGACTGCCGTAAATAAGATCAATGCATCAACTACAGAATCCATCCGATTCCAACTCCTTCTCCAGCTGCGCAATTGCATCTCTGACCTTCTGCATGTCAGCGTCTAGAGAAGCTGCATTTTGCGAGATGCGCGATAGGTGCTGCCCTATCTCCTCCAAAGCCGGCTCTTGTAAGGTTGTCTTCTTGTAACGAATTTTGTGCTCGAGGCTGGTCCAAAAATCCATCGCTATCGTCCTCAACTGCACTTCGACTTTTGTGTGTCGAGTTTCAGCTTTAAGGAATATGGGGACTTCGACGATCAGATGAAGACTCCGATATCCCGAAGGTTTCGGATGTGCGATATAGTCTTTGCATTCGATGAGCCTGATATCATTTTGTCCCGACAGGCAGTCCGCAAGAGTATATATATCATCCATAAATGAACATATGACACGAACACCTGCGATGTCGAAGATGTTGTCCTCAAGCGATTTAATGCTTAGGGGGAGGCCCATCCTCGCTAGTTTTGCAGCGATGCTTCTCGGTTCCTTGATCCTTGTCTTTATTGATTCGATGGGATTGCGATCGTGGTCTACATTGAATTTCTCATTGAGGACATCAAATTTAGTCTTGACCTCAAGCATCGCGCCGCGATAGTACGCTTGGAGTAGTTTCCAATAATGCATGTCTTTATGAATCGCTTCGTTCAGCGCCTCTTCATGCTGCAGGAATCTACGCTCGGGCTTAATTGGCATGTTCTTGGGCAGATTCTACTCAGCAAGGGTGACCATGAGGTGGTTCACGATGTCTTTACGATTGATCGTGCCGATGAATACGCCCTCTTTCATTACAGGAACCTTTTTTATCCTGCGTTCTGAAAGCAGCTGGCATACATCTTTGAACGATGCGCGAGCTTCAATCGTTATGACCTTCTTCGTAGCAATCGAGGATGCATCTTTCTTGAGGATATCCTCGAGCCGCCTCCTTTCAGTTACGATTCCGTCGCCAGCTAGCAACTCTGGAACGTAGCTATAGAAATCCACAAGAGACGCTTTAATCTTGTCGGAGCCCAGCTGCTTTAACGCGTCGCCAACGGAGAGAAATGCAATGATAGAGCCATCGCGATCGATGATAGGAGCATCGGTTGTCCCAGCATCATTGAACATAAAAAGCGCTTTTCGAACAGTAGTGCCATTCGGAATGACGAGCGAATCAACGGCAACCAGACCTTCCGCATTCGGGAACCCAATCCCGGTGTTTTGGATCTGCGAATCGTCGCGCTTTACGAATAGGAAAATGCAGATGGCGATGACCAGAACGCATGCAGCAACGATGATATAGATTGCTGAGGCACCTGTTATCGTCGACGCAGCCACACCTTCGCCTGCATGACTCTGAGAGACAACGGCCATCAGCGAAACCAGAATCGCTGTTCCGATCGCACTCGCGATTTGGCGCATGATGTTTGATACCGCATTGCCGTGCGGTATTAGATCATCAGGCAAAAAGCCAAGGCTCCACGTATTGATTGGTGTTGTAATGCAAAGCATCCCTGCTGTTGTCAAAACAGTGAGTGCAGCCAACAGAATCAGGGACGTCTGCCCATCAATGAAGGCAAGTCCGGCATATCCGGCACAAACGATTATCGCGCCCACCGTTGAAACGATGCGTGGCCCAAATCGATCGAATAGTTTTCCAGCACCCAACGCCGCAAATGCTCCAATGAGCGCACCTGGCAAAGTGACAAGGCCGGTTTCGCTCGCTGAGCCACCCATGCCTTGCTGGATGAGCAGAGGCATTATGACAGCATTGGCATTCACAACCAATTGGATTCCCATTAGGATACATAGTCCAACCGTGAACCGGAAATATGCGAATACTTTCAAATTCAATAATGGATCAGGGATCTTGAGTTGACGCCGAGCGAAAACGACGACAAGGACAATTCCAACAACGATAGAGATAGCATTAATGAGGGTAAGGCCCTGGTTTCCGAACTCGCTAATGCCGTACAGGAGGGCAAGAAGACCCAAGGAGGAAAGAATCAGGGATGGGATATCGAGCTTCGCATTCTCCGTGCTTCCATAATTCGAGAGAGCTGGGATTGCAATGAGAGCAAATACCGCAGTAATCGCAGCCATGCCGAAATAGACAACCTGCCATCCTGCCAAGTCCGTTAGGAAGCCGGTCGCCGCAGGCCCAATTGCTGGCATCAACATGGTGATGAGAGAGTAGATGCCCATCGCTGTTCCTCGCTTTTCTAGGGGGAATACGAGGAGCATTACCGATGTAGCCAATGGCATCATTATCCCAGCACAAGCGCCCTGTAGGCAGCGACCGACCAGAAGGATTATGAATTGAGGCGCGAATGCGCACATGATACTTCCAATGAAGAACAACGCCATGGAAGCAAAGAATATCTGACGAGTTGAGCATCGATTCATAAGAAAAGCGCTTATGGGAACGAGAAGCGCCATAACAATGGTATAGCCTGATACTAGCCATTGAGCAGTAGCGGAACTTACGCTCATCTCATCCATTATCGATGGGAGCATTGGTGATATCGCTGTCTGATTCAGGATGGCAAGACTGGCACCTCCGACAAGGATGACCAACATCAAAACCTGTTTGCCCGTTAAGGCCGCCACGTCAACACTCCTCTTCGAGACTTTCCATGCGCTAATGCGTATGACCACTAATCCAACATTGTGTTGTAATATGGACATATATCTTAGTAATGGTAATTGCAGCGGACAACCATCAATCTGTTGTAGCTTGTTGGCAATACAACAACCAAGACAATAGTGTTGGATTGGGGTTCAGGATGACCAAGAAGACATCAAGCGCCGGTTCAGAGAACCGTAGGGTCAAGATGACGAAGATCTTGCTCAACGATGCGCTAATGAAACAGTTAGAGGAAAAGCCTTTATCTCGAGTGACGGTAAAATCCATTTGCGAATATGCAGACATCAATCGATCGACATACTATACATACTACGACGATCCGTTCGACCAGTTCGAAAGATTCGGTTCGGAAGAGCTTGAGCGATTAAGGTCTTACATACTTGACAATCGTGCCAAACCTGGCGGAGATCCAGAGGAAATGCGCAAGCATAGCATGGAGACCCTGTTATCCTTCGTCGAGACGAATAGGCGTCTCTTCAATATCTTCCTGGGCGAAAGTCGCTTAATGTCGTTCAAGAGAGAATTCACAGTCATCATGGGAGAATGCATGCTGACAGGAATATCTACCAACAACAGAAAGAAAGACGCATATAGATTCATATTCGTCAGTTCAGGTTGTCTAGGTGTGATTCAGCATTGGCTGTCGATGAATTGCGACGCACCGATTCATGACATTGCTGACTCTATCAATGCATTCTGGTCCGAAGGCAATGTATGAATAGAGTCTGGTGGCGAGTCTGTGTAAAACCACCCGCCACCATACGGGCGCAATGCCCGGCATCCGCGCCTCCCACGGGGAGAGACAATCTCATGATGCAATAGTCACACTGCCGCTAAGAATGCCATAGGAATCACGTTTCAACATCAAGGCACTGGTATATACAAAAGAAGGGAGCCGTTTATGGCTCCCTTGCTCCTGAGGATGCACAACCCAATCAAGCTGAGGGCAGAACCTTCCGTGATGCCTTAGTGTCGAAGGAGAACCAATCTTTGACGACATGCCAGAGATGCTTGATGCGATACGGCAGCATAACGAACGTGGCCCTGCGAGAAAGCCTCTTCTGATTCATTGCCCGGTCGGCCATCTTCGCTAGGACCTCGCTTCGCTGTTGATACGTCCTCCAGGACGGGATGTCTGCGCACATATGGCAGTATGCCTGCGTTCGGAAGCGAAGCTCCCTCAGCCAGCTCTCCTCTGTGGTATGCCACTGGAGGCCCATCTTGCGATACAGCTTCAGCCAATGAGCATCGAAGAAGTCATAGCCGCAACCATCGATGCCAATGTACCAGTCAGAATCCTCATCCTCGTAGACTCCTATCCCGCAGTCGTTGAAGAGCTTGATCTCTTCGTAAGTCGGATTGGAATAGAGGTCCCATACCGTGTTCCACATGGGCCTTCCGTTCATGCAATAGAGATCCTCGAAGGAAATCTCGATCTGCTCGCTCTCGTTCTTGGCGACAATGATCTCGTCTTCCATGTTGATCTTGGTGACCTCATAGGGATAGTCATCGCATGAGCCGTATTCGCCGTACTCGCTGATTGTCTCTCCGATCTGCGGGAGATCCTTGCACTGCAGGAACCTTCCTTCGTCTGGTCTCTCTAGCAGATCCACGCTTACAGCCTTGTGTGTGGAATTGAACCAGTCTGAGCAGCCCTGCTGCTCGGTGATCCAGCCAGACGGTCTGCCTGCTCTCTGAAAGTCGAACATACAGATCACGCACCCTTCCGCATCTGGTTGATGAGCCAGAACTTCAATGAGGTGTTGATGCCTGAATGCGAATCCCAGAAGTCTTCCTCTAGCTGGCAAAGCTCCTCATCAGAGATGTCACGCAGGATCCGCTCTCCCTGATCGTCCACGTCGTACGAACAGGCCACGATGGGACCATACAGGATGGTATACAGATCACCCTTCTTGACAGGCGTTTCCATATCCATCATGGAGAGGTATCCCATCTTCTCCATTCGTTCGTTGGCATAGACCGTGCGGCTTGGCATGAGCCCCTCTGCGATGCCGTTGTCGTTCACCCACAGAAGCGGCTTGTCCCCATAAAGGACATCCACCGGCTCTATGAGTCCACCGACCAGACCCTGCAGAGGCTTCAGATAGCTTCCGCTCTCATCCGGTTCGATATCGATGGTTCTGATCTCTTCCATTGGCTCCATAACTGCTACCTTCATGACTGCTCCTATCCTTTGCTTGTCTTGTATGTGAACAGGAGCAGCCCATGAGGGCCTCCTCCTGGGATTCCCTCATGTCTGCTTTGGCATTCAGTTTCGATAAGATTATGCGTTTCTCAAGGTGCGACTCTTGCCCCGGGTGGTAATTGTCGGGGACGCGGGTGCATGTCCATCATCGGATCATTTGAATTCGACGCCTTCCTCTTCACCCCTTGTCATGTCCGATATATCGAAGGGTATGAACAAGGCCAAGCTAGGAGAGCATCTGGCAGAAGATGCCAACAAGGAGATCATCATAGCGCTACCTTGTAGTGTTATCTCTCCACGTCCTGATAACCGGAAACTCGACTCTTCAGTCGTGAGCGAGATCGCACAATCGTTTTCGAAGACAGGACAAGCTATCCCTGTCATAGCCAGACCGCTCATGGATGGAACCTATGAGCTCGTGGACGGACACCACCGCCTGGCAGCCAAAGAGATCGCCAGAAAGCATGATCCCGAAAATCCAGATCACAAGCGCATCGATTGCATCATCAGGAATCTCACCGACGCGCAAGCAGAGATCCAGAGCGCTGTAGCCAACATCCAGAAACCTCTCACGCAAGCAGAGAAGGGCCGCCTTTTCGAGCGTATAGGCATTCGCGTTGACGAGATGCGAGCTGATGACCCTTCCGCCTTCGATGGTCTTGACCGAGGAAGCGCCATAGCCTCCTGTGCCTCTGAAGCCGGCGCCAAGGTGAGCAAGGCCACGGTGTATAGGAGCATCAATGCCGCGCATGCCGAAGATGGAACCCACGAATACGAGGGCATGAGCGAGAAGCAGCGCAAGACCGTATCCAAGATGCGTAAAGATGAGCGCCGCAAGGCTTCGCGCATACTGAAATCGCAAGGTGAGAAAGCGCTCGACGTATGGATCGATGGCGGGAAGAGAAGCGAAGACGATGAGCTGATTGCCCTGAGCATAAGGAGGATCCGTTCAGCGTGTGCCGAGGTCAGGCGATGCGAGAAGCGCGGCTGCACTTTGAAATCATTGGACAGGAAGCTCGTAGAAGCTATTGAATCTGCCTTGGAAAACTAAGGGAGGCCGAAGCCTCCCTTCCTGAATGCGCAACAGAGGACTAAAACAGCTATCTGCCATCCGCCTTGTACCTTTCTGCGAAATCCCTCGCGCTTGTGATATTGGGCTCGCCGGTCCTTTCGTTGAAGTGGTCGAGGGCCCAGTCCATATCGGCAAAGAAATGGTCGTATGCCGCGTAGACTACAAGCGCATTAAGCTGCGTTTCGTTCGCCCATTGGGATGCATCCGTGTCGATGACCTCTTGGCATTCTTCCAATCCGTTGCGTTCGATGCGCATCGCGTAGAAGAGCGTGCCCTCGATGTAGAGGTCCTTCTCGATGCTCTCGTACTCGCCGAATTCCTCAGATGCGAGCTCCTCGGCCAGCTTTCTTGCCATGTCGACGTCCAATATGAAGTCTTTCATCTTGCAACTCCTTTCAGGATCGCGCTTGGCTGGAACCGGCAGCGAAGGACCGCAGCAGTGGTTAGCCTCTATGCGCTTTTCAAGGTTCTCCGCCCTGTACTTTACGAGGGCGCGGATACTCCCTCATTGTGCGTTTGCTCATGGTGGCCGATGGCGTGGCTTGGGATCAGGGCTGCATGTCGGGATACGAATACAGACACACGTCGTCGCAAAAGCTGGTCAAACATGAAACACCGCTCAAACGCCGCTCGGGCTCAGCTCCCCTCCCTCACAGCGCGTCAAGGGCGCACATTTCCCTCACAAAACTTTTCGCGAAGACCACACGAAAACTTTGGTGACGGAACCGGCGCTTGCGCGCCTATGTGGCTTCATCCCTTGACCCGCCCGGGAGGTGAGCTATGTCGCAGTCATGCGATCGATGGCACGCCATCAATCGCGAAGAAAGCGATTGAACGTGTCGAATCGGAGAGAGGCGCAGCCGAATAGAGCACTCGCACAATGCACGAAAAGCTGCGCATCTTTCCCGGATAGACGGCAGCGTCAAACGACCAGAAGGAGCGAATCATGAGGTACTACCCGATCAACGAGGAATCAGCACGAACGGCATGGAACATGAACCACTTCGGTGAGTTCCGGAGCGACGAGCCAGGGTACATGGCAAGCGTTGACCACGCCTACGACCTAGCGGAGGAAGCCGCATCAAAGCGACCCAGCAATCGCGATAAGGCGTTCGCCATGGCCGATTCATATGCCAAGAAGCTCGCTGAGTGGCACAACAGGAACTACCGCATCGACTCCATGTGCCCAAGCGTCCTTATATCCGGTCCGGCGAACTTCCCAATTGCCAAGAAGGAGAAGCAGAACCGCGCGAAGAGCAACCACTTCAAGGAGTTCGAGAAGATAGAGTTGATGAAGGAGCGCATCAAGGCGCTAGGCGAAGCGGAGCGCGTCATCAAGTCCGATGACGATGACGCCATAAGCAAGCTGAACGAAAAGCTGACGGCCCTCATCGACAAGCAGGAAGCTATGAAGGCCGCTAATGCGAAAGCCCGCAGGCAGGGCAAGCAAGCGCCTTACGAGCCATTCACGCTGGCGAACAACAATCAGAACATCCGCGCAACGCGCAGGCGCATCGAACAGCTGCAAGCGACCAAGCAGAAGGGCACCACGCGAAGCGAGACCGACTTCATGGGAGAGCGCGTCGAGGTCATCGAGAACACAGAAGCGATGCGGCTGCAGCTGGTCTTCGACGGCAAGCCAGCCGACGAGGTGCGCACGGTCCTGAAGAAGAACGGGTTCAAATGGTCACCCAAGAACGGCGCATGGCAACGTCAGCTCACGAACAATGCCCGGAGCGTTCTCAGATGGATGCTCAGGTCCGAAACAGCATAAGCCGAACCCCAAGCTCGTCCCAGCTGCAGAAATGTCCTATTGCAGCTGGGATTTCGATTACAGGATAAGGACGAGACGCTCTGCGAGCTGTATTGGCATTTTCGGCAAGCCGAAAAGCAGTGCTGAACTGCACCATCCTTGAAGAGACCCTAGCTTCGATAAGAGCGGCTCCTCGCATCGCGGCGTCTACAGAACGGTCTCGCGCACATGCCAGTGCAGCAGGATCGCGTGCTAGCATGCGCGTATACGAGCTAGTTCCATGTATACGTATGGACATGGGCAGATCCTTCAACTGCCCATGATCAGGGCGAATAGCCACTGTCTCATAAAGCGGCATCCTTGCAAGCAAGCGAAAGGATGGCTCATGCAAAATGAGGAAACACCGAAGGGTTGCACGAAGAACGAGGTCGTCCATGCGCGCCTCTCGCAAGGGCTCAAGCAGAGCTTGGATCTCTATGCGGAGGCACATGGACTCACATTGAGTTCCGCAGTCGCAACGCTATTGGAGCAAGCCCTTGAAGACGGCTCCGAGATGGATGATATCAAGTCTGCCGTTTCGGAGATCTGGAAGCGTTTGGATCTATTGGAGAAGGATTGTGCGCTCGCATCGAAGCGCGCGGGGAAGGCATCCCAAGCAAGCCTCGGCACGCTAGCGCTCATCGCGTGGCTCGCGCCAGACGCGATGCGCTTCCTTGCCAATGAAGCACTGTTGCGGGGTCAGGTGCTCGCGAAGCTCCTCGACAATGACGCTGCAGCGGCAAAAGTGAAGGTGCCTTCGTCGCTCGGAAGGCTTGCCAACAGGCTCTCGTCATCGGATCTTTTCAGCATGGCCTACTCGGAGATTGGCGGAAAGCTCAGCCGGGATCCGAAGACGTCGTTCATGCCGGCGCTGGCCTCCGCCGTCCGCATGTTCGATCTGGATGCTATAGGGATATTCGACATGGAGCCCGCAGAGTGGCAGCGGATCGGATCGAGTGATACAGAAGCCATCGAACGCCTGGCGTCGCGCGAAGCGGAGAAGGCGCGCCATGAATAGGCTCACAGTGAGGCTGGATCCGGATGTGAAGAGGCAATTGGATCTCCTTGCAGCGAAGGAGGGCATGACGCCAGCCGCTTTGGCCCGAGAGATCATCGAGGTGGGCGTCATGAACGCCTCCGAACGGGCGTGGGCACCGCTCACGCGCATCGCTGTTCGCGAAGAGCTCGATAGGTTTCTCGGCTCCGCGCGCATTGCTAGAGAGTTCGCTGCAGATGAGCTCTACGCCTCATTGGCAAACGAGCTGAGAGCCGATCTGGATGACCTTCGCATCCTCGTGGGGGCGGTTCTCTCGGATGCCCTCGAGAGGTCAGATGGCGACCTTCCTTCCCTCCTACAGAAGGGCCTGCACGTCGGCTTCGAGGGAACGAGGGGGCTCTTAGACGACATGGCCGAGGATGCATATGCCGACCTATAGCAACGGAGTGCCCATACACAAGGCGGTCATCGTAAGGCATACTCCGCGCGATCATGCGAGGACCATCGGTGGGAAGAATACAGGCGCCATACCGATAAGCGGAGGGAGCGTATCCTCGGGTCTGGACTACATCGGCCGAGAAGGACGCTACGAGGAGAAGTCAGACATAGACCGCACCTCAACACCCTATGACGAGGCGCTCGTTGTCGATCGCCTCGACTACATCGGGCGGTTGGGGCGCTACATCGGGAAAGGCGCGGGCAGACAGGAGGACGCGACTTACTGGGATCAGCACGGCCCTGTTGATCGTGCTGCCATCGAAGAGCGCATGCTCGCATCCGGCGGAGCGTTCGTGGATTCTATCGTCACCGTGAAGCGCGAGCACATGCAGGCGCTCGGGATCGAGTCCAAAGAGGACATGCAGCGCCTCTTGCGGAGCACCTGGCAGCGCAACGTGGAGAAGTGGGGCGTGATCCGCAACCCTGAGGACATCAGATGGGTTGCCTGTTACCACACCGACGCCGACCGCTCCGTGCACGCGCACATCTACACATGGTCGGCACGCGGAGAGATCGCGCCTGGCTATACCGTTTCACGAGAAGGGACGCGCGCCGGCAAGGAAGAGATCTATCGCGTGGCCTACGCGACGATCCGGGAAGAGCGTAATACGCGCCGCAACTTCATACGCGATCTTGCTCGCTTCGAGGCGATGGGGCAGCTCGGGCTTCCCATCCCGCGCGAAGAAGAGAAGCGCCTCGCAGCGACAGCGCGACGGCAAGGTCTGAACTTAAGGCTTTCGAAGAGACCTGACATCTCGCGTGAGGGGCGCGAGAAGGCCACGGCGCTTCTGACGAGGCTCAAAGGTTCTCTGATGGACGGACGAGGCAGCCTCTCAAGGAACTGGGAGGCTCATGCCCTCTCCAGGGACATCATCCGTGTCCTTGAGAAGGAGAGCCCATCCTTCTCGAAGCTGTCTTCTTGCCATCGGGAGTGCGCTGAGCTCATGGCGGATCTCAAGGGGTATGGCGATTCAGGCTTCGCTCGCGAGCGCACAGCCCTCATAAAGGGAGAGCGCGAAGATTTCTTGAAGAGGATAACCGGAAGGCTGGAGCGCGCCATCATCAGCTCCGACGATTCGCTCAGAGCGCGCATGAGGCTGGCTCGGGACCCTCATGGCCATCGCGTGATGGCGAGGGCTACACGCGTACCGTTCATCGCATATCGGACGAAGGCATCCCGACAAGCAGCGAGCAGGGCGTACGGTGCCTCCCTCAAGACCATAAGAGCGATGGAGAGGGACATCCGAAACCTTCGGGCGTCGCTTGCCAGGGAGCGGATAGGCGAAGGCGAGCGCCCCATGGAAGCTCGTTCGATCGCGCGGTCATATGCCGGCAAAGCGCTCCAAGGGACTGTACTGCGAGATGCTTTGGAGCGCTCGGCAGCAGAGCGCTCAACACGCGAAGGGATTCCAGCGCATGAGGCGTACCAGAAAGAGCATACGCGATTCACGGAAAGCTTCTCGAAGGCAGTGGTCGATCGGGTAGCTGAGGATCTGCGCCGCTATCCGGAAGATGGCAGGAGCGGCGATGCCATCTCCATGGTGTCGGGACTAGCCTCTGTCTTTGAGAGCGCGGCAAGGAGCCTTGAATACAGCGCGATACGCGGCGGCATGCGAGGAGAGCGCGACCGATCTCTCGAGCGAGGCTATGACGAGCGAGACAGAACTAGCATCTGAGGCCATGACGCAAGCTGGGCATTCTTGACTAATTATACTCTAAAAGATAGCATATATACCGTTATTTGCTATCTTTGGAGGGGATCAATGGAAACGATAAAGACGAGCCTGACGTTGAACAAGGAGATAAAGGAGCAGGCTCAGAAGCTATTCGATGAGATGGGCTTGACGTTCTCTAACGCCGTAGAGCTTTTCCTCAGGGCTGTGATCAGAGAGCAAGCATTGCCTTTTGCCGTCACCACTAAACCCATGGAAAGCGGCTATGTCTATGGTGTCGTGAAGCTCCCCGAGCTTTCCGAATGCAAAGGAGTTGATGAACCATGAAGATAGGTCTGACCAAGAGATCCAAGGTTGCCATCGTCGTAATGGCAGCACTTGCCCTAATGATCCTCTGCGCATCGCTCATAGCTTGCGCTGCAGCGCAGCAGCGGCAAGCGGATGCGGCTATTGAACCGGTCCTTGTAGAGGATAGCGAAGCTGGTGAGGGTGCGGATGCGGTTGCAGCCATCGCCGATGACGAAAGTGGGGCGGAAGACGCCGATCCCGCTGATCCCGCAACAGGCGTAGAGGAAGCCCAGCCCGCACCGCAGGCAGGCTCTGGCAATACTGGTGCAATCGCTCCTGGAGCGGACGCGCCAGAGCGCGCTGTAGCGCAAACGCAGCAAACGCCCCAAACACAGCAATCGCAGTCGCAAGCTGATCATGTGCATACGTGGGATCCGATAACGGAGCCTTATGAGGTCATCGACAGGCATGCATGGGTCGAGACGATCTACAAGACCGTCGAGTGCACCATCTGCAGCGTATGCAACGAGGACATCACCGATGGCGACAGACAAGGGCGCAGCATCACCGCGCACGGGAAGGCACACGCTCTTGCAGGCGAGGGCGGCGGCTGCCATTCATCCACAAAGCAAGTGCCGAACGGAACTATCACCCATGACGCGGTAACCCATTGGAGTACGAGGACGATAGGCTACAGATGCCAATGCGGTGCCGAGCGAAGTGCATGAGCCTGCATGTGCAGGTTGATTCCTAGAGCATAATCGCCTACAATTTACTATAAATGTGGGCGATTATGTCTTTGGGGGAATGGTGGTACTCACCTATCAGGAAGCGAAGAAGAAGCACGGGAGCCGATATGGCGTCGATCGGGCATTGAATCGCGGCGAATTGCGCCATATCGGGCGCAACCTGTATTCCACCGATGACGATGACGAACAGCTCGAAGCGGTACTCAAGCTCTATCCGGATGCGATCGCCACGGGCCAGACAGCTCTTTACCTTCACGGCTTGATCGACCTTCCTCCCGACCTTTTCGACCTAGCATCCAAGCGCGGCGGCACCAAGATCGCAAGCGATGCGGTCAGGCAGACATTCATCCCTGAAGAATGGCTTGGGCTAGGGGCAACCACCATCGTCCATGATGGCGCCAGCATAAGGATCTATGACCTCGAGCGCATGCTGCTCGAGGTCATGCGCTCGAGGAACAAGCTCCCCTATGACATCTACCGCGAAGCGATAGGCTCATATCGCAGGCTTGCGGAAAATCTCGACATATACAAACTGGAAGCATACGCAGATGCGATGCCCCGTGGGCAGTCGCATCTCAACCGCGCGCTCGAAGAGGTGTTCTAATGGATCTAAGGGAAATTCGGCGCTCCTATGAGCGGAGCGGCTACAACGCCCTGAATGCGACTGCCCGCACATGTCAGGATGTGGTGCTCGACAGGATCGCCAGATCCTCAATGAGCCGAAATGTCGCCATCAAGGGCGGCGTCCTCATGTGCGCCATATCCGGCAGCAAGCGCCGGGCAACCCAAGACATCGATCTCGATTTCCTGAGCTATCCCATCTCGGACGAAGGCGTCAGGAGGTTCATCGAGGCGCTCTCCAACGTAGATGACGATATCGACATACGGATCAAGGGACCGATCGAAGAGCTCTCGCAACAGGACTACAAGGGCAAGCGCGTACACGTGCAGATCTCTGATGGCCGATCCACCTTCGACACGAAGCTCGATCTGGGGGTGCATGCCAAGCTCGACCTGGAACAGGAGGAACGCTGGTTCGACATCGCACAAAGCGACGAGGGCGTCTCGCTGCTCGCGAACTCGAAAGAGCAGATGTTCGCAGAGAAGCTGAAGAGCTTCCTTCTGCACGGCATCAGGTCTACGAGGTACAGGGACCTTCATGATATGTACTATATAGGGCATATGGACACGCTTGATAGGCCCCTCCTCACGCAATACATCCATTCCCTCATCATTGATGATGAGGGAATGTGGGATGAGAGCCTGGACGCCGTGGCCGATAGAGCAAGCCACACGCTGAGCAACAAACCCTTCCTCACACGCATGAAGAACTCGTCTCGCGCATGGACTGCGGCAAAGCCCGCAGACATCGCCGCTTGGCTGCCGAGGTTCATCAGGGGCCTGTGACAGCGATCGGCACTTCTCGAAAGCCGAAGACGCTCTCCATGGGTGCCGCGTAGACAACGGTGCGCTCATTGCTCCAAGTGGTGTACGAGCACGTCACGAACGAATAGGTGCGTGCAGGCACGTCCTTGCAATCAAGGGCGAGGGTCGCACGGGCACGCTTGTCGGCCCACCACTCGGAATATTCTGCGTCATCTTGGAAGACTACCTGCTTCGGTTCTTTCGATGCGTTCACGATGCTCACCATGCGAGGCGCAAGCGTCGCCTTCCAGCTTGGCGTTTGCAGCAGGATCCTCGGGTGCTCTTTGGCAAAGCTCGCATCAGAGTAGTTCGCGAGCTCCGAGAACATGGCTCCGTTGCTCGAGTGATGCGCGAAGATGACGCTGTTGCGCGAGAGCAGCCCGAGCTCCGCGCATTCAGCGTCGAGATAGGGGCAACCGTTGGCATTGCGGTTCTTGTAAACGTCATGAGTCAAATAGTAGTCCGGATCGTCCTGCGGCCCCTGGACGATGGGCAGGTCTATGTTCGTCCCCGGGATCGTGACCCATCCGATGACGGCAGGATTCACCTCTTCCCAATAGCCCCAATCAACGATAGGGAACCCATCGGGGTAGGCTTGGAAATCCGCATTCGGGCTCGGCTCGGGCATCGCGCTCTCCACTTCCTCATGCATGTTCCAGAGAACGCCTGCGACTGTGGCTATGAGCGCGACCCCGATGAGGATCGCGCCCACACCTGCCGCTTTAGCACGGCGCAGACTCATGCGCTCTCGCCGCATATGGTGCATGTGCGTCCGGTAGCCACGAGCTCCTCATAGGCAGGCTCGTCTATGATGACGTCGATGCGGCCTTCTGTTACGAGACGCGATTCAGTCACGGGTACGTTGGTGGAGTACCCGCTATGGCCGGTTGCATCGATGTGCTCCTGTGCGTAACCATCCACGATCTCATTGCAGTCGTTGCAGACGCTGTGGTGCGTCACGATCCTCTCGTAGACCGGCTGCACGACCTCTTCGTGCGATACCTCGTCGTGGACGACCGTATCGTATTGGATCGCCCAGTCATGCTCGTGGGCGACATCGGTGTCGGTAGCCGCAGTTGGCTCTACCTCTTCGACCGACGCTCCCGCGTTCGCTATCGCGATGCTCGCGATCCCGCATGCGAGGGCGACCGCAAGGGCGCACGCCGACACGATGACGGGTGCTTTAGTGCCGTTCTCCTTCGGCATTGATCCGGGCGCGGGTGGTTCCTCGGCGCATGGAGCACCGTCATGTTCGTTGGGCATACTGCTTCCTATCATTCGGTTTCATGGATGCTCAGGCAGCTCCGCCCGAGCATCCATCGGGTCATTCAGAATCGTTGTCGCTTTCTGGGGCGTTCCCTGGATCTGCCGGCTTGCGGATGAGCTTTCGCGCGCCGAAGGCGACAGCTGCGATGCCTGCTGCACCGAGCAGGGCTAGCAGTGCATAGAGCCCGCGCTCGTCCACTCCGGTCTTGTCGTAATAGCCGGTAGTGGTTCGAGTCAGCTCGGGGTCGGTCACATGGACCGTCTGCGCCTCGTCGTCGATGTCCGTGTGCTCGGCCACCGGCTCGCCATCCTTCGTCAGGTATTCGAAGACGACCAGATCATGATCTGACCCGCTGCGCGAGTCGAATGCGAGCTCCAGCTCGATCTCCCCTGCAGGTGCGTTGGGCGTGAAGAGCACGCTCGCCTTGACGGGTTTGTCCGCGACCATGAGCTCTTTGCCCGTCTGCTTGTCCATGAGCACGCCGGAAAGCTCGTATTCCAGCCCCGGGATGAGATCCGCGTAGCACACCTTGTCGATGATGACCGCATCCTTGCTCGCAAGCACCGAGTGGTCGCCATCGCTCTTATCCCTCGCCGTGGTGCCGATCGTGCTGGGCACGACTGTGAACGACTGGTCCGCGCTATCGAGGTCAACGTGGTCGGCAACGATCCTCTGCGCTCCGTCGCCCTCCTTCACGAGCATCTCTATGACCACGAACTCGCTTCCAGCCAGGCTCGCCGAATCGAACTCGAATGGCACCTCGATGCTGCCGGACTGGGTCTCAGGGGTGAACGAGGCCTGCCCCCAAACGAGATCCTCGTCGGAAGCCAACTCGCCTATGCGCTCTTGGATGTTGTCATCCTCTATCGTCCAGGGCAGCGCTTGCTCGCCGTCCTCGTCGTATCCGAAGATCGCCTTGATCTTCGCAAGGCGGTCATCAAGCGCATCCTCTCCATCTGGATTGGACGGCTTTGCGAGTACGAAGCCATAGGCGCGGTATTGCTCGCCCGGAACGAGGTTCTGATATGTCACCTTGTCTATGACCTTGGATGAGACGTCCGCCACGACGCGCTTATCGGTATCCACCGAATCGAAGGCGTATGTGCCGATCTCAGGAGGCACGACCTCGACGGTCTGGGATGGATCATCGGGATCCTCATGGCTTGCTATCTCGGTCTCTGCATAGAAGACCTTCTCGTAGGCGACGATGCTCTTGCCGGACAGAAGCGATGAGTCGAACTCGAACACCACTTCCACGCTCCCCGAGGGATCCTTCGGCGTGAAGGCGGCCTTGGCTGTTATCGGCTCGCCAGCTTCATCCAGCAGCGGTGTAGCTGCGCCTTCCTCGACGATCATGAGGGTGCCCTTAACGGTGTATTCCCTACCAGGTGTGAGACCCTTATACGAGACGACGTCCACGACGGTCGCCTTGTCGCCTGCGATCACGGCATGGTCGCCATCCAACCCATCGGTTGCCGTCGTGCCTATCTCGGGCGGTGTGATGCTGACGGTTTGGTCGTAATCCTCGATGTCCTCATGTGCTGCCACAGCGAGGCCGGTTGAGGTGTCGATGAGCTTCTCGAAGGCGACGGTCTTCGTACCTTCTACAAGCGTTGCGTCGAAGGTGAACTGAAGCTCGACATATCCCGTCACGCTCTCTGCCGTGAACGACTTCTCGGCGGTGACGGGCGTGCCGTCCTCGCGAAGGATCGGCTTCTCGGTCGACTTGTCGATGAGCGTTCCCTCCACCCGATAGGTGGTTCCGATGGTGACGCCGGCATACTCCACGCGGTCTATGACCGTGACGTCGGGTTCCTTGACCACGGACTTGTCGCCGTCAATGCCGTCGCGCGCGGTGGTGGACAGGCTCACCTGGCCTTCAGGCTGGTTGTCCACCGTGCCCATATCGATCTGGTATCCATGCCGCGTGATGCGCATCGTCATGCTCACGAGCTCGAGCCCTTCGTTCCCGGAGCAACGCAGCTCATCTACCTGGTACGTGTCGTACGGCAGCGCGCCGAGATTGTCATTTGGCTTGACGCTCCATCCCTCCTGGGTCAGCCCGAACCAGACTCCCGCCTCCGGATCGAGCTTGCTCTCATCGACGGTACCATCGGCGGCAACCGCCGCATCGTTTGCATTGGTGCGCTGCGTATGGGGGTTCCAAGCGGCTTCGGTCTTGGCTTCGCCGTTGATGTCAGTCACGAACACATGGTTCTCGCCCGTGGTTTGAGACGTGATTCGGAACGGGATGTTCCCAAGGCGGTGCTGGTCGCTCTCACGGGCCTTCACGAGCTCGAGGTCTCCGCGCTTCACCTGGTTATGCGGTGCTGCGTCGCTTTCGATCTTCACGATGACGTCCTCGTCTATTATGTCGAAGAAGCGCTCGGTCGCATCGGTCAGAAGGTAGCCTTCGCTCGGTGCGGTCTCTTGTATGGAGTAATGCCCATACGGGAGCGCGTCAGCCGACGTCGAAGCAACGCCGCCCTTGGTGTAGATGGTCTTTACGACCGCACCCGGCGCATAGTCGATGCCGTCCACGATGACCGAATTCTTGGACCGGTTCTTGATCTTGAACTCGGTACCGTCGAGAGTCGCTCCTCCGAGCGGCGTCAGGAGCCCGCTCTCCAGATCGCGCTTCTCGATCGATACGCCGCCACGCTTGACCTGCTCGGGATGCACGGGCATGACGTAGGTGTAAACGGTCTCAAGATGCCCCTCTTGCGTGATCTGCTGCACGTAGGCCGTGCTCTCATCGAGCAGGTATCCTTCAGGCGCTTTCACCTCTTGTATGACGAGCGTTCCGAGCGGAAGCGTCGGATTGCCGTTCGTGTCCTTGTAGAGCGCATCGCCTGAGACCACATAGCTCTGCTCGAGCGCTGCGAAGCCGTCGTCATCGGTGCGCAGTGTCCACGTGCGCATGGGTGCGCCCGATGCCTTGGCCTCGTCGTGGGTCTTGTAGAACCCGTCGTAGTAGTCCAAGCGGTACTCAGCACCACCAAGGCTGGCGGAGCCTTGCGGCAGGTTATGGGCGAAGTAGGTGCGCTCGCCGTCATATTTTTGGATGACCATGTAGGCGGGGTCGTTCTGCGGGATGTCGGACACATCGGAGTAGGTGGTTTGCTCCGCCTCTACCTGGATCCCGGTCACGTCCATGTTGAGGGCATATCCGCGAGGAGCCGTGATCTCCTTGAGGTAGTAGCTTCCGATGAGTATCTCATCAGCCCTGCCAACCCCATCTGCGCCGCAAGTGATGGCGCGCACGAGGTTCGTGCAGGCCGGGTCGGTGTAGATGCCGAAGACCGCGCCTTCGAGCGTATAGCAGCCGTTGCCATTCGTGATGTCGGTGTTGGCTGATGCCTTATGGACCTCAACGGAGCCATACGGATGGTATTCGAATGTGAGGATGACCTGCGTATTAGACCCGGTCGACATGGTGTAGCCGGTGAAGCCCTTAGGGACATCGCCGAAGGAATCCCCAGCGCCGTTCAATGTGAACCCATAGTTTCTAATGCGAACATTGATGGCGTTCTCGTTGACCAAGTGTCCGTCATCTATAGAGAAGCCAACTACGTTGTCCTGGCACCATCTTACAAAATTCGAATTGCATTGACCGTAAGAGTAGTGGCCATCATTGGAATAGATATCAGAGAGGACAATGTGCGTGAGCGCACGATAGCGATCAGGCGTCATGCCTGATCCGTCATACCAGGAGCTCGGCCACATGGAGGCATCGAATCCAGGGCCGCCATATCCGAACCAAAGACCAGCCAAAAGCGGGATATCCGATGTCTCATGCATGGTGTAGGTGCCAGCGCTAGGAGTTGGCTTTGAAGGGTTGCCGCAATACGCTTCGTTGCCGTTCACGGCGAAACGAGTTGTGCCCCACCCGCCATACGGGATCTTGTTCCCAACGGAGAGATAGCCCGTGGTCGCAGCGTAGGCCTTATCAGCGCCGAAGACAGCGCTTGCGGGCACGAGCCCGATGGCGAGCAGAAGGCTCAAGAGGATTCGGATGAGAAGCGACGGAGTTCTCTTTCCTGCCATACAGGCAGAATCACTCCGCCCCATAAGCAGCTCCTTCCTTTGCTAGGTCATCGGGACCTTGCCTTCCGATGACCGCGTTGTAGTTGATCTTGTCGAACCTATCGGTCGCCTTGCGACCGAAGAAATCGGAGTTCTCAGGCGTGCGGAACCAGCGCTCGGTATCCGCGCCCACGCCAGCGAGGTGGGAGCGCACCTGCGTGATGAAGTCCTCTGCTGCGCCGCGAGCGCACCATGTCCATGAGGCCACTTCGCCAGGCGACATATCCCGGATAGCTTCCTTGAGCTTGTGAAGGTCCCACGGCTGCCCCTCGATGCACATGAGCTTGATGTCGGATGTGTAGAAGCGGCGGTGCGCCGAGGATGCAGGCGTGTCTGCGTGCGTAGTGAAGAGGTGCCCGCAATCGAATATCGCGAAGGCGGCATCCGCTGAGTGCGAGTCGGCTTCAGAGAACGGGCAGAAGATGACGCCCTTGTACGCGAAGGCATCCACTTCTCCGTTGTTTTTGAAGCCTGCCTTCAAGAGGTTGTAGAGCGAGTTGTCGGAGAACGTGCAGACGACCTTCTTGCGCGCGTCCCTCGCAAGCCAGAACGCGATGGACATTGCGAGCGTCGTCGCGCCCGGGTGCCCGAAGAGAGAAGCAGTGGAGATGGTCTTGCATCGCCTTGCGCTCTGCTTTGCGATCTTGGGCTCTTCAGGCACGGCATTTCTCCAATCAGGTTCCTGTTCGGGTGCATCCTCGATGGTCTCACTGCCGGAGCTCTCCGGTGAAGGATGCGATGAGGCTTCTTGGTCGTCAGATGCGACACCATCCCTCTTCGCGCCGAGGGCATCGATGATGCTTTCCATAGAAAGACAGGAATCCTTCGGCATGACGACATCGAGGCCCTGTGCGCCTGCGAGCTTCTTCAGATAGAGGTCCTTCTGCCTTCGCCTGGGGGACGAAGCGAAGACGATCCGCACCGGGTGTGTTTGTGGGAGCGCTGTCCAGTCGAGGATCTCCAGCTCGTTCGCCTCGGGGTCAGATAGCCCCTCGTCATCGATCAGCGCCACGTCCACTGCCTTGCGTGAGAACTCCTTGAGGATGTCCGTCACGCGGCGGGATGGGTCGCACTCGATGATCGTGCCTCGCGGAAGCACCTCCTTGAACATCTGCGATCGTTCCTTGCTCGTGATAACTCCGGTCTTCGTGCCGTGCATGCATTGCCCTTTCTTCGTATTCCTCCCGTTGAAGGGAGCTTTGTTAGACACGTTAGGCGGCGTGGACGGCCGATATGCATTCGGCAGTACAGCAACACCTTCGCAGCAGGCAAGGTATATACGCAGGCCGGCCCATCAGAGAGGCTTCATCGCGAAGCCGAAGCGATTCGATTCCTCGTCGAAGTCAGCGGATACGACAAAGCCCATCTTCTGCGTGTCGTACATGAGGACCTCGAAGCTGACGGTATGGCCTGCGCTTTGGATGCTCGCAGGATAGATGCTGCAAAGCGCGGGCGAGGTCTCAACGCCTTTAACAGCCGCATATTCGACGATGATCTGAGGCAGCGATTCGGCAGCGCGTGTCGGCAGCTTAGAGGACAGCGCTGCAGCGTCATCGAGGGGGATGTTCGAGGAGGCGTCGCGCCTATCAGGCGGGACATCCGAGTCTTGCGGTGAGACTGGCGGCTGTTCTACGGCTCCTTCGATCTCCGTGCGCTCGCTTGCGGCCCGTTTGGCGAAATCCGGCTCTAAGACCTCCTCGAACGTCATCTCCTTGGTGGTCGGCTCGAATGTGACCTTGTAATATGCATCGTCGATGGGCGTGCGGGCGTAGGCAGCCCAGACTCCGTCATCGCATGCGATATCATCACCATGCAGGTACACATACGCCCCATCCTCTAGGCCATTCTCGAGCAGCCACGCATAGAAGGACTCCTCGAAGCTGCGAAGCGAATCTTCCGACATGAAGGTCCAGTTCTCCTCCCCATAGAAGTTCCCGCTTAGATCTTGCGAATCTTCGGCATCTGCGTATTCGATCCGCTGCTCCTCAGCCGAGACGCCCTCGCTTGAGCAAGATACGCTGAACCCATACGCGAAGAGCGCGACCGCCGCGACGATGGAGCCGATGGCTATGGCCCCTGTGCGAGCCTTCGTGCCCGCACCTTTCGTTTCCTCATCTTGTCTTCTTCTGAACACGGTGATTCCTTTCTATCGGGTAAGTTGCGCATGGACGATCGCCGATGAGCATGAGGAGAGCCCGCCTATGTCCTGCGTTCCCGAGCCATCGAACGACCCGACGCGGGAGGCGGATACGATCTGCTGCGCCCATTCGGGATGGCAGCTCGCAGTGCCAGGGTTCGCGTGGCCCGATCCGTACCAGGACTGCTTATCGACCACGAACTCGATCACCGAGAGCCCATTGGCTCCCGTTGCGTGGCCGTATGGCATCCAGTTGGCATCGCCTTCGCTCTTGATGTCTCCGATCACGCATGGCAGCACGGTTCCGTCGGCCAAGAAGAAGTCGATGTAGTCGCCCACGCTGCCAAACGTCGTCGTGCACGCTATGACGTAGCGGCCTGCGATGATGCCGAAGCCCTCGTCGTCGAAGTTCATGCCGGCGGTCTCGCGCAGCTTGTACTGGGCGGAATCGGGGGCTGTGATCATCTGCCAGCCCATGTAGGTGTAGCAGTTGGACCTTCCTCCGTAGTCGATCGCGATCTCACCCGATGAGGGATCATCGACCCGTGCCGCTCGCCGTCGAAGGGTAGTTCGGGTGGATGTAAAAGCTCGCCTTGTCCGCCGACGCGTAGGAGTTCTTCGAGATCGTGTTGCCGGAATTGCCCTCGATCGTGAAGATACGCCCGTCGTCGCCCACCTTCTCGACGATCCCGATGTGCGATTCGATGATGGCGTCCGGATCCTGGCTGCGCTGCCAGACGATGAAGTCCCCGGGCACGGGGCTATAGGCATCCCCGTCATGCACTGCGCCCTTGTCGGGGTGGTCGCGATAATACGAGAGGTATTCGAGCACCGCGCCTGACTTCGGAACGATGCCCGACTCCACAAGATTGCATTCATTTCCGCACCAGCTCGTGAAGGTGGCGCACCACGGGGCCCCGTCTGCGGTGCCTCCCGTGATCCAGCTTCGGTATTTATCGCCTCCGGTGATGTCCGCAGCCACGTACTCGTCGTACTCGCGCAGGGCCACCTCGACGATCGCTTGTCCGCTGCCGCCTGCCATCGTGGTCGATACGCCCAGCATGACGGGCACCGCCACCGATATGAGCATGGGCACGCAGAGCGCGAATATGAGTATCGCCTTGATGACGCGCATGGAGCAGGCTACTTCCCGCCGCCGGATCCGAAGAGCGCAAGCTCCCAGTCCGGGATCACGGTGTTCACCCATGTTTTGTCGGTTGGGCCTGCGCACACGACGAAGCGCGCACGCTGCGCGCGCATAAGCCCTTGTTCCACTTCGGGTGAGAAGCCCTCGGTCTTGACCACCGATTCCAGGTTGTCGCCGCGCGCACCGCCATAGAAACGGTAGGTGGAGTTCAAGATGATGGCCTCGCCGATGTCCTTCACGCCCTCCGCTCGAAAGTCGACGATCTGGGGCGTGGATCCGAAGAAGCCGGCACCGTACTTGCGCGCACGCTGGACGATGTTCTTGACCATCATCGCCGCATCCACGCTCTTGCGATTAACGACGGTATGCAGCTCATCGGCGATGAGGCGCACGTAGCGGCCCGTGAAGCGCTCGGATCTGATCTGAGACCAGCACCAGGACAGGATGTTGTAATACTCCGCGCGCATCATGGCCTCGTCAGTCGAGATGCCCTCGGTGTTGATGAGCACGATATCGTCGGATGCGTCGATGGTCTCGCGCGAGTTGTAGCGATGAGCGTCATAGCCCACTGCCGCTTTGCGGATGCACTTCGCGAGCCGTCCGTATGACGGGCTTTCGGGATGCTCATCTGCGAGCTCGTTCAGGACGTCGTAAAGGTCGCGCATGACCGGGTAGCTCAGATCCGATGCATCGTATTCGCCAAACGTCATGAGGGGGCCTATGCCGAACCTGCCGTATGCCACCTCAAGCGCCTCCTCGAGCGCGGGCATGTCCTCACGCTCAGGAGAGAACGCGATCTTGATGTAGGAGGCAACGAACGGTATGGTGGCCGCGAGCACCCGCTCCTGGGATGCCGCTCGAAAAGAGGCCGTCGAGTCGGGCTCGTCTGAGTCATCGCCCGAATCGTCCGACGTTCCGATGTTGCGCGGCGCGAACACGGGGATGCCCGATTCGCTCTCAGACCCTATGCGCACAACCTTGCAGCCAAGAGAGCTCACGAGGTCCTCAGCTTCGCCCTCCGGGTCTATCCAGAGGATCTTCGCGCCTTTCACAGCCCACTCATGCAGGGCAATGTGCTTGAGCTCTGCCGATTTGCCGGAACCGGAGTCTCCTACGAAGATGCCATTCGAGTTCTTGCGGGTTGAGGTGTGAGTCATAGTGTCGAGGCGCACAGCCCCGCCGTCGTCATCGACGCCGATGGAGATGCCGCGCGGGTCCGCCAGGCCGGTCGAGCGGAACGGCATCATCCATGCGAGGGTGGATGCTGGCATGGGGCGTGCCGTCTGCTCGAAGGTAACCTCGTCTTCGTCGAGCATGGGAGAGGCGGCGAAGAACATCTTTTCCTGGTTGGCAACGAGCGTCTTCACGCCATTTCCGTACGGCGCGAGCATGCGCCTCAAATAGTCCTCCGAGTCGCCGATGTCCTCCAGCTCGCGCTCTCGCAGCGCGATGTAGACCACCGCCTCGAACATGCGCACGTTGTCCCGTGCGATCATGTGCGCGATGCGCACCGCATGCTCCTCAGCCTGCTTGTCGTCTATGGTCTCTGAGAGCGATTTGCGCACCGATACGATCTGCGCATCGGCCTCCGATGCGGTCTTGTCCACGAGCTCTTGCATAGCGGATCTGCTTGCGGGTTTGCATCTGATGACAACAGGAGCTTTGAGGGAAGATCCTATGAATCCCTCGCCCCAACCAAGCGGCTGCTCTGATGCGTAGTCGCTCAAAGCGAACATCTTGAAGTATGTGTCATCGGCGAGCCCGTGGGTCGCTTGGAACTCGAGCCTTGCGGGAGCGATAGCGTTCACGAGCGCGCGGTTGATCTGCCCCTTGCGAAGGAATGCGGGGATGCGTCTTGCCATCAGAGCACCTCCCAATCTGCCGGAAGGGGGATTTGCGCATCGTGCGCGCCTTTCAGGCTGTCGCTGGGCGTCAGCCACTCGGATAAGAGCTCCACCACTTCGGCATCGGTCAGCCTGCTTGCGCAGACGCGCGTCCGATCCTGTGCGACCTTGCAGAATCCCTGCACCTGCCGCTCCGCCTCCTCGATGGGTGTCCTCGCATCGAAGCAGAAGGCTATGACGTTGGTGACCGCCACGCGCTCCGCACGTGATGCCTCGGCGAGCGCTTGAGGCAGGAGCTTCCGCTCCAAGATATCGAGACGGGCCATGGCGGAAGCGTCGAGCACTTCTCCATGCGCTCCGATGGCGCGGGAGCGCGCATCGTCTATGGCGTGCTCTATCTCGATGAGCCCTTCCTGGGACTCGATGGACTTCGGGTATTTGATGATGGCGAAGGGGCTCGTGATCGACGAGATCAAGAAAGACACGTCATGGGCCTCTCGGCGCATCTGCTCAGATGAGAAGATCGAGTAGTTCTTGCCGGGGTAGTCGACGAAGATGCGGTAGCTCCCATCGCGCAGATAGAGGATGTCATCGCGGATATCAAGCAACGGCAGCTTCTCCTGCACGGACTGACGTGCATCGACCACTTCCTTTCGCCGCTTCTTGGATTGCTTCTGTCCTTTGAGGAACATGGCGGAGATCACGCACCTTTCATGTATGTCCTTGGCTTCGATGAGTAGATCCTCTGCGAGCGCATATGGGCGATGACGCGCGCGGCTTCCTTGGAGAGCGTCGTGTTGTGGCTCACTTCGACGTTCAACAGCACGGCAAGGACGAGCGGGATGCCGAGGCATGCCATCCATCGCGGTATGTCGGGGATGACAGGCATGGTTCTGCGCTCGCTCTTGGGGATGAGCTCGGTGAGCTCGTCGCGATCCATGCCAGAAGTGATGCCGAGCGCGTGCGCCTCTGCTGTCTGCGCACGCTCGTCCGCCGTGAGATCGAGCACGCTCATATCGCTCGCACCCGATGCGGATCTCATCTGGTCAGCTTTCTGCAGGGCGTTCTGATACAGGCAGTAGCGCCCGTATACTTCCTGCAGCTCGGTTGCTGTGAGGGATACATCCGCCTCATGCTTCCAGCCGCCGAGAGAGAATGCGAGCACGGCTCCGATGATGAGCGCGCCTGCCACGCGCATCCACTCCTTTAGCCCCAGCCCGAGGAGCATCCTGCGCTTCCTCATCGCCTTGAAAACTGGCATCGTCGTCTCATCGTTCATCGCGCTTCGCCCTCATTGCTCGTGGTCTCGATGACGCCCATCTCCATGGCTAGGGGAAGGAGCGCTTCGAGCGCGGTCTCGTCGGATTCGCCTGCTGCTGCAAGCTCGGCTGCAGCCGTGGCCTCGAGAGGCGCGGCATAGCCGATGAACTTGACGCCTTTGATGGCCTCAGCGTCGAAGAGGTGGATCTCGTTTTCGAGCGGCGCACTCGCCACGTCGCTTATGAGCCCGATCGGCCACACGATGCCCGCATAGTCGTATATATGGTCATCCTGCAGGTAGACCGGACGCCTGGCGATGATGAGGCGTGCCACCTCCGGATCCGTTCCGTCATCGAGCACGACGACGGAGCCGAGCGGAAGGATGTCGTCAGCGAAGTTGAAATCGAGGTATCCCTCGTCTTGATGTGCGTCTTCTCCTGCGCTGCAGCCTGCAAGCGCGAGCATCGCTCCGAGCGCGCCTGCAGCGCCGATGCCGATAGCCTGCCTGCGCGTCATCGTGTCGTGCATATGCGTTCCTTTCAGTTGATCGCGTGGATGAGCGTGCTTCCGTCCTGTGCCTGCACCGCTTCGAATCTCACGCCGGACTTGTATCTGAGGTAGTCAGATGCCGAGAGCATCCGCTTGGCTGTCTCGTCATCTGCAATGGGGGTGACGCTCGTTGCTCCCGCCGCTTTCGCGGCAACGCCCTTGATGCTCTCGAGAACCTTCTGCTTCTCAGCCTTCTTGCGTTCCTTGTCGGCTTGCGCCTGGATCTTCTTCAAGGCCGCATCTGCTTTGTTGGCGATCTCGGAGCGCTCACCTGCGATGGGCTCAAGACCGCTCGATTCGGTCGGTGCGAACGGGTTCTTACCAGCGGCATCCGTCATGCCGGAGGCACCTTGTATGGACGACTCTCCGCCCGTCCCCTTGGCGAGGTTCGCAAGCGATGCCCCGCCTGCCGCGATGAGGCCGCCAGCGAAGATGTAGCCGATCACGTGCGAGATGCGCCCTGCGAACCCGCTCGGCGTTGATGCGTCCTCCCCCTTGCGCATGAAGTGGCGAGCAGCCGCCACCGCTATGGCAACGAGCGCCGCCGCAGCGAAGATGCCGAGGAGCGCTGCGGTTATCGGTTCGATCTGACTTGCGGTGGATGTGCCCATGGATCCTACTTCCTGGCTACGAGCCCGGCGAGCTTGCTCGCGCCGCCACGAGCCGCGATGCCGGCGAGCATGGCTCCTGTACCCGAGCTCGCGCTTGAGAACGTGTAGCGGTCAATGAGGCGGGCGATGCCGATGGATGCGCCGAAGATGGCGATGATGAAGAACATGCTCACGAACGTCTGCGGCACAAGGGTCAGGCTGTAGACATCACCTGCGGATGCCGCTAAGTTCGCAAGCCACGACATGCCGATGATGCAGAGGACGTACTGCACCCATTGCGTCACGCACATCCCGAAGAGATTCTTCAAGAGATCCCAGTATTGGGACGAGTCGTTCGTGGTGCCTGCGAGGATGGATACCCACGGCGCTATGAGCGCGACGATGCCCATCTCGATCTGCCGCTTGGCGAACTGGTACATGACGATGACGCACATGATGAGCGCCACGAGGAGAAGGACCGAGCTGATGAGCATCTGGATGACCGCAACGGGGTTCGTCACCCCGAGCAGCGATTCGTAGTTGTTCGCTGTGAGGTTTTGAATAACGCCCTCGGCCCCGATGCCTCCCTTGATGTCTGAGAGCATCGTGTCGCCGAGGTTGATGACGGCGGCGCAGAGCGTCGGCATGAGGGCGACGAGGATGACCGCTGTGGCGGACTTATAGACATATTCGGTCAGCGAGAACTCACGATCGGGAGAGCCGAGCATCATCTCCTTGATGCCGATGCCTACGCGAAGCGCCACGACCGCAACGATGGATATGCCCTGACCCCAGAGCACGATCGAGCTCACGATGGGGATGCTGAGGAAGTTGACGCTCGCCTCGAAGAAACCTGAGACCATCGGCACGAGCGCGAACTCGATGATGCCGCCGGTGAAGAAACCGAGGATGATCCCCGCAGCTATGACGACAAGTGTCGCTATTGCTACTGTCATGGTGTGCCCTTCGCGTCAGACTGCACGCTAGATGGTGAGGAAGCTCTGGCCGAGGTTCGTTGCCGTTCCCGCAAGCGCAATGACGCCGTTGATGATGGCGGGCAGGAATGCGAGGATGAGGCAGACGGCGAGCACGTAGACGCAGTTCTTCATCTTCTCGCGCCTCTCGGGCGTGTCCTGGGTGAACGCGAGCCCGAAGCCCTCCTTAGCAAGTATCACGAGCGCCGCTGCGGCAACGAGGCCCAGGATGCCGTACCCGACGGTGAGCAGGATGTTGTCCCGTACCATGTCCATGATGTTGCCGAAGACGCTCGCGAAATCCATCTGCCGCCCCTCTCAAATGAAGTTGATTGCGGGAAGCGCGACCCCGGCCTCCGTCTACCAGGGCGCGCGACCCGAAGAGGATTCTGCATGAGGCGGATAGCGCATTCGGGCGCATGGGCGCGCATCTGAGATGTCATGCGCCCATGTATATACGCAGCGCACGTCGCAACGTGAGACTTAAGCCCATCACCATCCAGCCCACTCGGGGTCATCCGGAGTGATGCCTCCAACAGACGGAATCGATCGCTGATCCGATCTCCTGCGTTCAGGAGAAGAGACCTCTTGCGGCGAGCGCCTTGTCGTGCTGCTCTCAGAATGGTGCTCCGGTGGTGCACCATTTCCGCGTCTGGCCTCTTCAACGCTCTTGGGACGTGCCGCATACCTTGCGAGATGGATGTACCCAAGCTCGCGCATGTATGCGGCTCGTCGCTCCTTGAGCTCATCTGCCGTGTAATCGCGCTTGCGCTTGAGCTCCGGATACCAAGGCTTCGGTAGCGGATGGGCCTTCGGCTCTCCTCCGCAGAGCGCCATCTGCTGCTTTCGCTGGTTGTGGTCTCGGTCGCCCAATCCGAACACGCGCTCGGTCGGGGTCTCGGATAGGTCAGGCAGCGGCATGAGGTATTTGATGCCGTCCTTGATGACGATGTTCCCCATATCCGGCGTCCAAGCGGCGAGCTCGTCTGCCGAGAGGAGCTGGCGTTTCACGGTACGCACCGAATCCGAACCTTGGGGCTTGAACGGCGAGAGTCTAGCCCCTGACTTGGACTGCCCCTCTGATGTGGTGGTATAGGCACCGAGCATAACCTCGAAATGCTTGGCGGTACGCTCGATCTCGTCGGTCTTGATGAGGCACTGGGCTCCGCAGTTCCCGATCATGTCAGTTGCCGGGCGCTCGCCGTAGCGGTCCTGCATCTTGGCGAGGTTCTGCATGACGAGGAGCCACCTTATCCCGAGCCAGTTCCGAAGCCGAGCTTGCCTGCGAGGTCGGGAATGGGCGTGAGGTTGCCGATCTCCTCGCCGATGATGGTCACGTTCTGGGGCAGACGGCCCCCGCATTCCGCCGCCAGATCAGCTAGGGCGGAATAGGTTTGCTGTACGTAGAGGTTCGCGAAGCCCGCGTAGGCTGGTCTGTCTTGCGGCACTATGAGGAATGTGGCGGATCTTATCTTGCCGAGATCGTCGAGTGCGGCAGTGGTCGTCTGCGTGATGCGCATGACAGAAGGATCGCGGTAGAGCTGGAGAGGGCCTTGAGCGGTGGAGGCGAACTGGGCGGTCTCTTTCGCGGTGCCCCCGCGCCCGGCTGCCCATGACTCAACGGCAGGATGGTCCGCCGGCAGCTTATCAAGCATCGCCTCGAAGGGCACGAAGGTGCGCTTGTCGTTCTGCGGTAGCGGTTGCACGTCGGCGTACATGGCGAGAACGCGCGATACCGTTGCGAGCGTCTTCTGCTCATCGGGGCAGAAGGGGCTTGATGCTATGTAATGGATGGCAGAACGGATCTGCGCGCGTGCTCCGTCATTGAAGTATTTGGCTTGCCCCTCGTCGGGCATCGTGGGGAAGAGCATCTCCACGAGGTCCTGCACGCGCTGGGAAACGTCCGCCGTGAGCTCGAGCTTGCGCACAGGGTCCTTCTCCTTGCGTATACGGTCCCAAAGGCTGACGGTCTCGCTCAAGGGGTTGCGGGAGTCAGAGTGGGACGTGTAGCGCAGATCAACCCTGTTCACCTTCACGCCACGCGCTTCGAGCACCTCAGCGCAGGAGCCGTAGAGCTCTCCCTTCGGGTCGAGGATGAGAGCGGATTCGCGTGCACCTCGCAGGAGCACGTCTATCGTGGGGATGAGGATGCGCCGGCTCTTGCCGGCGCGGGTGGAACCGAAGATGGCGACGTGGATATCGCCTGATGTGACGAAGTACCCGCCTTTGTCTGCCGCAACCTCCGGCAGTACGCCGATCAGCTTCGCGACATCGTTCCAGACGATGCGCCAAGGCGAGGCTTGCCGCCAATACCCGAGCACGATGCCGGATTCTTCAACCTCCATTGCATCTCCCGGGATCGTCCTCCAATCGCGAGCGATCTCCTTTGGGTCGCGCACCATGCGAGCCGTCCCGTGCTCTGTCGATCGTGCAGCTTCAGGGAGCGCATCGAGGGCGGATGGTTCGTGCGCCAGCCTTGCATGGAGCGATCGGACAAGGAGGTATGGCAGGACGAAGGATGCAGCGCTCAAAGCGAATGCCGGGGCGCTCACACCGTAAGCTGTCATGAGGGCGACAGCGGCCCCTATGCCTACGGGAAAGCATCGGGTGAAGTACGTGGTCATCCCCGATGCGACGGAAACCTGACCTTCGAAGCCTGCTGGCGGGAAGGCGAAGAATGCGAGCGTGTAGAGGAGCGGGAACGCGACGAGCAGCCAGACGATGCATGCTGTTGCGAGCAAGGCGAAGCTCGCCCATGCTGCTGCACGCGGGCTGATCGTTCTATCCGATAGCATCGGCCACGGGGTCTATCGCCGCGTTCGCCGCCTGAGCATCTCCCGCTGCCCCCAGAAGGCCGTTCACGATATCGGGCAAGAAGCCGAAGGCGAAGGCGACGAGCGACACAACGACGACCGTGGCGATCTTGGCCCCGCGTTGCATGCCGCTGCAGAACACGACGCCGATGAGCGCGATGAGGATGGCGATCACGATGAGCTTGGGCGCGATGCTGTAGAGCCCGTCAGTGACGGTGCCGAGAAGGGATCCTATCATCCCGAACATGGTGTTGATGGTGTCTCCGACGGCCATGGCTGCTCCTCATCTGTTCGCGTAGATGAATCCGACCATATGCAAAGCGGCTCTCGCCCAGAGCGTCGGTGCATCCGAACCGATGCGCTAACGTCAAAGGTCTATACGCCCGCGCCCTGCGTCGCACGGTGAGACTCGCCCCGCGCTTATATACCTGCACCATCCGATGCCTCAGCTCATCTCGCGATGCCACCTACGGCGGCGCATCGGCATTAGCGTCTTGGCTGCATCCGCTATCCGCGCCTGCGAGCGCAAAGCGGCCAAGAGCACCTTGACACATCGGGTCAACTGGCAGATGGGCTGCCGACGATGAAGGTGCGCGAAGACTAAGGAGCAACGCTATGAGCATCAATCGAGTTGTCATCAGCGGGAACCTCACACGCGACCCGGAGCTGCGACACACGCAGAGCGGAACCTCGGTTCTCAGCATCAGCATCGCGGTCAACGATCGGCGCAAGAACGCATCGACCGGCGAGTGGGAGGACTATGCGAACTTCATCGACTGCACGCTTTTCGGCAATCGCGCCGAGGCCATGGATCGACTTCTCCAGAAGGGATCCAAGGTGACGATCGACGGGAAGCTCCGCTGGAGCCAGTGGGAGCGCGACGGTCAGAAGCGATCGAAGATCGAGGTCATCGTCCAGGACATCGACCCGTGCGGCAACCTCAAGAAGAGCTCAGGGGAAGCTGTGGAAGGTGTCGTCATCGACGAGGAAACCGGTCTCTACGAGGAGGACATCCCCTTCTAGCGCTCGTTTCCAGCTGATCCGGTCCAAGGTCGAGGTCGCAGGACGGATGCAATCGCATCCGTCCTTTTCTATCAGTTGAAGCGCGGGTCTTCGGGCGAGATCATGCTCTCGTGCCCAAGCTCGAAGCGGTGCATCATCTCGACCGCATCGCGCAGGATCTGCGTGGCCGTCGTATCCAGCGTCCTTCTGCCGGCATGCATCTCACGCGATGCTTCGAGCTCCTCGATGCGCTCAAGCGTAGCGTCATCCATTCGGTAAGACTTCGTGGTCATCATCTTTGTTTCCTCCATCGCCCATCTGCATGAGCGTATCTGCAGCAAAAGCACGCTAAGGCGCATGCATGAACGCGCAGAGCACGTTGCCCTCTTCGGTATGTACATGCGTTGGTTCATTCGCGACCCGCGCCACACCGTGCGCGCCATCGATCTCTACGCAGATACGATAACCCTGCATCCACGCCCCGCATCATCAGGCGGGAAAAGGGTCAGCAACTTGAAAACAGCACAACGACTGAGCGCATCGCGCGCGGCGGCATCCCCAGGGCTGCCGCCGGCATCCCTGTTGACATAGACATGGAATTCCAACGAAAGGAAGAGAGATGGCTAAGAGCGCAGCAGGGGTCATGGACGGACCCGGACGATCAACGAAGATCCCAACGGAAACACAACGAACCAGAAAGGGCACGTCCAGAAGTCGCGGTGGCGTGCGGATCAGGGAAGCGTCGTCTTCCAGCGCCTCGAAGAACCGAGAACTCGGTATGAAGGGTGAAGAGGCGGCAGCTCGCTTCCTCATGCATCGAGGATACGACATCCTCGAGCGCAACTGGTCCTGCCCTGCAGGTGAGGCGGATATCATCGCCAAAGACGATGATGTTCTCGTTTTCGTCGAGGTGAAGACCCGGCGAGATACGAGCAAGGGCTTTCCGAGCGAGACGACCACCAAGGCGAAACGTGAACGCTACGAGAGAATCGCGCTGGCATACATCGCAGAACACAGCACATTGCATCTATGTGTTCGCTTTGACACAGTATCGCTTGTGGTTGTCGGTGAAGGCAGGGCCATGATCCGCCACCACATCAACGCATTCTCGGTCGATTAGTGCTGCGCTCATCGGTTGCGATTTGGGGAGGTTCGCCTCCCCATTTTTATGCTTTGCTTGCTGATTCTTTCGGTGAGGCATCAACGATAAGAAGCTCGATGGACTCTCTGACCTCCGGGGCTTTTGCTCTGTATCGATTAGCGAATTCCTGCACCTTCTTGTGATTTCCTGTGTCAATAAGCAGATAAACCGCCTTGTCACATGCTTCTTGCTCCAAATAACGTGGGATTTGCACGTCGAGGCAATGATCGAGCTGAGACGAGGCACTCATCTTGATTTCAACAAGGGCTTTGTTGCTATAGCCTTTTGAGAATTTGAAATCAACGGGGCCGTTCCCGTTGTTGACCTCTGGATTGATGTCTATATCGTTAGCCTGACAATAGCTTTGAGCAATCGCTGCAAATAGCCTCTGTGCGTAACGCTCTTTTCTTGGTTTGACCTTTGCATCATCAAACAGTAGCTCCCACTGCCCATTATCTTCAACGCCGTGTTTGAAACTGTTGCAGATCGCGTCAACAATAGAGGCTAGAGATTCGGCACTCTCGCTCTTCGCGGATATGCGAAGAGGATTAGCTTCAGCAAACGCCTTCCCGTTTTCATACCAAGCCGATTCTCCCTCTGAATCCTTTTTGAAGTCGTAAGGTCTTGGCTTGCTGCTCTTATAGGCGTTTACGTACGCATCGCGGAATTCGACGCTTCCGCGTAAGGCTTGGAAAATCTGGCGTTTAGTTGGTCTTTTATCTGAAGAAAAATCAAACCAATCGTTCGCCGTTTGCCGTACGCGTTCATTTTCTACGCAAACACGGTCAATGTCTTCGAATTCCTCTGCGAGGGGCAAAGGATGCAAGATGTCTTCAGGGAGAAGAAGGGTTGGCGATTTCGCATAAGGATTATACGGTACAGCAAAGTCTGCAATCTTGACTGTATTTCCGCTGTATCCGCAGGCTATACAGACTCTTTCCGTAAATGCAAGAATTCGTTCTCGAAGTACGTAAGTTATCAAATCGCTTATCCGATCGCACCCAACACCTTCCTCAAATGCACCAATGAGCTCAAATAGAATCGGGTCGACTTCACCATGCTCAAGGAGATCTGTAATGGAATTCAGTATGTTTTTGCGCAACGTGGGGCCGATGGCGTTTCCGGCAACACCCTCTTTGGAATAGCCGAGGCAGGTTCCTTTTATCTCCTTAAACGTCAATAGCTTATCTGCTTGCTTCCATCTCCGATCGCCGGGACGGCTCGATAGCTTGAGAAGAGAAATGACGCCAGAGCAGTAGTGCTCCAGATCCTCTCGCGCACCTTGAAACTCAGGACAAGAGGAGGCGGGAAGCAGTGCGGGGTCGATGAAAAACCTTGAATCGATATCAAGTATTGCATCGTAAGCCCCTGAAGCAGCGAAGGTTTCTTTATCAACGCCGCTTGCATCTGTAAACGAGATTGGCATTTGGGGAATACCTTATTAGCGGCGGTCTCTAGGCGGGCAAGGGTCATTGCCGTGAGAGTCAGAATTTGAAATCTTCCCGTCCATGTTGTGTATGACAAGTTCAGTGTTTTGATTCCGACTGATCTCGCGTCCTCGATTGATCGCATCTTTCTTTGTATCTGCGTGGACGCTCGCCCTGTCTGCACCGCTACGCTTTACATCCCAACCCCCGTTGGGATTGCTTACCACATGATGTTCATCTCTACCCATTTTCGACCTCCATGCTTTTCTGATATATACAATATACAACTTGTTTAAGCAAAGGTATATACAACATATTGTGCTTTCATTACGGAAAGTATCTTTGATTGAGCCGCAAGCTGCTAAGTACTGCCCGCTATATATCTCTGCGTTCTCGCACCCTTTCCTCGATCCGGTGCTGCAGCTCCAGTTCTTCGTAGCGGCGGCGTTCCCACGTCTTGTCGTCCATCTGACCGATGAGCCTGCATGCGGTTATGTCGCGGGATAAGGTCTCATACTCGTCCAACAGCTTCGCGAACTCCGGGTCGTCGTTCGCAAGCGCATTGATCTCCTCCTTGCGCGCCATGAGCTCGACGAGAGATACGCCCTCGAACGGATTATCGACCCTCATGAGGCCGTAGGCGTTCGTCGGGTCCACCCATCTCAGGTACTTGTCGTAGGCGAGCTTGCAGGCATCCATATGATCGCTGTATTCGCGGTCCTCCTTGAGCGCTGCCTTGGCATCATCAGGTGCGAAGCCTGCGTCTATGGCTTGGAGATTCGAGAGCACGAGGCCGCGCCTCGCCTTCGCCTTTCGCCATATCCTCCCGAACCGCTTGAACCTATCAGCCAAGTCCTCCATGGAGAGGGGCGACCCGTCTTCGTTCGTGGCGATGCAGCGCTCGGGGTCATCTGCGATATCCACGAGGCCGCCTTCTCGCTTGAGCCAGCTCGCCAGGTTCTTCGCCATCGAAGCGTCGCTGCCGTTGCGGTTGCGGTAGCCCCTGGCGTACACCTCATAGGCGCGGATGATCTGCCGGGGCGTGTATCCTTCCTCGCAGCGCGCCTTCCATGCCTCATAGCAATCCTCCTTGAACCTGAGCGCTACGATAGGCTTGATCGAGAGAGCGCAGAGCTCTTCGAAGTCTTCCGGAAATCCATCTATTCGCTTGCTTGCTTGAGCGCGTTTCGGTTTCGGCTCCTCGTGGGAAGGGATAAGGGAAGGGTCTTTTGATTCAGTTAATCCTTGATCCTCTAAAGGGTTAATTGCACCGGATTGCCCACATGTGGCTTTCCCAGATGTGGGATGACCACTTGTGGATTCGCCACATGTGGATTTTCCGCATGTGGTCCCGAACTGGGAACTCTCGGTGTCTTTTGCATGCCCGCCTTTCATCTTCGCCTTGCTTGCGTCCCTCTTCGAGACGATGCTGTATCCTTCGAATCTCAGCTGCTCGGCCTCTTCCTCGTACATGGACGGATCGTCGAGCGTGACCCAGAGCGCTTCCTCCGCGCCCACGAAGCGACCGTTGGATCCGCGCATCCTCGCGCGCAGCAGGAAGCCGAAGCTCTCAAGCTCCTTGAGCGAGCTCTTGATCGAATCGATCCCGTCTTTGAAAAGCGTCGCGAACCCCGCGATCGTGAACGTCCATTCTGGATTTGATTCGAGCGAGCGGATCTGGCAGTAGACGCCTTTCGCTTTGGCGCTTATGCGTGTCTCGTAGAAGATCGTGTTCTCAACGTGTGTCCAGCTGCCCTTGCCTCTGTGTATCAGGTTGCCCATGCTCCGCCACCTTTCTGGTCGTGACGGAGCTCGTATCGTCTTTTGCTGCTCATACGACTTTCGCCGCCTTTTGCTGCTCTATGCGCACCAAGAGCTCAAGGCCCATGATGACCCTGTTCTCTATGTCTTCGCGCGATGCACCTTCGGGGATGAGGCGCTCTATGCGCTCCTTGCGGATACGCACCACCTCCGCCTGATTCGGCTTGCTTTCCTGCATGAGGTCGATGAGGTTCATGTCGGTGATAGCATCGCTTTCATGCATCATGCGGATCCGCTTCGCCTGCTCGTGAGACGGTGTGCACTGTTCTGCGCAGATCACCCGATAGACCTTTTCCTGCTCGTCGGGCGTAAGGTAGCTGAGCTCTACCGCTGGACGCATCTTCATGCGTCCAGAATCCATGAGCTTCAGGAGGTCGGGGTTGAGCTCGGCGATTCGGATATAGCGGCGAATCTGCTCTCTGCTCTCGCCAGACTGCTCGGCCAAGACATCGATTGACTTGACGCCGCGCAAATGATGCTCCTCTGGTGCACCATTTTCAGAGGGCCTTCCCGCCTTGCGCTTCATGGCATCGAGCTTCATCTTGTAAGAGCGAGCCTTCTCGCTGGGCAGGATGACGGGACGTTGCAGGTTCGCATCGGCCATGGCGATGATCGCGTCATCGTCAGTCATGTCTCGGATGATGGCGGGCAGATAATCCAAGCCGATGAGGTCTGCTGCATGCTTTCTCCTGTGGCCGCTGATGATGGTGTAGCGGCCTTCATCAGCAGGTCTCAGCAGAAGCGGGGTATCCACTCCATGATCCTCGATGCTCGCCACGAGCTCGGCCATGGCCTCATCGTCGCGGACGCTGTAAGGGTGGCTCGGGAAGGCGTCCATCAAAGATGTTGCTATCTCGACAACAGCGCCGTTGCGCTCGGCGTCTCGCTCTTCCTGCGTAGAGAAGATATCCGATGCAGAAGGGAGCTTGATCTCTGGTCGCTTAGCCATGGTCGATCACCTCCTTACAGAGGTGCTTGTAGGCGACAGCAACACGGCTCTTCGGGGCGTAGGAAAGGATGCTCTGTCCGGAAGCTGGCGCTTCTGATGCCTTTACGCCACGCGGGATGACCGTGTCGAAGATGCGCATGTGCCTACCGTAGCCAGCGCGGATGCTCTCTTCGACCTCCCCAGAAAGCCGGGTGCGGCGGTCGAACATGGTGATGACCGCACCTTCGATGGCAAGATCTGGGTTCAGCTGCTTCTGGACGCGTTTGATGGTCTTGATGAGATCAGTCATGGCGACGCTTGGCAGATACTCGGCTGATACAGGTATGAGGATGCTATCTGCCGCATTGAAAGCATTGACCGGGATGAGGCCGAGTGAGGGCATGCAATCTATGAGGATATAGTCGTAGTCCTCCTTGAGTTCTTCGAGCCATGTCTTGAGCACGCGCTCCCTATTCATGGCAAGTACGAGCGCGGTCTCGACATTCGCAAGCCGAATGTTCGCAGGCATCAAGTCTACGTTTTCCTCGTGATGCACAATTCCGTTGCGAGGGGATGAAGACCTATCATCGATGATGTCTTCAAGTTGGTTCGCAAGGGTGGTCTCTATCACGTCCGGTTCCCCTAAACCAAGCGATTTCGTGAGATCCCCCTGCGGATCGGCATCCACGAGCAAGACTCGTTTCCCCTCACTCGCTAACACCACTCCTAAACTGGCGGTCGTGGCTGTCTTGCCCGTTCCGCCTTTTTGGTTCGCTATTGCGATCGTTTTGGCATACATCATGCCTCCTTCTCAAACCGAATGACCGATTGCCGTCACTCAGCCCTTTCGGGAGGCTGTACACTTATCCCAGAAAAAGACCACATGAAGGAGCCGGACTAGCAGCTTGGACTGTGATATCTGGTGGGGGCTTGTTTACGGATGATTTGGGAGAGCATCACGTTCGCAACGTGGGGGCCGAGGGTTCGAATCCCTTCATCTCCACCAGAGACTCCAAAGACCTGCCACACCGGCAGGTCTTTCCCTATGAGGGGACGGGATGCCCGATGAGCCTTCTTCCGAACAGCAGGATATCCAGACGCCTCATCAGCGTGCTCGCAGCGATAGCGCTCATCCTCGCCACCCTCTCCTGCACGACCGGGTGCACAGAGCCCCAATGCACAGAGCCCCAAGACAGCGCACCTGGTGGCACCCTTGTCACCACGGATGCCTCGGAGCGCTTCGCACCCGATGCGAAAAGCAGCGCATCATCCACCTCACCTGACGGGCTCCCCGCATACGAGGGCATCCCGTATGCGGAGCTCCACGACGGCGTTCCCAGCTTCTCCCTCGCCGATGCCGAGCGGGGTCCATTCCAAGAATACGCAGAGCTCGACCACCTCGGGCGATGCGGCGCAGCATATGCGCTCGTGAGCCTTGAGACCATGCCCGAGGGTGAGCGCGGGAGCATCGGGCACGTCCTGCCCACAGGATTCGAGCAGAAGCGATACGACATCGTGGAGGGTGGCAGCCTCTACAACCGATGCCATCTGATGGCGTTCCAGCTGACCGGGCAGAACGACAACATCCAGAACCTCATCACGGGAACCCGCTACATGAATGCGACGGGCATGAAGCCCTTCGAGGACAACATCGCCTCATACGTGAAGCGGACGGGTGGTAGCGTGCTCTATCGCGTGACGCCCCTCTTCCTGGGAAATGAGCTGGTCGCGCGCGGCGTTCAGATGGAGGCGTTCTCCATCGAGGACGACGGGGATGCGATACGCTTCAATGTCTACTGCCACAACGTGCAGCCCGGCATCGGCATCGACTACGCAACGGGCGCGAGCTGGCTCACAGACGAGCAAACGCATAGCGCACCAGCCGCAAGCGAGGAAGCTGCTGCGGAAAGCGACGCAGCTGCCAGCGATGAAGCGACCACCTCTCCTCTCGCCACGTACATCCTCAACACCAATACCAAGCGATTCCACCTGCCCGACTGCTCCTCTGCAGCCTCCATCAAGGAGAAGAACCGCCAGCAGTGCGAGGACAGCCGCGAGCACCTCATCAGCCTTGGGTATGCGCCCTGCGGCGCGTGCCATCCGTGATCGCCTTGCGCGCGAGCAAGGGGTACCATGGGAGCATAGGTCAACTTCTTGTCGAATGAGGAGGATGCAATGGAGGCATGCGAGATAGAGGGCACTGCGAGCGACGCCACATTCGAGGAGCTGCGCCGCGAGATGCAGACCGATCTGCATTGGGTGAGGTTCTTCGCACGCCCCTGCTGCCCGGCGCCAGATGCAGAAGGCGCCCTCAAGATGCTCGACCGTCTGAAGCAGGATGTAGCCGCTCGCGATGACCTCACTGCTCAGCAGAAGGAAGAGCTCTGCACCATCATCGACGAGCGCGGTGCATGGTATCCGACCTCCGGTCTCTGCAAGCACTAGAGCCTACCGCAGCCTCCACTCCCCGGTCAGCGCAAAGGCGCATCGCCATCGCTCACTGAGGGCGGATGACCCCGTGCTCGGTGACGATCAGGTCCACGGGCACATCATGGACATCGCGCACAGGCAGGCGATCGACGAGCTGAGCCGTGCGACAGAGCCCCACTGACATGCCCGGGAAGGATGGCAGGAAGGCATCGTAGAAGCCACCGCCATATCCAAGGCGAAAGCCCTCGCGATCGAAAGCGAGACCCGGCACGATGGCAAGAGGAGTGCGAAAGCCATGCGGACCCACCTCTCGATCGGGGTCAGCCGGTGGCTCCTCCATCCCGAGCGAGCTCCGCTCAAGGTCAGCGAGGATGTCCATCGCGTACCATTCGAGCGCACATGCGCCTGCCACGCATCGGGGAAGCGCCACGGTCTTGCCCGCACCCCATGTGAGCTCGATGAGCATCCGCGTGTCCACCTCAGCTCCGAAGCTCAGATAGGTGAACACCGCATCCGCGATCGCGAATTCAGGGAGCGTCACCACGGTCTGCTCGATCGTCTCGTCCACCACGCATCGCACGTCTTGGGGGATGGCATCCCGCATGCTCTTGAAGCGCTCCCGAAGGTGCTCCTTCTCCGTGCTCCCTTCGATCACAGCGCTCTCCCTCGCAACAACATCCATTCCTACCTCTTCCATGCACGTAGTATGCCAAGCACGTGCACATCTTGCCACGACGTTCTCATCTCATGCTACGATAGGCGTGATACATCCCAGCGGAGCCTTTGGCAAGCGCCGCTTCGAGTGAGGAAAGGTGCATGAAGAACTAGCGATGCCCCTCGGGCGCCCATATCACGACCTGCTGACCGTCCGGTCGCGTCATCTTGAGGGTGCTGCATCGCTTCGAGCCTTTCCCAGCTTCACCGATCCATGTGCACGCGATAGCGCCCTCTTGCGCGGCCCTTCCCATCGAAGGAGCATGGCCCATGCAATTGAGGCTAGAGCACATCACCCATACCTATCCCGACGGCGCGACCGCTGCCCTCAAGGATATCAGCGCGGTATTCCCCTTAGGCTGGAGCGGCATCATCGGAGACAACGGCTGCGGGAAGACCACGCTCGCACGCATCGCTGCGCGCATGATCGCCCCCGATGCTGGCACCATCGCACCTGCCCTCTTCTCCGTCTATTGTCAGCAAGATTCATCCGGCGCGCCCTCCGACCTCTGCGACTTCGCCTCGGATTGGAGCCAAGGAGCGCAACAGCTGCGCACCCTCCTCCAGATCCAGGACGAATGGCTTTGGAGGTACGACACGCTCTCAGGAGGTCAGCGCAAGCGCATCCAGATCGCGTGCGCCCTTGCCGCGCGCCCTGACGTCCTCATCATGGACGAGCCGACGAACGACCTCGATGCTGAGACGAAGGCGCTCATCGAAGGCGCGCTCGCATCGTTCAAGGGCATCGGCATCCTGATATCCCACGACCGAGCGCTGCTGGATGCCCTCGCCTCCCAATGCCTCGTGTTCGAGGATGGTAGAGCGCACATGCGTCCCGGTGGCTACACCAAGGCGAGCGGACAGGCAGCGCAGGAGCGTGCCCATGCCCTCAAGGAGCGCGAAGAGGCGAAGCGTGAAGCGCGACGATTGGATGCCGAGGCGCAGAGGCGCAGCGAAGAGGCCTCCCGGCAGAAGAAGAAGCGCAGCCGCAGCGGATTGGACAAGAAGGACAGCGACGGGCGCGAGCGCATCGGACGCGCCATCGTGACGGGCAAGGATGGCGTTGCAGGCAAGCTCTCCGCCACGATGGTCCGCCGTCGCGCCAGGGCGAGCGAGCAGCTTGCCGGCATGCACGCATCGAAGCGCTATGAGCATCGATTCGATGACCACGGGAGCGTCGCTCAGAGCAGCACGATCGCCCATCTGCCGGCAGCGACCCTCACCGTTGGCGATTTCGCCATCCATGTGCCCGAGCTCTGGATCGGACCCACTGACCACATAGCCATCTCAGGCAGGAACGGCACCGGGAAGAGCCTCATCGTGCGCCACATCCTGAGCACCGTGCCTGAGACCGTGAGCGTCGCCTCCGTTCCCCAGGATGTGGACCGCACAGAGCGAGTGGCAGCGCTCAGGGCGCTCCACGCTCATGATCCCGAGCGCAAAGGCCGCATCCTCTCCCTGGTCGCTCGGCTCAACTCCGATCCAGAACGGCTGCTGGATGGGAGCGACCTCAGCCCTGGCGAGCTGCGCAAGCTGATGTTGGCCGAGCAGCTCTTGGATGACCCGAGCTTCCTCGTGCTCGACGAACCCACCAATCACCTTGACATCGGCTCGATCCTGGCGCTCCAGGAGCTGCTCGCAGGCTTCCCCGGTGCCATCTTGCTGGTCTCCCACGATGCAGCCTTAGTGGATGCAGTCGCTGATATCAGATGGCAGACGGCGCACGAAGAGGGTACCTGGCACCTGCGCTGCTGAGCCTTCGAGCATGCAGCTCGTTGGAGCCCGCCCCTCAGGATCGATCGCTAGCTCGCGACACCTGCCAGCTCGGCTGCCATCTCGCGCAGCTTGAACTTCTGCACCTTCATGGACGGCGTCATGGGGAAATCATCCACGAAGAACACGCGCTTGGGCACCTTGTATCGCGCGATGCGCGGAATGGCCCACTCGCGCACATCATCCTCGGTCATGTCCTCGTACCCAGGACGCGTGCGGATGAACGCGCCGACGATCTCACCGTATTTCGCATCAGGGATGCCCACCACCTGCGCATCCAGCACGCCTGGCATGGAGAGCAGGAAGTTCTCCACCTCCAGCGGGTAGATGTTCTCGCCCCCGCGGATGATCATGTCCTTGATGCGCCCGGTCACGCGGTAGTAGCCATCCTCGTCCACCATCCCCAGGTCCCCGGAGTGCAGGTATCCGTCAGCGTCGATGGCCTCCGCCGTCTCCTCGGGCATCTTGTAGTAGCCCTTCATCACGTTGTAGCCCTTGCAGCACAGCTCGCCCGGCTCTCCCACGCCGCAGATGTGGCCGTCGCTCGGGTCGATCACGCGCACGTCCACAGGAGGGTGCGCCTTGCCCACGGTCTCGCACTTGTGGGGGATGTCGTCATCGGCCGAGGTCTGCGTGAACACAGGGCTCGTCTCCGTGAGGCCATAGCAGATGGTGACATCGCGCATGTTCATCCTGTCCATGACCTCGCGCATGGTCTCCGGTGGGCATGGGCTGCCAGCCATGATGCCCGTGCGCATGTGCGACAGGTCGAAGGTGTCGAAATCAGGATGGTTGAGCTCAGCGATGAACATGGTGGGCACGCCATAGACCGCAGTCGCCTTCTCCTTGTGGAGCGCTTGCAGCACCAGCCCCGCATCGAAGTCCTCCACGATGAGCATGGTCGAGCGATGCGTGAGGTTGGCCATGACCCCAAGCACGCATCCGAAGCAGTGGAAGAACGGCACGGGCAGGCAGACGCGGTCATCAGGCCCCAGCCGCTGGCCTTCGCCGATGTAGAAGCCGTTGTTCAAGATGTTGCGATGCGTCAGCATGACACCTTTGGGGAACCCGGTGGTGCCGCTCGTGTACTGCATCATGACCACGTCGTTGTTGTCGAACTGAGCGCGTGCCCACTCCAGATCGGAATCAGGGCGATGCTGGCCCAGCAAGATCAGCTCTGGCACGCTATAGAAGCCACGATGCTTCTCCGGCCCCATGTAGATGAGGTTCTTCAGATACGGGTAGGTCTCCGTGTCGAGGAAGCCGCGCGGCTGCTCCAGCGATTGCGGCACCAGGTCGCGAATGATCTGGAGGTAGTCCACATCACGATACGCGTCGATGACGCAGAGCGCCTTCATATCGGACTGCTTCAGCACGTAATCTATCTCGTGGCTCTTGTAGATGGGATTCACCGTGACCATGACGATGCCCACCTTCGCCGTGGCATACATGAAGGTGAGCCAATCGGGGATGTTGCGCGCCCACACGCCCAGATGGTCCCCTGGCTTCATGCCGATGGAGAGCAGCCCCTTGGCCAGGGCGTCCGTGCGCTCGTCGAAGTCCTGATAGGTCCAGCGCAGCTCCCGGTCGGGATACACCACGAATTCGTGGTCAGGGTCCTTCGCCACCTGCTCCTTGAAGTAGTCGCCGATGGTCAGCTCCGAATGGAGCGGGTAGTTGGGGTCACCCGGAATGGGTTGCGCTCCCTCTGGTGTTTCCTCTATCGCTTCCATGTCAACCTTCTCCATCATCCGTGAACATTCATGTCGAAACGAGCGCCGAGGCGGCGCACGGAGCTCCGCCTGCGAGCACCGTGGCTACAGCGGGGTGTACACGCACGCGAGGAACTTCGCGTTCTGCCCGTCATGGGCGCGCACCTGATGGGGCACGATGGAGTCGTAGTAGATGCTCTCGCCCGGGTGCAGGATGAAGGTGTCCCGGCCATATTCGATCTCGATGCAGCCCTCCATGCCGTACAGCCACTCCTCGCCCTCATGGCTATCCAGCTTGTGCGTGGTCTCCCCTGACGGCGTCACCGTGATGATGAAGGGGTCCATATGGCGGGAGGGACGACCAGCAGCCAGGCTGAAATAGCTCAGGTCGCCTGCATCGCACGCAGTCTGGAGCGTCTTCACGCGCTCGACCTCTTCCATCTGGCCCGCATCTATGTACGCCGGCCCAAAGGATTCGTCATCATCCATGAGCGTCCCGAGCCGCACGCCCAGCGCACGCGTCAGCTTGATGAGCGGCGCGAGCGAGGGGGGCACATCGCCCGCTTCCAGCTTCTCGATGACCTCTGCCTCGCAGCCGCAGCGATCCGCCAGATCCTGGACGGACAGATGATGCGCCTCGCGAAGCGTCGTGATCTTGTGCCCCAGGCGATTGTCGTTCTCCATGGATGATCCCTCCTTCTCATGCATAATCCGCCCATGATACCCGAGGCTTTGTTACCAATGCGTAAAACGTCGCATGATGATGCCGATGGACCGCAGGATGGACAACAGCTCTATCATGGACCCCATGAGAATGCATCCACAGAGCAATGGACGGATCAGGTGCGCGACGGCCTTCATGCGCGAGCATGTCATCCTGATCGCCGCGGCCGCAGCGGCCCTTGCAACGATCCCCTTCGTGCCGCCTGATGCTGCCTACCTTGGGTACATCGACTGGAAGGCCATCTGCTGCTTGTTCAGCGTGCTCGCCGTGGCGAACGCATTCCGGCTCATCGGAGCGTTCGACCGCATCGCGCGCATGGTGCTCGAGCACCTGAGCACGATGCGATGCGTGGTGATGGCCCTCGTCGCCACCACTGCCGCGCTCTCCATGGTCGCCACGAACGACATGGCGCTGATCGTCATGCTCCCGCTATCCGCCACGACGCTCGTGAAGGCAGGCTGGCAGCGGGCATTGCCCTTCACATTCGCGATGCAATCCATCGCTGCGAACCTCTGCGGCATGGTAGTGCCCTTCGGCAACCCCCAGAATCTCTACCTCTACTCGTGGTATTCGCTCGATCTGATGAGCTTCCTCGAAGCGATGCTCATCCCCTTCCTCATCTCCCTCTGCTTGATAGCGGTAACGCTCACGCTCCTGCTGCGTTCGCGGACGGAAGATCCAGCTCAGATGGCGCCCGCATCGAAGCTGCCGCTCGGACGCAGGCGCCTTGCTGCCTATGCGCTCCTCCTGACCCTGACGATCCTGGCGGTATTCCGCATCATCCCCGCCCCCATCACCGTCATCGCCATCATCTGCATCCTTGGCTATGCGGACAGGCGCGCCTTGAAGGCGGTCGACTATCCACTGCTGCTCACCTTCATCTGCTTCTTCATCTTCGCCGGGAACATGGCGCGCATGCCGGTCCTAGCCGAATGGCTGACGAGCATCATGAGCGGAAACGAGCTCCTTGCATCCGCCGGGCTGAGCCAGGTCATCAGCAACGTGCCCGCAGCCGTGCTCCTGTCGCACTTCACCGACAACTGGCAAGGGCTGCTCATCGGCGTGAACATCGGAGGCGCAGGTACGCTGGTCGGCTCGCTTGCCAGCCTGATAACCGTGCAGCACTTCATCAGCGCGAAGAGGGTCTTTCCCTCCCTCCGCGATGACGGCACCCTGAGCACTGGACGCTTCCTCGTGCTGTTCAGCGCCTTGAACCTCCTCTTCCTATTCGTACTGCTCGGTGCTTGCCTCTGGATCGCATCGTAGGGGCGCAGACGAGACTGCGGCCGTCGACCATGAGACAGATGGACCGCAATGCTTCGTCTCCCTCTGCGCGCGCCTCAGATCACGCCTTTCGCTTCGGCATCTGAGAGAGCACCAAGCCCATGACGGTGAGCGCAAGCCCTGCGACGATGGGGAGGGTGAGCACTTCGCCCAGCATGAGGGCAGAGGCCACCGCCGTGATAGCGGGGACCATGTAGATATAGGTGCTCGTGGCGATCACCCCCAAATGACGCACCGCGATGCCCCACGTTACGAAGCACGCAGCCGAGGCGATCAGTCCCAAGAAGAGCATGTTGGCGATGTTCTCAGGTGCGCATGCCTCAGAGAGAGGAGGTAGATCGCCGTCGAACATCACTGCCGTAGGGATGATGAGCACGAGCCCCCAGAAGAACGTGCGCTTGGTGGAAGCGATGGTCTCATACCCGAGCTCCCCTATGCGCTTCACTACCAAGGAATAGACCGCCCATGCGAGTGCCGCTAAGAGCGCAAGGAGATCCCCCACATATGCCAGATAGCTGGAGGCATCCGCTTGAGCGCTATCATCAGTGCCCACGCCCACGAGGATCAAACCAGCGATCGCCATCACGAAGCCACCGAAGAAGCGAATGCTCAATGCCGACCGATCGCCTCGCAGGGCCGCGATGATCGCCGTGAGCAAAGGAGCGACCGCCACGGTGACGCCCACTGCGGTAGCCGTCGTGTACACGAGCGCTACGTTCTCCAACAAGTAATAGGCTGCGACACCCGTTGCACCAGCCAAGGCGAACAGCCATTCGTGCGCGCGCTCGCGTGCTCTCAGGATGCGCGGCCGCAGGGCGCAAAGCACCAGATAGCCGATGAGGAAGCGAATGGCGAGGATCCATAGCGGAGAGAAGTCCACGAGCAGCACCTTGGTGGAGACGAATGTGAGTCCCCATGCCGCTATCGTGAAGAGAGCGACGAGATGATACCTCACACCTTGCCTCCTCGCATCATCTGCCGCCTATACGCTGCGGGCGTCGAGCCGATGCGCTGCTTGAAAGCGCGCTTCGATCGTCTGCCACAGATCCCATTCCCCTCATCATGACCTCGAATGATAGCGCCAAGATCATGTGAGCTCTTGAATGAGACGCGCTTCGGTCAAGGTGCCTCAAGAAGCTCCCCATGGGCGTCAGGAACGGATGCAGCAGGAGCACAGACGAGCCTGTGTCCGCGATCCCATACGACAACGTGCTCCACCCGCGCCCTTCCCGCTACTCTCCCGTACCGGCAAGCTCTTGGATGCTCATGGTGCGAATGGACCGCGAGAACCCATACGCCGAAGCAGCGAAGATGAGCGCAAGGCCGATGGTGGTGAGCACTGCCATCCAGATGGGCAACACGATGGTGAAGGCGCCCGCTCCGAAGAGACCGAACAAGCTGCTCACGATGCTGCTCCCACCAAGCGAGACGAGCACGACACCCAAAGCGCCACCGACCAAGGCCACGCAGAGGAAGCGCAACGCGAATGACAGCCGCAACGTGCGCACGCGGAATCCGAGCGCGCGATAGATGCCCAAGTCGCGGCGCTCCCCTACCAGCATGCGTCGACTGACCAATGCCACTGCCACGCATGCGAGCAACGCCGCGAACGCCGCCATGGCGTAGCCGATAGCAGTGAGGAGGTCCCGGACGAGGAAGATCATGTTCGCGGCGGTTCCGAATAGCCCCGTCGGCTCGAAGCTCACATCATCTCCGAAGCGTCTCTCCAAGCCCTTCAGCACACCATCCACATCCGCATCGTCCGCCAGCTGATACTGACGGATGCCCTCGAGTGCCACCAGGTCATCTCCGGTGAGCCATTGCAGACCCTCGAAGGTGAGGAGCGCCCCATTGCCGCCATTGAGCACAGAAGATATCACCCCGGACACGAGCAACGTCTTCTCCTGACCGTCAGCATTCACGACCACAAGCTCATCTCCTACGGATAGCCCCTCGCTGTGCGCCAAGTTCAAGCCGAGCGCCACCTCATTCTCCAGGCGCGGCATCCGTCCGGCGACGAGCGAAGCATCATCCACGACCCCAAGGTCTGACAGGCCGACGAAGGTCCGCACCTCCCCGTCCAGGTTGAGCATGACCGCGCCCTCCATCCACTCTCGCTCGATGGACGCCGTCTCCTCGATAGCATCGCGCACCTCACCTAGCGTTGCCCCATCAGGCGGGACCGCTGCCGAGATATCGCTCTGCCAGATGCCGAATGCCCGATAGACTGCATCATCCTCAGAGACCGCACCTCCGATGCCGAAGCAGAGGGATATGAAGGCGCACAATAGAAGCGAGCAGACGCCCATGCCCACATAGCGCCGCTTCTGGGAGATGAGCGCACGCCAGGCAAGGGATGCCTCCACATGGCCACCGCTCACCTTGCAGCTCCCCCGCGGAGAGAAGCGCACATCCCCTGCTCCTTTCCGCAAAGCCGAAAGCGGGGAGATGCGACCGAGCTTGCACGCCTTGACGGCAACGGCACCCACGAGGAGAGCCAAGAGCGATCCAATGCAGAGGAGAGCTGGGGCGGGGAAGGCCGGTGCCTGCACCAGCACGCCCGTCACCAGCAAGAACGAAGGCCATGCCAAGGGCTCCACTGCGATACCCGCAGCGAATCCTACGAGAAGAGCGACACATGCGGTCAGGGCGTACTGGAGAACGAGCGCGCGTCGGAGCAGAGCGGGCGTGATGCCAACAGCCTTCGCGATGCCCCAATCAGCGTAGCCCTCTTCGATGGCCGCTGAAACGGAATGCACGCACATCACCAGCGCGATGGCGAACAGGAGCAGGGCGAACACCGCGAGGATGGCCGTCATGACCTGCACCACCATGAGCATGTACCCCACCAGCGTCTCCTTGGAGAATACGCTGGTCTCAGCTCCCCATCCCGCTTCCTCTTGGACGATGCGCGCGAGATCCTGCCCGTTGAGCCCTGCCGCCTTCGCCTCTGACGACAAGAACACGTCAAGCTCGACCAAGGGATACGCACCTCGCACTGCACCGGATGTCGCCGCTACCGTGACGTCCGGTGCGCATGCTGCCTCCTCTTCCGCGAGCGCATAGAGCTCATCGAAGGTCTGTGAAGCCAGCAGGTATCGCTTCACCTCCATGAACGGCGTTCCCAGCTGCGGGTCCTCGAAGAAGCCTGCAACGGTGAGATGCCGCTCCTCATCCCCGATGCTGACCGCTATCTCATCCCCCACCTCTATCTGATAGAGAACATTCGCAGCAGGCGACACATAGACCTCGCCCTCGGCTGGCGGCTTCCGATCAGCCTCGTATGCATCAAGGCCATCGGTCAGAAGATGAGCATCGATGCCCGAATCCCATGCCTCGAACAAGGTCGTCGCATGTTCGACATCGCTCAGATCCGATCCATCAGCGCCCACGAAGCGCACAGGAGCAGAGAACGCCGATGTCTCGCGCAAGTCTCCCACCTCAGAGATGCCCCTGATCCGAGAGCTGGCATCTTCGACACCCTCTCCCCAATCAGAGGTGAATACATCTCCGGCTCCCACCTCGTCGAAGAGCACCGACGCGCGGTCCGACAGGTCGAAGTACAGGCTGATGGTGAGCGTGAGGGCGAATGACGCCAAGAGCAAGAGCAGGGAGAGCCCGATGAAGGTCCCCTTATCCCGACGCATGCCTGCGATGATGAGCGTGCGCAACGGTTCCATAGCGCACCTCCTACCAAGAGAGCGACGAGAGCCATGCATTCGCCTGGGCTTCGCGCTCACGCACATAGGATCCATCAGCAGCCCGCGCATCATCCCACGTGGGAAGGCAGAGTTCGCCGCGCACATCACCGTCCTCGAAGTAGAGCACGCGATTCCCACGCACGGCGCTCCGCACGTCATGGGTGACCATGAGCACGCTCTGACCCTGCGCATTCAGCTCACCCAAGAGCGTGAGCACTTCCAGGCTATTCGCCCTGTTGAGGGCACCAGTAGGCTCGTCTGCGAACACGATGGCGGGTTCGTTGATGACCGCTCGCGCCACTGCGCACCGCTGCTGTTGGCCGCCTGATGACTGATTCGGCAGATGTGCCGCTACGTCCGCAAGCCCCATTCGATCGATGAGCGCCTGAGCTGCCTTGCGCGTATCCTCGTTGCTGCGCCCTTCTTTCAGATATCCCGGCACAGCGATGTTCTCGAAGAGCGTGAGATTGCTCACCAGATGCGCCGCTTGGAATACGAAGCCGAAGCACTGTGCGCGCACCTGCGCCAGATCGCTCTCCTTCGCAGCAGAGATGCTCTGACCGCGGAACCGCACCTCTCCTGACGTGGGCGCATCCATGCCCGACAAGCAATACAAGAGCGTTGACTTGCCAGAACCGGACGGTCCCATGATCACCGTGAAGTCGCCCTCATAGACTTCCAAGTCAACGCTGCCCAGCACATGGGTCTGCACGCCATCGGCCGCATAGCTCTTCGCTAGACGGGTGGCGGCTATGATCGCATCCTTCACCGCATATCTCCGTTCATCTGGTCAGGCATCCAACGAGGAGCACCTTACCGAAGCGAACATTAAGAGGTCATTAAGGCGCGTCGTGTCTCTGAGGTGATCGGCAGCTCCAACGTGACGCACAATCCAGGATGCGCATTGGAGAGGCGCAGATGGCCGCCCATGCGCTGCACCAGATGGTCGGCGATGAAGAGGCCCAGGCCCGCTCCTGGCTCATCAGCGGCGTTCGTGCCCCGATAGAAGCGATCGGTGGCAAAGGGCAGGTCCTCTGGAGCCATGCCAGGACCGAAATCGCGCACGCAGATCCGGTAGGCATCTCCCGCTGCGCACCCAGACACCTCCACACGACATCCCGGCGCATACTTCAACGCATTTGCCATCAGGTTGTCGATGGCTTGGGCAAGGCGCTTGGGATCAGCCCATAGCACCGCCTCATCCGCACGCGTCAAGCAGACGGACATGATGGAGGAGGAACCCTCCACGCATCGCGCCAACACGGGCACGATGGGCATGCTCTCGGATGCCACCTCCAGGCGCTCCATATCGGCGAGGGCGTGAGAGAGCAGGTCCTCTACGAGCGTAGCCGCCTCATCGCATCTCTCCACGATGAGCCTCTCGTAGGAAGCACGCTCCTCTGGCGTGCGCGCAAGCCCCATCTCCAGGGCCTCGGCGTGAGCACGGAGCGCAGCCAAGGGCGTGCGCAGGTCATGGGAGAGCGAGGCCAAGGCCGTCTTATGAGCCTCGGATGCTGCCGCCTCAGCAGCGCGCGAGCGCTTGAGCTCGACGCGCATGTGGTCGAAGGCCCACGCGAAGCTGCCGAATGGGTTCGTCCGCTCATAGCGCAAGGGTGCATCCAGATCACCCTCTGCCACGGCCTCAGCGAAGCGCTCCAAGCGCAAGAAGGGACCAACGACGCTGCGATACAGATGCGCTGCCACCATCCCGAGCGCTGCAAGGGCAGCAAGCGCCACTAATGCGATGGCCGACCATGTGGATGCACGTCGCGCCTCCACCGCATGCCGCAACGCTCCTTGAGCATGAGCAAGAGCGGCGTCTGCCTCCGCAGCCACCTCAAGGCGCACATCAGCATCCGCATCCTGGGCATCTGCTGACCCCTGAGCATCGGATGCCGCGGATGCCACGATCGCACGCGCCTCATTCAGCTCGAGCACCTCGTCCCGCATGGCATCTGCAGGGTCTTGGCCAGCGATAAGGGCCACAGCGCCCACCGTCGCACAGAGCACGACCGCAACAGCTCCACAGACGACGGTGCGGAACGTGCGCTTGATGCGAGAGCTTGCCGAAGCGCTCATCGCACATCGCCCTCGGGTACGTCGAAGCGATATCCCTGCCCTCGCACGGTCTTGAAGTAGGCGGGTGCCGCCGGATCATCTTCCAGCTTCGCCCGTATCCAGCTCATGTGCACGGCGACGGTCTGCGGCTCCACTGCCGAGAACGCTCCCCATACCTCCGCGAGCAGCACATCACGCGAGAGCGCCTCTCCGGCATGTCCCATGAGAAGCGCCGCCAGCTCGTATTCCTTGGGGGCCAAGGGAACCTCGTCGCCATCCTTCAAGATGCGGCCAGCCGCACTATCAAGGACGAAGGGGCCGAACGCGAGCGCTCCTTGCACGTTCCCGTCTCCGCGCCCTAGCGCTCCCAGCATGCCATCGTTGCGACGGATGAGCGCCTGGACCTGCGCGATGACCTCCTTCAAGCTGAACGGCTTGGGCAGGTATGCATCCCCACCTTCTTGCAGTGCGCGGACCCGCGCATCGGGTTCGATGCGCGCCGAGGCGAACAGCACGGGAACGCCGCTGCGCTGCCGCAGGGCCCGGCACAAGGCGAATCCGTCGTCTCCTGGAAGATTGACATCCACCACCAGGCAATGGAACGCCTCATCCGCAAGGAGGTCATAGGCCTCCTCTGCGCTCCCCACCGTGCGCACGCGAAAGCCGCCCTCCTCGAATGCGCGCGCCATGATATTCGCTAGGTCACGGTCGTCCTCTACGATGAGCACGCTCTTCATCGGCTACGCGCCTCCTCATCTCGTCATCTTCCTCAGTATATTCCCCTTCCCCATGAAGGTAGGACGAAGAGCAGGTGCGGACATACCGAACGCGATCTTGTTGCCCTTGCCTCATCGCTCGCGTACCGGCAGCTCCCCCGACAGGCGCACATGAAGTGCGCCTCTACGAGCGATCCACTCTGCCGCATCAACGCTGCAAGAGCGCAGGCAAGCCTGCGCCCACCTCTATCGCATCCGGACAAGAAGCACCGGGGCGTTCCCCTTCATGCTAAGCTACCTGCACGGACCCTAGGGAAGAGGATGCCCATGACTGCTGCCGACCTGCTCGATCGCAATGCCGCCGAAGATGCCTTGGAGCTCTTCCCCCACAGCCGCATCACGCCGATGCAGGCCATCCAAGAGCGGCATTCGGTCAGAAGCTACACGGATGAGCCCCTTTCCGCAGATGCGATAGATGTGCTGCAACAGGCCATAGCCATCGTGAATGAGGCAGCCCTCCTGAACATCAAGCTCGTCTTGGATGAGCCGCGCGCCTTCGCAGGATTCAAGGCGCGTCTCGTGAACTTCACCGGCGTGCGCAACTACCTAGCCCTGATCGGACCTGATTGCGATGAGCTCGACGAGGCAGTGGGGTATCACGGTGAGAAGCTGGTCTTGCTGGCGCAAGCGCTCGGACTCAACAGCTGCTGGGTCGGTGGCACCTACAAGGTGGTGAACCGCGCCTACAACGTCGACCTCGGACAGAAGCTGGCTGCCGTGATAGCGCTCGGATACGGCACGACACAGGGCGCACCTCACACCTCGAAGGCGCCCGATAAGGTATGTGCCGACTATGCTCGCATGCCTGCATGGTTCCAACGCGGGGTCGATGCCGCTCTCTTGGCGCCCACCGCGCTGAACCAGCAGAAGTTCTCCTTCGCGCTCACCGGTGATGCAGACGGCATCGCCCGCGTGCGCGCATCCACCAAGCGCGGCGCTTTCACCAAGATGGACCTTGGCATCGCGCAGTGCCACTTCGAGATCGGTGCAGGAGATGCGGCATTCGTCTGGGATGAGAGCTGAGCGGCACCTGCTCATGCTCGAGCTGATCCGCGGCCCAAGGGTGGGCGTACATACAGTGCGCCCCTGCGAGCAGCCAACCTCGTAGCGTCACCGATGCTGGCGCCGCCACCGGTCGATGCAGCGACCCAAGGGCAGATTCGGACTATCCGATCCGCCCAGAGCGCACTTGGTCACGGCATAGCCAGCTGATGAGGGTATAGAGAGCCGTGGTCAAGGGTGCCACTACCAGGAAGGGCACTGCCACAAGCCCCGTGGCATACAACACGCTCCCTATTGCTGTGGCACAGGCCAACGTACCTACCCCACGCCAATGGACGGCAAATTCACGCTGCCCCATCTGAATACCGCGGACGCCGATGCCCATGCGTCCGCGTACGAGATAGTAATCCGTGATGAGCAGCACGCACCAAGAAGTAGTGAGGATGGAGCCATAGCTCATGAACGCGTTGATCTGCTCCAAGATGCCACCGAGGATGAATAGGATCCCGATGATGTTCGCCACCACAACGGCAACACCCCAGCTTACCTTGCATCCTACCAAGCAATCTATCAGATTGGACACCGCATTCGCCCCACCGATCGAGTTCGATGTCTCCACCTTCATCTGCGATAAGCAGATGATCGCGAGCCCGATGCCACCAGAGGCCAGCACAAGAGATACGCCTGGATTCGTGACCGCCATATTCGCCGCCACAGCGCCCTCATAGCCCATGCGCGTGAAGTAATCCAAAGCCTGGGAGAATCCGTAATACGTGATGAGCGCACCGAAGATGTAGGTGATGATCGCGAAGCAGCTACCAGTGAGCGATATGGGCACGAGGTCACGCTCTTTACGCGCGAACCGCGTGAAGTCGGCAGCGAATAACGCAAGGAGGCCGCTTGTCATGATGGCATAGTTCACCGAATATGCGAAACCCTCCGCCGGTTGCACGCCAGGGATCAAGACCCCATGGGTTGCCGCATCCAATAGCTGTCCATCCACGGCGATGAGGTAGACCACATATCCCATGACACAGAACAGCGCCAATACGAACACCGCATTCATGCGCGCGATGACCTTCGTACCGAAAAGCGCCATCAGCACCCATACGCAAGAGATGCCGATGAACAGCAGCCAGCGCATCCACTCCTCAGACCAACCCGTTGCGAAGAGGATGGCATTGCCCAACTGCACGGTCCCCACCGCTAGCACACCTACGAGCACGAATATCCAGATGAGGGAACCCGCCGCAGAACCGCGACGACCGAAGATGTAGTACCGCGAGACAACATTGTTCGCAAGCCCCTCGCGGAAGCAGATCTTGCCCACCAGATAGGTGAGCACGAAAGAGAGGACGAGGGTGATAGCTACAGCCATTCCACCCAATTGGCATCCAGCGTAGAACGCTACGATGCCACCGCCCATGAGCTTCGATAGGCTGGATACGACACCGGAGAGGATGGCGGCGATGTCGATCCACGCCAAACGCGCCTCACGTGGCACCTTCTCGAAGAGGGACACCGCACCTGCTGCCTTCGATGCAGGAGCACGACCCCGCGCTGGCCGACTCACGTCAGTGGTCGGCTTGCCCTTGGCACCCTGAACTTCTCGTGTGCCCATGATGGCACCTCCCGTAAGAGCGCTATCCATCCTTGAATGATGCAGAGAAGATGGGTGGCAGCGCGATATCTAGGGGGGTGCGCTGCCACCTCGAACGAAGGGGATAGTTACACGATGCCCACATTGGCCATGATGATCATGACCACGAGCGCGCACATGCC
>CAJURX010000008.1 GCA_910589125.1 uncultured Eggerthellaceae bacterium
GATATTCCAAAACTTTTTTGAAAATTTTTTTCCGAGGCATCCCCGAGGGGCATCCAGGACGCGATCGCGCACGCAAGAAGAGCGGGGTGCGAAGGGCGCCAGAGGAGGAGGGAGCACGAGGGAGGGAGCAGGCTCGAGGGCAGGGTGCGAGCCTGCAAGGCGGCGGGGATGCGCTTCGCGCTCGCGCCGGTCGAGATGACAGAAGCGAGCGTGAAGCGGCAGGACAAGACAGCGCTAGAGGATGCGGAGGAACTTGCGCTTCCCCACCTTGAGGATGGCGCCATGCAGATCAGCGGGATCCACGTTGTAGCGCTTCGGCTCGACAGAGACATCATCGATCTTCACGCCGCCGCCATCGATCAAGCGACGCGCTTCGCCAGCACTTGCCGCAAGCCCCGCTTCGTGCAGGAATGCCGCCAGATAGACCTGCCCGTCATCATTCAGGGTCAGCTCTCCTGCGAACTCCGGGATGTCATCAGGTACCTCGTGGGCCTTGAACACCTTGTCGAAGTGCTCTTCGGATGCAGCGGCCGCATCAGCGTCATGATAGAGCTCCACCAAATTGCGCGCGAGCTGACGCTTCACCTTGTTCGGATGCAGCACGTCATTCGCGAGCCCTTCTTCTATCTGATCGATCTCATCGACAGGCACATTCGATGCCAGCCGGAAGTACTTGACCATGATCTCATCAGGGATGGACATGACCTTTCCGAAGATATCCTCTGGTGCGTCCGTGAGGCCGATGTAGTTCCCGTAGCTCTTCGACATCTTGCGCACGCCGTCCGTGCCTTCGAGCAGCGGGAGCGTCAGGCACACCTGCGGCTCCATATCCAGCTTCTCCATCAGCTCACGCCCAGCGAGCAGGTTGAAGAGCTGGTCGGTCCCGCCGAGCTCCACATCTGCCTTGATGACCACTGAGTCGTACGCCTGCATGACCGGATAGAGGAACTCGTGCAGGCTGATGGGCTGACCAGAGGTGTAGCGATTATGGAAGTCATCCCGCTCGAGGATGCGCGCCACAGTGAAGTTCGCCAGCAGCTTCAGCAGGCCCTCCATGTCCAGCCCGAGGATCCATTCCGAGTTGTAGCGCAGCGTGGTCTTTGCAGGATCGAGCACCTTGAACGCCTGGTCCACATAGGTCTGAGCGTTCGCGTCGATCTGCTCGCGCGAGAGCTGCGGGCGCGTGGAGTTCCGCCCCGATGGGTCCCCGATGAGCGCCGTGCCATCACCGATGATGAGAGTGACCTCATGCCCCAGGTCCTGGAACTGGCGCAGCTTGCGCAGGGGAACGGCGTGCCCCAGATGGATGTCAGGTGCCGTTGGGTCCACGCCGAGCTTGACGTTCAGCGGCATTCCGCGCTTGAGCTTCTTCAGCAGGGCCTCTTCAGGCACGATCTGCGCAGCGCCGGACTGGATTATGTGCAGCTGTTCTTCAGGTGAGAGCATGTTCCATCCTTCTATTGATGCGTGAAGAAGGATTGTAGCAGGGAATCAGCTGCCGAAAGCGGCGCACGCCAGATCGCCAGCCATGCGCGTCCTCACCTCCTGGAGCTGTTGCGCAACGGCGGTGGTGGCGGTGCCGCCATACGTGGTGCGCGCATCCACGATAGCGCGCAGGTCGAGTGCATCCACGATATCCGCTTCGAATACATCGCTCTCAGCCTTGAAGTCCGCCAGGGCAAGGTCATCCAAGTCGCAACCACGCTTGTCGCAGAGCAGGACCAGATGCCCGACTATCTCATGCGCCTTGCGGAAGGGAACGCCGCGCTTCGCCAGATAGTCGGCAACATCAGTGGCTGCAAGGTAGCCCTTCTTGGCCTGCGCCAACATGGCCTCCTTGTGCACGGTCATGGTCTCCAACATGCCAGCCATGCACAGATAGCAATCCTCAAGGGTGCTCGCCGCATCCAGCGCACCCTCTTTGTCCTCCTGCATGTCCTTGTTGTAAGCGAGCGGGAGCGATTTCAGCATCATCATGAGCGCCATGAGGTCTCCCACCACACGCCCCGTCTTCCCGCGGATGAGCTCGGCGAAATCCGGATTCTTCTTCTGCGGCATGATGGAGGACCCCGTGGAATACGCATCCGACAGCGTGATGAAGCCGAATTCCGACGTTGACCACAGGATGATCTCCTCGCACAGGCGGCTCAGGTGTATGCATGAGACGCTTGCGGCGTACATGAGGTCGAGCAGGAAGTCGCGATCGCTCACCGCATCGAGCGAGTTCGGGATGGGTCGTGCGAAGCCCAGCGCTTCGGTGGTAGCGAACCTGTCCAGAGGATACGTGGTGCCCGCGAGCGCTGCCGCGCCAAGCGGATTCGCATCCGCCGCCTCATAGGCCATCGAGAGCCGATCGAAATCCCGCGTGAACATCCACGCGTAGGCGAGCAGATGGTGTGCGAAGAGCACCGGTTGCGCATGCTGCATATGCGTGTAGCCCGGCATGACCACATCCATATGAGCCTCCGCTTGCGAGGCCAGCACTTCGCGCAGGCGCAGGTTCGCCTTCATGAGGCTAGCCGCGCGCTGCTTCATATGCAGACGCGTATCCGTTGCCACCTGATCGTTGCGACTGCGCCCCGTGTGCAGGCGTGCGCCAGCATCTCCGATGCGGGATATCAGCTCCGATTCGATGGACATATGGATGTCCTCGTCATCGATATCGAATGCGAAGCGACCCTCTTCGATATCCTGTTCGATATCAGCCAGCGCGGCCGTGATGGCGTCCGCATCTTCCTGCGCGATGACGCCCATAGCGGCCAGCATGGCAGCGTGAGCCTTCGAGCCCTGGATATCCTGCGCATAGAGCTCTTTGTCTATCGGAAGCGATGCACCGAAGCGCTGCGTGAATCCGCTCACGCTCTCCTCGAAGCGACCCGACCACAATGCCATGCCCCTCATCCTCCATTCATGTTGCAGACACGATGCCCGCATCCGGTTCTAAGCGAGCGTTGCCGCCGCATCCTTGGTGACCGCCTCTGCCTCTTCCACGACGACGGACCCCTGGGCGGTGAACTCGTCAGCCGTTGAGGCAACAGCGTTGAACTGGGACATCTTCGCGCCCATGCTGATTCGGTTCTTCGCCCACACCTTGCACGTGAGCGCATGCAGCTCGATGAAGCCCTTGGCGGCATCATGGTCGAAGCCGTCCGTGGCATCGTAGGTGGCAAGGTCGTAATCGTAGAGCGAATACGAGCTCTTCCGTCCGACCACGGCGCAGCTGCCCTTGTACAGCTTCATGCGCACGGTGCCCGTCACGCACTGCTGCGTATCCGCCAGGAACGCATCGAGCGCTTCCTTGAGAGGCGAGAACCACAGTCCGTTGTAGACCTGCTCCGCCCACGTCTGCTCGATGCCGAGCTTGTAATGCAAGACGCTCCGCTCTAGGCACAGATCCTCGAGCGACTTATGCGCGCAGATCAGCGCAAGGGCTCCGGGAACCTCGTAGCATTCCCTGCTCTTCACGCCGACGAGCCGGTTCTCGATCATGTCGAGCCGTCCGTATCCATTGCTGCCAGCGATATCGTTCATAGCGTAGACGATCTCGAGGAAGCTCATGGGCTTTCCATCGAGCGCGCACGGGATGCCGTGCTCGAATGAGACATCGACATAGGTGGGAGCATCGGGGGCTTCCTCGGGGCTGACCGTCATGGTGTAGATATCAGCTGGCGGTTCTGCCCACGGATCCTCCAAGACGCCACATTCGATGGCGCGCCCCCACAGGTTGTCATCTATCGAATACGGAGACGCCTTCGTGGTGGGCACTTCGATGCCGTGAGCCTCCGCCCATGCCATCTCATCCTCCCGGCTGACCAGATCCCAGTCCCGCACAGGCGCGATGATCTCAAGGTCAGGATCGAGCATGAGGATGGAGGCTTCGAAGCGGACCTGGTCGTTCCCCTTCCCCGTGCATCCATGGGCGATGTGCTTCGCACCAAAGGAATGAGCGGCGTCCACGAGGTGCTTCGCGATCAGCGGCCGAGAGAGGGCGCTCACCAGCGGGTACTTGTTCTCATACATGGCATTGGCCGCCATGGCACAAGAGAGATACTCGTTCGCGAAGTCCTCCCGCATGTCGACGACCAAGCATTCGATGGCACCCGATGCGATCGCCTTCGCCTTGATGGCTTCCAAGCCAGCATGGTCCTGCCCGAGATCACCCGCTACGGCGATCACGTCAAGCCCATACTCCTCTTGCAGCCACTTGATGCAGACAGATGTATCCAAACCGCCGGAATATGCCAGGATGACCTTATCCTTCGTTGCCATTGCTCTCTCCTTTTCCAAGCTGCCTGTCTGAGCACAGGGACAGCTACGCGTTCATGGTTTTCAGTTGATGCAGTGTGCAGGTGCACAAGGGGTGAGGTATGCCCGGAGGCATGGGCCATTGCTGGCCTCAGATAGAAGAAGACGACTTAGAAAAGTCGTCGTCGGGAAACGCGTCGGAGAAGGCATGCGGCGGCTTGGGCCATGGTGGCCTCAACCGAGTTATGTGCCGCACAGTACGTCATGATGCCTTGTCCTTGTTCGCTTGAGCGATTCGCGTTGTAGGGATGCTAGCACAACTTGGAGAGGATGCGGCGAGCTTTATCTGGAATGGGAGGGATGCGGGACTGATGGGGGCTGAGGGGACCACGAGCCCTGATCGACGACCCCTTTGACTACATATTGCCCGAGTTGAAGTAGTCGAGCAAGGTGCGCTCTGTCTTCTTGTATTCTGCGGCCAATTCGACCTCATCGGTGATCCCACTCTGGATCAGGGAGATGAGTATCTGCATGCCGAGGTCGGGGTCCTTCATGTCGGCAACGCGGACTCGCAGCTCGTTGCCATCGAATTCGCAAAGGCCGTAATCCGCATGGAACACAGCGCGGCCGTCATCATATCGACCGCTCTCCTGAAGAAGCGATGACACCGGCACGCCGAGTGCCTTGGCGATCTTGTTCATGTTGTTCAAGCTCACATTGATGCGCTCCTGCTCGATGCCACCGATATAAGTGCGATGCAATCCGCACAGCTCAGCTAGCTTCTCTTGCGTGAGCCCCGCTTCCTTTCGATACTTGCGCATGTTCGCAGCGAGCGTTGCTTGGACATCCATTGGCTCTCCTCTGTCGTAGGGCGAGTCAATGGATACTGAAATACATTATATGAATCTACATATGATAAATAGCTTTCCAGGATAGCACGCCTGAGGCATCTCGTGCAAAGAATGCAACGAGGCTCCTTAGCAGGTGAGCGTCAACTGCATGCGGGCGATATGGATGCGGCTGCCCCTCTCAAGGGCAACGGGCGCGCCAGGAGGGATGCGCTTGCCGTCCACAGTGACCCCGTTGGTAGAGTTGAGGTCCATGATCTGGCAACCATGCGCGCCCACCTGAAGCGCCGCATGCTGGCGACTGATGCCCTCCACCCCCTCAAGGCAGATGTCACACTCTTGAGCAGCGCCGATCACGTTGCTCCCAGGCTTCAACGGCCATTCGACCCCATCGAGCATGCGCACCAGCTTGGGCTCCTTGCATGCAGCAGGCTGCATCTGAGATGCTCGGGGAATGACAGGAGCTTGTGCAGGCTGAGACGCCTGCACGGCAGACGTAGCCTGGTCGCTCATGAAATCGAATCCATAGCTGTCCCGGCAATCTATGCGCGTCGTGGTGCGTCCGTCCAGAAGCGAGGTGTCTCGCACGTCCCCATCCGGCTTATCCAAGACCCCCTGCTCTCGCAGGAATGTCTCGTATTCGATCCACGAGAAGATGGCGCTGCGGCGAACATGATCCAATACCCTGTCCGCCAATCCTCGTGCACCCTCGTCATCGAATCGCGCACGCTTCGTCAGCTCCTCGAGCGCCTCCAAAGGACTTGAGATGCGCTCAGTGGCACCTCGAACGGGCATGTAGACGAATCGCAGCGAATATCGAGCCGGGTCGAAGAAGATATGCTCCTCCTCGAAGGACACTCGCTGGACCGAAAGGCCCTTCATATCGCACGCCCGAGCGAGATCCAAGAACGAGATCAACATGGGTTCGAAGTACTCTCGCGGGAGGGGCATGCTCAGCACCTCACGGATAGGCCGTGCGGTGCCCACATAGTATTCGAAGGCGTACCCTTTCTTCTTCTGCTCATAGGAGAATGTGAGCAGCGTCTCATCGCAGCCGCTCTTCACGCACTCTGCTTCCGAATAGAGCAGCTCTTCTGCAGCCGCTGTCTCCCCTTTGAGCGTAACGCCCCGCCGATTGCTCTTGACCTTGAGCTTCATGAGCCGCCCCTAGACCACGACGAAGGCATCACCGTCAGTGAAGCCGATCTCGCCCACAGTGGCACCGGGATCTTGAATCTGCCCGGTACGCTCATACATGAGCGTTTGCGCACCGGTGTAGAGGAAGAAGTCCGATTCGATGTTCTGCATGGCTTGGCAGACCAGTTGGCTCACATCCTGCATGGCCATGGAATCCGGCACCCAGAAGTCATATCCCTTGCCCGTGGCGGGCAGCTTCACATATATGAGGGTCTTGTTGGTCATGATCACCTCCACGACATGATCAAAATGAATTCAGGCTGACGACCACCCACAGGATCAGCCCCAAGATGAAGACGGCCATGAGAGCGCCGCAGATGAGCTGGAACCACTTCTTGTTCTTGGCCCACCCCTCTGATTCCGTCCCTAAAGCCGTGGCGCCACCTATGAACCCAACATAGAAGCGCCTCAGCAAAGGGTGCCCTTCAAGATCGGGCATCTTCTCAGTGAAGCTTCCCATGCGCGATCGGTAATAGGTGAAGCAGGCAACTCCTATCACAGCGTTGGCCACCTGATACCTCAAGGCTTCGAGCAGCTGGACCAGGTCTTGGAACACGATGGCAAGCCCGATCCCATAGACAAGGGAGACGAATACGATGGCGATGAAGAAGGCTTGCGAAAGAACAGGGCCATATGCGCGTCGCCGGAGAAGCGCCAGCTCGGTCACGATGCCAACAGCGCTGACAACGAGCGCCGTGAGCGCGGTGATCACATCTGTTGCCCACAACCCTATGCCGAACGTCTCGTAGACCTGTGCAGGAGACATACCCTCAAGCCGATAGCCGAGGCCGAACAGCAAGCTGACCGCAGTCCAAAGCAGATATGCTGCCTCTACAGGGATCAGGAACCATACCAGGAACCGGTGGAAGCCCATCCCCTTCTCTGCGATATCCATCAGCTCCACGCCGTTGCCCATGAGTTGCGCTCCAAGAAGGAAGGTCCCTTCAACTGAGAGACGTTGTCCTGATACTGTCGCTGATTCTCCACTATCTTCCCTTCCAGCTCATTCGATTTGAAATCAGTAGCTCCTTGCGCCACGCTAAGCGCAGCTGAGGTGACGTCCAGCTTGTTCACCGAGAGCTTCGCGCCTGTGGTAACGCGATCGATGAAGGGATCGCCCATGACATCCATAGCCCCGAGAGCGCTTTCAATGGCCATGCTCTGCGCAAAGGATGATTCATCCTTGTAGCCTTCGAGCACTGCGCTCGTTGCCACAAAAGCCGCAGATCTGGCGCCATGAGAGACCGACTCGCCCACCCTGATGCCCGAGAAGCCCTTCTCGTGAGGTTCAACGACTGCTGACCCTATCGAAGCGAAGTCGTCCAGCGGGTCGGCCGATATATTATCAGCCGTAAAGTTCCGCCCTCCAGCAGGCTCTTTCATGCGCGCATCACGTGCGCTCATGGTCTTCATGCGGTTGACAACATCGTTAGCGGTCGAGCCAGCAGAAAGGCCACCCAGCACCGCGATGGCGGCACCGGCCAAGGGGGTTGCTGCACCTGCCGTTGCGACGGTGGCTGCGACCCCGACGATCAAGATCCCAACACCGAGGATCACCCCCAAAGTATCATAGATGCGCTGCTCTTCTGCCAGCCTGAGAGCCTCCCTTTGATAGACCTCACCGTACATGACCTCCTGATTCTGGATCATCTTGTCGAAGTTCGCCTCTTGGTTAGCGGCTGAAGCATTGTATGCATTCCCCAGATCGACCTCATCAACAGTAGCGCTGAACGTACCTGGCACATACGCTGAGATGGAATGATCCTGGCTCATGCATTGCGACAGCGCATTCGAAAGGGCTGCATAGAGCTCGGCGAAGCAGCCTTGATCGGCAGAGAACGCCGCCTTGCCAGAGGACTCCGATTCCCTCACATCGCTGATCAGATCCTCAACATCTTTGTGCAAGCGACAGAGCTCATCGTATGCATATCGAGAGTTCGGTTGTCCCACATGCATGCCCTCTGGCAAGGCATGCATAGCAGCTTTGACCTCATCTTCGATGTCTCCATCGCATATCGCCTTCCAATCATCTATACATTGCAGCTTCGTCTCAAGCTCATCTTCTGAGAGCTTGCCCCAATCATTCTCGTGCAAAGGCTCATTCGTGTATCTGTCCATATAGCTCGCGAAATAATCGCTGGAGAGCTGGCCTGCCAACGTCGCTATGCTCGACGCGAACACGAGATGCGTCTCGGCGAAATACGCCTTGATCGAATCAGCTGCTGCCCCACGAAGGGAGGCAAGCCAAACGAGTTCGCTGATCGCTGTGCCGAGCTTCTCTATCTTGCCTTCCACATCGTTCTTGCAATTCTCATACGCTGACCCCACATCGTTCAGGTCTGATTTCAATACATAGAAGCCCATGGTCCCTCTACATCTCCTCTATACATCCATTCTCGTATTCCCTGAGACCCTATTTGTGTCCATAGAGGGATTTGGACAGCTCCTCTGAATACATCCGCGCCATAGCACTGTCCTCCTCCACAAGGCTCTGCCCTGCTTCGAGCAGCTTCACAGAGTCCTTCCAGAGCAGATTCTCGTATTTGACGACGATGTTCCTCAGGTCTTCGACACGAGACCGGAATTCGCTGAGCGCCTCAGACCTCGTCTCCCCTTCTGGCAATGTGAGCGAGAGCTCCGTCAACGCTGATCGCGCAGTCTCGATCGACGCATGCACGCGCTTCAGACCACCGAAGTCTATCCGTATCTCTTCGCTCATGATCACGCTCCCCCTTGTCCGACCAACTGCCGCCCGATCGAAGCCAACATATCCTGGCGCCACTTGACCATGCTCATGTAGCCCTCGATCAGCTCTGCCATCAGATTCCTTTGCGATCGCTCAGCATCGATCTTCGCCTGGATCTCATAAACGAGCGCCTGACAACCCTGATGCAGATCCTTGGCTGATGTATAGGTCTCACCGGTACGCGTCCTATCTTCGAACTCATCCCAATTGGTACCAGCCCACTCTCCTGAGGGAGTTTGGAAGATCCGCTGCATGAGATCATCAGCTGCGTGGACCGCTTGCTCAGCATGACCCTTTGCGATCTCAAGCTCCTCTATCCTCGCGTCGATCTCATCATTCTTGCGGCGCGCCTCCTCGATGCTGTTGTTCAGGTCGCATATGGCTTGCCGCAATCCGGCCTGCTGACTCTGCAACGACCGCCCCATCAGCTTCTCCTTCCCTTCGCTCGTATCCTTGTGCGCTGCTATGCGGCAGCACGCCTCTGCTGCCCTGCTGGTGATGTAGGCGCCATGCGCAAGGCATCTAGCTCTTCTATCCTGCGCATATGCGCCTTGGCCTCTTCGCGCATGCGATCATGATTCCCATCTGCGAGCGCTGTGACAGCGTGCGAAGCCTGCCCTGTCAGCGACGCCGTCAGCTTCACGCTGCCGCTCACCACCTTCACAGGGTCGCCCTTGCCCTTGAGGAACGGTCCCACGAGCGAAGCCACCGCAGCGACCGACGATGAAGAGACCTTGCTCTTCGAACTGGCACTCCCGTCATCCCCCTCAGGGTTGTCCCAAGCATTCTTGTTCGCGATCAGATCCTGGATGCGCTCGAATGAATCAGCACCGGATTTGAGCGTCCCTGCACCCGCCACGAGCGCTGCCGCCACACCACCGGAAGCCACGACAGCGACCACGCCTGCAAGGGTGGCTGCCACGCTGCCTGCGATGCCGAGCAGCTCCCATTGAGCGCGACCCTCTTCGCAGATGCGCCGCTTCTCCTCTTCACGGATGACCTGCCGTTCGATCATCTGATCATGAGCAGCGATGAGCGCATCCATGCCCCTCTCGCGCATGAGGCTCGCTGTGTTCGATACCCCGGTCAAGGCAAGGCAAGCGTCCGTGATGGGATACGAGCCCGGCACATACCCCTGCACGCTCTCTGCATCCAAGAGAGAATCGGCGATGTTCAGACGCAGCTGCGTCTCGATCAGGTCGAAGTGCCGAGTGCCCCATCCGAAGAGCCTCATCCCCTGCTCCTCAACGGACCGGACCTCGTTCTTGACGCGCTCCACATCGTCATGGGCCGTCGTGAAGGCAGCCTGCAGGCCATCGCTTGCCGGAATGGTCGGCCATGGCCCCTCCGGCAGCAGAGCCGCGACGCGCGCAAGGTCTGCCCCGATGGCGGGGATGCGCTCATCCTTCGCTTGAGCGAGCAAGCCCCGTTTCTGCTCCATCTCATCCTCAGGAAGGACCGCATGAGCGCTCTCGGAGATCGGAGCATCCCCGAAGCGCTTCATATAGCTGACCGCATAGTCGAACTGCAGCTGACCTACCAAAGCGAGCATCCCCTCGATGAGGGGCGCGTGCGTATTCGCAAGGTAGCTCTTCAGCGCTTCAGCCGCCTCCCCCTTGAAGCTCTTCATGGCACGGATCTCTCCGATAGCTTTGGAGAGCGCGGCGAGGGCATGGGCAAGGCTTCCCACCTCAGGATCGCCAAAGGCGATATATTGCTCATAGGCGGCATCGACGCTCGTCATCTTCACGGCATATCCCATGACGCCTCCCCTTCCCCAGAAAGGCCGGACCCGATGGTGCGGGCATATTCCTTGGCGAGCGCATCATCCTTATCCATGAACGCGGTTGACACCTGATAGATCGTCCGCGAATCCTCCTCCACCCGCGCCGCATACAGATCGACGACCTCTGCGAGCTGGATGATGCGCTGCTCGAACTCAGGAAGCGCCCAAGATCCGGCCGCATCAACGCTCAGATGCGGCCTCACAGCTGCGAGCTTGGCGCGAGCACGCTCAAGGTTCCCATGCAGCTCCGCAAGACGATGGATGTTGATCTGGATATCCGCCATCCGCCTCACCTTCTCCCCAAGCGCGTGCGCATGCTTTCGCGCTTGCGCTCCACGCTCCGCTCATCACGAGCGATATCAGATGCGAGAGAGCCGCGTTCAGCCCTGAAAGTGCGAAGCTTTCCATCCATGGCATCCACGAGATCCGCGCATTGCATGCGCATCCTCACCGCTTCCTCTCGTGCCGCCCCTCCTTCAGACATCTTTGCCATGAAGGCATCGGCACGATCGCCAGCCCAAGCGCAAAGGGTGAACGCAAACGTCAACCGCTCAAGGGCCTGCGCTTCGTCACGAGCATGGACCGCATGAGGTCGAGCCTCTTCGATGGCCGCGATCTGCACATCGAGCCCATCAAGGCTGGCGCGCTTCTCTGCGATGCCGCGCTCCAATGAAGCGATCTGGGCCGAGAGCTCCTCTGTCGCAAGCATGGCGCCTACCATGCACTGATAGGCTGCGGATCTGCCTTGGGCACATCCAGACCGGCAAGGGTCTCATTGATGAGGCTCACGGCCTGCATGTCATCCTCGTTCGAGAAGCCCTTGGCATGCACCTCTGCGATGTTCTCATGATTGCTGTAGATGACAGCATCTCCCAACATGCCTTCGGGATACAGGCAGAACCCGTAGTCGTAGTACTCGCGACCATTCTCCCCATCCACGATGAGCGCGCGGCCGATCACCATCATCTTCTTGGGGTTCCCCTCAAGGGATACCACCGAACCCAATGGCAAGAATTCCTGTGCTTCGATCAATCTGTGCTCCTCTCTGTCGTTGAGACCACATGCACGAGGCGGACGATGCCGCCCTCGATCGCATAGCCGAGCGTTGCATCCATCCGCGCGTCAGGAAGGATGCCCCTGGTATAGGAGATGCTGATAGCGTTCTGGCCCTCGACGCCAGGGCCGATCCAGAGGCCATCACGCGAGGTCAGGTGCGCCTTGAACCAATCCTCATATGCATACCCCGCATCATTGGCGGCGTCGAACAGCACCACAGAGAGCAAGCCATCGGGCTGAAGCCCCTTGAGGAGGTCCTTCACGGCAGACGCTATCTCGAAGGGACAGCGCGAGAGGAATCCCATCACGCCAGAGAGCACGATGGTGGTGCTCCGGCTCACCCCGCTTGCGATCAGGCCTTCGAGATACTGGATGGCGAACTCATCCTTCCTCGTGGAGAGCACGCACCCTTCAGGCTGGCTGCTCAGAGCCTTCGCCATGTCCAACACGACGATATCCCGCTCACCACGGGCTACCCATGCTTCGATGAGTGCCCCGATGAACTGACCGCCCGTCTTCGTCTTCAGGGAGATGCACCGCACGAGCGGCGATTCGCTGAGATCGAATGCAGCCGACGCCAAGCTGTCATCGAAGATGCCGTAGGGCATGCTGTCAGGCGGCAGCTGCATATCCGCCAGGAGCTGAGGGGTCACGCATTCCGGAGGCATGGGAATGGACGGCGCTCGATCTGCCTGCACAGGATATTCCCGAGAGAGCGCAGCGCACGTAGCCGCGATGGCGTCGTATTCACTCTCTTCCTCAGAGCATGCCCGAGCCGCCTGGAATTCATAGAGCTCATCGCCCAAGCGCACCAGCCCGCGACCATATCCGTGCGGCACCGCCATGCCATGCAGAGAGCCGAACAGCATCACGTAATCGGACGGGTCGGGGAGGTCGCATGCGATGACCTGCCGGAAATGGCTTCGCATCCGCATGCGCACGGAATTGGTGGTCTCGCTCACGAGCACGATGCGGATGCCTACCTGCGCTGATTCGCGTGCGAAGCTGACGAATTCCTCCTCAAGGTGGGGATGCGCATCCAAGAAGGCTGCGATGCCATTGACGACGACGAGCAACGCCGGGACCCCCTCTGTCCGCTCGCAGTAGCGCGCGAACGAACCGCCATGCTGCGCGAACGGCGCCCGACGCTCAGCTACGAGAGCACCCATGAAGCCGAAGAAGCGCTTCATCTTCTCATCGTCTCCCAGCGCGATGACATCCCCCACCTGAGGCGCATCCGCAAAGGCGGCAAGGGACCCGCTCCCGAAATCGAGCAGATACGCATGCAACGTGCGTGGCGAGTGCTGGCGGATGGCAGAGCACAGCATGGCTCGCACCACCTGCTCTGCGCCAGCGTCCGCGCTCCCATAGACGATGGCATTGCCCTCTTCCAGCAGCGGGAGCGTGAGCAAACCCTGCGACTGATGAGCTGGATCATCATATGCGCCCACTACGGGCTCCAGCGTATGGTCATCCGCACCATGCCAACCAAAGCGGCGCTCTATATCAGAGAGCACGATGGAGGACGGCAGCGGTGGCAGCCAGAGCATCTGCGCGCTCTTGCCCTGTGCCGCCGCCACTTGCACGATGCACTCGGAGATGGCGACGATCTGGGACTTCTTCACCCCCGATGCGGCTGCGACCTGAGGCTTGACGGAAAGGAGGACGCGACCCGTATTCGAGATATAGCTGACCGCAAGATCCTGCGACGCGCCTTGCCCCTCATTGGCGATATACGGAACGCCCGAATACCCGGATTGCCCCTTGTCGAAGAACTCGTTGTATCCCACGAGCAAGAAGAACCTGCCAGGCTGTACGATCTCGGCCGCATCAGGGCGCTTGATGATCTCCTTGGAATCAGCCGCATCTGCCACCTTGAGCGATATCTTGAAGCGGGAGTTCGACCAGATCTGATCATTCACCACACCGCTCGGCTTCTGCGTAGCCAAGATCAGGTGCACGCCAAGGGATCGACCGATGCGCGATGCGGAGATGAGCTCATCCATGAACTCCGGTTCCTGCTGCTTGAGCTCTGCGAATTCGTCAGCGATGAGGATGAGATGCGGACATGGCTCAGATACCCTTCCCTGCCGATAGAGGTCGAGGTACTTGTATATGTCCACATTGTCGCCACCGAGCACCTCGCGCGCCTCGTTGAAGAGCCGCTGCCTGCGCCGGAGCTCGCTCTGGATGGATGCAAGGCTGCGCGAGATGGCTGACCCATCGAGGTTCGTGATGGTCCCCGCGATATGGGGAAGGCGGAAGCGGCCGTTATCGAACGCCTTCGCCAAGCCACCGCCCTTGTAATCGATCAGCACGAACGCAACGTCATCAGGCGAGTAATTCAACGCCATGGACAGGACGTACGTGATGATGAACTCTGATTTGCCCGACCCCGTCGTGCCAGCGATCAAGCCATGGGGACCATGGAAGTCCTCATGCAGATCCAGCATGAATGCGTCCCCAGCAGGATCCACCCCGATGGGTGTAGCGAGCGTATCAGAGGCATTGTTCTCACGCCAACGATCCGCCACGTTCAGATGGTCCACATTGCTCACATCGAACATCTGCAAGAACGAGAGCCTATCAGGGAGCGACCCCGTGGATTCCGATACATCGAGGCGCACGCGCGCGACATCGAGAGCAAAGCTCTCCGCGCTCTCCAATGAGACAGGCTCATCAGGAGCGAAGGGCTTTCTCGTACCCGTCGAATCATCCCGATCGAGCAGGTAGGCACCATCCCCATCCTCGCCGATGATGATGCGGCATTGGATGGGCAGCTCATGCATGCGCTCAGCGCATGCGATGACCGTGAACCCCATGTTGTCCTTGCATGCGAGCACATCCCTCACGACCTGCGATTTGTCATAGACGGCTTTCGAGGGACATGCCAAGATCATGTAGGGCTTCGCTTCCCGAGCATCGAAGCGGTCAGACGCCATGCGGGATTCGAGCATCTTCTCAAGGCTCATGCCAAGCGCATTCGCTTCCTCCAATGAGGCTGCGAAGAAGCGCGTTGACCTATCGTCTGTGAAGAGATGCGGAAGATGCTTCGCGAAAGCCCATGCTGGCGCCGAAGCCTCATCCCCCAGGATGGCCACCTTCACATCTGCATAGGAATGCAATGCGCAGATCTGCACGATGGCATTGCGCAGGAAGCCATCCGTGAACGCCCGCGTGCCGACGATGCCGATGACCGGGCTCTCGATGAGGGAATGGCCAAGGGGCACGCCATGCAAGAGCTGCGGCTCTCGCGCGAACGCATCGACCGCATCGCGCAGATCATCCTCCTGGAGCTCGAAGCGGATATCAGGGAAGTGGATGTTCGCCGCAAGGGGGATATCACCTCGGCCGAGTCTGAGCTCGAGGTAGTCCTTGTGCAAGGGCGTCCGCGCCATGAAGCGAGCGTCCTCCTCAGCAGCGACCCTCAAGCACGCACGCGGAGAGAGGCGATTCTCTTCCAAGATGTCCTTCTGCAGCTTGCACTCCTGTTGGAGCTCGGACCTGACCTTGCCCAGATACTGTGAATAGGCACCCCTGCGCAGAGCCTCCTTCTGCTCATGGCGCTTATGCTGGAAGCGCTTGTCCAGGATGGGCCAGAGCACACTGCCAGCCAACATGGCCACTGCCATGGCGAGCATGGGGACGGCTCGCAGCATGCTGCCATCCTGCCCCATCATGAACATGACGGACACGCTCGCTGAGAGGATGGAAGCCATCGCCATGGCAAGCGATGGCCCCACGCGCATGCCGATGGGGGTATCGTCCTCGAATTCGGGTTGCGGCGGAGCGTCGACGATGAACTCCTTGCGCTCGATGGACCGCGCAAAACGGAGCGCCGGATAGAAATAATGCCTCTTCGTTCCTGGCGTATGCCTATCCGGAGCCGTTCTCTTCGGGTCGTATCGAACGAGCCCCTGCAGATCCGCCACCCTGAGCATGCCCTCAGGGTCGTTCAAGGAGACGAACCGATCCCCTATGGTCAAGCGAAGCCCGAGCATCGTGACCACATCTCCCACTTCCAAGCTGATAGGGCATCCTTGCTCCATGCGCTGATTGTTGAGGAATACCCCGTTGGAGGAATCGAGGTCCTTGATCGAGAACATCCCCTCCGAGAAGGTCAGTGCAGCGTGATGCGAGGAGATGTACCGTGAGGGATAGATGATCGCGTTGTCATCCGTCCGCCCGATGGTGACTTCCATATCCTTGGAGAAGCCATAGATGGTGGTGGTCTTATCCCCTTGGGTCGAAGGACGGCACACAACGGTCCAATGATCGATGCCTGCCTCCACAGCGAAGATGAGCGCCTCATCGAAGGGAACGAGCAGCCGATCCGCGCCGCCCGTCGACGTGAATGCAGCGCCCTCCCCAGGGCTCACAGACCAGCCGACCTGCTCAGCCTCGGCGAAGGCGACCTTCTTGCCTGCAGCATCCTTGATCCAATAGGCACCACGCACCTCATCGGGAAGTGAGGTGGTGATGGTGCATTCATCTGACTGTACGGTTACGAGCATGGCATCTCCATGGGGAACATCCACCTATCTTGAGAGGAGGGACGCGAGGACGACCCGCAGACCGTCCTCGCGTCGATCCACGAGAACATATGCGAGAAGGGCTATCCGCGGAATCCGCTGGCGATGCGCTGGTCCATGTCCTGCATCTCCTGCGCGGTCTTGTCCAGCGCCTGAGCTATCTCATCGACCATCTGCTGTGCCTTCTGGAAGCTGGGCTTCAGCTCGCTGTTGTAGCGCTCTGCATACGAACGGCTCGCCTCACCTTCCCACTCCTCTTGAAGCTGTCCGAGCAGGCGGTCCATAGAGGAGATGGAATCTCCTATCTTCGAGGATTCGTTGCGGAACTCGTTCGCACGCCCTCGCATCGTATCGGGACTGATCCGAATGTTCGCCATTCGCTTTCCTTTCTCTATGTTGAGCAGGGCCCTTTGCCCCGTTCATCGCTCATCTGCTTGGACATCACCCAAGCGGCTGGCCAACCCGCAGGCCAACATCGCATCACCCAGCTGCATCCTCTGCGCTCAAGCCATGCCAAAGGCCAGAGCCCGGATTGAGCCAACCGACCTCGCCGGAAGCGCTCACGGTGACGATCATCCCGTCAGAGACGGCCAACGAGGCGACATCCCCCGTGGTGGGGAATTCTCTGAACGCACCACCCGGAGCTTGGCAGCGCACGGTTGAGGGAGCACCACCCTCATCGAGCGAGAAATACAGCTCGTCACCCATCAAAGCTGCTGATCGGAGCACTCCGCTACCGCTCATGACCGCATCCCATGTGACACCCCGGTCCCTTGACCGCTCCAGCGACCAGGTGCCAGCACCGCTGTTGCGCGCTCGACGCAGCTCATCCGATGTCACGAAGAGCCATCCGTCCTCTACCGCCAATGCAGCAGGCGATGCCTGACCTCTCTCCTTGCCTCCAGCAAGGGCTGGCGCATCAGCCTCTGACGATGCGCTCTCTGCCCGCTGCCGCAGATCAGCATCTCCGTTCAGCGCGATCCCGATGGCGACGATGAGGCCGATGACCAGGATCGCAACGCCGATGAGGGCAGCGATGCGCACCTCTTTGCGCGCCCCCACGCTCCGGATGCGCCGAGAAGCCCGTCCGCCTTCTGGAGGAGTGGCCTCTGGAAGGCCCGCACCGCATACCGGACATGTCCTCAAGGTGTCTGCCATCTATGCTTCTCTGCGATCTTTGCGGAAGCGGATCAAGAAGAAGATGGCCGCGCCTAGGGCAGCTATGCCCAAGAGCGTGGACACGACGAGGATCGGATCATGCATCCACCGTGCCAGCGGATTCGAGTTCACGAAGATGGCCGGAGAATCCTGCGGGTCCATGTTGTTCGCCATGTCATACGCCTCGACGGTGACGATCTGGTCCTCAGCGCTCTCTCCGAGCGTGACCTTCAGATTCTCAGGATCCGCGAGCGCTTCTCCGTCGAGCGTGCTCACCTTCTCGCCATTGACACGGACGATCGCGCGGTCGAGCTTCATGTTGTCCTCGATGGAGAAGCCGACATCATGAGAGCTCTCGGATATCTGACCGCCCTCTATCCCGTTGAAGGTGACGATGGGGGCGGTGTTGTCGACCGAGAACACCACCTCAGCAGAGCTCGACCGATCCGAGCTCTTGCGCTCCATGGTGTTCATGGAGGAATTGCCCGCGGCATCCGTTGAATGCAACGTCACCTGATAGGTGCCATCAGATGCGAAGTTATCCTTGCTGATCGTGTAGTCATAGGCAGGCCAACCATTGGCATCGTTGGCCTGGAATGAGTATCCCTCACCCCTTTGAAGGGTATCGTTCTTGGTGCCACTGGTGAGGCTGACCAGCACATCGTCCTCATTGAGGCCGCTCGGATTGATCTCCGTGATGCGAACATCACGCGTATCCTCGGTCCTCAGGTACTTCCTGCCGACCATATCCTGGGTGCTCTCATCCAAGATGTACGTGGAGCCGAAGCGATTGACGGACCAATCCACGACCTTCGTCTCGGTGTTGCCTGCCATATCCCGCGCATTCACCTCTACGCGATACACGTTGTCATTCTCCGGCGTGCGGGCGGGATCAGCCGAGGAGAAGGTGATCTCTGTGGCCGATATGGCAGGAGAGGTAGCGTAGGGATTCGCCACGGAATTCAACCCGATGGGCTGCACGGTGATCGTGGATGAGGGGTCGGCATTGGTATCAGAGATGCTGACCGTCACTCCACATCCCTCTTTATAGGCGCGCGAACCCGCATCCGCATCTCCATTAACCTGGATGGATATCTGGGGCTTCTCGGTGTCCACGACGAATTCTGGACAGGTGTAGGGCGGCAGCGCGTTCAGGGCGAGGTCCGTCCCAGAGACCGCCAAGCTGTATACGCCTTGGCCGGGGAAGGTGACGGTGCACGTATGCGTGTCCCCATCGCTCGACCATCCGCTCACCGATGCAGCACCCATGGCAGTGCCATTGCCCGCTCCACTGGTCGGGGCAACATCGATCAGGTCAGAAGAGAAGTTATGCTCGGTCACTGACACGGTCGCCGTGCGTGCCGTATTGAAGTAGTTGCCGTTCTGTGCTCCAGCATCATTGAACGTGACGTTGATGGAGGGAGCGGACGCATCAACGGTGAAGCGGGTCTCATAGAGCTCAGACGAAGCGCCTCCCAGGTCGGTCACTTGAGCCTTGACCTCGTAGTCAGCATCGCTCATGAACCTGTAGGAGACCTGCCACTGATCCCCGCCCACATGCTCGAACGCACTAGCCCGATACGTGTGGACTTGACCATCCTCGACGATGGTCACGATGACCTGATCCGGGTCATACTCCTTGAGATACTGGAAATTGGGCTCCGTCACCGTGAAATAGCCCGTGCGGACGCCATTGAAGAATGTCCCGCTGCGGCTATCGTTGTTGTCATATGCAACCGATATCACAGGGGCGCTCGAATCAGCCACGATGCGCTTCACCTCATCAGGGATCGTCTTCACGCCTGAGAGATCGGGATCCGATTCATTCCCAGCCCGGTCGAAGATATGCGCCTTGAAGGAGCTGACGGCGGTGTCCTGATCACCATCCACAGCAAAGGACAGCACACCGCTCGCATCGCCGTCAGCGAATGATGCGCCCTGGCCCGACCGCACCTCTCCCGTGCGGGAATCCACGTACTCGATATGCGATCGCCCGCTATCCAAACCTGCGAACACCGGCGTCGCAGCGCCACCCGGGTCATCCGTCGCTTCCACGGAGACCTGAGCTGAGGACTTGAAGAAGAGGATGCCACCGTGCGACGCGCCTCCGCTGATGGAGAAGTCCGTCGGCTTCGGCTTCACGGTATCGATGTTGTACGCGATATCCTCGATCTTGGTGATGACATGCGAGGTCGTATCCTGAGCATAGAGCGAAAGTCCCGCATAGGTCCCATCAGCCGGGTTCAGCGAATCGTAGGTAGGCAGGTACGATCCTGTCAGTGCATCGGAGAGCTCGTGTCCCGCATAGGAAGCGATGACCTTCTGGTTCGTCCACGTATCTCCATTGCATGCCTTGCCCTGCGCATCGACAAGGAAGCCGTCGGGCATAGAGATGGACTGGATCTGACGCACCGAGATGCTGCACGAACCTGCCTTGAGCTGATAGCGATCCGAAAGGCTACCATTCAGCGCGAACCTGGCTGTTGTGGAGAAGTCAGCAGAGCCAGCGCCGTATGAGCTGAGCGAGACCCCTGCACCGTCATCCAAGAAGCTGCCCGCCTCCTGCACATCCGCCAGCTTGACACCATAGGAAGCAGCGCCTCCCTCGATGATGCCCCTGACAGCCTCTTCCTGCTCTGCCTGGAAGCGGAAGTCAAGCGGATCGGAGATGAGGACCTCCACCTCCTTCTTCGGCAGAGCGCTCAAGTTGACGGAAAGCGAGGCCACCTGCGCATCAGGGTCAGCATGATCGCTGTCCCTGTCATATACCGTGATGGTCACATCTGCCGAATCGTACATCTTCAGTGGGTCGAGGGATATCTTGAGGCGATCATCCTCGAAGGCCGCCTGTGCATCCAGCACGCTCGAGGCGAGCGCCGGAGAAGGGTCAGGTGCCACTGCGACTTCGACCTCTGCCTCATAGCCCGCTGCATTGCCAAGCACATCCGAACGAAGCTCGATGGGCGTGTTGTAGGCGAACCTGTCCAGCTCGTCCTTGTTGTCTTGGATGGTGAGGGTGTCTTGGATCAAGATCGCATCCGCATCGCGCACCGCATCAGCAGCAACGACAGCGGCTCGAAGCTCACCCTCTCCCGCCAAGCCCTCATCATCTGGCAAGCCTTCTGGCTCCTGCAGAGGAGCTTCCAGAGCTTCCTGCTCAGCACCTCCAGAGATGCCATCAGCCTCCGATGCCGCATGAGCTGGCATGACAGGCCATAGCAGCAAGACGAGCAACACCGCCATGCCGACGGACGCCCCCCTTTCGATCGCACTTCCCAATCTGGACATGGCGCGTTCCTTTCCTATATCTCCTCGTCGGTGTTCACTGACACGACCTTCTGCTTGATCACGAATCTGAATGTGGAGCGCAGGCTCTCCGTTGATGTTGGACGCTCTTCGAGCACGCTCGTGGGTCGCTCCGTCCCTTCCCCCTCGAGCACGCTCGTGGGTCGCTCGGCGTCCTCGCCGAGGAGTCCCGTGGGCCTCTCGGTGTCCTCCTCCTCGATGAGGAGTCCGGTAGGACGCTCTGTCGCTTCCTCTTCCAAGATGCTGGTCTCGCGTTCTGTCTCCTCCTGGAGCAGCCCTGTAGGACGCTCGGTCTCATCCTCAATGAGAAGGTCTGTCGGGCGCTCAGGCTCTTCCGGCACGCTCATGGATGCGCTCGACGACCCCGAACCCGAAGCTGATCCTTCGATGACCGTCGTTCCCGTGGCGCCCTTGTCCTGAGGTGCATGCGCCTTCCGCTCTTCGGAGGCACGCTCCGCCTTCTCAACCACTTCCTCCGTGGATCGCGTCGGGCGCTTCGCCTGCTTCTGCACGCTCGACCCTTTGGATGCAGACCTCTTGCTGCTCTGACGCGCCTTCGAGGAGCCACCTTGGTGCTTCAAGGGCTTATGGCGGAGGAAGCGGATGGCGTCGGGCACATCGAGCTTGATGAAGATGACGACAGCTGCGATGGCTGAGCACGCTGCAAAGACGAAGGTCGCATAGGCTATGCCGAGAAGGATCCCCTCCATGCGGATCACCTGCTCCCCGGAACGGTGTTACCCGAATACAGCGTTGCGAGCTTCATCGTGGTCTCACCATTCAGGCGCGCCAGGGTCACGTCTCGCAGCGCCGTGTTCTCTTCGGTGGTCAGCTTCATGGCAGCAAGCTGACCGCTGACACGTTCGAGCAGCGCCTCCATGGATGCCTCGCTCACCTCGCCGATGTTCTTGAACTTGTTCATGTATGTCTCGATGGAGTTGGCGATGAGCACGCAGCTGTCCAGCTTCACGACTTCGACCGGCTCGTTCTCTATCTGGTCATCCAGCGTGTTCAAGCTCTCCCAGAACCCGGCATAGAGCTCTTTGTCCTCGTCCCCTTGCATGACCGCGGAATCTATCCCTGACACGAAGGTGGCGATGTTCGCATAGTTCTGCGCCGTAGCGTAGTTCTCGAAGGTCTGATCCTGGGACGCATTCGTGAAGTAGTCCAGCGACGCTTTGATGCGCGTTGCCTGATTCTCATCGTACGCGCCCGTTTGCCCATAGTTGTAGAAGTACCAATACAGGCGACCGAGCTCATAGGAGAGCTCCGGGAAGCGGCTGGACGCCTGGAGCGCTGCGAGGTTGTCGTTGTAGACCTCGTCTATCTGCTGCTTCTCTTCGGGCGTGAACTTGCTGTCCACCTTATAGCTGTTGATGAGGCCGCGATACGCATCGATGGCGTCTGGCCTCTCATGGATGGCGGCAAGGTATTCTGTCTGCGCTTCCTCAGGGTCTATCTGGACGCGCGCATTGGCCACGTCCATGTGATACTGGTAATTCTGGGTTATCTGCCCCTCGCGGATGCCCAAGCACGCGAAGCCCGCGATCACGAGCAGCACTGACGCAGCAACGCTGCCTGCGAATGAGGTCACCTTGCGGCGCTGCTTCGCCTTGTATTCCCGCGTGAGCTCTTGATAGACCTCGAGGTCAGACACCAGCTCCTCGCATGTCTGATAGCGCATCTCGCGTTCGAGCTGCGTGCACTTGGGGATGATGACATCCGCGAAGCCCTCACCCACGTTCGGGTTCGCCTCGCGCACGTTCGGGAGCGGGAACTCGACAGGCGGAGCGGATCCGCCCAGAAGGTGCCACATGGTGGCGCCGATGCCATAGATGTCCGTGCGGGCATCCGTTTGCGCCTTGCCATACTGCTCAGGTGCCGCATAACCCGTGGTGCCGAAGGCGATGGTGTCCTTCTTCTGCTCGTCCTTGTATTCACGCGCCACGCCGAGGTCGATCAGCTTCACGTATCCATCGGGATGCAACATGATGTTGTTCGGCTTCATGTCGCGATAGATGATGGCGGGATCCTGCCGATGCAGATAGCTGAGCGCATCGCAGATCTGGATCATCCAGTTCTGCACATCCTCTTCGCTTTGAGGGCCCTTCTGGCGCACGACCTTGTCCAACGCCTCACCCTCTACGTGATCCATGACGACATAGATGTAGTTGGTGGTCTTCTCTATGTCGACGATATCCACGATAGCCGGATGCTGGAGCTTCGAGAGCAGCTCCGCCTCGCTGGCAAGGCTCTGCTCGATAGGCCGTCCCATGGGGTCGGTCGCGCGCCGATCGACCTCCTTGATGGCCCACTGCTTGTTGACGAGCTCAAGGTCGCGCGCAAGGTACACGCGGCTCATGCCGCCTTCCCCGATCAGCGCAAGGATCTCATACTTGCCCTTGAGCACGTCTCCGTTCTTGAGACCGCCCTGCTCCCCCTTGATGGCCACTAGCGCTCCTCTCCGCGCACGCGCAGCAAGAGCGCTGTGATGTTGTCGCGCTCCTTGCGCTCCATGGCTGCATCTATGAGACGACGCAAGACCGCGCTAGGATGCGCCTCCGACCCCTCATCGTCCCAATCGAGCGCGCTCGGACAGAGGCTCTGTCGCATCTCGTCCTCAGAGAGCACATGCCGAAAGCCGTCAGAGCAGAGGAGATACGTCGCATCCTTCCGGATGTTGCCGTGGCTCACCTGAGGCTTGACCTCCTTCGACGAACCGATGCACTGAAGGAGCACATTCCTCTGGGGATGGTCCTCCGCCTCCTCTTCCGTGAGCCGACCAGCCTCTATCTCTCGACGAACGAAGGTCTGATCCTCCGTGAGCCGTTCGATGGCGGCATCGGTGATCTGATAGATCCGCGAATCTCCCACATGGACGAGAGAGTATCGCGCTCCCAATGCCAGCATGGCAGTGAGCGTGGTGCCCAAGCTCATGCCCTCTGCAAGGCCATGGCGCATGATCTCAAGGTTCAGGTCTTGGACGAATCCCGACCATTGCCCCTCGACGAACTGTTGGAATCCCTCCACCGAGGAATCAAACGTCTCAAGGGAGAGCGGCAGCTTCTCCTCGAACCACTTCGCCATGCTGCGCACTGCCGTTGCAGAGGCCAGCTCTCCTTTGCGCAGGCCGCCCATGCCATCAGCCACCGCCACGAGCGCGACATCCTCAAGGGGCGTGTCAGCTATCTCTATGAGGAAGCTGTCTTGGTTCGTATCCTTGACGCGCCCGACATCGGTACATCCCTGAGCTTGGAATCTCATCGCATGACCCCCTCTGCCCCACGCTCCGCAAGGACCTGGAACAGGAACTCCTCGTCGCTCATGCGGATGATGTCGCCATCCGCCAAGGGCACGACCTCGTGGGAGGTCAATCTGCGCTCGTTCACGAACGTGCCATTGAGCGAATCATTGTCTTGGATGCTGCATGAGCCGCCGCTTCGAGACAGCTTGGCATGGATGCGCGACACCGTGGTGGTGTTCGGCACCTGGAACATGGCGTATTTGGATTTGCCCACCGTAAGGCCCTTGCCCACGATCGCAGCGCGCTGCCCTGATGCCCTATGCGTGAGACAGAACGTGCACGAAGGCACCGCACCCGAAAGCGCAGGGGAAGCCGGCTGAGATGTCGGATCCCCTCTTTCGACCACGCCCTCATCTGAGCAGATGTCCCCATCCAAGACCGTGGTGGCGAAAGGGTCGGGTTGCGCCACCGGTGCCGGCTCGCGATCCTGCATGCGATCATGCGTTGGCGCCTCATCGCAGAAGCCCTCCAAGGAAAGGGCCTCCAGGTCAATGGCGTTGAGGACGCTGGTGCCAGGATCCTCGCGAACATGCCGGCCAGAAGCCCATGCTGGCTGCTGGGTGGATGGAGAGGCCGCCTCATCCATGGCGACCCCTCTTCCATCATCCGCCTCTGTCGATGAGGATACGGATGGGTCAATCTCGACAGCCCCATCCGGTTCGCCATATCCATCAAGCTCGTCACGCTCGCCAGCCTCTTCTGATCCGCTGGCATCATCAAGCATAGAAGGCGCATCGGATCCGCTCGGCTCATCTTGATCGTCGAGGATGTCGGTCTTGGCCAGATCGCCGAGCAAGCTGGCAAGCGCGATGATGTTCAAAGGCTCATCCTGCGCGACGTGCGATGAGAAGCGCGCGAGCATCTCCTGCGCTTGGCCCCCGCTAGCTTGGATGCGGTCGGCGAGCGCCATGAAGCGATCCTTGACGAATGAGATGCCCTTGACCTCCCCCGCCGTTGGAAGGTAGATGAAGCGCAGCCCATCATCCAAGGGATCCCCGTAGATGCGATCCACATCCATGACCACATTCATGAACGGCAAGCCATGATAGGCGCATGCATTGATGAGGTTATGGAGCTGTCGGAAGAGACCAGCGAGATCCCGCGCGCTCAGCGGATGCGCAAACGCCTCAGCCAACGATGGGAGCCCAGATGCATCGACCTCTATATCCGTGGGATGCTGACCATCATTGAGCACCTGGTAAGAAAGGAAGCAGGAAAGGTCGGCTTGCAGGAGGGCTCTCACGAGCTGTGGATCCATCGGCCCGTGCATCGCAAGGGGAAAGGCTATCACGCCCGGCCTCTCTTCTCTGCATGTGACGCTATCCACCACGGGCCCCCTTCGGCCTATCCGTCTCGTTCCTCTATCGTAACCCTTTTGATGAAAATATATAGCATAGATGAGCACCTGGCAATGTGCACGATCCACCAGTTTCCTTCGGTTCTTCATCACTATGTGCAGTATATACTGCGCATTTTCGTCGATCGCTCATCATCGATCAGAGAGATCTCATCAAGAATTATGCTGTATATCATATTCATCATGAGGAGCAGAGGTCAGCGCAAAGGAGGAGATGCAGCATCATGGAGGACACTGCATCTCTGACGAATGCAAAGGCCGACGCGATGGGAGTGCGAACGGCACACCACCCCCATCCGCGCATGCGAGGACCGATCCTAGGGATTCAAGTAGGGCGAGCCCTGGCTCTGCTCGATCTCCAGCATGAGAGCAGCGTTCTTCTTCTCATATTCATTGAATACCGTCTCGCTGAAATCCTCAGGCGCCACGGATCCGTGATACCAGTCCAAGCGGTCGAAGTACGCCCGCAGGTCGTCATTCTTGAAGATGCGCCCATGGCGAGCGAATATCTCGTTCCGCGCCAGATACAGGTCATGGAGGTCCATCGCGCGCAGCTCGCCCTCACTATAGAACCGCGAGTCGCTATCCGGGAGGATGTAGTCGATGTTGGCTGCACGCGCGAGCGCCGCTGCGGTCTCATATTCATCCTCTGTCGTGCCATTGGAGAAGCTGCTCAAGATGGCGATGACCTCGCTGCGGATCGTGGCATCCATGCCACCTTCAGGGATCTCGCATGTGAACGCGATCACCCCGCCATACTCGAAGCCCGGGACGGATGAGACCACCTCGATGCGATCCCCGCCCGAAGATGCAGCCCTTTCGGGAAGGACGGCATAGTAGGACCACGAGAGGTCATCACCGTTGTCGCGGACAGGTTCCAGCGTCACCTCAGCCACCATGGATGCGCCCACGCTGCGATAGTCGGCCGCCTGAGCATACATGGGCCAGAAGTCCGAATCAGCGACCTTCTTCACCGAGGTCGGGTACACGCTCATCGCGCTATCCCCGCTCCCCTGATGGATGAAGCGCACGGCGACGTCCGACTTCTGCCGCCTGAGCGTCACCTCCTCAGAAGAAGCCTGCACCTTGGCATCCGCTATCTCCCATCGCTCGGGATACCTGAACGTGAATGTGGGGTAGCTGACCTTGTTGACCTGCTCGAATTGGGTCGAATAGCTATAGGGCAGCGCCACGTCCGCAGGCAAGGGCGCATCGTCCGCATCCTCCTTCAGAGCAGCCTCGTCATCTGGATCGTCTGCGACCTCTTCCGTGACCGCGTCCTCCACGGGCACCTCTTGCACGGGCTTCGGGAGCACGAACGCCACGACCAGCACGATGATGAGCGCGACCACGGCCGCAGCCGCTACGATGATGGCGATGAGCGTCTTCTTGCTGCTCGCAGCCGTTGGCCCTGCCGGAGCTCCCGCTGCTGCCGCTGTCATCACCGCCGGGACAACGGTCGGGACCGTCCCCTGCTGCGGCGATGCCTCACGCACCGCGGGCATCTCCTCTGTCACCACCCCACCATGTGCCAGCTGCTCTGAGGGGATCGGCGTTCCGCAATCCATGCAGAATGCATCCCCCGCCCCCAGCTCCGCTCCGCACTCAGTGCAGAATCGCTTGGCTCCTTGATCGCCCTGTATCATCATCTGCCTCCTTCACCCATGTGCGCGGGTGCTCTGATAGCTTGCCAAGTGCTCGGCGAACTCTGGCGAGGTGTCGGAATTGCCGGTCCTCCACGCCTTGTGATCTGTGATCGGGCTCTCGAACCCGTAGTACGCATCTATATAGGCGATGAGCGCATCCAATGCTTCGAGCTGCGCCTCGGGGTATGGCCCCGATCCACCCACATGCACGATCTCTATGCCGATGGAGCTGCCATTCATGCCGTAGTCCGGTGCCCACGAACCGATGGGCACAGTGCCCACCATGTCATCCCTGCCATCTTCGACCACGCCGAACTCTGCGTTATGCCCTGCATCCCCGTAGCCCGCATGATGCGTGATCTTATCCAGCGGCACCGCTTGGACGATCGAGCCATCCTTGTTCACGACGAAGTGCGCTGCGACACCAGCCCCATTGCTATCCCACCATTCGACCACCGACGCTGCATCGCTGTCGCCCTCGGTATCATGCAGCATGATGTACCTTTGCGATCCCGCCGGCTTATCCCCATGGACGAAGCTATCGCGGAAGTCTTGCGTGATATCCAGCTTGGCGAAGGCCTCATCCACGCTCGCTTGCCGCGCGGCTTCCGCTTCCGCCTGCCGGGCTGCCGCCTCCTCAGCCTTGCGAGCTTCCTCTACAGCCGCCTGCTTCGCTGCCTCCTCCTCTGAGAGCACCTCATCAGCGGGCTGATCCTCTTGGAATGACGTCTGCGAAGGCGCTTCGACATCCGATGGGGCAGCACTGCATGCACTGAGCGCGAACGCCCACGCGAAGAGGAGCGCCCCTCCGAGAAGGACGCCATGCCGCACGGATCCCTTGCACCTGCGTTGGATGATCTCTCTCACGAGATCATCCTCAGCGATCCGTCGCAGGGCTAGCCGCCTTCGCTGCAGGAGCCCCCGCAGCCTTCGTCGCTCCCTCCTGCTCATGCGCTGCCTGCTCCTGCCACTCAGGAGCCACTCGCGCAGCCCATATGCCCACAGCGCGCAGAGACCACGCTTGCGCAAAGGCAGCGAAGCAGATGGCGAACAGGCAGATGACCACGAAGAAGATGACGCCCACGCCTGCACCGAGCATCAGGCCCTCGAGCGCCATGCTCGATGAGCGCGAAGAGCCGTACATTCCCGCACTGAGCATGCTAGAACCAGCAGCGCAGCCACCGATGAAGAGGGTCCCGAGCAGCGTGCACACCACGATCACGACGATGAGGTTGGGCACGAAGGTCGCCGCGAACAGCGGCCCGAGGTGCTTCTTGTACTTGGCGAACAGGACGGAGAGGTCGAACGCCGCCCCCAAGCGAGAGAAGATGGCCATCCGCATGCCTGCCATGGCCAAGAATGCGTTCGCGAAGAACGGAAGGAGCGCCATGACGATCCATCCCAGGATCGGGATCACCGCCAAGATGCCCGTCCATGCCATCCCCAAGACCATGAGCACCGATAGGAGGCAATAGAAGAGCCCGGTGAGGAAGCCTCGAAGGTCGAATGCCTGCTTCGGAAGGGAGGGATTGACCCCGCGGCTCGCGTCAGCGCCCCATTGGAGCAGGTACCCGCTCACGAAGCAGTTGAGCACCGGAACGACATTCATGACCATGAGCAAGAGCATGCGCTTGACCCATCCCGGAGAAGAGGTGATGTCAGACCATGCCTGACCCAGCACACCCTTCTGACCAACGCTTGCGCCCACGGGAGGCACAGGAGCCGTTGCCTGCGCTGCAGGGACGGTCGCGCTTGCAGACGCACCAACCTCGGGCGCTCCTGAGGGAACAGCTGCAGGTTGAGCTGCTGCTTCGGAAACGGCGGACTCTTGATCGGCTGACGCCAGCTTCGCACCGCATGCGCCACAGAACTTGGCGCCATCAGGGAGCGTGCTTCCGCATGAGGGACAGAGCATGGGATCCTCCTCTATCATCGTGTGATGTCTGAATGCTATATATCATAGGCATGATATACGATTCTTAGCCGCTGGGCAGAATACGATATGGATCCCAGGCAAGGGGAGCGGCTCTGACCTGAAAGCAAGCGCGAACGAACTGCGCCCCTACGAGCGAAGCCGACCAAGCAGGTCGACCATGAGAGCGGCTTCAGCTCGGGAACGGGCGCAGATGAACTGCATCCCTACGGGCGACCAGCCGTATCCGATGAGCGGCTAGGGCAACGAGGAACGCTACTGGGTGATGGTATCCGCGATGGCCTGGGCGTGCGCCTTCGCCGCGGCGGCATCCTTCGCCTCCACCATGACGCGCACCACCGGCTCGGTGCCGGAAGGACGCAAGAGCACGCGGCCGTCATCCCCCAGCGCCTCTTCGGCAGCGCGCACGGCATCAGCCACTGTCACGCTCTCCATGACAGCACCCTTATCCTGGACGCGCACGTTGATGAGCTCTTGCGGGAACTTCTGCATCACGTTCGCCGCCTCATCCACCGTGCGCCCGCTGCGCTTCACCGCAGCGATGAACTGCACGGCTGTCATCAGGCCGTCCCCTGTGGAGTTATGCTCGAGCAAGATCATGTGGCCGGATTGCTCGCCGCCGATGGAGTGCCCATGCTCGCGCATCTCCTCCAAGACATAGCGGTCCCCCACCTTCGTCTGCACCACGTTGATGCCTGCATCCCGCATGGCATGCACGAACCCGAGGTTGCACATCACCGTGGTGACCGCCGTATCATTCGCCAGGCAGCCGCGCTCCTTCATATCCAGCGCGCAGACCGCCTCGATCACATCCCCATCTATCTCAGCACCCGAGGGCGCGATCAACATCACGCGGTCGGCGTCCCCATCATGGGCGATGCCGATGTCCGCCTTGCACTCAGCCACGAGCTGCTGGAGCGGCTCGAGATGCGTGGAGCCGCACTGCACGTTGATGTCGCACCCATCGTAATCATCGTTGATGACGTGCACAGTGGCACCGAGGCGACGGAGCGCTTCGGGGCTTGTCTCAGAGGATGCACCATGGCCCGTGTCGATGGCCACCGTCATGCCCTCGAAGGTGATCCCTTGCCCGCGCACGGATTCCACCGCATGCATGACATAGATCTCCGTCGCATCGTTGAGCTGGACGGTGAACCCAAGATCGGACCCGGTCGGCGTGCCCTCCTCGGTGGCTTCCAGGCCACCAGCCTGGACGAACTCCTCGATGCGGTCCTCCATGGCATCGGGCAGCTTGAATCCCTTCGCGTCGAAGAGCTTGATGCCGTTGTACTCCGGGGGATTATGGGACGCGGATATGACCGCGCCGCCCGCTGCAGCCAGCTTGCGCACCAAGAGCGCGACCGCCGGCGTAGGGATCACGCCTGCCAGGAGCGCTGTGCCGCCGGCGCTCTCGATGCCAGCGACCATGGCAGCTTCCAGCATGTCACCTGAGAGGCGCGTATCCCTCCCGACCACGATCGTCTTTCCCAGGAACACGACCGCAGCCTGACCCAGACGATAGGCCATCTGGTTGGTGAGCTCCTTGTTCGCGATGCCGCGAACGCCATCCGTGCCGAACATCCGTGCCATGTTATCTCCCCCTATTGATGTGACCCTCATCCATGACGCGCGCTCCCACTGGACGCTCCTTTGGCGTCATGCGCGCATTGAGCTCTGCTGCCAGCTGCTCATTGGTGACATCGAAGCGCGCTAAGAGCACCATCAGGTGATAGATGAGATCAGCGGCCTCATAGCGAAAGTGGTCCCGGGAAGCCTCCATCGCGTGTGCATCGCACGCAGTGCCGCAAGCGAGGAGATCGGTCTCCTTCGCCGCCAAGCATGTCTCCAGGGATTCCTCCGATACCTTCTTCAGAAGGCTGTCCAGCTTCTCGGTCAGCAACCGATGCGTGTAGCTCTCACCGGAAGCGCTCTTCCTCTGCTGGATGGTGGCAGCCAGCGCATCGAGCGTCGCACCTATCGCAGACGCATCCGATGCGCCGGGTGCGGTATGAGTGTCATTTTGCATGCGGTCATTCTACCGCAGGCGCGCGTCCTTTCGCATCTTGCGACGGCAGGCAGCGGCCGCAGCGGCAGCCATGGCGAACGTCCCGGCGAGCGCGGCAGCCGCATCTGCGACAACATCGCCCGTCTGAGCAAGATCGGTGCCCACCTGCGTCTGCTGGCGCACGGGCTCATCCTGAGGTGCTGGAGCGTTCGCTGCAGCGAGCAGCGTCTCATAGATGGACTTGGCCTCGCGATACGCCGCGAGCGCCGCATTGTAATCCGCCAACGCAGAGATGTACGCCGGCGTTGCCGTCACCATGTCACGGATGGAGGCGAAGTCCAAGCGCGCTTGCTCGAGCGCATCCCGCGCATCCGAGAGGATCGTCTCTGCCTGCGCCAGGTCCGCCTTCGCTGCTGGGATCTTCACCAATGCCGGATCGATCACCCCTTGCCACTCAGCGAACCCCCGCCCCGTGGAGCGCGCGGCCGAGCGGAGCCCGAACATGCTGCTGCCATCGGGATAGGTGATGGTCCCCGCATCCACCGCTTGGTCGAAGTCAACGGCAACCATCTTGTCCACATCGCCCTGCGCCACGGCAAGGTCAGCTCGCATAGCCGGGATCCCCAAGCTATCCTCGGTGACCTGCACCTCCTGGAATGCGTCTACGGCGTCCTGGTATGCCTGCTCGAGCCGTATGAGCGATGCATTCGCTGCATCCACCTCAGACTTCTTGGCGGCCAAGGTATCCAGCGAGCCCTTCTTCTGGTCGCGTGCCGTCGCAGCATCCGTGATGGCGGACACGGCGTTGCCATGCTCCGTCCGCTTCGTGCTCAGCACGCCTCGAGCGGACGTGAGCGCAGCATCGAAGCTGGTGACCACCTTCGCCTGATCATCCACCGCCGTCTGCGCGCCATCCCGCTCGCCGGTCGCTGCATCGAATGCCGCCTGTGCGACGCTCACCGCGTCGCGGAACGCAGCCACGATCGCATCCTTGGCGTCCTTGGCCTTCTGCAAGGCCGTCTCAAGAGCCGGCCTGCTCTCCTGCTTCTTCCGCTTCTCAGCCTCTACCTGCGAGAGCCTGCCATCTGCCGCTCGCTTCGCCTCCGTAGCCTCATCCAGCGCGGCTTGCGCGACGGACACCTTTCCCTCTGCATCCGTCACCGCATCCGCGAGCGCCTCAAGGGCAGATGCCTGCCCATCGTAGGCAGCCTGCGCCTGCTCCTGCGCTTGGACCGCATCGCGCGCTGCCTGCTCAGCAGCGGCCTTGGCATCCTTCTTGGCTTGGATGGCCTCCGAGAGCGTAGCCGCCTCTTGCACCTTCGTCGTGACGGCGCCCTCCTTCGCCTCCGCGTCTGCGGCAAGCTGCTCCAGAAGGGCACGTGCAGCGGCTATCTCGGGCGTCTCAGCCACGAGCGTGGCTTCGTATGCATCGATCAGCGCCAAGAGGCCGTCGGTGGTGAACGTCGCCGAGAGGAGCGAACCTGCGCTGAGGTAATCCGGATGCGTCGTGCTGTTCGTGTAGAACGTTTGCACGAGGCACGCCTTGCCGTCCGCGCCGATGCTCACGCCGAAGCCGCACACCTTGAAGGCATCGTAGAGGAACACGTACCCGAGCCCCGTGGACGCCGACGAAGCCCACTTGTTGAAGGGGTCGTCCAGGTTATCGCTCACCACTTGGCTCGCGCAGTATTCGCTCGAGCTGGTCAAGCCATTGGCAGGATCGCCGATGCCGTTCGCATCCACCATGGCGATGGCCATGAGCAAGGGGGACACCAAGAGGGCATCGGCCAAACCGCTTCCCGAGACCTTCTTCGGGTCGTAGTAATTGCCCGAGTAATGGAAGGTGCTATTCTTCCTGACCTCATTCCCACGCGCGATCATCTGCAGCGCAAGCCTGAGGTTGTCGAGCGTCGTGGCATCCCCCGCCTGCCCGATATGCGTGCTGCCGCCGATGGTCTGATCGCCACCATAATCCGCATCATGGAACCCGCCGTTGTTCCCCTCTGCGTTATCCGGGTCCCTCAGGATGTTGAGAGCCTGGGTCCATTCCGCCTTCGCAGCCGGATCGATGTCAGCGCTGTTGGCCATGTACTCGAAGAAGCCTGCCGCGGAATAGCTCCATGCTTGCTCCTTCTTGAAATCCTCGACCAGCCCATCGAGCTCCGCTTGCTGCGCGGTCACCGCCGCTTGCGCTTCCTTCGCGGCATCCTGCGCAGCCACCACTGCGAGCTCTGCCGCATCATAGGCAGCCTGAGCATCCTTGATGGCCTGCTCAGCAGTGCCGACGGCGTTCTCCTTCTCCTCCCGCTCAGCCTTCTTGGCATCCAGGTCGGACTTGAGCTCCCCAAGCCGCACCTCGGCCGCAGCGACCGCTGACTGGGCTTGCACCTTATCTGTCTGCGCAGCCGTGAGCGCTCCCGTGGCGTCATTCACGGCACCCTTGGCCACCTCCACCTCAGCTGCCGCTGCCGACACGTCGGCCTCGAGCTGGGATATCTCCGCATCAAGGCTGGAGAGCGCAGATGCACAGGCATCCACCTTGGCCTGTGCTGCTGCAACATCGGCATCGGTGCCAGCCTCTGCGGCTGCAAGGTCCGCCTGCGCTGCCGAGAGCGCCTGCTGAGCGCCCGATCTCTTCTGCTCAGCGGCAGACAGCGCCGCATCGAGCCGCTGCTTCTCCGACTGGGCACCCGCCAGGTCCGACTCCGCAGAGGCAACAGCGCTCTCAGCCTGACGCACCTCTTCGGCCTTCTGCGCCTCGGCTTCGATGGCTGCCTCGTGCGCCGCGATGGCCTCATCGTAGGCGGTCTGCGCATGCTGGATATCAGCATCCAGGTTCGGGTGAGCCGCCACGAGCGCATCGAGGGCCTGCTTGGCCGCATCGCGCGCGACCTGGGCATCGGTCACTGCCTGCTGCTTGTCAGCGTAGCTCTCCTGCGCTTCCTGCAAGCGCTTCTCAGCATCTGCGATCTTCTTCTGCATCTCATCGCGCCGCAGCTTGAGGTCGGCCACAGCTGCATCATAGAGCCTGCGCGCGTTGGCGTTCGCCTCTTGGTAGGCCCTCTGCGACGCTCCATGCTGAGACGCTGCCTTGTCGTAGACGGCCTGCGCCGCCGCTTGCGCATCCTGCGCATCGGAGATGGGCAGCCCCGCGATATCCAACGCGATCTTGGCTGCCGCGACCAGCTCCTCAGCCTGTTCGACGAGCTTCTTCAAGGCATCAAGCCCCTCTTCTGAGGATACGGCCTTGAGGATGAGGTCCGATGATGCCTGGATGGATGATGTCTGACCCTCCGTCAGGGAGGGTGCCTCGGGCTCTGCCTCCTGCGCCTGCGCGGCAACGGCCGCCCCTGCCGGAGCGGCTGCCAAGATGGTGGCCAGCGACGCCTTCATGGCACCGCTCAGCGCATGGCGCGCATAGGCGCGACCTTGAGCGGCCGCTGCTATCTTCGTCCCCGTGGTGCGTTCTGCGTGCTGCGTTCGAGGTGTTGGATTCTCCATGGCAAGAACCCCTCCCCTTGTCGGATCGAACGTGCTGATCCGATTCGTTTCCGATCCGTTGATTTTACCACCCTGCCAGGGAAGATGACACCCCTCTCACCCCCTCTTTGCAGGTAGAATCTCATCCATGGACAACGACAGGACATCCCGATCGAAGCGCCTGCTCGGCGAAGAGGGCGTGCGCATGCTCGAAGGGGCATGCGTGGCTGTCATCGGACTGGGAGGCGTGGGGTCGGCGTGCGCCGAATCGCTCGCACGAGCCGGGGTGGGCCGATTCCTCTTCGTGGACAAGGATGTGGTGGAGCCGAGCAACATCAACCGACAGACCATCGCGTTCATGAGCACCATCGGACAGCGCAAGGTGGATGTGATGGAGCGCATGGCCCAGGACATCAATCCGGATGCACGGATCGCCAAACTGCATGCATTCGTGCTGGAGGAGACGATCGACGAGCTGCTGGCGCCCTTCGAGCGCCCGAGCTTCATCGTGGATGCCGTGGACACCTTGACGGCGAAGGCGGCGATCGCAGCATATGCGGAGCGCCGCGGCATCCCCGCCGTCTCTGCCATGGGCATGGCGAACCGATCAGACCCTACCGCGCTTCGCTTCGCGCGACTCTTCGCAACAGAGGGCTGTCCCTTCTGCCGCGAGATGCGCAAGATCTGCCGGTCTCGAGGCATAGCTGACATGGACGTGCTGTATTCCACGGAGCGCCCCGCGAAGGTCCATCCCGTCGAAGGAGCTGCGCGCAGCGAGAAGACGGAGCTGGGAACCCATTCCTATATGCCCCCGGTAGCCGGGCTCATGCTGGCGGGATACGTGGTGCAGCACCTGTTGCATCCGACGCAGGGCGCATCTCTCTAGACGCTTTGCCGATGCGCATGGCAGATGCCACCTGCGCAGCTTGCGGGCGCAGATGAGCTGCGCCCCTACGATTCGCTGATGTACGCGGCGAATACGGTCTACGCAGCCGGCGGGCGCACATGGATTGCGCCCCTACGGTTCGCCGGCGAAGCATGGCTAGGAAGCCATCTGCTCCTTCATCTTGATGACCTCGTCCATGGCATGCTGAGCCGCCTCATCCGTACCCGTGCCGATGATCTGCGCAGCCAGGATGGCCGCGTTCTTCGCACCATTGATGGCAACGGTGGCCACGGGCACGCCGCTCGGCATCTGCACCATGGACAGCAGCGAATCAAGGCCACCCAGGTCGCTCGTCTTCATGGGTACCGCGATCACGGGTAGCGGCGTGAATGCAGCCACCACGCCACCCAGATGTGCCGCCTTCCCCGCAGCGGCGATGATGACGCGCATGCCGCGTGCACGAGCCGTCTCAGCCCACTCATGCACCACGTCAGGCTTGCGATGGGCGCTGGCAACCTTGACCTCATACGGGATGCCGAAGCTCTCCAGCTCCTTCATGCATGCCTCCATGACGGGCATGTCCGACTCCGATCCCATGATCACGCCTACCAGCGCGGTTCGATCATCTGACATGAACATCCTCCTCGAAGAACGTGCGCATCAAGGGTAGATGCGCACCTATGGATCCCACTGCATTGCTTCGCTGACCATGGCGAACTCGATCGCCACGCATCATCGGTCACTAATACACGAATGCGCGAAGCCCCGAAGCGCTCCCGGCCGCCGCATCGCGCCCGCCGATCAGCCCGAAGGCTCAAGGCAAGCGCGGTGCGCGGTGCAAGGACGCATCCGAGGCTTCGTACGACGTGCATGCTCTCCGCTACATGAGCGGAGAGGTCACGGCTTAGATGCCAGGCGTGGCGTATATGTCCACCGAAGCGTATTCCACGATGCCCGGGATGGTGATGGTGTAGGTGGTCTTGGCGATGTTGCTCTCGCCTTCCTCACCCGTGCCATCCGCCGGAGGCTCGCCCTCGACGGGCTCGGTCATCTCACCCTCGGCAGGCTCGATGGGGTTGCCCTCCTCGTCAACGGAACCCGGCACGACACCCGTGCCAGCGGTGCTGACCGGGGTCATGGACGGATCGAGCATGATGCCCATGGCAGAGCCGCCACAGATGATGTTGCCGTCTGCATCGCGCAGGATGGCGACGACATGCGCATCCTCGCGGCGGTCGAGAGCGGAATCGGCACCCTCTTCGGGCTCACCCAGGTCAGCGGAGATGCTGCCCGTGATGACCATGGAGCCGTCGTTCTCCTTGACCTGCTGATCGCTCAGCTGGAACATGCTGTTGAGCTCCTCAGGCGTCTCGGTGGTCTTGGTCCAGAGGATGTTCTCCATCAGGGGCTTGACCTCGAAGCGAGCGATCTCAACGGTGGCATCTGCCAGATAGGAGGTGCCCGCAGCTGCGGTGGTCACGCCAGGATAGACCTCCTGGATGGTCTCGCCGCCGCCGATGACCATGACGTCGTTGGCGTCATAGCCCTCGATGGTGAAGGTGGCGCTGTTCGCGATATAGCCCTCGTTCGGATTCTCGACGGTGAATGCGTAGCTCACGGTGTTGTCAGGCAGGACCGTGAAGCCAGACCCGGTGACCTCGAGATCCTGAGCGTTGATCTCCTCGGTGGTGGACTCCACTGTGGAGGACGCGGACTCAGACGACGCGCATCCCGCCAGGCCGACCAGCGAGAATGCCATGACGCCAGCAGAGAGCATGGCGACGAGCTTCTTTGACAGCTTCATGGAACTGCTCCTTTTCTTGTGATATTACCTGCATGGATTATACGCGATTATGAAAAGCGCCCGTTCGCATGGAGAAGAGAACAGGTTTTCGTCATCTTTCGGTGGAAATGCGAAGAGGGGCGAAGCCGAAGCTCCACCCCTCTCGTGCTCACCCGTTGAGAGCACCCCATCTTGGCGCTTGCGCGCGGGTCGGGCTACTCCTCCTCGTCAGCGTCCTGCTCAGGCTGCTCGTCGGCATCCGTGATGGATATCCCGAGCTCTCCCAGGCCACCGACGGACCCCAGGAGCGCGTCCAGCTCTTCCAGGTTGCGCTTGTAGGAGCGTGGGGGAAGGGACTCGCCCAGCATCTCCTCACCATCCGTGGAATACGCCGGCGGCTCGTCCCCGCCGATCAGGATGGTGTCATCGGGCGAGAACACCATATCCAGCAGCTGGGACATGTCATCGGAGGATGCCGTCAGGTCGTCCTCGATGACGTGCATGAGGTCACGCTCCTCAAGGCCAGCCTTGAGCTCTTCCATGGCCTTGACACCGATGCCCTCGATGCGCAGCAGGTCATCCTCGGTGTGGCCCAGAAGGTCCGCGACCGTCTCGATGCCCGCCTCGGAGAACTTGTTGGCCCAGCGCTGCGACACGCCCAGGTCATCGAAGATGTAGAGGCGCGCCTGCTCGTCGGTCAGGTTGTGGCCAGCATGCATCTTCGAGAAGCCGTTGAGGTAGCTGCCATAGGGACCGCCGAAGAATTCGCCGTCCAGCGCCCATTCCTCAGGCTGCGGGATGAGCTCTTCGATCTCGCGCAGCGCATCCGGTGCGTAATCCGGCAGAGCGTCCTGCTTCTCGGCTGCCTTCTCGATGGGCGCACCCTTATAGGTGAGCTTGACATCGCGGTAGCGCGACAGGCCCGTGCCCGCAGGGATGGGCTTGCCGATGATGACGTTCTCCTTGAGGCCGGCCAAGTGGTCGGTCTTGCCCTCGATGGCTGCATCGGTAAGGACCTTCGTGGTCTCCTGGAACGATGCTGCAGAGAGCCATGAATCGGTCGCCAGCGATGCCTTGGTGATGCCCAGCAGCAGCGGCTGACCCACCGGCGGCTCCTTGCCGTCAGCGATCAGCTCGTTCGCCGCGGTCTCGAACTCGAAGCGGTTGACCTGGCGCCCTGGCAGCAGGTCGGAGTCGCCCGCATCCAGCACAGCCACCTTGCGCAGCATCTGGCGCGCGATGACCTCGATGTGCTTATCGTTGATGTCAACGCCCTGGCTCACGTACACGCCCTGCACCTGGCTGACGATGTAGCGCAGGGTGGTGTTCGGGTCGGTCAGGCGCAGCAGGTCATGCGGGTTCACAGAGCCCTTCGTCAGCTGCTGGCCCACGCGGACCTCGCACCCATCCACGACGCCCGGCATCATGGTGACGCGCGGTGACACGACGTACTCGCGGATGTTGCCCGCCTGGTCGTGGATCGTGAGCGTCTTGGAGGACTTGTCGCCGCCGATCTGCAGCGTGCCGGTGATCTCAGCCAAGACCGCCTGGCCCTTCGGCTTGCGCGCCTCGAACAGCTCCTGGACGCGCGGGAGACCGTGCGTGATGTCCTCGCCGGCAACGCCGCCGGTATGGAACGTGCGCATCGTCAGCTGCGTGCCAGGCTCGCCGATGGACTGCGCGGCGATGATGCCCACCGCCGTGCCGATGTTCACCGGACGACCGGTGGCGAGGTCCCAGCCATAGCACTTCTGGCAGACGCCGCGCTCTGCGTGGCAGGTCATGATGGTACGGATGACCACCTCTTCCACGCCCGCGCGCAGCATGGCCTGGATCTGGGCGACGGACGTGATGTACTCGCCCGCATCCATGAGCACCTCACCGTTCTCGTCCGCCACGGGCTCCAAGAGGCAGCGCCCGATCAGGTTCTCGTCCGGCGCGCCCTTCTCGTTCTCGAGCGGATAGGGAACGCCCTCATGGGTGCCGCAGTCGATCTCGCGGACGATCACGTCCTGCGCGACATCCACCAGACGACGGGTCAGGTACCCAGAGTCAGCGGTGCGCAGCGCCGTGTCAGCAAGGCCCTTGCGAGCACCGTGCGTGGAGATGAAGTACTCCAACACCGACAGGCCCTCGCGGAAGTTCGCCTTGATCGGACGGTCGATGATCTCGCCCTTCGGGTCGGACATGAGGCCGCGCATGCCCGCCAGCTGGCGGATCTGCTTGATGTTGCCTCGAGCACCGGAGAAGGCCATCATGTAGATGGGGTTGAAGCGGTCGAAGTTCTCGGCCATCGCATCGCCGACCTCTTCGTTCGCCTCGTTCCACACGTCCACGACCTGCTTGTGGCGCTCCTCATCCGACATCATGCCCAGCTCGTAATCCTCGTCGATCGCGGCGACCTTCGCATCTGCCGCCTCCAGGATCTCGCCCTTGTTCGGCGGGATGGTAGCGTCGTAGACAGACACCGTGACGCCAGCGCGCGTGGCGTAGTGGAAGCCCGCGTCCTTGAGGCCGTCCAGGATCGGCGGGATCTCGGACATGGCGTAGCGGTTGCAGACCTCCTGGACCAGACGGCTGATCTCGGTCTTGTTCATCTCGTAGTTCAGGTACGGGAAGTCCGGGGGCAGCACGTCGTTGAAGATGATGCGGCCGACGGTGGTCTCGATGCGCTCGCCTGCCTTGTGGTCCTCGAAGGTGTTGAACGCCGTGGCCACCTGGCAGTCCACGCGCAGGCGCACCCAGATCTTCGCCTGCAGGTCAAGATCAGCGCGTGCGTCGTAGGCGTTCATGGCGTCGTCGATGTCAGTGAAGACGCGCCCCTCGCCGGGGAAGCCATCGCGCGCGGCCGTCAGATAGTACAGGCCGATGATCATGTCCTGGGTGGGCACCGTGAGCGGGCGACCATGAGCCGGGGACTTGATGTTGTTGGAGGACAGCATGAGCACGCGCGCCTCTGCCTGAGCCTCAGCGCCCAACGGCACGTGCACGGCCATCTGGTCGCCGTCGAAGTCAGCGTTGAACGCGGTGCAGACGAGCGGATGCAGGCGGATGGCCTTGCCCTCCACGAGCACGGGCTCGAATGCCTGGATGCCCAAGCGGTGCAGGGTTGGTGCGCGGTTCAGGAGCACCGGATGGTCAGCGATGACCTCTTCCAGCACATCCCACACATAGCTTGCGCCACGCTCCACAGCGCGCTTCGCAGACTTGATGTTGCCAGCGTATTCCAGCTCCACCAGACGCTTCATGACGAAGGGCTTGAAGAGCTCGAGCGCCATCTGGCTGGGCAGGCCGCACTGATGCAGCTTGAGCTGCGGACCGACCACGATGACCGAACGGCCTGAGTAGTCGACGCGCTTGCCCAGGAGGTTCTGGCGGAAGCGGCCCTGCTTGCCCTTGAGCATGTCGGAGATGGACTTCAGCGGACGATTGCCAGGTCCCGTGACCGGACGACCGCGACGGCCGTTGTCGAACAGGCTGTCCACAGCCTCCTGGAGCATGCGCTTCTCGTTGTTGACGATGATCTCAGGCGCACCCAGGTCGAGCAGGCGCTTCAAGCGGTTGTTGCGGTTGATGACGCGACGATACAGGTCGTTCAGGTCAGAGGTGGCGAAGCGGCCGCCGTCCAACTGCACCATGGGGCGCAGATCCGGCGGGATGACCGGGATGACGTCCAAGATCATGTCGCCCGGCTTGTTGTCGGACTTCAAGAACGCATCCACGACCTTCAGGCGCTTCACGGCCTTGGCGCGCTTCTGGCCCTTGCCGTTCGCGATGATGTCGCGCAGCTCTTCCGATGCTGCCTCCAGGTCCATGTCATCGAGCAGGTCGCGCACGGCCTCAGCACCCATGCCGCCGGTGAAGTAGTCGCGGTAGTTCGCGCGCATCTCGCGGTAGAGAGCCTCATCGGGCACGAGCTGCTTCGGCTCGATCTTCATGAACTCATCGAGCGCGTCCTGGCGCAGCGCCTTGCGCTCGTTGAATTCCTCATAGATGTCAGCGATCTCCTGCTCCACCTCTTCGGCAGAGAGGCGATCGTCATCCATCTCGTCGTCCACGAACTCATCCTCTTCGGGCACGTAGTCCACGGACAGGCGACGCGTGGCCTCGATCAGGCGATCGCGCTCAGCGTCCAGCTCCTCCAGATCGGCTGCCAGCTCGTCGCGCAGCTCGTCAGCATCCTCCTCGCGCGCCTCGCGGTCCACGCTCGTGATGATGGAGCTCGCGTAGTACAGGACCTTCTCCAGCTCCTTCGGCGGGATGTCCAAGAGGTATCCCAGGCGGCTCGGGCTGCCCTTGAAGTACCAGATGTGGCTGACAGGTGCTGCCAGCTCGATGTGGCCCATGCGCTCGCGGCGCACCTTGGAGCGAGTGACCTCTACGCCGCATCGCTCGCAGACGATGCCCTTGAAGCGCACGCGCTTGTACTTGCCGCAAGCGCACTCCCAGTCACGCGTGGGGCCAAAGATCTTCTCGCAGTACAGGCCGTCCTTCTCAGGCTTGAGCGTGCGGTAGTTGATGGTCTCGGGCTTCTTCACCTCGCCACGGGACCAGCCGCGCACGTCCTCTGCGCTGGCGAGGGATATGCGGAGCGCGTCGAAATTGCGCACGTCGAATTCAGTGGTGTTCGGCATCCTTATTCCTCCTCTCCCTGGCCAAGCAGGTCAGCAAGATCGCGGGCTACTTCCTCAACGCTGTTGCCCGCCGGGGCCTTCGCGCGATGCTCCTCGGTGGCCGTCGTGTCATCGTCGATGAGCAGGTCGTCGCTGCTGGTGCGGTCGATGCCCTGGATCAGCTCTCCGAGCTCTGCCGCGATGTCATCCAGCTCGCTGTCGGACTCTTCCTCGGTCTTCCTCGCGTCAGCTGCGAGCGCCTCGTAGATGGCGCGATCCTCGTCGCCCTCGTCGATGTCCATGTTCGCGTCCACCGTGCCGCCACGACCCTCGAGCTCGACGTTCAGGCAGAGCGACTTCATCTCCTTCACCAGGACCTTGAAGGACTCGGGCACCTCAGGTGCCGGGATGTTCTCGCCCTTGACGATGGACTCATAGGACTTGACGCGGCCTGCGGTGTCGTCGGACTTCACGGTCAGGATCTCCTGGAGCACGTTGGAGGCGCCGTATGCGTAGAGCGCCCAGACCTCCATCTCGCCGAAGCGCTGGCCGCCGAACTGCGCCTTGCCGCCGAGCGGCTGCTGCGTGATGAGGCTGTAGGGGCCGGTCGAACGAGCGTGGATCTTGTCGTCCACCATGTGGCCGAGCTTCAGTATGTAGGTGGCGCCAACGGTGATGGGCTCGCGGAACTTCTCGCCCGTGCGGCCATCGTAGAGCCACGTCTTGCCCGTAGGGGTCAGCTGCGGGACGAACTCGTCGCGTGCCTTGTCCCCATACTTCTTATGGTTGATGTTGATGAGGTTGCGGTTCGCCTTCACGATCGCGTCGGAGATCTCCTCCTCCGTGGCGCCGTCGAAGACGGGCGTGGAGACGAACATCGGACCCTCGACCACCGCGTCGGTGCTGTCGTCATCAGACCAGCCCCACTTGGCAGCCCAGCCCAAGTGGTTCTCGAGGAGCTGTCCCACGTTCATACGAGAGGGAACGCCGAGGGGGTTCAGGATGACGTCGATGGGCGTGCCATCTGCCAGGTACGGCATGTCCTCAACGGGGAGGACGCGCGAGATGACGCCCTTGTTGCCGTGACGGCCGGACAGCTTGTCGCCCTGCTGAACCTTGCGCTTCTGCGCAACGTACACGCGAACGAGCTCGTTGACCTGCGGCGGCAGATCGTCGCCGGCATCGCGCGAGAAGCGCAGCACGCCGATGACGCGACCACCCGCACCGTGCGGGACGCGCAGGGATGTATCGCGGACCTCATGGGCCTTCGCGCCGAAGATGGCGCGCAGCAGGCGCTCCTCGGAGGTGGGCTCCGTCTCGCCCTTCGGCGTGACCTTGCCGACCAGGATATCGCCCGGGAACACCTCAGCGCCGATGCGGATGACGCCGTCGGCGTCCAGATCCGTGATCATGTCGTCGGAGATGTTCGGGATCTCACGGGTGATCTCCTCGTTGCCCAGCTTGATGGAGCGGGCATCCACCTCGTATTCGGCGATGTGGATGGAGGTCAGCAGGTCCTCGGCCACGACGCGCTCGGACACGATGATAGCGTCCTCGTAGTTGTAGCCTTCCCAGGGCATGTACGCCACCATGAGGTTGGCACCCAGGGCAAGCTCACCGTGGTCGCAGCTGGGACCGTCAGCCAGCACGTCGCCGACCTCGACCTTGTCGCCGGGGCGCACGATGGGGCGGTGGTTGATGGAGCCGGACTGATTGGAGCGCTGGAACTTCGGGATCAGGTACTCGTCGTATTCGCCATCCGTGTTCTCCACGATGATGGTCTGGCCATCGACGTAGTCCACCACGCCTGCGTTCTGAGCGACCAGGATCTCACCGGAGTCGACGGCGATGCGGTGCTCGATGCCGGTGCCGACATACGGCGCCTCGGTGCGGAGCAGCGGCACAGCCTGGCGCTGCATGTTGGAGCCCATGAGCGCGCGGTTCGCGTCGTCGTGCTCCAGGAACGGGATGAGCGAGGTTGCGACAGAGGTCATCTGACGCGGAGAGACGTCCATGTAGTCCACCTGCTCGGGCGGGACCTCGCCGGGCTCGCCGAACACGCCTGCAGCGTTCTTCATGCGACAGAGCACGCGCTTGGATGCGACGAACTTCCCGTCCTTGTCGAACGTGCCGAACTGGCGCGTATCCGGATCGAAGGAATCGTTCGCCTGCGCGATGACGTAGTTCTCCTCTTCGTCAGCCGTCAGGTAATCCACCTCGTCGGTGACCTTGCCGTCCACGACGCGACGGTACGGGCTCTCGATGAAGCCGAACGTGTTCACGCGCGCATAGGCTGCCAGAGAGCCGATCAGGCCGATGTTCGGGCCTTCAGGCGTCTCGATGGGGCACATGCGCCCGTAATGGGAGGTGTGGACGTCGCGGACCTCGAAGCCTGCGCGCTCACGGGACAGGCCACCAGGACCCAGAGCCGAGAGGCGGCGCTTGTGCGTGATGCCCGATGCCGGGTTCGTCTGGTCCATGAACTGAGAGAGCTGCGATGAGCCGAAGAACTCCTTCACCGCCGCCACGATCGGGCGGATGTTCACGAGCGAGTTCGGGTTGACCTCGTCGGTGTCCTGCATGCTCATGCGCTCGCGCACCACGCGCTCCATGCGGGAGATGCCGATGCGGAACTGGTTCTGGATCAGCTCGCCCACCGTGCGGATGCGACGATTGCCGAAGTGGTCGATATCGTCGGTGCGATAGCCCTCGACGCCATCATGCAGGTTGATGATGTAGCGCATGGTGAGGACGATGTCATCCTTGGTCAGCGTGGAGGATGCGTTCTCCTCTGGGTCCTCGCCGAGCTTCTTATCCATCTTATAGCGGCCGACCTTCGCCAGGTCATAGCGCTGCGGATTGAAGAATAGGCCATCCAGGAGCGTGCGCGCGGAGTCCACCGTGGGCGGCTCGCCCGGACGGAAGCGCTTGTACAGCTCGATCAGGCTCTCCTCGCGCGTGGTGGCAGGATCGCGCTCAAGGGTGCGGCGCACCATGTCGGAATCACCCAGAAGCTCGATGATCTCCTCGCTGGTCTCCGCCAATCCGAGCGCGCGCACCAGCAGCGTGGCCGGCTGCTTGCGCTTGCGATCGATGCGAACGGAGAGGATGTCGCGCTTGTCGGTCTCGAACTCCAGCCATGCACCACGGCTCGGGATCACCTTCGCGTTGTAGATGATCTTGTCTGAGGTCTTGTCGCGCTCAGAGCCGAAGTAGACGCCTGGAGAGCGGACGAGCTGGGAGACGACGACGCGCTCGGTGCCGTTGATGATGAAGGTACCGCGATGCGTCATCAGCGGATAGTCGCCCAAGAAGATGGGAATCTCCGCCTGCACGCCGGTGTTGCGATTCGTGTAGTTGAACACGACGGTCAGCGGCGCCTGGTAGGTGACGTCCTTCTCCTTGCACTCGTCGACCGTGTACTGCGGCTCGTCGAAGCTGTGGCTCACATACTGGAGCGACATGTCCTTCGAGTTGGATTCGATGGGACCGATGTCCTCGAATGCCTGGCGGATGCCCTCATCGGTGAACCAGGTGAAGCTGTCGGTCTGGATGCCGATCAGGTTCGGAAGGTCCATGACATCTTGGATCTTCGCGAAGCTCCTTCTTTCCCGATAGAGCTCGGGTGAGGTGGATTTCTTAGCTTTGGCCACGAAGCTGTTCCTCCTTTGTATCGTTGATCTTCCTGCAAAAAGCAGCAATCGTCCAAGTTAGGCATCCGCGAATGCTCAGTCAAGGAAAAATTCTACGAAGTGTGTAGATTCTGTGGATTCTGACTCTAGCAGCAAGGCTGGCACACGCTGCTCCCGCACCTGGCGCGATCGAAGGCACTGCTGTGTCATCGTGCCCGGAGCGCTGTCCATGAAGATGGTGATGGGTTCAGAGAGAGCGCGAACCCATCCGTTCGATCTCGCTGCCAAGGCAACGAAACGGGCGCAGCTCACCTGCGCCCGTCGGTTACGTGAGATATCAGAGTCGCAAGCCTTGCAGCGACGGGCATGCGCACACATTCAATCGCATGCCTTGCCAGCAGCGCGCCTGCGCACGCCACGAGCCGTCCGCCGCGAGCGGCGACCGAGCTTAGATGCCGAGCGCCTTCTTCAATGCGGAGACGCGACGACGCGATACGGGGATCTTCTCCTCCACGCCATTGAGCGTGAGCGACAGCGTGCCACCCTTGATGGTCTCGACCTCTTCGATCATGGAGAGGTTCACCAGATACGCGCGATGGACGCGGAAGAACCCGTGGCCGTCCAGGCGCTTCTCCAACTGCGCCAAGCTGACGGTGGAGAAGTAGCGGTCCGTGTCCGTCTGGAGGTACGCGTAATCGTCGCGCGCCTTCACGAATCGGATGCTGTCGATCCCGATGAGGATCTTCTTGCCGCCCTTCTCGACGGGGATGCGCTCGCTCTTCTGAGCCTGCACGTGCAGCGCAACATGCTCGCGCACGCGCTGTATGGCACGAGACAAGCGATCCGTCTCGACCGGCTTCACCAGATAATCCAGCGCATTCACGCCGAAGGCATCCAGCGCATGTTCGCTGTAGGCCGTGACGAACACCACCTCAGGGGGGAACTTCAGATGCTGAAGCGCCTCTGCCAGCTGAAGGCCCGTAGCTTCCGGCATGTTGATGTCCAGGAACATGACATCGCACGGGTATTCCTTGAGCTTTTCGATGGCCTCGCGGACGCCAGCCGCCTCAGCGACGACCTCCACCCCGCCAACTTCGCCGAGAAGATAAGCGAGCTCTGAACGCGCAGGGGCTTCGTCATCAACGATGATTGCCTTGAGCACGGTGTCCTCCAAACATCTGCGCGCGATGGGCCTGCGCGCGAACAACAGTGCAGCATGCATGGGCTGCGTCTTTTTCGTGTGGCATTATAGCCCAGTTCTGTGCCGTTCACCGGGAAAATACAACGGCGCGAAAACAGCGCCATGCACGCTAGCGGGAAATCAGGCCACGTTCGCCGAACGTTTCCTACACGAAAACAGCGAGCGCACCACCTGAACGATGCCTACCATATGCTATGATCCTGCAAGCTCATCGCCCGGGTGGTGGAAGGGCAGACACGTCGGTCTCAAAAACCGATGCGGAAACGCATGTGGGTTCGAATCCCACCCCGGGCACCACGCATCTTTCGCGCGAACCTCGCTGAGCGTCAGATCCCGCTTGGACCCCTCTATGAATCCTGCACGTCCACCGCGATCTTGTCCACACGCAACCGCTCCATGGCGATCACCGTGAACGTGACCTTCGCCTTGCTGATGCCCTCGACATCCTCCACCGTGATGGCATCCCCTTCATCAGGGATCTTGTCCAGCAGCATGAGCAGCAGACCCGCCGCCGTCTCGACATCCCCCAGACCCGGAGGTGCGAATCCGATCAGCTCTTCCAGCTCGTCGATGGGCATGCTGCCGTCGATGACCATGGTCCCGTCGGGCAGCTGCACGACCTCGTCGTCTGCGTCGTGACGATACTCGTCATCGATGCGCCCGACGATCTGCTCCATGATGTCGGACAGCGTGACGATGCCAGCTGTGCCACCATGCTCATCCACCACCAGGCAGATCTCCGTGCGCTCTTCCTGCAGCACGTCGATCAAGCGAGCGATGGCCACGCTCTCAGGGATGGGCGGGAGCTGGCGGATGTTCCATTCGCTCATGGGCGTATCAGGCGAGAGGCCATAGAGGTCCTTGATGTGGACGAACCCGATCACGTGATCGCGGCTGCCACGACAGACCGGATAGCGCGTGTACTTGTGCTGCTTGATGGTCTCCATGTTCTCGGACAGCGGGTCCTCGATGTCGAGGAACACCACATCGGTGCGCGGCGTCATGATGGATTCGGCATCCTTGTCGCCCAAGTCGAGCACGTTGTCCACGAACTCGTTCTGCTCTGGGTTGATGAGGCCGCTCTCTGTCGATTCGTCCACCAAGAGCTTGATCTCATCCCCCGTGTAGACCTCATGCTCGTTCGCCGGGTCGTGCCCGAGCATCTTCACCACAGCGTTCGTGAGCGTATTGAACAGCCACATGATGGGATACGTGACCTTGTAGAAGATCAGCAGCGGCGTGGCGGTATGGAGCGCGTACTTCTCCGTTGAGAAGATGGCCAACGACTTCGGGATCAGCTCGCCCACCACCACATGGAGGCTCGTCATGATGAAGTATCCGAGCGCCACCGCAAAGACGGAGATGACCGGTTCGGGAGCATGGAACAGCTCGAACAACGGGCGGATGAGCTCCGAGAAGGCGGGCTCGCCCAACCAACCGAGCGCCAGGGATGCGAGCGTGATGCCCAGCTGGCATGCCGAGAGGTACGCGTTCACGTTGTTCGCTATCAAGAGCGCGTTCTTAGAGCCCTTCGCGCCCTTGGCTGCAGCGATCTCCAGCTGGGAGCGCCGCACGCGCACCAGCGCGAACTCCGCTACCACGAAGAATGCATTCATCAGCAGGAACAGAACTACGAAAACAAGGCTTACGGCAATGTATGCGCCCTCGGACACGTGGATCACTCTCTCTTGAACGCTCTTACGATCTCTTCCCGAACATCGTACGGCAAAACACGCGAACGTGCGCGAATCGAATAGAAGTCGTATCTTTTCGCGGCTACGCCCCCATGATCGGCCTGAGTCGCAGCGGAGGGGATCTCTCCGCTCCGCACTCTTCGACCGCTTCGGTCGAGATGCCGGAGAGCGTCATGCCATGTTCGGCATGCGTCCCAAGGGCAGCGATGGGGTCGAGGCCGATTCTGCAGGCCAAGGAAGATGTGGTATCCACCGCATCTTCCGCCGGCCGAAGCCAAGGCCGAGCTCCCCCTCGCCGCCCGCACGCCAGCGCCACCCCCGCGCAGAAGCAGCAGCACTACAGAACCGATGCACTACAAGAAGCCCGACCTCCATCACATCCCGCACACCCATCGCCCCCGAAGATGGCGACAGCCGCAAGGGGCGAAGAGGGGCCCGTCTGCTGTCCGTCACTGCTTCGCCAGATATGACTCCATGGAGTACTGGGTGATATCGCTGCGATTGATGACGCCCACGATATGGTCATCCTCGATCACGGGCACCTTCTTCAGATGATTGTTCGCAAGCACGCGGCACACCTCTTCGAGGTCCGCATGGATGTTCACGCCGATGGTGCCCTTCACGCCCACCGAGCTCACGGGCAGATGCATGATCTGCTCCAGCTTCTCGTCATAGGTGGTCGTGTCATTCGCCGAGGTGGCTATGAGCACGATCGGGTCCATGTAGGATCCGCTCTGGCGCGAGAGCTGCTTCAAGATGTCGCCATCCGAGATGAAGCCGACCGGCTCCCCATGCGCATCCACGATCGGGCACGCGCTGATCTTCTTCGTGATGAAGAGCTCCATGGCATCATGCACCGTATCGGTGGGCAAGAGCGTGTACACATCGGTCTTCATGATGCGGCGCAAAAGCTCCTTGTTCTGGCCGCTGTTGCCCTCGGGCGCACCGCGCTCGGCCGCCCCTTCGCGCCCGACTGCCTCGGTCGTGCCCGGCTTGCCCTTGACGAATATCAGCGTGAGCACGAAGCCCACGAGCACCATGGCCGCGCACACCATGAACGCCACGTCGATGCCGACCATGGTGGCACGCGTAGCGCCCATGCTCGCGCTGGCCGCATTCTGCACGCCCGTCGAGACCGAGACCACGATGGCCGTCCCCAGAGACCCCGCCACCTGACGCAGGGTGTTGTTGACGCTCGTCCCATGGTTCATGAGCTTCGTATCCAACGCGTTCATGCCCCATGTGGTGATCGGCATGTTCACGAGCGCCATGGACAGCATGCGCACGACATAGAGCACCACCAGATACCAGAGCGGAGACGCCAGCGTGAGGACGCCGAAGCCGAGCGAGGTCACGAAGAGCAGCCCCATACCGAACACGCCAAGGACACGGGGCCCGTGCTTGTCGAAGAGCTTGCCGGCGACCGGGTTCATGATGCCCATGACGACGGCACCCGGCATGAGGACCAAACCCGAGATGGTGGCCGGCAGGCCGAGGAGCGTCTGGATGTAGATGGGCATGAGGATGGCCGCAGCTAAGAGCGATCCCTGCACGAGCATGCCGATGATGGTGGCTATCAGGAACTTGCGGTTATAGAGCACCTTCACGCGCAGCATGGGCGTCTCCAGATGCGTCTGCCGGATGAAGAACCAGACCACGCCCACCGCACCCACGAGCATCGCAACGACGGGCACGGCGCCGAAGCCGGTGCTCCCGATAGCGGAGAACCCGTAGAGCAGACCGCCGAATCCGAACGTGGATAGGATCACGGAGAGCGCATCGAAGGCAGCATCGCCCGCATGCCCCTCCGCCTTCTTGCTCTCCATCAAGAGAGCAGCCAACAGGAACACGACTCCCGTGAGCACCGCGATCCCCAAGAACATGATGTGCCAGTCCGCCGTGTCCACGACGATGCCGCCCACCGTGGGTCCGATCGCGGGCGCGAACGCCACGACCAGCCCGAACACGCCCATGGCCATGCCGCGCTTCTCAACAGGGAAGCTGACCAGGAGCACTGTCATGGACATGGGCATCAGGATGCCCGCACCCACCGCCTGCACGATGCGCCCCGCCAAGAGCACCACGAAGTCCGGCGTGAACCCGCACATGACCGCGCCCGCCATGAACACTCCCATGGAGAACAGGAAGAGCGCCTTGGTGGAGAAGCGATCCTGCAAGTAGGCCGTGATGGGGATCATGATGGCGTTCACCAGCGTGAAGCCCGTGGTGAGCCACTGCGCCGTAGCCGCGTCCACATGCGTATCCTCCATGATGGACGGCAGCGCGGGTGCCACGAGCGTTTGATTCAAGACGGTCACGAACGTGCCGAATACGATGACGGATATGGCAAGCCATTGCCTGCGTGTGAGACCCATATGCTCCCTCGAGACTGCGTATGCGATAGATGATGATGCGCTATTCCACCCCTGATGGTACACCTCATCAGCCTGGAAGGGGCAGACGAGCGCGACCTTCCGCACGCGAAGGGGCTGCGCAAGCACGGAGAGCGCGGGGGCCTACAGGACCAGGCGGTCCACCTCCACGCGCGCGAGCGCTTCCTCATCAAGGGTGCAACCGATGCCGTACTCGAAGCCCTCGGTGTTCAGACGCACCATCCCTGCCTCAACGGTGTAGGGCGGATAGGTCACGTCGATGTCGAAGAAGCGCGAGACGGCCCCCACATCCCCTGGGAACACCATGTCGGGCAGCGTCTCGAATGCCGCCGCCACGCGTCGCGCCACACCGGTGTCATACATGCCGCCCATCCAGACCACGCGCCCGCTCATCTTCGCACGCGCCACGAACCGCAGCGCACCCGAGATGCTGCCGAACTTCGGCGCCTTGACCGCCACGCAGCGGATATCGGGGAACTGGAGCACGCGCTCTGCTTCCGCGGGATTCGCATACGACTCATCCGCGCATACCGGCGTTGCCATGTAGGGCTGCATGGACTGCATCTTGAGGAGCTCGTCGCGCCGGACCGCATTCGAGCCGCTGCTGACATCGAACGGCTCCTCGATCCAGCCGACGTTCAGCGCGTCGTAGGCTTTGAGCTCTGCGAACGTATCGTCCGTGAAGCTGCGATTCGCATCCAGCGTGATGAGCAGCGTGGGGAACGCGCGTCGGATGGCCTCCACGGTGGCGTATCCCACCCCGGGCGCCACCTTCATCTTCAGGCGCTTGTAGCCTGCAGCCACAGCGGCGGTTGCGTTCTCCATCATGACCGGCGTGGGAGCCAACCCGATGGTGGCGCCTGAGGCCACGCATGCCTCGTTCCCCGCCACCTCGACCACGATGGGTAGCCGCAGATATTCATCCAACCGGCCCGCATCCGCCCAGATCTGACGATACTCCTCGCCGATCAGCTGCCACAGCGGGCGCTCGGTGGCTTGCCCGAACAGATCCCAGAACGCATTGTCCATGGCACTTGCCGCCATGGGATGCGCCTCCGCATCCGGCAGCGCGGCCACCACCTCTGCTGCCTCGCGCGGATGCAGGAACACCCGATCCTTGATGGCCGGGACCAGCACATCGCGCATCCATGCCACGTCATCGGGAAGCGTCTCGGCAAGCCCGTAGCCCTCGCCGAACGCCACGCATTCGCCAAGCCCCGTCCGCCCTAGAGCATCCACGACCTCCACGATGACCGTATCGCGCTCATGGAGCGTGCCGAGCGCGGTCTGCAGCGGATGCGTGAAGGGGATGCGCACGTGATGCAGGATGACCTTCGCCACCTGCAGGCGATTCTTGAACAGCTCCTCCGTCATGGCACGGTCCACCTTGCCGTTCTCGCCACGGGGCAGCTGATCCACGACCACCACGCCGTCGAGCTGGCTCTTGCCGCCCATCCAAAGGTAGAGCGTGTCTTCCACGACAGCCGGCGTGAGGGCGGGATCCTCGCGCTCCACGATGGCAACGGGACGACGGCCGCACTTCGGGTCCGGCACGCCGAACACATGCGCGCCGCTCACTCCCGGCACATGGCGCAAGAGGTCCGCCACCTCTTCGGGATACACCGTCTCGCCTGCGCTCTCGAACTTGTTGGCCGTGCGATTGCGCACGTAGATGCACCCCTCGTAGAGGGCGGCCACGTCTCCCGTTATGAAGTGATGGTCGAGCGTGAATGCGGTGGAGGAATTCAGATACCCGTCGAAGACGCCCGGCCCCTGCACCGCCAAGCGACCGAAGCCGTTCTCATCAGGATCGATGATGTGGGCCGTATACCCATCCATGAGACGAAGGCCGCCACGGAAATCAGGCGTGATCAGCGCCGTTGCGATGAAGCTGGATGTCTCCGGCATGCCGTAGCTAGCGAACATGCGCGCGCCCACGTCAAGCCCACGGCCGACCGTGCGCGGATTCAGCTTGTGCCCTGCCAACAGGATGCACTGATAGGAGGCAAGGCGGCTCGTAGCGTGCGGCTGGATGTCCCCGCGCCACTCCTCCACCGTGAGGAGGTCTTGCATCATGCGGTCCGATACGGTGATATGCGTGACCTGCTCAGCCTCGGCATCATTGAGGACCGCTTCCGCGTCGAAGCGCTCGTAGATGAGCAGAGGCGTGCGGCCTATCACCGAGCGCACGAGGATCTGGAAGCCGGATATATGGCAGAGCGGGAGCACGCATTGCCATGTGATCTCAGCAGATGGCTGCGTTCGCGCGCCGCGCAGATCGGACAAGCCGCCACCGTATCCAGAGCCCGAGAGCGGCAGCTTCTCCTGCCAAAGGTGGCTCCCGTACTCTGCGAGCGAGCGGTTCGCCTTCGCGGACGCGCCCGTGAGCTGCGCCCAGGTGAGCGGTACCGCGCGCGTCTTGGTGGCAGGGGTCGTGCCCTTCGTGAACAGGATGTTCGCACGCGACGATGCGTCGAAGATGTGAGCTGCACGCTCAGCGAAATGCACCGTATCATCCACGATGTCGCGCTGCTCTCCCATGATGGAGCGCACGCGCCCGGACGACTCCAAGATGCCCTCCACGATGAGGGCTTCCTCGTCCTCGGTCAGCGCCGAGGGAAGTGCCCGCACATCCGGCATGAGATCGCGCGCACGAGCAGCATCCACCTGGAGCCCGATGCGCAACCCGTCGCGCTCTAGCTCCAGCACGCGGGAGAGCTTCTCCGTCTTGGTGAGCGAATACTTGAGCGTGACCAGCGTGAAATCCCCATAGGCAGCGGCCAGCGTCAGGAACACGAACTCAGGGCAGTTGGCCAGATCGGCCACGACCAGCTCACCAGGACGCACGCCCTGCTTGCGGATCCGACGTGCCAGCGAGGCGGACACCAGGCGCGCCTGCCGATAGGTGTAGGGAATGTGCGTGCCGTCGTCGGCGATGAAGGTGAAGAAGATGCTGTCGGGATTGGACCGCGCCGTGCTCTCGAATACGTCGATCATCAGGACGCACACGTCCCAAATGCGAAATGATCAGGCGAGATTGCTGCAGTCATCCGGTCCCTATGTGGTGTTCTTTTATTCTGTGGTTGTGGTAGACGCAGCGGGCGGAGAAGGTTTTTTGGGCGTTTGCCCGCGGCCTTTACCATAGTAACGCCTAGCGCCCTGATTTCGGACGGGATTCCACATTATCTTGTTACTTTTTTGTCAACGCATACCATCTGTTGCTCTTTTGGTGCGCCAACGGGTCAACATATGCCAGCAGGTGAGCCAAGGGGAAGCGAAGGGGAACAGGACAAAGCGAAGGGGAGGGAGACCGCGCCCCCTCCCCTCACGGAGCCCACGCCTTGCACAGGCAGTAGGCCGCAGCTTGCCATCGAATGCAGACGAGAGGACCGCATCCTCGCAGCCCTCTCGAAGGAGGATCACTTCACGACGAGGACAGGGCGATTCGCCTTCTGCAGCACCGAGAAGGCAACAGACCCCAGCATGCCGCGGATCACGCCCATGCCACGATGCCCCATGACGATGCAGTCATAATCCAGGTCGTTCGCATAGGCCACGATCGTGTCATGCGGGCTGCCATTCACGATGGCGATATCAACGAACGCCGCATCTCCCACGATATCCGCGATGCTCTTCGCGATGCGGTCCGTCTCGCGCACCTCAGCCTCATCGCCGATCTCAGAGATGGCATTCATGTCCAGGGAATCCCCGAGGACGCCGCTCATGCGCGACGCGATCTTGAACGTCTCGGCATTGTAATCATGCCAATCCACCACATTCAGGACCGTCAGCTGCGGAGCCTCCGCACCCTGCACGAGCTCCATCGCGCTTTGCAGGGCCTTCCGGGCCGGTTCGGAATCATCGAACGGCACCAATACCTTCTCATACATGGCTTCCTCCTTCCATGCGAGCGACGGGACCGCACCCTGCTGGCTCACCAGCCCGAGCGCGCGCCCCGCTTGCGCCCAGATCCTACATGCCCATCTCAGCCTTCAGGCGTGCCAGGTCATCTTCGACATCTGCATCCACGCCCATGGCCTCGTACTTCTTCTCGAGCTCCTCGGTCTCTGACTTGGGCTGCGCGTTCAAAGCCTCCATGGCATTCGCGCGGTCCAGCATCTCGTCAGCCTTCGCCTCCATGCGATCGAAGGCGCTCATGGCACCTTCGGCCTTGTTGGAGCCAGCGGTCATCTTGTTGACCTTGTCCTGCGTCTTGGCAACGGCGGTCTTGGCCTTGATGACCTCCTTGCGCTCCTGCAGCGTCTCTATGTCGGACACGAGCTTGTCATGCATCTGGCGCATCTTCGACGCATTCTCCGTGGCCGTGGCATACGCTATCTGCAGGCCTTCCTTCTTACCCTCCAGCTTCTGCTTCTTCTTCAGGAACGTGCGGGCATCGCCCTCATTGCCCGCCGCGAGCGCCTTGCGCGCAAGCTCCTCGTACTTGTCGATCTCCTTCTCATTGTCATCGAGCAGACGCTTCGTGCGGGATTCCTCAGCCATGACGGCTGCTGTGGATTCCTTGACCTCCGCCAAGCTCTCCGTGAGGTCGCGCATGTACTGTTCGATCATCTTCGAGGGATCCTCGGCGCGATCGAGCAGATCGTTGATGTTCGCCTTGATGATGGTGGTGAAGCGGTCGAGTATTCCTGCCATGTTCATCTCCTTACCTGAGAAGCGCCGCCGCGCATCGTGCGGTGCTGTGATCGTCTGATTGTGGCGCAAGCGCCGCGCATTTCCGTCACCTTCGCCGAATTGTCACCGTTTTGTCCCACGAGATGCCACGGAGCGCTCGTCCGCTCAGCTGGCAGCAGGAGGCGGCGTGCCCTCATCGGAGTACTTCTCCTCAAGGTCGCGCAGCTCCTCATCGCCGAACTTCTCGAGCGGCTTCGACAAGATCTCCTCCTGGCGCTTCAGCTCCTGCTCCCGGGCGATGCGACGCCGACGCAGCACCACCGCGGCGATCGTCACCACGATGACCACGCCTGCCACCACGGCGAACGTGATGTACACAGGCCCGTTGCGCTTCGCGTCCGTGGTCATGATGCGATCTGCCGTCTGCGTGAACGTGCGCGCGAATATCTCCGTCTCCGAAAGGGACATGTCGTTGTAGTTGGCGTTCAGGCAGTCCTGGAAGATCCGCAGCGCCTCCGAATCCAGCACGCCCCGCGCCTGCGCGCCGACCCAATACCCCACGTGGAAGCTGCCGTGGTCATCATCGCAGAAGAACACGACGAAGTGCGCTTGGTCGCTGATGTTCTGCTCGTAGAACTCCTGCGCCAGCCGCGTGAGCTCCGGAGGCGACGTCACTGCGCCGTTCGGCTCTATATAAAGGTAGGGCTGGATGCCCGTGTCCATGTAGAACTGCCGCATCCCCTGCTCGAGCTGCTGCGGGTTGGCGATCCAGTCTCCCTCATCCGTGAAGTACGACGTCTCCTCCACGCTGCCTGCGGGAAGGGGCGTGCGCTCCACCGTCGATGCCGTGCCACCCGACGCACCCGGCGTGCATGCACCGCCATCCATGATGGCCACGAGCGCTCCGCACAAGAGGATGGCGCAGAGGATGACGATGACCGTGGTCAAGCACCCGCTGGATCCCCGGCCTCCCGGACCGCTAGGCCCGCTCGGGCCTCCACCCGAGCCACCGGGACCACCAGAGCCGCCACCCGAACCGCCTGTGCCCCCGCCGCCGCGGCCACCCCCGAGCAGATTGCCTAGGATGAGACCGCCCAGAAAGCCGCCACCACCGCCGTGGTACGCAGGACCAGGGTAGCCGCCCCCGAATCCCGGGCCACCGAAGCCGGAGCCGGCAGAGCGGCCACCGCCGCCAGGCCGACCGCCCGAGAATCCGCCCCCGAAGCCGCCACTGGAGAATCCCCCGCCGAAACCGCCTCCACCGAAGCCACCACCAGCGGATCTGCCCATGAGAACCTCCCTCATGTCGTCATCATCTGGAACAATGAAGTTCTTTCTGGTCAGCAAGTCTACTTGAATGCCCACCTGGAATAGAATTCCCTCATGAAAAGGTTACCTGCTCATATATGCGCATGCGCTCTGGCGATCGCGCTTGGCCTCTGCCCAACGTCCGCGCTGGCCGCAGGCGCAGGTCCCCAACCAGGTCCGCTACCCGACTCCCCCACCCAGGCATCCCAACCACAGGAGAGCACGGATGCCACGGATGCGAGCAATGCCCCCGATGCTGCCGAAGCGCCTGCTGACACCAACGCGGAGACCGCCCCGGAGGCGAAGGCGGACGTCACCGACCCCACCCAAGCCGTGCGGTTCTCCCTGACGAACATCGGCCAGGCGACCACCGCGAAGATACAGAAGCCCTGGGGCTCATGCTGGGCGTTCGCTGTGGCGGGAGCTATCGAGAGCTCCATCCTGAAGGCCGAGGCAGCATCCTCAGGCGCGCCTTCCACCACCCTCTCGCCCGACTCTCCCGCATACGCCGAAGCCGCCTTGGACGATCTACCCACGACCCCCGATATCTCCGAGCGCGCGATAGGATGGTTCGCGCACGAGCCCCAAACAGAAGCCAGCGGCGGCGCGCAGGCAGGAGAAGGGCTCCACCGGCCCACACCCTCCCCGGAAGATCAGCTCTCAGGTGGCAACTTCGCAACGGCTGCCTCTGCGCTCACAGCCTGGCAATCCCTCTTGACCGAAGAGGCCGCCCCGTACGAATACAACGGATACGCACCCGGCACCTCCGCACCGTGGTACGCCACCGATGCTGATGTCGATACGCGCTATGAGGACTGGTCGCTGGCGGATGACCTGCGCACGAAGGAGGACACGGGCTGGCGGGTGAGCGAGGTCCTGCGCCTGCAGAGCCCTGCGAAGCTCACGGAGGAGCGCGCATATGCTGGCTACGACGAGGCCGCTGCGGCGGCCGTGAAGCGCACTCTGGTGGATGTGGGCGGCGTTGCCATCGCGCTCTCCATGGAGCAGAACATCCCGTCACAGGTATGGAAGGGCGACTACGCCACGACGCCCCCGTCGGAGAGCTTCACATTCTCAACGTGGAGCCAATACGATGCATCCGCAACGGTCTCGCAAGACCATGCGGCCGTGATCCTGGGCTGGGATGACGCGTATCCCACATCCAGCTTCCAGGGCACTGCGAGCGGACAGCCGCCTGCAGATGGAGCCTGGCTCTGCAAGAACAGCTGGGGCAACGACGCGCTGTTCGAGGACCTGGGAGGAGCTGACGAGGCCACGCACTGGGGCCTTCCAGATGCGCAGGGGCGCGCGAGCGGATACTTCTGGCTCTCCTACTACGACCACACCATCTCCGACCTCGAGGCATTCGCCGTGACGCCCATCACCGAGAGCTACGACAGCATCTACCAGCACGACTACCTCGGAGCGACCGAGTATGTCGCTCCCGTGCAGTACGACGGCCCCGTGCAGACGGCGAACGCATTCACGGCGAAGGAGACCGAGCTCATAGAGGCGGTGACGGCGTGGACGTTCGCGCCTGGCACCGGGTGCGCCGCCACCGTGCGCGTCCTTCCCGTGGGATTCGATGCTGCGCACGCCTCAGCCGATGAGATGATGGCCGCAGCCCCTCCCCTCGCACGGGCGCAGGCAGACTTCACGGAGGCCGGATTCCATACCTTGGAGCTGGATGCTCCCGTGCTCGTGATGCAAGGGCAGACATTCGTCATCACGCTGGAGATAGCAGCGGAGCCGGGCGGCTTCGCTAACGGAGAGCTTGCCGATGACGCACCCAGCTATCTAGGGTTGGAGGTGGCCTATCTGGATCGCGGCTCGCCCGAGCAAGCGACCCTTGCCACTGCCGTTGCCAACCCTGGAGAGACGCTCATCAGCCTCGATGGGGCCACATGGATGCGCCTTGAGGACTTCAACGCCCACCGCACAGCCGTCCGCGAGCAGTTCGAGAAAGAGTCGGACCTCGCCTACGGGAATGCCATCGTCAAGGGCTTGGCGAACGCGACCACCATGGCCGAGCCCGGCCATGTGTACCAGGTGGTGCCGCTCTCGTGAGCGGAGCAGGGTGCAGTCGCCCCTACAGCTCCACCCGCTCGAACATGTCCTTGCCCACGCCGCAGATGGGGCACGTGTAATCATCCGGCAGCTCGTCGACCACTTCGATGTAGCCACAGAGCTTGCAGCGCCATCCGTACTTGGGGACGCCCTTGGATGCACCCGCAGATGCCGAGGTTCCCTCCTGCGCAGATGCTGGTGCCTCCGTGCTCCCCGATACAGCGGCTGCATCCGCTGAGCTCGCTGCGTCGTTCGCAGATGCCGACTCATCCACATAGGAGGCCGCCTTCGGGGGCGTCTTGCCCCGCAGCACCTCGTGATAGTACGCATAGGTCATGGGATCCGTCCCAGGCAGCATGACCGCCTCCAACACCGACCCCACGAACAGATAATGCGTTCCCACATCCACGCGCTCGCGCACCTCCACCGAGAATGCCGCGGTGCAATGGGCGTGGACCTGCGGGAGCTGATGTTCGCATATCGCATGCTGTACATCCGCGAACTTATCCACATCCAAGGATGACTTGAAGCCGAAGAGCCCGATCAGGTCCATGGTGGCCGACGTATCCAGGACGCTGACAGCGTACTTGCCGGTCTCCAGGATGGCCTTCGTCGTGGCATTCTCCTTGTTCAGCGAGACGCTCACCATCGGCGGCTCGGATGCGACCTGCTGGAACGTGTTCGCCACGCATCCGGTCTTCTTGCCGTCGCTCGTGAACGCCGTGACCAGATAGAGGCCATAGCTCAAGCTGTGGAATGCGGATCTGTCTATCATGCGTCCCTCGCCTTTCTGATGCGCCCTGAATGCAGAACAGGCCAGAGACGCATCCCTGACCTGTTTGAGCTCTGGAGCCAACGAGCGGACTCGAACCGCTGACCTACGCATTACGAGTGCGTTGCTCTACCAACTGAGCCACGTTGGCTTGAACGTGAGCCGCGCCTGAACGCGACGTTGCGAAAGTATAGCAAAAGCATCGGCTCTTGCGAACCCCGCAAAGCAAGGGATCGCAGATGCCGAGCGCACCGCTCCCTACACCTCGTGCATGAAGCGGAACACGTCCTCGCGCTGGATGATGATCTGGCAGCTGAGCTCCTGTCCCACTGCGCTCAAGCGATCCTGCACCTCATTGAAGGCACATGCATCGGTGTTCAGCGTCACCAGCATGGTCATGGAGAACAGCTCTTCCTGACCGAGCACCGTCTGATTGATGTCGTCGATGTTGGCCGAGCACTCCGTGAGCACGGTGGCCACTGCCGCCACGATACCGGTGCGGTCCTTGCCGAGCACTGAGATGACGCATTTCATGGCTGGTTCCTTTCGCATGCCTGATGAGGTCCGTTCGTGTTCGCTTCCGTCGTTCGTGACTGCCAGTATGCCAGCTCGAGGCTATCCGCGCACGATCAAGCTGAGCGCTTCGCTGCGCGTGGCATGCCGCCGCTCGAAGATGCCCCGCACCGCACTGGTGGTGGTCTTGCTCCCCGGCTTCTTCACGCCGCGCATGCTCATGCAGAGGTGCTCCGCCTCCAGCACCACCAGCACGCCCTCTGGATGCAGCTCCTGCACCAGCGTGTCAGCGATCTGAGAGGTCAGCCGCTCCTGCACCTGCGGGCGCTTGGCGAACGCATCGACCAGGCGCGCCAGCTTCGACAACCCGCAGATGCGCCCATCCGCGGCAGGGATGTACGCCACGTGCGCCTGGCCGAAGAAGGGCACCAGATGATGCTCGCACATGGAGTAGAAGGGGATGTCCCGGACGAGCACCATCTCCTGATGGCCTTCGTCGAAGGTGGTCTCGAAGTGGCGACGCGGGTCTTCGGTGAGCCCGGCGAACACCTCCTCGTACATGCGCGCCACGCGCGCGGGCGTCTTGAGGAGCCCTTCGCGGTCAGGATCCTCGCCGATCCCCTCGAGGATCAGGCGAACGCCCTCTTCGATCTTGGCCTTGTCCATGCGCATCCTTTCGTCACGCGAACAGTATACGTGCGGACGCGCGCTGCGGGAAGCGGCCCTACAGGTCCAGCTCCAAGCCGATGGGGCAATGGTCGCTGCTCGCCACCTCCGCGTAGATGGAAGCAGCCTCTATCTTGCCCTTCAAGCTCTCGCTCACGAGGAAGTAGTCGATCCGCCAGCCCGCATTCGTGCTGCGAGCGCGCCGCAGGTAGCTCCACCACGTGTAGGCACCCGTCTGGTCGGGATGCAGATAGCGGAACGTGTCGATGAATCCCGCTCCCTGCAGTGCATCCATCTTGCCGCGCTCTTCATCAGAGAAGCCCGACTTGCCCCGATTGGGGCCGGGATTCTTGAGGTCGATATCCTTGTGCGCCACGTTGAAGTCACCGCACATCACCACCGGCTTGGGATCGGTGCGCTCGCCAGCGCCTGTCTTGGGAAGCGCATCCATGGCAGCATCAGCATCCTTCGCCTCGAGGAATGCAACGAAGGCTGCTGCCTCCACCTCATCCGCCGTCTGGCCGTCACAGGCGCGGCTCACCGGCACGCCCTCGGGGATGACGCCCTCCTCGAGCCCCTTGCAGAACTCCCGGAACGCATCGTCCCATTGCATCCGATGATCGATGCGCGCCAGCTCGTTCTGCGAGTTGGGCGTGTAGACATCCACGAACCAGAAATCCTCGAACTCAGCCGCGAGGATGCGCCCCTCCGCGTCCAAGTACGCATCCCCCAGCCCGTGCAGCACCTGATGCGGCTCCTCGCGACAGAAGATGGCCGTGCCCGAGTATCCGCGCTTCTGCGCGAAGCTGTAGAACTGATGGTATCCCGGCAGGTCCAACTCCACCTGACCTGGCTGGCACTTCGTCTCCTGCAACGCGAAGATATCCGCGTTGAAGCTGCTCAGCACCTCCATGAAGTCCTTCTTCAGGACCGCGCGGATGCCATTGACATTCCATGATATGAATCGCATGCGACCTCCTCGCTATGGCTGCATCCCGCATAGAGGGGATGCGCCTCATGTGCGGATCATTTATGGTATGGCTCGCCCCGTTGGATCTTGAATGCGCGATAGACCTGCTCCAGCAGGACCACTCGGGCAAGGTTATGGGGCAGCGTGATATCCCCCAGCGACCACCGCGCTCGCGCCCGCTGTCGCACCTCCGCAGAGACGCCGCACGAGCCACCGATGATGAGCGCCACATCGTTCACGCCTGCAAGCGGCAGCTCCTCCAACGCACGCGCGATGCCAGGGCTGGACATGCGCTTGCCGCCGATATCCAGCAAGATGGGGAATTCATCGGGGAAGAGCGCCTTGAGGATGCCCTCCCCCTCCCGGCTCACCGCCTGGTCATCGCCGCCCACGCGCGTCGGATCAGCATCAGGAAGCTCCACCACGCTCACGTTCGCATAGGGCTTGAGGCGCTTCGAGTATTCAGCACATGCGTCGCGCCAGAAGCTCTCCTTCAGGCGGCCGACGGCGATGATGCGGATATGCAGCATGGAACAGACCCGCTACCGGATGATCCGTCGTGCCATGAAGGCGTTCGCCGCGTGCTCTTCGGCATCATCGAGCGGCGTGAGCTCCGGTGCCGTTCGACCCACTCGCATAGCCCACCGCTCGAGCGCTCGCGCCAGCAGCCAATCGGCCACCTCAGGGCTCTTCGCCAAGAGCGGCCCATGCAGGTAGGTGCCCAGCACGTTGCGGAAGACGATGCCATCTGCCGCCTGTCCGCGCGCGCACGAATCCGCATTGCCGCAGCCAGTATGCGACACGACGCGTCCGAACGGGACCGCATCCGCATCCAGCACCGTGCGCCCCGCATGGTTCTCATATCCGATGACGGGCATCTGCGCCAGCGACGATGCGAGCGCGATGTCATCCACCAACCTGTCAGACGATGTGCCCGGCCTGTGCGTCTCCATGGGCAGCAGCGCAAGCCCCGGCACCTCTTCCCCATCAAGGAGCCACGTGCGTCCGAGCATCTGATACCCGCCGCATACAGCCAGCACGGGTGCGCCCGCATCCACATATGCTGCCAGCTCGTCGCGCATGACGCTCAGCTGCTCGCTCGCCAGTCGCTGCTCGCGGTCAGGCGAGCCCCCGATGAACACGAGGTCAGCCTCATCGAGGCGCGCATCGTCCCCGTAGCGAACCTCGCGGATGGAGACGGGGATGCCACGCCAGGCAAGGCGCTTCGCCAAGATGCGCACGTTGCCGCCGTCCCCGTAGAGGTTCAAGAGGTCAGGGAGCATGTGGACGATCTGCACGGAAGGCACATCTGTCGCGCTCTCAGGAGCATCGCCGCCTGCGGCAACAGGAGCCTCCGCGCCAGCAGCCGGGACCCCATCCGCACCGCCCCTGCGTGCGCCATTGCCTGCCGCCTGCCCATCCGCGTCCATGATGCCCGCGCACCCGCCAGCACCCGCACCGGCGCCCACGCCGTCGCATTCCGCCTCCTCAGCGTCAGCGCGCGCGACCATCCGATCGAGCGCCGCATGCACCGGCGGCAAGGCCGTGTAGTTGGCGATGGCATATACGGCAGCGTCCGCGCTCACGCCCGGGATCTCCCCTGCGCGCGCAAACACCTCTTCCACACCATCGACGAGCTCAGCTGACACGCCCGCATACTTGAGGCGCACCCGCAGGTCATGGCGCCGCTCGCCTCCCGCGAACACGGCTTGGATGTTCGGCTGGCTCAGCAGCTCCTCGAAGTCTATGTCCCAGATCCACGACACATCGCGGCCGTCGCCCTCCCGATCGTTGATGAAGAAGGCCACCACGCGCGGACCCTCATCGGTCCCCACGATGCGCAGGTTCTGATTGAAGCCGGTCGGATTCTTCGCCAGGTTGAGCAGGACCCGCCTCCCATCGAGGCGATACTCCTGGAGCCTGCCGTTCTTCGGATCGAAGGCACGCACCGCGCTCTGCACCTGCGCCGGCGTGCAGCCGCAAAGCGTTGCAGCAGCGAATACGGCTAGCAGGTTGTAGGCCATGTACGACCCTGACAGCGAGGCGCTGAGGCCCGCTGTGGATGGCACCCCACCATCATCCCACCGGATGCGGAGGTCCAGCCCACGCGCATGCAGCGTGACGTCCTGAGCTTGGAACGCGAGATCCGGGCGAGCGAAATCGCATGCGGGGCATGCATAGGACCCCAGCTGCCCGTACTGCCGGAATGCGTATTCCAACATGTGCGAGCACGCTTGGCATATCGTGGCGTCAGCAACGTTGTTCTGGACCAGGCCCATGCTATCGGCCACGCCGAAGGTCACGCTCCTGTCGGCGCCGCGCTCCTGTGCCACGCGCCGCGCCACCCACGTGCACAGGGGGTCATCGGCGTTGTAGATGAGCACGGTCTCAGGTGAGGCCACCAGACCGGATACGATGGCATCCTGGATGCGGTCTATCTCGCCGCAACGGTCCAGCTGATCGCGGAAGAGGTTCAAGAGCACCATATAGGTAGGCTGCAGATCGGGCAGCACCTTGGCCGACCACAGCTCGTCGCATTCGAACACGCCCCAGTCAGCGCCGCGCGAATGCAACAGCGTAGCCGCCACGCCGCTCTTGAGGTTCGCACCCGTGCGATTGCAGGCGACGCTCATCCCCGCCCGCTCCAGCACATCCGCGACCAGGTTGGTCACCGTGGTCTTGCCGTTGGTGCCCACCACCACGATCGAGCCCGCGCGCATGCGGTCCCGCAGATCGGCGATGAGGTGCGGATCGATGGCCAGTCCGACGCTCCCTGGTAGGTTCGCCGCCGGCCTGTGCGCGATATGCCGCAGCCCCCACCTGACGATCCCGCTTGCCGCCTGCGCCGCATTGGCCCGAATGCCCATCCGCTCTCCTTCGCCCGTTTCAGGATGCGGACAAGTTTACATTCGCTAGAATACATTGCCAAGCGATCGAGGAGTGTCTCGTGGATGTAGCACAGTGGGTCTCAGTCGCGATCTTCGCGGTCGCGTTGGCGGTCATCATCTCGGAGAAGGTGCATCGCGCGGTGGTGGCACTGGCCGGTGCCGCGCTCGTCTTGATGCTCGGGCTGATGCCCTTCGAGGAAGCCATCGAGCACATCGACTTCAACACCTTGGGCGTGCTGTTCGGCATGATGCTATTCGTGGGCGTGGTGAAGCTATCTGGGCTGTTCGAATACCTGGCCGTCACATGCGCGCACCTGGCGAAGGGCGACCCTTGGCGCATCATGCTCCTCTTCGTCCTGCTCACCGCCATCCTGTCCGCGTTCCTAGACAACGTGACCACGGTGCTCCTGATCGGACCCATGACGCTCAATATATGCAAGCTGCTCAAGGCAGACCCCGTGCCCTTCTTCATGACGGAGATCATGGCGTCGAACATCGGTGGCACGGCCACGCTGATCGGCGATCCACCCAACATCATGATCGGCTCAGCCGCAGGATACGGGTTCGCGGACTTCGTCATGGTGGATACCCCTGCCGTCATCATCATCCTCGCGGTGATCTGCGTGCTGTTCTACTTCTTATATGGGCGCAAGCTCACCGCCCCCCAGACGGAGATAGATGACGTGATGGCGCTCCAGCCCTCCGCCTACATCAAGGACAGGCGGCTCCTGCACATCTCCGTCGTCATGATCGGCGTGGTGGTGATCGGCTTCATGTTCCACGGTGCGCTCGGATGGGAATCCAGCGTGATCGCGCTGGGGGCAGCCGCGCTGATGCTCCTGCTGTCGCGCGCCTCCATAGATACCGCGCTCGCGCAAGTGGAGTGGACCACGCTCGTGTTCTTCGCCGGGCTCTTCATCATCGTGGGCGCCATGACGGCAACGGGCGTGATCGACATGCTGGCAACGTGGCTCGTGGACATCACGGGCGGCAACGTGCTCCTGACCATGCTCGTGCTGGTGTTCGGCTCCGCCGTGGTCTCGGCCTTCTTGGACAACATCCCGTTCGTGGCCACCATGATCCCCATCCTGCTCTCCATGCAGGCAACGGGCATGGATGTGACACCGCTGTGGTGGGCGGTGTCCCTGGGTGCATGCCTGGGCGGGAACGGCTCGCTCATCGGCGCTTCGGCGAACGTGGTGCTCTCTGACATATCGCGCAAGAACGGGCACACCATCACGTTCATCCAGTATCTGAAGGTGGGCTTCCCCATCACAGTGCTCACCACGGTGATAGCCGCCGCCTACCTGGTGCTCCGCTTCCCGCCCGCATAGGTTCGAGCAAGCCGCACAGATGGCGAAGCACGCAGCGAGGGCGACCCGCAACCTCGCTCGCACTGCTCTTGGATGAGAGCCAAGCCTCTGCATGGTCCGGAAAAGAAGAAGGCACCATGGTGGAGGAGGGGTCCATGGTGCCTTCGCGTTCATCTGGGTGAGTTGGTTTGAATCTTCGCCGGTTGGTCAGGCCGGCTATGGTTGTTAAGATTCACCCGGATTCGGTTGTCAAGCTGCGTGATACGCTTCCACCGAGTTACCGATTGGCCTCGCATCACGCTAGTGCTGGGAAACACTGTCATGCACTATACGCGCGCTACCTTAAAAGTTCCTGAAACATCATTCGTGGTTTCAGGTTGGTTTCAGGTTCTCCTGACCGCCGCCTTCGCCGCAGCCGCGCTAGAATATCCCAAACTCTGAGGAGGTCCCCCATGCATGTGCTCATCGCAGAAGATGACGAGCGGCTCGCTGAAGCGCTCGAGAAGATCCTGAAGGACAACGGCTACGAGATAGACAAGGTCATGGACGGGCAGGCGGCACTGGATTACGCCACCGTCGAGTCGTACGACGTCATCGTGATGGACGTCATGATGCCGAAGATGGACGGATTCGAGGCCACGCGCGAGATACGCCGTGCGAACGTATCCACCCCCATCCTGCTGCTGACCGCACGAGACGCCGTGGGCGACAAGATCACGGGGCTCGACGCAGGGGCGGATGACTACATGACCAAGCCGTTCTCACCCGCCGAGCTCATGGCACACCTGCGCGCGCTCTCGCGTCGCCAGGGAGAGGTGCAGTTCGAGCATCTTGAGGTGGGAGACCTCACGCTCGGCCTTGAGAACTACGAGCTGACCTGCGGCGGCAAGTCCATCAACCTGAGCTTCAAGGAGTTCTCCATCCTGAAGATCCTCATGTCCAGCCCTGGCACCATCATCTCCAAGGACACGCTCATCCAGAAGGCTTGGGGCGTCACCTCGAGCGCAGGCGACAACAACGTGGAGGCGTACATCTCGTTCCTGCGCAAGAAGATCAAGCATGTCGGCAGCGCCTGCAAGATAGAGACCGTGCGCCGCGCGGGCTATCGCTTCGTCGGCTGAGCACCTGCACGGGAGCCACGACCATGGAGCAAGGGGTCATCAAGCGCCTTCGCGTCAAGTTCATCGTCATCAACATGGCGCTCGCATTCCTCGTGCTGCTCATCACCTTCGGCACGGTCTGCGCGCTGAACCATGCGAAGAGCGTCAGCACCATCGACGCGCATCTGAGCTACGTGCTCACGCGCGCAGCCAGCGCGGACGCGCGTGCCGCCGACCAGCTGGAACGCGTGCAGCCGCTCGAGCAACCCGACATCGCCAAGGCGGACATCACGCTCACCGAGCGCTTCCCCAACTCGCAATCCGACTCCTTCGCCGCACCGCTCGACGATGCTGCTGACACGATCGCATCGGATGCCGCATCGGAAGGGCAGGTGGGCACATCTGAGCAAAGCTCCCTAGACGGCGCCTCGGATGGCGCAGACGAGAGCGCGGAGGATGGCGACAGCAACGCCAACGCCCTCGAAGGAGACGCACCTGCTGCAAGCCTCGTCCCCAGCGCAGGCCTTGCCGATCAGAAGAGCGGACGAACCACCAGCAAGAGCACCTTGAACAACGCCATCGCCGCGCCCGTCATCGGCGGCGGTGAATCCTCGGGGGCTGTGCTCACTGCTGTGTTCAAGGTAGAGCAGAGCGGCATCTACACCACCATCCCCGCCTACACCACCGCAACGCTCCCCGAGAACGTCCTCTTGCGCGCAGACGCCATGGTGATCGACAGCCCTGAGGCGCGTGGCTACCTGCCCGAATTCGACCTCATGTACGAGAAGCTGCCCACCGATGGCGGCTGGCTCGTGGCGTACGCCAACGCATCCAGCACGCACGCATGGCAGAACTTGGCCGTGTTGCTGGGCATCGTCGGATTGATCGCCCTCGTGGTGTTCTTCCTGCTCAACATCTTGTTCTCAGGCTGGGCCGTGCGCCCCGTTGCCATGAGCATCCGCATGCAGGAGCAATTCACCGCTGATGCGTCGCATGAGCTCAAAACGCCCTTGACGGTGATCTTGGCCAACCTATCCATCCTGCGCTCCCACGCAGATGCCACGGTAGCGGAGCAGATGCAATGGGTGGAGAGCTCAGAGCGCGAGGCGCAGCGCATGCAGCTCCTCGTGAACGACATGCTGAGCCTCGCCCAGCCGAAGGCATCGAAGGATGCTCCCGCACCTCCCGCGGCACAGGAAGCGGTCGACATGAGCGACCTGGTCGAAGGCGAAGTGCTCCAATTCGAATCCGTCGCGTTCGAGCGCGGCATCCTGCTGGACAGCTGCATCCAGGAGGGCATCTGCGTCAACGGCGACGCCGAGAAGCTCGGGCGCATGGTGTCCACCCTGATCGACAACGCATGCAAGTACGTGGAGGACAACGGGCTCGTGGATGTGACGCTGGATGTGGATGCGTCGAAGCCTGTCTCTGACCCCACTGTGCGCTTGCGCGTCCACAACTCAGGAGAGCCCATCCCACCCGAACAGCTCGAGCACCTCTTCGACCGCTTCTATCGCGCGGACAAGGCACGCACGGGCGGCAAGGGCGGATACGGCCTGGGCCTTGCCATCGGGCAGCAGATCGCCAAGGAGCACAACGGCAGCATTACGGTTGCCTCTGCGCCAGGAGCCGGGACCACCTTTACTGTCACACTTCCGATGTTCGACGAATAGCGGCGCTTCCGAGCGCCCACGGAAGGAGAGGCGCTCATGAAGGGCAAGGGTCTTATCACCGAATTCAAGGACTTCATCAACCGCGGCAACGTCATGGACATGGCTGTGGGCGTCATCATCGGCGCCGCATTCACCGCCATCGTGACCTCGCTGGTCGACAACATCATCAACCCGTTCATCACGCTCATCACCGGTGGCAATGGGACCGACGTCGGGGGGCTTGCCATCCCCGTCACGGCTACCCAGAGCATCGACTTCGGCGCATTCATCAGCGCCATCATCAACTTCCTGATCGTGGCGTTCTGCGTGTTCATGATCGTGAAGGCCTTCAACACCATGAAGGATAAGGGCAAGCTGATCCGCCGCAGGAACGGCAAGGAGGAGGTCGAGGTCGCACCGAAGTGCCCTTACTGCCTGGAAGAGGTGAACGTGGGCGCCACGAAGTGCTTCCATTGCGCCTCTGAGCTCCCCCACCCCGCTGAGGTCACCTTCGAATAGGAGCGCGCTCGCAGAGTCGGACCTGCAGGCAAGCGCGTGAGGAAGGATGCCAGCGTGAACGCGCCCAGGAGATGAGCATCGGCATGGGCATGTTGCGCACGGACACGAGCATGCAGGCGCCCAGGCGCACGCGAGCACAGGCGCTTCCGGGCGACATCTGCTCAGCCCACGCCTGAGAATGGTATGATTATCAGGATTATGGCCTCATCCATGGAAGGAGCTAGGACACGGTCATGGGGTTCCTCTCCAAGTTCGAAGGTAGGATGGAAGACACCGTGGAGGGCGCAGCAGAGCGCCTTGGCGGCGCGTCCATCTCTCCTGTCCAGATCGCCAAGAAGGCCGAGAAGCAGATGAAGCGCGAGAAGGTCGTGGGTGCTGGCAAGCAATTCGTGCCCACGCTGTACACGGTGCTCGTGAGCCCGGATGATGACGCGCGCATGTTCAACTACTACCCCACCCTTGCCGGTGAGACGGAGACCTACCTGCAAGCGAAGGCCGCCGAGCTCGGCCTTGCCATGGACGGGCAGCCGCTCGTGCGCTTCATCGCTGATGACCAGCTCAAGCGCGGCAAGTTCGACGTGGTCGCAGAGCTGGTGGCAGCTCAGATCGTAGAGCGCCTGCGCGCCGACGAGATGGCACGCTACGGCATCGCCTCCCCGCGCACGGCACGCCCACAGCGCGCACAGCAGCCCCAGCCAGCGCAGCGTGCAGCAAGCACGCCCGGCGCCGCTCCCGCTGCACGCGCAGCAGCTCCTCGGAACGTCCAGCCCGCACCGCACGGTGCACCTGCTGGCAACCTGGTCCCACTGCAAGGCGCACGAGCCGCCGCGCCGCACTCGATGGAGCCTGCCTACGACCCGGAGCTGGATGAGATCAACTCCGCGAACATCGCAGAACCCAACTGGCAAGCGGCGCAACCCGCACCGCAGCCCATGCCGCAAAGCGCCTATGAGCAGCACTTGCAGTCCGCGGAGCCCACGCCTCCCCCACCTGAGGGAGAGCCGCGCGAGGTCTACCTCTACGATGAGGCGCGCGACTGCGCCTATCAGCTCTCCGGGATCCCCGAGCGCATGGGCCGCGAATCCTCCAATGACATCGTCATCCCGGACATCAACGCCTCGCGCGTCCACGCTGAGATCCGCTGCGAACCCACGGGTGCATGGGTCATCACCGACCTCGGCTCCCTGAATGGCGTGTTCATCAATGGACGCCGCATCAAGAGCGCGCCTCTGCGCGACGCTGACATGATCCGCATCGGCACGACGGAACTCGAGTTCCAAAACCTGGAGCAGTAGCGGATGATAGATATCGTCCTCCTCATCGCGAGGCTCCTCTTCGTAGCCCTGCTCTATCTCTTCCTCTTCGCCATCGTGCGCACGGGCATCGGCCAGATCCGCGGCACGCGCAAGAAGGGCAAGAGCTGGACCATCGCCGTCGAGCAGGGACCCAACGAGCTCCGTGGCGTGCAGATGCCCGTCACTGGCCCTGTCGTCGTCGGCCGCGCACCCGGCGCGGATATCGTGATCGCCACCGGATTCGTCTCAGGGCGCCACGCGCGCTTCCAACTGATGGGGCAGAACCTCTTCGTGGAGGACCTCGGCTCGCGCAATGGCACGGCCGTGAACGGCGAGCTCATCGCCGACCCTACGGCGCTCCGCAACAAGGACGTGGTAGAGATCGGTGACGTCTCCATCAGGGTGAGGCACGAATGACCGGGCACGAGCACGTGCATCCGGCGACCGAGGAGGCATTCGGCGCTCGCACGGATGTCGGATACACCCGAGAGCACAACGAGGATTCCCTCCTGGTCATGCCACCGCTCTACGCTGTCTGCGACGGCATGGGCGGACATGAGGCCGGTGAGGTCGCCTCTGAGATAGCCGTGCGCGAGCTACGCGCCCACGCGCCGAACGCTCCTGACGCGGATGCGCTCGGACATGCCGTGGATGAAGCGAACCTCGCCATCATCCATGCCGTCTCAGAGGGCATCGGACGCGAGGGCATGGGCACCACCTGCACCGCCGCCATGCTAGACGGAGACCACCTGGCCATCGCGCAGTGCGGCGACTCGCGCGCCTACCTCCTCCATGGCGGAGCGCTCCAACAGCTCACGCGCGACCACAGCCTGGTGGCCGACCTGATCGAGAAGGGCGAGATACAGCCTGAAGAGGCGCGCACGCATCCATGGCGCTCATACATCACGCGCGCGCTCGGGCTGGACCCGCGCATCCATGCGGACCTCTACGAGCTGTCCGTGGAGGCGGGAGACCGGCTCATGCTGTGCTCGGACGGTCTGTACTCCATGGTGGACGACGCGAAGATATGCCGGATCATGGCTGATGAGGATGACCCGCAGGCTGCTGCCGACAAGCTCACCGAAGCGGCGCTCGATGCGGGCGGCAATGACAACGTGACCGTGATCGTGGTGGATGCGATCGGCTCAAAGAAGCGCCGGCGCAAGATGGCGCGCAAGACGCGCTTCGCAGCCATCACCACGGTGATAGCCCTCGTGCTCCTGCTGGGAGGCACTGGATTCGCCCTGAATTGGTGGATGACGAAATCCGCCTACTTGGGCGAAGTGGACGGCAAGGTGGCCGTCTACCAGGGCATCCCCGGGCAAGTCCTCGGGATGGGGCACTCAGAGCTGGACGAGGTCACGGACGTGCCGATGGATGCCCTGCAACCAGGGACCGCCGCACGCGTGCGCGACCATGAGATACGCTGCGAATCCATCGAAGCGGCGCGACACCTCGTGAACGAATACCGCCTTGACGCTGGACTCGATGACGCGACCACGCCAGAGGGCGCAGCATCCGAGGACCCATCTGCCGCTGGCGCCGGTGCGGAAGGCGCGCCTGATGGCTCAGGAACCGCAGAGGCGGGTGCCGACGCTGCTGCCGCAGGGACCACCTCCGGCGGAGATGCGACAGCGGATGCCGCGGATGCTCCCGCATCGGAAGCGGGAGCGCGATGACGCGCCGCAACATCGAATTGCTGCTGCTGATCGTGGCAGCGCCCATCGTGATCGTGCTGTTCGCCATGATGGTGGTGAGCGGCGGCCAAGAGCTGTCATTCAACACGCTCGGCGTGCCCATCGGCATCTTCGTGGCGTTCATCGCAGCGCACCTGGCAACGCGCAAGCTGACGCCGAACGCAGACCCGGCGCTCCTCCCCATCACATTCGCCCTCTCTGGCATCGGGATGGCGTTCGTCACGCGCCTGGCACCCAACGCCGCAGGCCGTCAGCTCATCTGGCTCTTCGCAGGCGTTGCGATGCTCATCCTGGTGCTCCTCATCATCAAGAACATGGACAAGCTGGCGCAGTACAAGTACACGCTCATGATCGTAGGCGTCCTGCTCCTGCTCTCCCCCATGCTGCCGGGCATCGGCACCGAGATCAATGGCAGCCGCCTGTGGTTGAAGGTCGGCGACCTCTCGTTCCAACCCGGCGAGCTGGCCAAGATATGCATCGTGCTCTTCCTAGCGGCCTACCTTGCGCAGAACCGAGAGATGCTCTCGGTGTTCACGTGGGAGATCGGGCCTGTGCGCCTGCCGTCGCTCGCAACGCTCATGCCGCTCTTGTTCATGTGGGCGTTGGCGTTCCTCATCGTCGTGCTGGAGAAGGACCTGGGCAGCGCGCTCGTGCTGTTCCTCGTGTTCCTGGTCATGCTCTACGTGGCCACGGGCAAGAAGCTCTATCTGGTCGTGGGCATCCTCCTGGCCGGCGTGGCGGCCGTGGCGCTCTTCTTCATGTTCAGCCACGTGCAGACGCGCGTGGAGATCTGGCTGGACCCCTTCGCAGACGCTCAAGACAAGGGCTACCAGATCGTGCAGAGCATCTATTCGCTGGCTGATGGCGGCTTGTTCGGCCAGGGCATCGGACGCGGGCTTTCCACGCAGATCCCCTATGTGGAATCGGACTTCATCTTCGCGGCCATCGGCGAGGAGACGGGGCTTTTGGGTGCCGCTGGCGTGCTGTTGCTCTATCTCTGCTTCGCCATCCGAGGCATCCTGACCGCCGCGCGGGCGAAGAGCGATTTCAGCTCCTTCACCGCCGTGGGCGCCACCTCCATCGTGGTCCTGGGCGCATTCATCATCGTGGGCGGCGTGACGCGGCTCATCCCGCTCACGGGCATCACGCTCCCCTTCATCAGCCAAGGCGGCTCATCCCTCCTTGCCGGATTCATCATCGTGGGGCTGCTACTGCGCATCGGCGACCAAGCCACCGGCCGCGAGGCGGAGATGACGTCCGCCACCAGCGTGTCCCTGCATGCGAACAGCGTGCTCGGACGCGTGGCCCTCGGCTCGCGCCTGACGAACACCATCATCATCTTCTCCCTCATGTTCGCCGCCCTCGTCGCCAACCTCACGTGGATCATGGTGGTGAACGCTGAGGCCTACCAGAACATGCCAGGCAACAACCACACCATCGCGAAGGAAGCTCATTCGGAGCGCGGCACCATCTCCACCTACGATGGCGTAGTGCTGGCACGCTCCGTCGAACAGGTCGACGGCACCTATGATCGCGAATACCCCGCAGGGAACCTCGCCGCGCACGTGGTGGGCTACTATTCCAGCACCTACGGCATGAGCGGCATCGAAGCATCCATGAACGATACGCTCCGCGGCCAGGAGAACTACGCGAACTGGTCCGACGTCATCGACTCGCTGGCGGGGATCGGCAGTCCCGGCAACGATGTCACGCTGACGCTGAACTCCAAGGTGCAGACCGCTGCCCAAGAGGCGCTGGAGGGGCTCACGGGCGCGTGCGTCGTCATCGACCCCACCACGGGTGCCACGCTCGCCATGGCCTCCTCCCCCACTTATGATGCCGCCGCCTTCGAGGAGGTCATCAGCCAGGCTGGCTCTGGCGCATCAGAGGATTCCTCCGAGCTGCTGAACCGCGCCACCCAAGCGCTCTATGCTCCCGGCTCCACCTTCAAGACGGTCACGCTCTCCGGCGCGCTATCAGACGGCATCTGCGAGGCGGACTCCATCTACGATGCGCCCGCCGAGATGGACATCGGGAACGCGCCCGTGGCGAACTACCAAGACAAGGGATATGGCGACATCACCGTCGAGAGGGCATTCCAGGTATCCGCGAACACCGTGTTCGGCCAGATCGGCGTGGAGATGGGCAGCGAAGCGCTCGTGCGCACCGCCGAGGCGTTCGGCTTCAACAAGAAGATCGACTTCGACCTGCCGGTAGCCACCTCCCTCATGCCCGATCCGTCAGAGATGACCACGTGGGAGACGGCGTGGGCCGCTGATGGCGAACCGGTGGGCGAGCACGCATCACCTGCCGGACCGCAGGCCACCGTCCTCCAGATGGCGCTCGTCGGGTGCGCAGAGGCGCATGGTGGCGAGATACTCTCCCCGTATCTGGTGGAGGGCATCTACAGCGCATCGGGCCAGAAGAGCTATTCGGCATCCCCGTCGCGCTTCGCAGAGCCGCTGGCCTCGGATGTAGCTGACGAGGTGCTCGACCTCATGCGCGGCGTGGTCGCCCAGGGGACAGCCACCGATGCAGCCATCGAAGGCGTCACCATCGCAGGCAAGACAGGCACCGCTGAGAAGGAAGGGCGTCCGGATGACAGCTGGTTCATCGGCGTGGGCGATGCCGACGGAGCTCGGAACGTGGTGGTCGCGATCATGGTGGAGGGCGCAGGGACATCCGTGCATGCTGCGGGTCTCTCACGGGACGTCATGCGCGCCGCTCTCGAGGTGCAAGGCGCGCTCTAGCCGCGCTTCACAGGACGGTTCCAGGGCGGCTTCCTTGCATTTCAACGTGGTATCATGTCTGGCACGCATTGAACGCAGAGCAAACGAACAAGACGATGTGTACACAAAGGAGTCATCGTGACAAGACAAGGTCCTATGACCGGCCGTGTCTTCGCTGGGCGCTATGAGATCGGCGAGCGCATCGGCGTAGGTGGGATGGCCGAGGTCTATTCCGCCACGGACAACACGCTCGGTCGAACCGTTGCTGTCAAAGTGATGCTTCCGCAGTATGCGGATGACCCTGATTTCGCCCGCAGATTCCGCCAGGAAGCGGCTGCGGCAGCCAATCTCCAAAGCCCCTATATCGTGAACGTCTACGACTGGGGCCATGACGAGGACACGTATTACATCGTCATGGAATACATCCGCGGCTCCGACCTCAAGACTGCCATCCAGCAGCGCGGTGCCATCAACCAGCGCAAGGCGGCCGAGATCGGCACGCAGGTATGCCAGGCGCTCACCGCAGCGCACCAGCAAGACATCATCCACCGCGACGTCAAGCCGCAGAACATCATGGTCCAGCCTGATGGCAACGTGAAGGTCATGGACTTCGGCATCGCTCGCGCGAAGAACTCCACTGCTGACAAGACCACGGTCGTGCTCGGCACCGCACATTATGCTTCCCCCGAGCAAGCGCAGGGGAAGGACCTCTCAGCGGCGTCGGATATCTATTCCCTGGGCGTCGTGCTGTATGAGGCCACCACCGGGCAACTTCCCTTCGATGGACCTGATGCGGTCAGCGTCGCCCTGATGCAAGTGCAGGACGAGCCGAAGCCTCCGCGCGAGATCAACCCGGACATATCGCCTGAGCTGGAATCCATCATCATGTGCGCCATGCAGAAGGAGCCAGGACGGCGCTTCGCCACGGCGAATGACCTGCGCTTGGCCTTGACCGACTTCCTTGCTGGCAGACCCCTTGGCGCCACCGCGCCTCTAGCCACGGATGGATTCACCAGCGCGCAGACGCGCGTCATGGCACCGGTAGGCACCATGGATGCCGGCGCCACCAAGACCATGCCCATCACCCCGGGGGCAGCTGCCCATGCGGCACCAGGTACGGGAGATGCGCGCAGCTACAAGGCCGGCACTGACAAGCAGCCCATGTCCGGCAAGAAGAAGGCTGGCATCATCGCGGGCGTGCTGATCGCTCTCCTGCTCATCGCGGGCGGGATCTTCGCCTTCGGGCTCAACAGCGGAGACAAGCTGGATGTCCCGAACGTGACGGGCATGTCGGCCGAAGAAGCGCAGAAGACCATCGAGCAGAGCGGCTTCAAGGTGGGTGAGGTCAAGAACGTCTACGATGACTCCGCCGAACCGGGCACCGTCGTCGCGCAAAGCCCGAAGGGTGGCGACAAGGCCGAGAAGGGCTCCAAGATCAACATCGACGTCTCTCAGGGCAGCGAAGAGATCGAGGTCCCTGATGTGATGAACATGACGCTGGATGAGGCACGCAAGGCCATCACGGTCGCCGGCTTCTCCGTGGGCGAGACCACGAAGGAGTACAGCGACACCGTGGAAGAGGGCAAGGTCATGAAGCAGACGCCTACGGGCAAGACCATGGCTGCCCAGGGCTCCAAGATCGACCTGGTCATCTCACAGGGCACCGATCAGGTCGAGGTGCCGGATGTCGAAGGCCTCTCCTTGGATGCTGCACGAGCGAAGATAGAGCGCGCAGGCCTCAAGCTCTCGCAGGCTGATTCACAGCACAGCAGCTCCGTTGATGCGAATTGCATCATCAGCCAGTCTCCCTCATCGGGCACGAAGGTGCCGGAGGGAAGCACGGTGAGCGTCGTCGTGTCACTTGGCAAGGAGGACACCTCTGTCACCATCCCGAACGTAGTGGGAGACACGAAGGACAACGCCGTGTCGAAGCTGCGCAATGTAGGCTTCATCGTTGACGTGGATTCTGACAACTCTGATACCGTTGCCGCGGGCTTGGTCATCAGCCAGAACAGGACCGGACAAGCCGAGCGCGGCGATCGCGTGCTCATCGTGGTGTCCGAAGGTCCTGCACCCACTCCTCCCCCACCAAGCGGCGGGGGCGACAGCCAGGGCAGCACCTCATAGGAACGCACAACGACCGCAGCCGAGCTGCGGTCGTTCTCTTCATGCACCCATCGCTCGAGACCACATCTACCCGCGCTGCCAGCTTCGGCCGCTGTGAGGTCTTGCACTGCCGCAACAGCGATACCACGCCCATGCGACATCGCCCTATTCCACGACCATCGCCGACCGATAAGCAATACAATGGTCCGCATGGATCTTGAAGCGATCACAGATGCATTGAAGGGCTGGCTGGACAAGATGCTCCACGTCGACTGGCTGAGCACCGCCATCACCATCGCCGTGGTCCTCATCGTGACATCCATCTGCGCCCATCTGGTCACCAAGCTCATCAAGAAGATGCTGCACGTGGATAAGAACCCGCTTCCCGCATCCAGCATCTTCGTGAACATCGGGCGCGTCACCATCTGGGTCATCGGCGTCTGCGTGATCCTGTCCAGCTGCTTCGACGTGAACATATCAGCCGCCATCACAGCGCTCGGCATCGGCGGCTTGGCCATCTCACTCGGCTTCCAGGCGACCCTCTCGAACCTCATAGCGGGGCTGCAAGTCAGCCTCACGAAGCTGGTCATCCCTGGTGACCATATCCGCGTCGGGACGGATGAGGGCATCGTCGATGATGTCACCTGGCGCCACACTCGCATCATCAACGCGCGGGGCGAGCACATCATCATCCCGAACTCCCTCATGAACACAGATGCGCTCGTGAAGTTGCTCCCCCAATCCATCATCCGCATTCCCATCATCGTTGCTCCTGATGCGGGTGGCATGGATGCGATGATCTCCGACATGCAGAGCGAAGTCGATCAAGCTGTCACGCCCCTCGTGAAGATGGTGGACCCCGCCAAGATACAGCTTGCCGAGATCACGGAGCGCGGATATCGTGGAACGCTCAGCTTCTCGGTGACCGAGGGAGCTGATATCGGCGAGGTCAAGACGGCCGCTCTGAAAGCGATATCCGATCGAGCTCACGGCACATCGCACGCACAGTCCCACCATACCCATCGCCTCAAGCATGTGAGGGCACCCAAGGGCTTCATAGATGCGCTCAAGGAGCGCCTTGCGACCACAGAATGCGGTGATGCGCAATGACGAGGATCCGCCTCTACGGGACCGTGCAGGACTCCATCGTGGATGGACCTGGCTTGCGCTATGCGGTATTCGTGCAGGGATGCACGCACGGCTGCCCCGGCTGCCACAATCCCGATAGCCAACCTGCAGAGGGCGGCACGGTGCACGATACCGAAGAGGTGCTTGCAGATATCATTAAGAATCCCCTGATAAAGGGCGTTACGATCTCTGGAGGCGAGCCGTTCGAGCAACCCCAGGCTACCGCCGAGCTCGCACAGCGCCTGAAGGAGAGGGGCTACGATGTGTGGACCTTCACGGGATACCTCTTCGAGGACCTGCGCGCACGCAAGGACGCGGATATCGATCGATTGATCCAGCACACAGACGTGCTCGTGGACGGCCCCTTCGTAGAGAAGCTCAAGTCGCTTGACTTGAAGTGGTGCGGATCATCGAACCAGCGCCTGATCGATGTGCCCAAGACCTTGCAACGCGGAAGCATCGTCCTCTGGCACCAAGACGAGATGACGTTCCAGCGTCCGAGCAATTGGTAGCACGCCTCTACCTGATCCCAGGAGACATCAACTGCTCAACAACCATTGCATGTCAAGGCTTTTCCTTGTCAGGAGCTATCCGTATACTTGCAAGCAAGTCCCGCTCCGCCTCATATTGCGATGGACCGACGTTGTACTCTAGGGAGCCCTAGATCGCAGGTGGAATGGGGATTCGTGCCCGTTGGTACGAAAGCCAGGAAGCCTGCTGCGGGTACCCACCTTGACTGGTGGGTTCATCCTTTCGGGCAAGGGGCGGGGCTTTTTCCGCGAGACGAAAGAGGGGCGCATCAGATGGTGTGCCCCTCTTATCCTCATGACTGGCACTTACCCCACAAGGACATTATCATCCAAAACAGCGACCGCAGGTGGATCGGGCGGTTCGCTTACGGCATCAGCGCAGCTACGAGGCTCATGACGCAAACCTCTCCCGCACATGCGAAAAAGGGCCACAGCATAGCCGTGGCCCTCCATTCACGCAAAGCGTCAGCGCCGCTAGATCTGATGCTTGACCCTCTGGCTCTCCTCAGCGCGCTTCGCATCGTTGAAGCGATCGAGGGTGCCTACCAGATATCCCGTGATGCGGCGGATGCGCTCGAAGCCCTGGCTCCCATGACCCTCTGCGCGACCGCACTTCGGGCACGCATCGCCGATGATGCCGTTGTATCCGCACACCGGGTCGCGATCGACGGGGTGATTGATGGAGCCGTAGCCCATGCCGCTCTCCTTCATGAAGCGGATGACGGACTCGAATGCCTCAAGGTTCTCCGTCGGGTCGCCATCAAGCTCGATGTAGCTGATGTGACCGCCATTGGTGAGCGCATGGTACGGTGCCTCAAGGCCGATCTTATCGAATGCGGCGATGTCGTAGTACACCGGCACATGGAAGCCATTGGTGTAGTAATCCCTGTCGGTCACGCCCGGAACAGACCCGAAGCGCTCGCGGTCCATGCGCACGAAGCGACCAGACAGGCCCTCGGCAGGCGTAGCGATGAGCGAGAAGTTGAGCTTCTGCTCCTGGGAGATGCGATCGCAGTAGCTGCGCATGTGACCCACGATCTCAAGGCCGAGGCGCTGGGATTCCTTGCTCTCGCCATGGTGCTTGCCCGTGAGCGCCACAAGGCACTCCGCCAGTCCGATGAAGCCCGTGGTCAGCGTACCGTGCTTGAGCACCTCGCGCTGCTCATCCTCCGGGCTCAGGTTCTCTGAGTCGATCCAGACACCCTGCCCCATGAGGAACGGAGCATTGTAGACGCGCTTGTGAGCCTGGATCTCGAAGCGCTCGAGCAGCTGACCCGTCACGAGCTGCAGCTTGGAATCCAGAAGATCGAAGAACAGGTCGACATCGCCCTTGGCGCGCATGGCCAAACGCGGCAGGTTGATGGACGTGAACGACAGGTTGCCGCGACCCGGCGTGACCTCGCGATCAGGGTCGAACACGTTGCCCATGACGCGCGTGCGGCAGCCCATGTAGGCGATCTCCGTCTCGGGCGTGCCCTTGTAGTACTGCGCGTTGAACGGAGCATCCAGGAAGCTGAAGTTCGGGAACAGCCTCTTGGCTGAGCAGTGCATGGCCAGCTTGAACAGGTCGTAGTTCGGGTCCTCTGGGTTGTAGTTCACGCCCTCCTTCACGCGGAAGATCTGCACCGGGAAGATGGGCGTCTCGCCATTGCCCAGGCCCTCCTCCGTGGCGAGCAGCATGTTCTTGATGACCATGCGGCCCTCGGGAGAGGTGTCCATGCCATAGTTCACCGAGCTGAACGGCGTCTGCGCGCCTGCGCGGGAATGCATGGTATTCAGGTTGTGCACCAGCGCCTCCATGGCCTGGAAGGTGGTGCGGTCCGTATCCTTCTCCGCGTTCTTGCGCGTGAAGGAGATGATGGTGCGAACATCATCCTCAGAGATGCCCGCCTCAGACAGCTTCGCCTCGAGGCCCTCGCGGAAGCTCTCATCCAGCTCAAGGGATGCCGTCGCATTCGTCTCCGCCTCGACCGCTGCGATGACGCTCTCAACGAACGAGCGCTCATCCTCGACATCCGTCAGCAGGTCGACGGCTTCTGCCAGATGCTTCTTGAACAGGCGGCGATAGGTCTTGCGCACGCCGTCAGCCAGACCGTAGTCGAAGTCGCAGACAGACTGACCGCCATGCTGGTCGTTCTGGTTGGACTGGATGGCGATGCAGGCGAGAGCCGTGTAGCTGGCGATATCGTTCGGTTCGCGAAGCACGCCGTGCCCCGTGGAGAAGCCGCCCTTGAAGAGCTTGCGCAGCTCGATCTGGCAGCACGTGGTGGTCAGCGTGTAGAAGTCCATGTCATGGATGTGGATGTCGCCCTCACGGTGCGCCTTCGCGTACTTCGGATCGATCACGCACATCTCGTAGAACTGCTTCGCGGATTCGCTGCCGTACTTGAGCATGGTGCCCATGGCCGTATCCGCATTGATGTTCGCGTTCTCGCGCTTGAGGTCAGAGTCGGCAGCCTTGCTGAACGTGATGTCCTTGAGCGTCTGGATGAGGCGCGAGTTGACATCGCGCACGCGGTTGCGCTCAGCCCTATACAGTATGTATGCCTTAGCGGTCTGGACGAAGCCGCTCTCGATGAGCGTCTCCTCGACCAGATCCTGAACGCCTTCGACGGTAGGAGTGCCCTCGATGGCCCCATCATCCAGCTTCTGCGCCACCTTGGCGGCGATGCTCTCAGCGGTCTGGCGATCCTGCATCGCGGCGCACGCCTGGAACGCCTTCTCGATGGCAGATGCGATCTTCTCAACATGGAATTCTGTTGTGCGGCCGTCGCGCTTGATGATTGCTTGTGGCATCTTTGAGCTTCCTTTTCTACTGTCTTTGAGCGTTGTCCATCAGGCTTCGAAAATGCTTGCCCACGCTGGAGAATCCGTTACAGCATCCACACGGTTTCCACAGCCTTTTCACTGACTTTTGAACACGTGGCACAAGATATTGTGGTCTGCGTTCGTTTCAGCGGGTACATATAGTATCCATAACATTCGCGATACGCAAGCGAACAAACGATGTTTTTTGGGATCGTTGATCTCAGCGCTGAGCGGCAGCGCACGTATCCGGCACCATGAGCATCGTGACCACGAGAGGCAAGCCGAACACCAAGTACAGGTAATACCGCACCAGGACGCACGGTCCCAGCAGCGCTGTGAGCGCCAGCATCGCGAAGAGCGCGCAGGGTGCTGCAAGCCGTCGATCCCGCGTCACGATCGCGCGCGCCACGAGCACGATGAGCGTCCATACGTAGAACGGAATGGAGGTGAGCAAGGACACCACGGGCACGTTCTGCACGCTCGTACCGGTCGAGAACTCGCGCAACGGCTCCACGAGCGCCGGGAAGAGCGACTGATGCTCAGCCGGGCTCTCCCAGTCGAATGCGAACAGAGAGGTCTCCCGATCCTGGTACGTAGGCGTGTCGTACACGTTGATGCATGCGTACGGATTCCACGCGCCCTCGGTCTGCCAGATGAGCGCCTTGGCGTACTCTTCCGGATAGGCTAACCCCAGCGAAGCCCACACGCGCAGCACATCCGGCAGGGACATGTCCGCCAGATTATGCCGAGACGCATCTGCGCAGACGGGGTCGTACTTGCTCACCCGCTCCCCATCCTCCATCTGGCCGAACTGCGCATCCATCAGCATCTGCATGTCCGAGAGCCGCAAAGACCCATCGCCACTATGCTCCGTGACCACCGCGCTCATCTGCTGCGCCGGGATGGACAGTGCGTTGAGCCGCTGATAGGGCGAGGGCACGACATCGAGCGCTGTTGCGATGGGAACGAACCACGCGAAGCTCAAGGCCAGCACGATCGCGCTCGTCACCGCAGCGCGGACGCGCTCTCTCCTATTCGCCGCACAGAAGATGGCGAAGGGGATGACCACGACGAACGCGAGCACGCCATTGGGGCGCAGCAGGCACACGCCGAGCGCCGCCAGGCCGATGGCCACCCACGTGCGCACGCCCGAGGGCTCCTTCGACGAGATGCGCGCGAACAAGAGCACGGCGAGCAGCACCACGAGCGCAGAGAACAGCGTGTCCTTCGCCGTGCAGTTCACGAACAGGGACACGAGCGGGTCGAGCGCCAGATAGGCCACCGACGCCACGCACAGCGCGCGCGAAGCCGTCATGCGCCATATCTGGGAGACCATGAACGTGAATACGCCAGCCACCGCCAGCGCTTGCAACACGACGAACACAGCGATGCCCGCATTCACGCTCCCCGTCAATGCCTCGCCAGCTGACAGCACAGCGCCCACCAACAGCGTATGGAGCACCGGTTGATGGTCGACGAGCGTTCCCACTGTCCACTGCGTGTACTCCGGGAAATCACCCACGGACATGTCGTAGCAGAAGAACCCAGGGAATGCGGCAAGGAACACCGGAAGCCAGCAGAGGAGGAGCACCGCATAGGCACCCCCTGCCCAGCGAAGGCTCATCTTGACCGGACGCTCCGCACACGCACGCGCGGCCGCACGATCAGCAAGGCGGCTCGCACACCAGTCAAGGCCATCCATCAGCATGACGAAGGCCACGAGCAACGGCAGCGCCACGAAGGGGATGGCCACGATGTTCCACGCCGTGAACGAAGGGGCATCATCGCATGAGCTCCAAGCGCCCGCGATGAGGAAGCAAGCGAACAGCACCGACACCACGATAGCCACGATGGCATACCGGACGCTCCCCCGCAAGGCATCCCACGTCCGTAGCAGGCGACACCGGAACACGAGGAACAACACGACCGCCACCACGAGCGGAAGGAGGCTCATGGAATAGGAGAACGCAAAGGGGATGGCATAGCGTGAGAAGAGCGTGCAGACCACAGCCAACAGCACGCAACCTCCCAGCTTGACGACGTCCATAGCAAGCCAACGCGTCATCGCGGCTCCTTTGCATCAGGGATGGGTTCTAACCGAATGCCCGTATCATACACCGCAGATCAAAGGCGGGATGGCCTTGGGCGGGGCTGATGCATGCGGACGGGCTCAGGCTCAGCAACAGGCGCAGGCAAGCCATGCCCCCGTTAGCTGACGGTACCGTACACCTGACCCCACGCATGTCCCGTGATCGCTGAATTGAGCTGATCCGTGAGCTGCTGGCGGGTGTACTCCCCCGGCGGCAAGAGCGATGCGATCCGCTGCAAGTCGTCTGGCAGGTCTGCCGCCTCCGCAGCGAGCACCACCTGCAACCGCGACACTCGAAACGCTGCCTCAGGGTCCACCTGTGCAAGATAGGGTGCCTCATCATCTGCGAACAGCGCATCCACTACCTTCTGAAGCTCTCCGAAATGCTCGGAGCGCTTGATGTTCGACTGCACATCCGAGCTCATTCGGCACCGCCGATCCCCAAAGCACCATTGACGGACTGGCGAAGATGCACGCTCAGCTCTTCAAGGGAGAGGTCACTGCTCGCAAGGCTGGCCTGCGATGCATGCACACCATCCGCGCTCCCGCCTGCAACGGCACCCTTCACATCAAGCCCGGCGACGGCTGCAGCCATCGCTCCCGTATACGCCGGCGTAGCGCTTCCAGCAGCGCGCACGAACTGCGCCCCTGCCGCCATCAGCGCGAGCGCCGCGTCATAGGCATCATCCGGCCGCAGACATGAGCCCGCACCCACCGCTTCAGCCCCCTCATCTGCATCGCAGGGCCGCACGAAGAGCTGCACCAGCATGGGCAGGTACGCCACGCTCGCCACCCGCGCGGCGAGCGCTGCCGCCACCTCGGGTTCACCATCCGTGCAGAAGCCGACCACCTGCGCACCGTACTCAGCCATGACGGACACCGCATCCTCGAGGCTCTCGCACGCAAGGGAGGGGTGCACCTCGTGCTCGAGAGAACGCAGCATCCCTTCCCCATCAACATCCACGCTGGCAAGGATGGGTGCATCGCTCACCTTGCGGATGCCCATGAGCGCGCACTTCAGATCCGCCACGCGCGTGAAGCCATTGAGGAAGAACGCGTCGAAGTCCGCTCCGTCGAACAGACGGGCGGCACGCTCATATTGAAGGCGATTCTCCAGAAGAGACGCCTTGGATGCAGGGTCGAGCGGCAACCCGCAAGGCGCGATCTCCACGAGGATGTGCTCCGGCGAACGTGCAGCCGTCACCTCGAACGCCGTGCGCGCCAGATCCTCGGCAGCATCGCGCATGCCCACATGCGCCAGCCGAGCAGGCGTCAGATCCGCCGTAGGTGCGACCAGGCACTGCGCCCCTGCAGCCTTCTCCAAGGTGAAGGCATCCTCGAACACCTCCGGTTCAAGGATGAGCGCGAGCTCCGTATCGAAAGCCGCAGGATGAGCGGGGTCGACGAATGAGACGCCAGCGAACCGCTCCAGGCCGCCCGCGTTCACGCCACCGTCTACGCCCGCATCTCCAGAGGCCCCTTGCTCTTCCGCCATGCCTACAGCCGCCATGCCAGTGTTCCCCGTAGCCTCGGCTGCCTCCGCGCGCGCGTCCGCTACCACCACTTCGATGGCACCTTCGCCATCAAGATCCGCGTCCACACGCTCCTGCACGAGGGCTAATTGCGCTTGGACCGACCCTCCGATGACCAGCATATCCTTGCCGAACCTGAGCTGAATATCCGCCATGCGGCCCCCTCATGCGAAAGAACCCGCACGAGGCGGGTTCGGAACATCAATGGTGCCCCCGATAGGAATCGAACCTACACACCCGGTTTAGGAGACCAGTGCTCTATCCATTGAGCTACGGGGGCTCGCGTGCGTATTCTAGCATGTCCCGAATGCCGGGACGCTCCAGGCACCCAACGCCACAGCAGAGGGAAACGCTATACCCCGTTGATGTGGGCCGTGGACATCACGGCCTGCTCGTTCTTCCACTCCTGCGCATAGCGAGCCACGTAATGCCCCGTCGCACGCAGAGAGAACACCACCAAGAACGCACTGCTGAAGCAGGTCAGCACATAGATGATCAGCATGAGCGGTAGCATCGCAGCGAGGACTCCCACGAAGAGCGATGCACTGCCCCACCCGTAGCCCTGGGATGCGACCGACAAGACCGCGCCCTGGATGGGGATCCACATGATGAGCATGAGCGCGAAGGCAACAGCGCAAAGGATAGCCCCGATGATCAAGCTGGGCACCATGGTGGCACAGCAGAGCGCACCGAAGTTCCGCTTCCCCGTCTGCCATATCTGGCTCACATCGAAGCCAGCACCAAGCCTATCTGCAACAGCAGCGCGCATGATGGCCAGATATTCGAAGGGGATCACCAAGATGGTCAGCGCGAAGTACGCGAGCGTTCCCATGAGAGGGATGAACTCCAAGATGAAGCCGCACATACCTACCACGATGCCGATCACGAGCTGGATGACGAACGCGAAGAAGCCGTTGACGAACATGCGATTGCCGAAGATGCGCTTGGGCATCTCTGCGACCTTGCCCAAGAACAGCTCACGCGACCACCGCATGGCATACCCGGTCACGAAGAAGTTGAGGATGGGCACGCAGGAGACCAGGCCGAGCAGCATCATGCGCCCGAACCAGCCCTTCGAGTGCGTGATGTCATCCCACGCAGCAGCCAAGCATCCCTTCTGATAGAGAGCCTCGCCCGGCTGCGCATACGTGCAATGCGCGCGTGCCGGATTGGGCGGCACGATGGGCGTGGAGGCGAAGGGAGCGAATCGCGGATCGGGCTCAGGTGCGCACCCCGGTTCCGCTCCCGGCGCTTGCTCAGCGCTCGTCGATGCAGCGGCGGCCGCAGCTCCCGTACCAGAAGCTCCCGCACCAGGCTGCTCAGAGGCAGCCGTCGCAGATGCGGCGGCCGGAACCGCGGGCATCACTCCCGGTGCAGGGGGCGGCGGAACAGGCGCAGATGGGGGCACGGGTGCAGCTTGGGAAGCAGGCTCCGACACAAGGGCAGTAGGGGCAGTGACCGAAGCAGATGTTGCGCTCTCAGTCTCAGCCGCTACCTCTGCTGCGACGGTCGAGACCTCAGCAGGCTCTGCCACCTCAACAGCAGGTGCTGTCTCAGCTGCTGCAGGAACTCCGGTCTCAGCGACCTCTGCGGCCTCAACGACCTCAGGAACAGGCGTCGAGGCTGCATCAGCCTCCGCCTTCGCCACCTCCGCTTCGACGACCTCCCCTTCGGGAGCAGCGTCGAAGGCGTGCTCGAACTTTGCAGCAGGCTCAGGATCAGGGATCGGCTCCGGCTCAGAAGCATGAACCGTCTTGGGTGCCGATCCGACCGCCACAGGCTCAGCCTTCGCCGAGGCTCCATCTGAAGGCGCTTCCGCTGCGGTCTCTGTGACGGGCGCGATGTAGATGGCTCCATCGGTGATGACGGGCGTCGTGACTACATCCACCATGGCATCTGCCGGTGACTCTTCTGGCTCAGGAGCGATACCCTGCACGAATATCTCAGCGGGCTGGACCACGACAGATGTGGACTCCGCCTGCAGAGCTGGCTCTGACGGGGTTGACGATGCCGAAGGTGCTTGCTCTGAGGAACGCGTCGTCTCAGCAGGATCAGGAGCGCCCGCAGAGCTGACGTCGCTTGCGAAGAGGTTCTTTCCGCAATCCGCGCAGAACGGCGTGCCGGGGACGTTCTCGCGACCACATTTCGGGCACTTCATGCCACCAACTCCTCAAAGACGGTTCGATCAGAACAGTATATCAGGTGCACCTTGAGCCATGCGCCCAGCCCCACTCCAGGTCATCCGCCTGTCATCAGCCCAGCAGGAACGCCTCAGCCCAATCCAGGAGCTCTTCCACCTCCGCCTCGGATGATGCCTCCGCATAGATGCGCACGAGCGGCTCGGTGCCGGATTTGCGCATCATGACCCATGAGCCATCATCGAGGTTGAACTTGATGCCGTCACGCGCATCCGTGTTCGCCACGCTGCGCCCGCATACATCCCCTGGCTGCTTGTCACCTGCGAGGACAGCATCCGCACGCACCTCTTGCTCAGGATCGAGGCGCAGGCCCCGGCGAGAGAATGCGAATTGGCCATACTTCTGGTTCGCAGCTTCCACGAGTTGCCCGAGGTCCTTGCCCTCCTTCGCCATCATCTCGATCAGCAGGAGCGCCATCAGCAGACCGTCGCGCTCCTTCACATGACCAGGCAGTCCGATGCCGCCAGACTCCTCGCCGCCAACCAGCACGCCGCCCTTCTCCATCTCGCCGTAGATCCACTTGAATCCCACGGGCGTGGTCACATATTCAAGCCCCAGCGCATCGCACGCATTCGCCAGCTGCTGCGAAGCTGTGACCGTTGACACGATCCGCTTCTCCGGCAAGCCACGCCCGGCAAGGTTCTCCGTGACCAGCGTGATGATGCGATGCGGGTTCACGAAGCCACCCTGCGAGTCACCCGCGCTGATGCGATCCGCGTCTCCGTCATTGATGAAGAGCGCGTCGTAGCCCAGCTCCTTGACGCGCGCCAAGCCCTCATCCACCCATGGCTGGATGGGCTCAGGGTGCAGTCCGGCGAAGGTGGGATCCTCCGTCTCATGCAGCTCGTCCACCTCAACGCCCATATCGCGCAGGATGCCTGCCAGATGATGACGTCCAGCACCGTACAGCGGATCGAGCACGACGCGGAGCCCTGCCTTGCGGATGACATCTGCATCCACCTGCTCGCACAACGCATCCAGATACGGTGGCATGAGGTCGCGGACTTCGACCGGCTTCGTCTCCGCTGGCTGCTCGCTCACGAGCGCCGTGAGCGGCGTACCCGCTGCGAGGGCTTCTTGGATAGCCGGGATCTCCAGCTTCGCGAGCTCAGCGATCGCAGGGTCAGCGAACCCGTTCGCCTCGGTGTCAGCGATGGCACCTTCCACGATATCCGTGAAGTCCTTGGGGCTCGCGCCGCCATCGGCCATGCGCAGCTTGACGCCAAGGTACTCAGCCGGATTGTGGCTGCTGGTCAGCATGAGACCACCCACGGCGTCTGCGTCATGCGCGACCGACCAGCATAGCGTTGGCGTAGGGCAATAATCCTCTGTCAAGATGACGCGGAACCCGTGCTCCGCAGCAACTTCCGCCGCCAGCGCCGCATAGGCATGCGCGTCCTGTCGACAATCATGGCCCACATAGAGCGTTCCTGGCATCTCGGGCGTGGCACCCGCATCCTCTGCCGCAGCCTTGAACACGCGCGCAGCCGCGTCAGCCACCTTGACCACGTTCTCGCACGTGAAATCATCTCCGATGATGGCCCGCCAACCATCGGTGCCGAAATGGATGGTGGAAGGTTGGGTCTCAGACATCGCACGCCTTTCGCCTTGGGGATCGTTGTGCTGATTATAGGAAATATGCAGGCTGCGATGGGTCGCACACGCGAAACACAGAGGTGTCGCACGCCTGCGACCGAAACTGCACCTAGGAAGGCCCCGTAGGGACGCAGCTTGCTACGCCCGTTGCCCTGCGGCCATCTATCCCCGTCCGCTGTTCTGATCCCACCTGTTGCAGCACCAAACAAAAAAAGGGCGCACATGACGTGCGCCCCTGCATCTCTGAGCGAACAGGCTATTTCTTCTCGGCCTTCTTCGCCTCTTTCTCGACCTTGTCGGCAGCCTCGTCGGCCTTCTTGGCGGCAGCATCTGCAGCGTCGCCAGCCTTGTCAGCCACATTCTCGGCAACATCCTTCGCCTTATCAGCAACGCCTTGCGCATTCTCCTTCACCTGTTGAGCGATGCGCTCGCGTGCAGCCTCGATCTTCTGGCGCAGCTCGTCATTCTTGTCCGTTGCCTCGGCGACGCCCTTATCAGCAGCATCCTTGACGTTCTCGATGACCTCCTGGCCCTTCTCGGTCGCCTGCTTGATACCGCTCTGGATGGTGTTGCGAGCCTGCTCGCCGAACTCCTGAGCATTGCTCATCGCCGCATTCGCCTGGTCTGCGACCATGTTGCGCGTCTCTTCTCCGGAACGCGGTGCCATGAGCAGTGCTCCGATGGCTCCGATGGCTCCGCCAAGTACGAACGTGAAGAACTTATTCATGATGGCCTCCAATCTTTTAGGATTTCAGTCAGCTTATTATATCCATGGGCCTTGCAGGGACTAGGCCCATCGCCATCTGGACAAGAAGGCGAAACCGGGCCGTTACGAACCGCACGAGCGGGTGCTCTATTCCCCGTTCATGCCCTTCTTGAACTCGTCAGCGAAGCCCTTGAACATGCCCTTCGTGCGGCCGATCTGCCTACCCGTGGCGTATGCACCCTTCTCGACGGCCTCGCCGGCAGCCTTGGAAGCCTCCTCCACTTTCGGCTTAGCCACCTTGCGAACCTTCTTGTAGGTGCGCTTCGCCTTATCAGCCGCGACCGCTGTTGCCGTACCGGCCTTCTCGGCAACGCCACCAGCAACCTCGGCAGCCTTCGCTTGATCGCGGACCAGGATCGCGCCGAGAGCCTGCTCATCGTCGTCATCAGCCACGTAGAGCTGCGTGCCCATACCGCGCTTGAAGCCGCACACATCCTCAACAGGGATGACGCGCCTGCCCAACAGCGTATTCGCCGTTGCGCCCTGGCTGAGCTCCACCTGCACCACGCGCCCGGTTTCGCCGTGGAAGGTGACGCTATCGACGTACCCCAGCAGCGTGCCGTCCTCGGTGATGGCTGGCAGGCCAACCCATACGACGCATTCATCCAGGTTGATGCTCAGCGCCTTGCATGCACTGCGGTCCTTGGAGCCCGCATCATCGTTCAAGACAATATCTCCGCCTTGCATGTGGAAGCCATTGAAGGCAACGAACAGATCCTTGCGATGGAACATGAGCGCCACATCGGGACGCTTCACCATGAACCCGACGCAGCGCGGTTCCCTAGGGTGGAATACGAACGACCGGATGCGACCGACCTTCTTCGTGGCATCCGGATCATCCTTGCGCGGACGCTCGGTCCACACCTTCTTGGTGACCAGGTCTTTCGTATTGATATCCATGCAGATGATTATACCAACCGCACGAGGCAGCGAACGCAGGGTGCGGATGCGGGAGCAGGATGCAGCAGATGCGCCCCTCGCAGATACCGGCTGCTGGCACGCACAAAAAAGGGCTGCGGCGAACCGCAGCCCTAGCTTCTCTCAGGCGCTTTCTTACGCCTTCTTCCTGCGCCTCCGTGACGTGACGAAGGCCATGATCGCCGCCAGCACCGCGACACCCAGCAACGTGCCGATCACAGGAGCTGTCAGGTCACCCGTCTGCGCCAGCGACTTCAGCGTGCGCAGCATGCGGGACAGCGTATCGTTCGCACCCGGGTTCGCGATGGAGTCGAAGCCGACCTTGATATAGCCGTCGCCCTCGATGGGACCATACGCGTACTCTTCCTTGCCACCTGCGCTATCGCTCTCGTAGCGATCGACCTTGCCGCCGCGGCTCACCTCAAGATAGCGGACCGCGAAGCCGTCATCCGGGATGAAGCTGAAGGTGATGTACTCATCATCGACGCCCTTGCCCACCATGGGCTCAACAGTGCCGCCCATGTTGCCCACGATCTCAACGGAGATGGTGCGCTCTTCCTTCTTGACCACATTGTCCTCATGCGTCCACGTGGCCATGACCGCCGTGTCATTCGAGATGGGTGCGGTCTGCGCGCCATAGGCGAAGTTGAAGTTCTGGAGCGCCTGCGCCGAGCTGCTCGGAGCAGTGGGAGCGGCAGCATACAGAACGCCATTCGCAGGGTTGGCCGCCTGCACGACCGGTTCGAGCGACTGCGGCTGAGCATCGCTGTCGCGCACCGGGCCCGTAACGCCCATGCCCTCCTGCGTATGCTTCACCGTGAAGCTCTCATGTCCCGGCATGGCCAGCAGCTGCTGCGTGGTAGCAGCGCTCTGACGCAGCTTGCCCGTGACGTTGGTATCAACGCCCGCAACCGTCTCCATGACGCTCTCCACATCGTAGCCCTCATACGGTGCCACGATGAACGGGATGCTCTCGCCCTTCTTCACCTTGATGGCATCACCATTCATGGTGTTCGGCGTGACATAGCCATTGTCGCCATTGGTCCAGCCGATGGTCAGGTCGACGAACTGCACGAATGCCACCGTGATCTCATGGTCGCGGTCCACGCCCTTGAGGACGTACGCACCATCCGCGAGCTTGTCAGCCGGGATCTTGTGCGCCACCATCTGGCCGCCCTCTTCGTCTGCATACCAGTCGAAGCAGTTCTCGGTATCCAGCATCCATCCCTCGGCCGGCTGGAAGCCAACCTTCAGGCTGGAGCCAGCGCTCACCGGGTACGGCCCCTCCATGATGGTGCCTTGGCCTGCGGTCACCTTGCCCGTCACCTTGTAGGTAGTGGGCTCGATGATCTCGTGGCCCTCTTCGAGCTCACGGAACTTGATCTTGAACTCGCCGCCCGCTGTAAGCTTCACGTTCACGTAATTGGAGTCCGGGATGAACGGCACGCGCTTGCCGTTGTACTCAACGTAATCCAGCACCCACTTCGGATCATTCGTATCCTGATGCGGCGGCGTGAAGAAGAACTGCGTTCCGCCACCAGTGCCGTCAACATCGCGTACGAACTGACCAGGCAGCGACGGGCTCACGCCCACATCCCCGATGGCGATGGGATTGCCCCACGGATCGAGCGCCTCGCCCAGGCTCACATCCACGAAGGATGCCTGGCCGACCGGCGTAAACTTCGCATGGATCTTCATGTCCTGCTTGCCCATCCTGACTTGGAGGTTGTTGCCCACCACACGAGATGTCATATCCTCGGTGGTGCCGTCAGCATAGGTGCAGATGACAGACTCGAGATAGTAGCCAGTGAAGGTGCGCAGGCGGATGTTCTCAGCGTCGCCCTCGGGCAGGAAGCCCACACCCACCGGGCTCACCGTACCGCCACCCTCGGAGGTGACCTCCACCTTGTAGGTGGGAGACTCGACGAAGTAGTAGTTGCCGCCGGGGCACTTCTGATTGATCTCGATCAGATTCACATTCGCCGTGATGTCATGCGTGACATTCGGGATGGTAATCCGATACACGCTGTAGAACGCAGGCTCGTACGCATTCGCCGCAGCAACGACGTTCGCACCACCTGTATAGAGAGCCGTCGACACATTCGTGCTGATATCGCCTGCGAAGGTGCCGCCCTGAACGGCAGCCAAGCGCTCGCCGCTGGCCTGCTTCGCATGCACGGTGGTCCAGTCGAAGGGACCCGGATGGAAGTCGCCAGCCTCAGCTTCGCCGACGCCCTCGAAGGGAACCTCCACACCGTCCACGGTGACCTTGTTGATGGTGTAGCCCTCCTGCGGCTTCACATAGAACGTAGCAGGCGTAGCCGCCGGGATGGTACGCTCAGCCGGCCACACCTCTGCGCTACCGCCCGAGGTGCCGAAGTCCACCTTCGCCTCGACCTTGGCCGTCACGGTCACATCAGAGGACTCGTTGCTCGCATTCTTGTAGGTGACCTCCAGCGTGTTCGGCTGTGCCTTGTCCGTGGAATCCACGATCATGGAGTAGCTGCGGATGTTCGCGTCCACATAGACGATCTCATCATTGACACGCAGGAACGAGACCTCGTTATTCCCATCCGGGAAGAAGTTGAACGTCTGCTCGCAACCCTTCGGCACCGTAGCTGTAGCCGGGCTCACCCTGCCACCACCATCAGACGACACGCTGGCCTCAACATAGGCCTCCGTGACCGTCCAGGTGGTCTCATCTGGGCCGAGCAAGTCGAAGTGCGCCGTGACAGTTGTGTCGCCAGAGATATCGGACAGCACGTACTCAGGGATGTTGTAGGCGAAGTTCAGATCCTCCACCACGTTGCCATCCTTGTCACGCGTGACAACGGAGAGCGATGTCAGCTTCGAACCCGTGATACCCGCAGCATCATCGCGCGCCTCCGGCCAGAAGTACAGCGTCGCGCTGCCGCCGGCAGCCACTTCCATCTCCTCGACGGAAGCGAAGCCCTTGGAGCCGTTCTGCGCGTCGATGGCCGTGCGCACCTTGTAAGTGACACCTTGGTCACCAGATGCCAACTGGCTGAACGTAGCCTCGATGGAGCGCTCCTTCGCGCCCCCTGGATTGAAGGTGTACGTGCGCGAGCCCGAAAGCGCATTCATGGCATCCTTGCCGTCGATGCGCAGCGCGGAGAGCTCGTAGCCCTGCATCGGCACCATGGAGAACGTAGCAGAGGCATTCTGAGCCACACGGATCACGCCATGCGGCGTGATGGTGCCGCGACCGAACGCTTGCGCGTTGATGGTGCGGAACCCTGCAGGCGTGAACGTGCCGTTGTCTATGTCGTCCTTCTCCTGCTGCGTCTGCTCACGGAAGGTGACGCTGATGGTGACCTCGTAGTTCACCTGCGCAGCAGAGAGCGTGATGTAGCCCTCGCGCCAGATGTCCTTGAGCTTCGCATTCACCTCAGCAGATGCGTTGTCCCCGCCATCAAGGGTGATGTTCTCGCCGTTCGCAGCGACCACGTTCAGGCTGCCGATGGCATAGCCCTCATCGGGGATGATGGATACGTTGAGCTCCTGCCCATCCTTCAGCGCCTCGATCACCGTGGTGCCCGTGTTGTAGGACACGGTGCCATGGCCGCTGTTCTTCACCGTGATGCGCGAGTACTCCACCGCGGGCTCCTCAGGCGAGGTGTCCTTCTGCCTGAAGCTGGCCGTGATGCTCGCATCGGCCTGCACGTTCTTCAAGGTGAGCGTGGAGTTGCTCCAGCTGACCTTCGCGTTGTTCACCGGCGCGACATTCTTGGTGCCATCAGCGCCATCAGCGAAGATGCTCTCATCATTCACGCGGATGTCGGTCAGCGTGTAGCCGAAGAACGCAGAGATGGTGTACTTCGCATCCGTGCCCTTCATGAACAGCTTCGATCCAGCAGGCGTGATGCTGCCGCCCGATGGCGTGCCTGCCGTCACGGTCACGAAGTCAGCGGGGTCCTCGTCAGCAGGGCAGAACACCGCATGGATGGTGTGGTTCGCATTCACGCCAACGAAGGTGTACTGACCGCGCACGATGTCCGCAGTGGTCTTGTATTCGCCATCCACCACCAGATAGCTCAGACGATAGCCGTCATGAGGCTGGAAGGAGAACAGGGACATGCCGCCCTCGGCCACCTTGATGGTGCCTGACGGAGAGATGGAGCCATCGAAGCTGGATGTGGCCTTGATCTCATAGATGTTGGGGATCGTGATGCTCTCGCCAGGATCGAGCCTCTTGAAGTTCACGACCACTTCCATCTCAGCGGTCACGTTGAACAGCGCATACTTGATGCCCGTGAACTGCGGGTCGGTCTGCTTGATGCCACCGATGTAGATGTTGATGGAATCCACCTTGAAGCCGTCATCCGGGATCATGGTGAACCCGAGGCTACCGCCGTGCGGCACGCTGACAACGCCGCCAGGAGATACCTGACCACCGCCTGCGTCACCCACGCGCAGGAACACGTCATGCATGTTCGCCTCGGGGTTGCTCTCGGCAGACTTCTCGAACTCAGCATAGACGGAGGTGTCCGCCGTCACCGCGAAGGCGTAGACGCCCTTGTTGCCCTTGACCTGCTCCGTGACATCTTTGTCGGCACCGTTCTTGGGCGTCGCGATGACGCTCTTCAGCGCATAGCCACGCAGCGGGATGAACGTGAGCGTAGCCGTGCTGCCCGTGGCCACCTGCATGGACGTCGGAGAGACCGTGCCGCCCGCACTCGTAGATGCCGTGACCGTGCGCACAGAGTGGCCAGAATCATCCGGCGGTCCCTGCTTGAAGCGTGCGTACAGATCGACCTTGCCCTCGATCTTCGTCAATGTATACGTGAAGTCGGCTGAATTGCGAACCTCATCAGCCACGTCCACGGACTGCCCGTCGCGCGTGACCCACAGGTTCTCGATGGTGCATCCCGAATCCGGGATCAGCGTGAACGTCATGTCCGACCCGTTGACCACGGTGACGGTGCCCTCCGGTGAGATCTTGCCCTTGTCGCTGGAGGATGCCGTGACCGTCTGGTAGGCAACAGGCTGGGTCAGCGGCCTGAATTCAACGTAGTACTTCTTGCCAGCTGCCGGCACGCTGGGGATATGCAGCGTTCCGTTGGAGAGCTGGGCGGTAACCTCGGTCCCGCTGGCGTTCGACCCCTCGAACACATGGGTCTCATAGCCGGAATCGGGCTTGAAGGAGATGCTCAGCGGCTTGCCCACCACGACCTTCGCGGCGCTCAAGCCCTCACCCACCGAGGCGAAGCCATGCGGCTTGCCGTCATCTTGCACGCCCAGCTTGACGGAGACCTCACCGGTCTGCGGCGGCTCGGGTGCATTCGGGTCCTCCACGAAGGTGGCTTCGATGCGCATATCCTGCGTGACGGATTCGATGGTGTAGGTGAAGTCGTCCAGCGTGACGGACGAGCCATTCACCAGCACGCTGTCAACGCGATTGCCACGCTCGGGGATGAAGTTGAACGTCTGGCTCTGGCCCGTCTCAACGCGCACGACACCCTTCGTGATGCCAGACGGCGACACGGAGCCATTGCCCGTCCACGTGACCGTGATGGTGCGCAGGTCGACCACCTGGGTCGACGGCGGCTGCTCCTTCGACGTCACCTTGAGGATCATCCGCGTGTAGATCTCTTCCTTCGGCACGACGATCTTATAGGTACCGTCTCCCACTTCGATGACGCTCAGCGGCTTGCCATTCACCTGCACGTCAGCGAGCGCGTAGCCACTGGCCACTGCGATGGTGAAATCCTGGCTCACATTGGCGTGATCGGTGCCAGCCTCCTTGTAGTACTTGAGGCCCTCCATGGGCGGCGTCACGATGAGGCCTGGATCGATCTCAGCATTGCGCGAGCCGAGCAGGATCATGTTGTTGATGTCCGTGCTAGGCTGATCGGGATCCTCGCCCTCCTTGAAGGTGACGGTGATGATCAGGTCATCCTGCACGTCGTATTCGGTGTAGACGCCATTGACCAGGTTCTCGCGCTTGTTCACGCCACCGATGCCCGCAGCAACGCCGGACTTCGTGGCCACGATGACCTCATCCACCATGTAGCCCGCATCCGGGAACACGCTGATGGGGAAGTTGGAGCCGCGCGCAACGCTATGGGATCCCTGAGGGCTCACCGAGCCATGCTCGCCAGCGGAGATGTCCACGGTGTAGGAATCGCGCTCGGTGCCGGCAGATGCAGACTTCTCGAACGTGACCACCAGGTTATGGTCAGCGCGCACATCCTTCATGACGTAGCTGGTAGCCGTCATGCCAGCGTCCGCATCCTGGCTATCCTTGTCGTACAGGTCCTTGCCGTCCAAGATGACCTTGGAGAAATTGTAATTGGTGGACGGGAAGAAGTTGAATGTCTGGCTCTTGCCCTCATACACCTTCACGTCATCAGCCGGCGTGATCGCGCCACCCGAACCCGCGGAGGGATGGATGGTGTAGGTCTTCTTGCCGGTGAGCGCAGAATCACCATCCTCGAAGGCGACGACCACCGTATGGTCGGTCTGCACCTTCTCGAGGAGCAGCCTGCCGCCATCCTCGTCGAGCGTGCTGGTCACGTTGCGCCCGTCGAGCGTAACGCTCTTGACGCGCTTGCCCTCATCCGGGAAGAACCAGACCTCGGCATCCCGGCCCGCCTCCACGCGCTGCGTGGGGGTCACGGTGCCGCCACCCGGCTCAGCGACCTCGGTGGTGATGGTCTGATAGGAAGGCGCCGGGGGCGTCTTGGGATTGAAGGCCACCTCGATCGTAGCGTCACCACTAGGGATCAGCAGGACCTTATCGGTCAGACCGCCCGGGAGCTTGCCGTAGTCAGCAGACGGCGCATCAGCGCGCACGATCACGAACGTGTAGTACTTGCCACCATTGCGGCTGGTCAGGTAATCCTGGATGTTCACGCCATTCATGGTGATGGAGCCAAGGACATAGCCCAGGCCATCCGCGCTCGTGGCATCCGGCGTGACGGTCACTTGCTGCGGAACGCCCGCTGCGAGCTTGACGTTGCCCACCGGATTCACCGTGCCGCCAGGAACGCTCGTGCCGTTGCTGGCCACCTTGATGGTCACCGTGCCGTCAACGCTCTTGAACGAGACCACCACGCGCGTATCCTCGAGCACGTTGCGAACCTGCAGATTGAACAGGTCATCGGCCTGCGTCACCTGTCGAACCATCTCCACGCCATCCGTGGAATCGCCCGTGTACACCATGGCGCTCGCCACCATCTGGCCCGGCTGGGGCTGGATGGACACCGTGCCGGTGGAGCCCTGGTTCACGGTTATGGTGGCGCTTGGCGCATAGGTCCCGCTAGCCGCATCCCAGATGCCACCCTTGGACGGGTCATCCACGCTCGCCTGGATGGTGCGCGTGATCGTGGGGTCGGGCATGCCCTCTTCGTACTCCACTTCGATGCTCACGTTCGCGGTCAAGACGCCGATGAAGTAGCTCGTGCCGACCACGGTATAGGGCTGATTGTTGATCTTGAGGGACTTCACGCGATAGCCGTCACCCGGCCAGAAGTCCAGGTACACGCCATCGCGAGATGACATCATGATGGCATCGTCACCCGTTGCGGGGATGCTGTCATTCATATAGACGCGATAGGGCAGCGCACCTGCGGCACCGGAGACCACATCCATGTGGCCCGATCCTGCACCTGTCAGATGGGCGCTGACAGAATAGGCATCCTGACCTGGCTCGGGCTGCTCGAAGATGCCCGTGACGGTCCAATGCTCGCCATCTGACATGCCGTAGTCGTCCGCCGATAGCGTGAACAGATTGCCCACCAGTGTACCGCCTACGACGCTGACCGGGCTGCCGTCGCACTCAAGGGACACGCTTGCTAGCTGGTAGCCAGCCTGTGCATTCAACACGAATGCCGGAGACGCGCCCACGGCGAAGGTCTGCTCACCTGCAGGAGCGATGCTGCCGCCTGCGCTGGCCTCAGACGTGACCGTGAACGAGCCGTCAGGATTCTCGTACCCGATGGCGAACGCGCCCAAAGCAGATGACGTCCCGCTGATGCGGAACTCGACAGAGAGGACGGGCTTGCCGTCGACGACCACCGGGTTGCCATTCAGGTCGGTCTGCTGGACCACGGTACCCTCGTACTCCTGCACCGTGCCCGTCTTCTGGTCGTAACGATACACCGTGACCGTGTCACCCTGCTCTACCACGTCCTCCAGATTCGACGGAAGGCCCAGATGCACGTTCAGGTCCAGCTTGTAGACCGGCTCGCCCTCGGGCAGATTCTCTATATTGGTGATGACCAGCTGCTGGGGTTGCGTGATGCTCTGCACGGGGCTCTTGCTTGCTGCCGCATCCGCCAGAGCGCCATAGACAGAAGAGGACGCTGGGATATCCTGCGAGTTGAGCAAAGGTGCTGTGGTCAGATTCCGATAGATGAAGCCCTCGACGCTGGTGCCGTTCGTCTGATCCTCGTTCAGATAGAGCTTCGTGCTCTCGTAGTCACCATAGATGCTGACCAGGATGGATGCCGTGATCGGCTCGCGATTCATGCTGGCCGACGGATCGGAGATGGTCAGCGTATAGCGATACAGCTTGTCCTTCGCCAGCCCATCAGCCGCGGTGATGGAGTGCTCGAAACGCGTACCCTCGCCAAAGGTTGCCTTGACCTTGGTGCCCGGAGCATCCGTGGTGCCGAACGTACCAGAGCCACCCGTCGCGCTCGTGCCTTGCGGACCAGAGAAGGTGGGGAGCGGCGCATGCGCGCTATAGGTATATGAGCCATCCGCTTCGACGGTGACGTCTTCGAGCGACCATGTGTATTCGAATTCGCCCTCGTCACCACCGAACACACCGAACAGAGGACCAGGTGTGGCACCTGCCGCCGTATTGGCGATGGCCTCATCCGTGTCCTTGAAGTTCATGTTCTTGCTCTGAGACGAGAACCCGAACTTGGTGTCATAGGGAAGGACGAACACGTCCGTGGTGCCCTGGGCTGTATTCCCGTGTGTCCAACCGACATTGCCCCAGTCATCCCCGGGGGTCTCCGTGCCGCCGACGCCGCCGGGCTTGCCCGGGCCGATGTTCTCCGGCTTCTGATCGTCCAAGAAGTCCTTGTCGGACTGAGCGGCCATGGCCGTTGCCGGCACCATGGAGGTGCAGAGGCATACCGCGACCAGAACCGAGAATATCTTGCGAATGGTCTTCTTCATCGCAAACACCGTAATCCTTCTTGCTCCCCAGCAATTTCTGATACCAAAGCGAATGACACGGCATGTGCAGACAAAGCGCCCGCGGTGCTAAAAACGCCGCGAATCTGGCTTAAGGAGCAGAATCTCCCACCAAGCCAGTTCGGGCACAGTCCATATGGTGCCTATCTGACCCATCGGCCACCGTGCTGGAGGAGCGCGATGGGTCAGATGCGTGTGCAGTTCGCCTTAGCTCTCAACAACTATGGTCACGTTCGCTGCAGCTTGGCCCTCGACTTCGCGAGTGTCCATGTTGAGCGCATAGAACGTGGCCGTGCATTCATACGTTCCAGCCGGCAGATCGGTGTTCAGCTTCCCATACTGAATGTGATAATTCGGCTCGATGGGATCGGATGAATAGATGATCTGCCCGTTGTCATTGCGTGCGATATCAACCTGCATCAAGTAATGGTTCGCCGGGGAATTCTCGATGCGCAGCTCTCCCTCAGCATCGCCATTCTCGAAGGTGACCACCGCAGCAATGGAGATGTTCAGCATGCCCTCTTCGACATAGTTGTCCAAGGCCTGCTGAATCTCCTCTGCTGTCTTGCCCTCCAATTGACCCAGTTCGCCCACGCCTTCCTTCGATGAGTACTGCGTGGAATTCATAAAGAAGTACAGGGCTGCCAAGAGCGCCAAGATCACTGCAATAGACGCAATGACTATCCAAACTACGAAGCTCTTCTTGTGCTTGCCTGAATTGCCTTCATCTTGAAACTCGTATTGAACGTTTTCGTTTGGCATTTCTCGTTCCAATCAGTCAAGGCAAGTGCTCACTTGCATTCCGTACATGTGATGCACATTCTACCAGTTTGCCTTGAGAATAGACCTGCATTCCTTACAGAAAAGGGGCGGTCTTTCGGCCGCCCCTTTCGTTCCGAACTGGATCATCAGATCCTGTGCGGCTCTGATGCCGTACGGCTCCTACCAAAGACCTGCGAACAAGACTTACGCAGTGGTGCCGATGGTGTAGGTGATCTGCATAGCTGCGCTCTCCAGCTGAGCAGAGTTCAGCGGGGAAGAGGTGGGAACGTAGCTCTTGCCAGCAAGGATCAGAGCAAGCTCGCCGTTGTTGCCAGCGATCTCGGTGGCGTTAGCGCCAGACAGGGTCTTGCTGGTGCCGTCGAGAGCGTTGCTGTTCACGGTCATGGTCAGAGTTGCATCATTGCCAGAGGCGACATCGGTAGCAGACAGCTTGAAGATACCAGCCTGAGAAGAGATGCCCTTCAGGAAGACCGGAGTGGTGCCCTTGTTCACGATCTTGTACACTGCAGAGCTGGGAGCAGTGACCTCACCAGCGCCAGAGGAAGGCACAACGATAGCGACCTTCGTGGGGATGGTAGCATTCAGAGCAGCGTTGACGGTCTGCGCATAGACCTTCGTGGTCGCAGCAGAGGTGGTGGCGTTGACATCCTGGAAGTTGTCAACGTTCTCTGCAGAAGCGACTGCGAACGCCGGAACAGCGGTCATAGCCAGAGCTGCGGTCAGTGCAAAAGCGCCTGCCATCTTCGTGAGTTTCATGGTCATTTCCTCCTTTTGAAATTTCGACCATTCCTAACAACCGTGATCATTTATACACGCTCGAAATCCGTTCGTAAACACTTTGGTGACGAATCCACAATTTCCTACAAATGTCCCTCACATTTTGCGTGCATCTTCTACATGACTTCTACATAATGCCAGTTCAGAGCATTGTTCTAAGATCTTCAGAGCTTCACGATCATGTGAACGCGTCACTGACATGTTGTGCAGGATCGCGGCTTGCTGAAGCTGCATGTGAGCGCTTCGACGTGCGACTTCAACATGCGACGCAATTCACCTGCACCCAGTGCAGCCGTAAACCACAAACCTTCTGTAGGGGCGCTGCTTGTCTGCGTCCAGCGTGACCACGACTGAGGACCGCAGAACCATGCGCGGCCATTCCGGCGTGCGGCAAGATTCCCCGCCCAGCCCGTGTGCCTGTTTCCGATGCAAGGCTTCCATGAGTGCTGGTTTCGCCAGCACCACTGCATACAGGAATGCGAGCATCTGCCCTAGAGTAGAGCCTTCTCTCCCCTCTTCTGACGCACAGCCAACTAGCCCTGACTTGCGTCGCGTGCATGGATGCCGCATGCGCAGGCGAGGCGAAATTCGCTTTGCCTCCATTGAGGCACCACACAATAGAGACACGCAAGCCCTCCCAACTGCAAGCAAATGCACATGCGGAGCGCTGTACAGCCACCGCAGACCCCATGATCGCCCTGCATGCAGCCCGCAGCTGCACAAGAAAGAGTGCAGATCGACATCCATCAACAGATACATATATATGTATGGGAGAGCGACTTGACGATGTGAACCTCTGTCGACCTCCCGTCCACAAGAAGCTCATGCACGCTGGCGCAGCAGCACGACCTGAGCGCGACCACGCAGTACGATCCGCGGGATCGCCATTCGCTGACAACGCTTTACCTCCCGCCAGTGAACCTGCCCTGACGTCATCCTACGAACCAAAAAGAGAGGTGAGATCATTGGATCACGCTCGCTTAAGGCGGCGTGCTCTCATAAGCTGCGAGAAGGATGCTGTCTCTTTGGTCTCGAGTGAGAAGCGGTCACCTTTTGCCTGCCCCCTGTATCGGGTCACCAAGCCCTCCAACTACAGAAGCGCAACATATCTGCGTCTCTGCCTGGCGTGATGGTAAACCATAAAGCCTCCGTAGGGGCGCAGCTCGCCTGCACCCGCACCACCTCCTCTTAGCCCCCATGCTTGCGCGTGCTCCACATGGATGATTGCCCAGAGAGCGCACACGCCGCCCCAAACTCGCGAGCCCACTCGCAGCCGCATCCCATACGGCAGGCCCCGTAGGTGCTGGCTCTGCCAGCACATGTGACCAGAACCACCTTCTTCGCTGCGAAGGGTCCATCAACGATCATATATATATGTGCGAATCCATCATCTTTTATGTGCGGCATCTAAAAAGCAAGATGCGAATCGCCTGAGCGCCCCTCCCCCTCTCTCATGACAGCAGGCGGTCCAGATGACATGGGCATCCGTCACCAAGGCATCCCTGCGCCAGACCCTATGCCCACCCTCGCCAAGCCCCATACCCCAGATGCCGCACGAGGCTCGAAGTGCGATTCGCATCTCTGGGCAGAGGGCTACATCAGCGCAGCTGCAGGGGAATCTGGGCTCAGGGCTCGCGCTTCCTCGTTTGTGGACAAAAGAGGAAGCTGCAGGAGTAAAGTCAGATGAACAAGAGAGTCGCGAAGCACAGAGATAGCGATGATGAGGGCATGGACGCCTCCCTCTCAGGGAGCATGGTGGCGCTGGCCTCCTCGTTCGCGGGCTACA
>CAJURX010000009.1 GCA_910589125.1 uncultured Eggerthellaceae bacterium
GATATTCCAAAACTTTTTTGAAAATTTTTTTCCGAGGCATCCCCGAGGGGCATCCGGGACGCGATCGCGCACGCGAGAAGAGCGGGGTGCGAGGGACGCCTGAAGAAGGGGGGAGCACGAGGGAGGGAGGGAGCGGGCTCGAGAGCAGGGTGCGAGCCTGTAAGGCGGCGGGGATGCGCTTCGCCACTGTGCGGCATAAGCGCAGCTGCGAAGGCGACCCTGATCAGGATGCGATCGCGCACCGGGTGTGACGGAGGGGATCCCCCCGCTTCGCTCGCTTCACGCTCGCGCCGGTCGAGGTGACAGAAAGGGAAGGACGTCGCCAGATATCACAGCGATGATGCGGGTATGATGTCCTCATGAGAGATGCAGCCATGCATAGACAACATATAGAGGTGCCCGCATTCGGGATGGATGTGCTCCGAGCGCTGGAAGCGGCAGGGTTCGATGCGTGGTTCGTCGGCGGATACGTGCGCGACGCGCTGATGGGCCGCACCGCACACGATGTTGACATAGCCACCGACGCTCACTGGCAACAGGTACAGCACGCCTGCGCAGCTGCTGGCTTCGCAACGCACGAGACCGGCGTCAAGCACGGGACCCTGACCGTGGTCCCCGATGGCGAGCACGCCGTTGAGGTGACCACCTTCCGAACCGACGGCGCCTACCTTGATGGCAGGCATCCGAACGACGTCTCATTCGTCACCTCCATAAAGGAGGACCTCTGCCGCCGCGACTTCACCATGAATGCCCTCGCTTACAAGCCAGATACGGGCATCTTCGACCCTCTGGGTGGCATCGATGATATAGAGCAACGCATCATCCGCGTGGTGGGCGATCCCGAGAAGCGCTTCAAGGAAGACGCCCTCCGCATCCTGCGCGCCTGCAGGTTCGCATCGCAGCTGGGCTTCACCATAGAGCCGGACACGCTGGTCGCCATGCGCGCAAGCAAGCATCTGCTGGAGAATGTCAGCCAGGAGCGCACGACCCACGAGCTGGATGAGCTTCTGATGGGACGCTTCCCCCATGACGCCATCATGGCAACGGCTGACGTGCTCTCGTTCGCGCTACCGGAGATCACAGCCATGATGGGATGCCCTCAGCGCACGAAGTACCACTGCTTCGACGTACTCGAGCACACGGCCTGGACGGTGGAGCTCTCACCGCAAGAGCGCTTGGTCAGATGGGCCGCCCTCTGCCATGACATGGGCAAGCCCGCAAGCGCATTCTTCTCCCCTGACGGCGTCGAGCACTTCTACGGTCATGCAGGCGTCAGCGCGAGCATCGCTCGCGGGATCAGCCGCCGGATGCTGATGAGCGATCGGTTCGCAGATGACCTCAACCTGCTCGTTCGCCTCCACAGCGAGACGATAGCCCCAACCCGGAAGAGCGTTCGCCGCTTCCTTGCGAAGGTGGATGGAGAGCCTGAGCTCCTGCGCGCGCTGCTACACCTGAAGAAGGCTGACATGGCGGCCCATGCACCCGCATACGCATGCAATGCTGATGAGATGGATGAGGTCGAACGCATGCTCGACCAGGTGCTCGCCGATGGCGCAGCATTCACCATCAGGATGCTCGCGGTGAACGGGCGCGACCTGATGGATGCGGGCATCCCCCAAGGGCCGCAAGTCGGGCAGGCGATGAAGCTCCTGCTGGAAGAGGTCATCGAGGAGCAGATTCCCAATGAGCGCGAGACGCTGCTGGCGCGCGTTCGCACGCTGTCACTCTGAGATGCCCTCGATGGCTTCCAAGAACGTCGCCACCGCTTTCGTTGCATCCTTCGCATAGATCAGGCCATACGGTACCGTGAAGGCCTCTTCCGCGGGATGCACCTTGAGCGACGGATGGATGTCCTCCCAGATCGAAGGGCTGACCAGCATCTTCCCCTCCACCTCACACGCCGTGAACACATCCATGTCGTAGAACCGCACCGTCTCTAGGATGCAGCTGGTCCTATTCTCGAGCCAGTCGTGCATGACGTCGAAGTGGTGCGACACCCCTCGCTCCATGATCACGACCGCGCGCCCATCGAGGTCCGCCGCCATGAGCCGGTCCTTGCCGAAGAGCGGATGACGCTCTGACAGCGCAAGACCGAGCGCTTCGGTGCTCAAGAGCTTGAAGGCCGAATGGTCAGCATAGTTCTCAGAGAGGAAGAGGCCCTCCTGCATGTCGATGACGCTCCCCATGTCCTCGAGCGGATAGTCGAGCGCCACCTCAGGCGATCTCAAGGAGACGATCTCCATCCGGATATCGGGGTTGCCGTCAGCGATGCGCATCCAAAGGTCGGGGAGCTTGCGGCACTTGGTCAGAAGAGAGGTCCCAATGCGGATGCGCTCCTGTGACCGTCGCTGCATCTCTCGCGCACGCTCGATGGCAGCAGTGGCGCGATGCCGGATATCCACAGCATCCTTGTAGAGCGACTCCCCCGCAGCCGTGAGCGCAACGCCCGTGCGGCTCCTCTCGAACAGCCTCACTCCCGAACGCTCTTCCAAGAGGTTGACCTGCTGGATGAGAGCCGCAGGTGTTATGAAGAGCGCCTTGGCAGCCTTGGAGAAGCTCCCCAGCTCTGACGCGGCTATGAACGCATCGAGTTGATGGTTGTACATAGCAACCCTTCCTCTCCTATCCCGCAACATGCCTGAACGATCGCCCTTTCGACACCTTCATGAGGTGAGAGTATATAGCTTGGACCTCACACCATATCAATGACGGATGCATTCACGACCCGCGCTCGGGCGGATACAGTGCGGAGACGGCACGAGGACATGCGTTGGGGGGGGCGGTGCCACGAGGCAGCTCGCGCCCAACAGGATCGCAAAGAGAGGAACGCTGATGTTGAACGCAGAGCAAGCACGCGCATATCTCGAGAAGCTTGGATTCGCCGAGGCACCCGAGCCCACGAAGGGAAGCCTTGATGAGCTGATCTACGCGCACCAGACGCGCATCCCATTCAGCACGGTCGCACTGCACCGAGCAGGCACCGCGCCCGACCTCGCGATCGACGCCCTCTACGACAAGGTGATCATCCGTGGGCTGGGCGGCTACTGCTTCGAGCTGAACAAGCTGTTCCAGGCGCTGCTCGAATCGCTCGGATTCAGCGTGCGCCCCGTGCTCTGCCGTGCGGTGCGCGGACGAGAGGGCAGGATGCCCATCAATCACCGCGGGATCGTGGTCGCCTTCGATGAGGGCCGCTACTCGGCGGATGTCGGCTTCGGCGGCCCCATGCCCTCAGGTGCGCTGCATCTGGCTGCTGGCATCGAGCAGGACATCAACGGAGAGACCTATATCGTAGAGCGCTCCGACCATGCATGGTGGAAGATCGACCGCATCACCAAAGCCGAGCGCGACCTGCATGACGACAACCTGCCCGCACGGCGCCAGACCGAGATGGAGCTCTGCTCGGCTACCGTCGAGGATATCGACTTCGCCGCCTTGAGCGGAGCCTGCTCACAGCCCGGCACGCTGTTCCGTGACCACGAGGTGGTGAACCTGAGGACGGATGGTGGATACAAGGGCTACATGGATGGCGTGCTGACCATCCGCGACAACGGAGCCAAGACCGTGATCGAGATCGAAGGCGAAGAGGCGCAAGATGCCGCACTCGAGGAGCACTTCGGGATGATGCTCAGCTGAGAGGCGAGGAACAGCCCGAGCGGAGCATCAGCTGTTTCGCGGAGAATCTGTGATGATTGCAGGCAGGCATTGAAAGCAGCGCGTGCGGTCTATACCTTGAACGCAAACATCTGTTCACCATATGCATACCTACGGGAGACCATTTGATGCCTGCTGAAGAGAGAACGGCCGAACGTCCCACGCTCTCGAAGACCATCGCGACCATGCGCACACCGCACCCGTCGCTCACGATGCGCGCCAAGTGTGCGGCATCGCACCTGCGCGCCGCGATGCGCGAGCGCAAGGAAGAGCTGCGTGCGCGCCGCAAGCCGCACCTGCGCCGCATCACGAAGCGAGATGAGGTGGGCTACTTCGCTCCGAAGACATGGCAATTCTGGCGTGCGCTCATCACGAGCTTCTGCATCTTCACCATCGTGGGACATTGGCTCGAGATCCCCTACTGCACGTTCATGGACAGCATGTTCGGCATCGTGGATGCAGACTACCCGGTCTGGTCCGACCCGTGGTACCACCCCTATTGGATCTACGGCATCGGCGCGGTCATCGTCACGCTGCTCGTAGAGCCGGTCAAGGAATGGATCGTCCTCAAGCGAAAGACGCTAGCAGGCGCTCTGGTGCAGACATTCATCATCGTGACCGTCATAGCCATGTTGACCGAGCTCATCATGGGATGGCTCGTGAACCAGCCCGATGCCACGGGACGCTATCCCTTCTGGGACAATTCGCAACTCCCGCTCAACGTGTTCGGCCAAGCGTGGCTGGTGAATGATATGGTCATCGGGCTCGTGGCGGTGATCTACGTCTGGCTGCTCTGGCCGCTCATCTGCGAAGGCTTCCAGAAGCTGCGCCCCCGCGTAGCGAATGGCGTGTTCGCATGCATCGTGGTCGGATTCGCCGCCTGCTGCACCGCATCGTACATCCAGCTTGCTCTGTAAGCGCTGTGCGCAAGGGCAGCTATCGGATCGAGCGCTGCCGCTAAGCCTCCCTTGCCAGCCTCAGCTGAAGACACGGTCGCTCCAACCCATCAACAGCCTCTTCGGTCACGGTAGGCGCACGAGGGCTATCCGAGCCAAGCGCCCCTCCTCCACATCCACGAGCGCCGCAGCATGACCGCTCCCCCTCCGCGCTTGCGAGGGAGAGCCCGGGCAGAGCACGATCCGGCTCCCGATGACCTCAAGGCGAGAGATGTGCGTATGCCCATGCACGCTGAGGTCGGGCACCTTGGTCCCGAGCGCTGGACGCAGCGGCGGCCGCCCACACAATGACGCCTCCATCTCCTTGGGGATGTGCTGCATGAAGATGTCGACGCCCTCATGGGTGAGGCTGCGAAGGTCGCGCACTTCCCCATCCGAGCACCAGTACGTCGCGTAGTCGTTGTTGCCGAGCACGGCCACCGTGCGCGCGATGGCGCCCAGCTCATCCAAGATGAGCTGCGATCCGATATCGCCTGCATGGAGGATCAGATCGCACGGACGCGATCGCACGCTCTCAGCATCCGCCTCGACGAGCGAGACGCCGCCCTCTGCCGGATACGACACCTCTGAGGCCACGAGGATGCTCCCCGCTAGCTCCTCATCGCTCCATGCACCTTCGAGCAGGTGATATGCCGGGTCGGGAAGGCTCCCATGCGTGTCGCTGATCACGCCTATCCGAGATGATGCCATGCTGACCTGCCTTTCATGATGCGCCTCCCTGACAGAGGCAAGATGCGCAAGCGGACCACGGCGTGGGTGCGAAGCCCTCCGCATGCGAAGAGGGCGCTCACGGGGCAGTGCTCCGCTGGGGCACATGGAACGCGCTCACATCCACGCCCTCTGCCTGCAAGAGCGCGAGCTTCTTGCTGATGCCTCCCGCATAACCCGTCAGGCTCCCATCTGCGCCCACCACCCGATGACAGGGGATGATGATGCTGATGGGATTATGACCGACGGCGCCGCCTGTTGCCTGGGCGCTCATGCGCGCCTTGCCCAAGCGCGCGGCAGCCTCCTTCGCCACATCACCATAGGTGCGCACGCACCCGTAGGGTATCTCGCAGAGGATGCGCCACACGGTCTGCCGGAACGCGCTTCCGATGGGCGCCAACGTGAGGGCATCGAGCGCAGGAGCATTCCCTGCGAAGTACGCATCCAGCCACGTGCATGCCCTCTCGAGGTGAGCATCCATACCCTCTTCCAAGGGCGCATCGAGCGTGCCCGCGAAGTATTTCTGACCTTCGATCCACAAGCCCTTGAGCCCGTCATCAGCAGCAGCGAGCGTGAGCATGCCCACAGGCGAGGCATACGAGCACGAGCGATAGCTTGCAGGTGCGCGCCGCACAGCTTGCGCAGGAGCAGAGGAGAGGGACGCATCGGATGTCATCGTGCGCGCCACCATCAGAGGATGTGCCCCATGCGCGTGCGCTTCGTCTCAAGGTACGCACGGTCGTAGTCCGTAGCCGCGGCCACGATGGGAACGCGCTCGGATATCTCCAGGCCGAAGTCGGTGAGCTGATAGACCTTGTCCGGATTGTTCGTGAGCAGGCGGATGGTATGGATCCCAAGGTCTCGCAGGATCTGCGCGCCGATGTAGTATTCGCGCTCATCTCCCTGGAATCCGAGCGCCAGATTCGCATCCAGCGTATCCAAGCCCTCATCCTGGAGCTCATAGGCACGCAGCTTGTTCACCAATCCGATGCCACGGCCCTCCTGCCGCATGTACAGTACCACGCCACGACCCTCATCGTCCACCATCTGCATGGCAGCATCCAGCTGCTCCCCGCAATCGCAGCGAAGGCTCCCGAACGCATCACCGGTGAGGCATTCGGAATGCACGCGCACGAGCACGTCTGAGCCATCGCCGATATCGCCCTTCACGAGCGCCACGTGATGCTCCCCATTCAGCGTGTTGACATAGGCATGCGCTTCGAAGTCCCCGTGCTTCGTGGGCAGCTTCGTGCGCGCCACGCGGGTCACGAGCACATCATGCCGCTTGCGCCATTCTTGGAGATCCCTGATGCTGATGAATGCGAGGCCCAGCCGCTCTGCCATCTCCGCAAGCTCAGGAGCGCGCATCATCGACCCATCCTCGCGCATGACCTCGCAGCACAGGCCGCACTCGCGCAGACCCGCGATGCGCATGAGATCGACCGTGGCTTCCGTATGCCCATTGCGCTCCAGCACGCCATTCTTGCGCGCCACCAACGGGAACATGTGGCCCGGGCGGCGGAACCATTCCGGCCGCGCATCCGCCTCCGCGCACTTCCGCGCTGTGAGACCGCGCTCTGCAGCGGATATGCCCGTCGTCGTCTCGATGTAGTCCACGCTCACCGTGAATGCCGTCTCATGGTTGTCGGTGTTGTCGCGGACCATCTGAGGGAGCCGAAGCCCAGCCGCTATCTCCTTCGACATGGGCATGCAGATGAGGCCCTTCGCCTCGCTGGCCATGAGGTTCACGTTCTCCGTGGTAGCGAACTGCGCTGCACAGATGAGATCCCCTTCGTTCTCGCGATCAGGATCATCTATGCAGATGATGCACTTGCCCGCCTTGAGCTCCGCGACAGCCTCTTCGATGGTGTTGGTCTTGATGAGCCCCATGCCTAGAATCCATTCTCTATCAAGGTGCTGATGGTGATGCCCGCGCTCTCCTGCGCCGACGCGCCCGGTGATGCTCCCAGCGCGCGGAACACGTACTTGCCGATCATGTCGCATTCCACATTCACGATGTCCCCCAAGCGCTTGGTACTGAGGTTCGTAGCGGCGAAGGTGTGCGGGATGAGCGAGACGCCGAAACCGCGATCATCCACGTCCGTCACCGTGAGGCTGATGCCCTCGATGGCCACCGACCCCTTCTCCACGATGGTCCGCGTGATGGATGCATCGGCCTGGATGCGCAAGCGGACGGCATCGGAATCCTCCTGGATGGAGCCGATGATCCCCGTGCCATCTATGTGACCAGACACGATGTGGCCCCCGATGCGCCCACCGAGCACGGCGGCGCGCTCGAGATTGACCGGAGAGCCCGCTCGCAAAGAGGAGAATGATGTGCGGCGGATGGTCTCCGGCATGACGTCCGCAACGAAGTGGTCTGAGCCCAGAGAGGCAACGGTGAGGCAGACGCCGTTCGTGGAGATGCTGTCCCCCACGACCGTACCCGCGAGCACCTTCGCCGCCACAACACGGATCTGCGCACCTGAGCCGCGCTGCTCGATGGCAGCAACGCGTCCTACCTCTTCGATGATCCCTGTGAACACAGGCACCTCCCCTTGTTCGCTTCGATGCATCGTAGCTTACCTGAAAGGCTGCTGCGATCAGGACCGATCCAGTGGGCATCATGCCGTAACCCATCGGAGAGCGGTGCCGCGCGGGATGACCGGGATGCATGAGAGCGCGCAGCGGAAGCGCGCGAAGGTCACGCAGGACGGACGACGTCTCCTTCGATGAGGAGGTCGGAACCGAGGGGAGTCATCTGCACGTGCGCGAGCTCTACTGCCTGCGCGGGCAGCTCCACACCACGCCCTCCGACGGAGCTCGGCGCGCTCGCACCACCGAATATCTTAGGGGCGATGTAGGCCTGCACCACATTCACCACGCCCGCATCGAACGCCGCGCCGAGCAGCTGAGGACCTCCTTCGATGATCACGCTATCCACCGACATCTCCCCGAGCGCGCGCAACGCAGCTGCCAGGTCCACCCGCCCTGCGCATTCGGGGACGGTGAGCACCTGGCATCCGAGCGCAACGAGCTCCTCGAAGCGCGCACCACCCTTTTCCACCGTGATGATGCAGGTGGGGACCTCGCGAGCTGTGCGCACCAATGCTGCATCGAGCGGCGTGCGCAGATGCGAGTCGCAGATGAGGCGCAGCGGCTGATGCGGAACGCCTTCTGAAGCGCAGCACGTCTCGGGCCGAGCTGTGAGCAGGGGGTCATCGGCGATGACGGTCCCGACGCCCACCATGATGGCAGCATAGCGAGCACGATCAGCATGCACGCGCTCCCGCGCCACCTCTCCCGTGATCCAGCGCGAGAGGCCCGCGCGCGTGGAAGCCTTGCCATCCAGCGTCTCTGCGAACTTGGCGATGACCAAGGGGCATCCTGTGCGCATGAGATGGAAGAACGGGGCATTCAGCGCGTCGCACTCCTCAAAGAGGACGCCCTCCTCCACGATCACGCCCGCCTCGCGCAAGCGCGCACATCCCTTGCCTGCCACGAGCGGGTTGGGGTCTGCTGACCCAACGACCACGCGCGCGATGCCAGCATCCACGAGGGCATCCGCACAAGGGGGCTGCTTGCCGGTGTGAGAGCACGGTTCGAGCGTGACATACGCCGTTGCTCCCCGCGCGTCCTCGCCCCTGCGCGCGCAATCCGCCAGCGCCTCGCGCTCAGCATGAAGCCCACCGAAGCGCCCATGCCATCCTTCTCCGATGATGCGCCCCCCTCGCACGATCACGCAGCCAACCTGAGGATTGGGATCCACCCATCCCTCGCCTCGCCGTGCAAGGCAGCATGCTCGACGCATGTGCTGGGCTTGGATGTCCTCCTGACCCATGCTCAGACCACGATCATCTCATGCGTCGTGCGCGTGAGCACCTGAGAGCCATCCTCCGTCACGACGCCGAAGTCCTCTAGGCGCATGCCGAACCGGTCAGGCACGTAGATGCCCGGCTCCACCGTGACCACGTTGCCCGGCACGAGCGCTGACCCATTGCGCGGGGAGAGCACGGGGGCCTCATGGACCTGGATGCCCACGCCATGCCCGAGCCCGTGCCCCATGAGGCCACCGAAACCACCCTCATCCAGCACGCGCAAGGCCAGCTCATGCGCTTCCTTGCCCGTCATCCCTGGCCTGAGCGCACCCTCCACTGCCTCGTTCGCGCGACGGAGGACCTCCCATGCCTCCAGCATCTGCCCCTCGGGGCGTCCGACGAACACCGTGCGCGTCATGTCAGAGCAGTACCCATCCTTCCGCGCACCGAAGTCCATGACGATGCAGTCTCCCTGCTGGATGCGCCTTTCGCTCACGATCGCATGGGGAGAGGCGCCATTCGGCCCGCTCGCCACGATGGAGGGGAACGCCAGTCCGTCCGCGCCCCCCGTCAGCATGAGCCGATCGAGCTCCAGCTGGATATCGCGCTCTGTCATGCCAGGTTCGATGTAGTCCACGATGGATGCGAACGCCGCATCCGTCACCGCCTGAGCTGCCGCAAGGCGCTCGACCTCGCGAGCATCCTTGATGGCACGCAAGCCCATGATGAGCCCCTCGGTCTCCACGAATGCATCCGCAGACCCGAATGCCTGCTCGAGCGCGCGATATTCCGCAAGCGGGATGCTGGTCTCTATGGCAAGGGGACGCTCTGCGAGCCCATCATGAGACGAGCGTTCAAGAGCCCACGCAGCGAAGCCCTTCGCCTCAACATCCACGACCACCGGCGTCGATGCCGCCTCGCGCTTCGCGGCAAGCTCGTAGCGCGAATCCGTATGGAGCCACACCTCATCCCCACGCGCCGGGACGAATAGAGCGTGCGCCTCCTCCTCATCGAACACGCCCGCAAAGCCCGTCAACCATTCGATGCTCGCGGTATCGCGAATGTGCATGGCACCAGCGCCAGCATCGCAGAGAGCTGCCTGGAGCCTCTGGATGCGGATCATATCGAACATAGCTCTCCTTGCATGCCTCGGCGAACGGGTCAGCAGCAATGCTCTCGGAGCACGTCCAGGGCATCGATGTATCCCTGCTTGCCGCGACCGGATATCTTCTCCAGCACCACCCCATCGAACACGGAGATGGCACGGAACGGCTCGCGTGCATCCACGTCCGAGATATGCACTTCCACGACCGGCGTGCTGATGGCAGCCACCGCATCGCGCAGCGCGTAGGAGTAATGCGTATGCGCACCTGGGTTGTAGATCACGCCATCGAAGCGCCCGTGCGCCTCATGCAGCTTGTCGATGAGCACGCCCTCATGGTTCGACTGGAAGCATTCGACATCCACGCCATGGCGTTCCCCATGGCTGATGACCATATCCTCGATGGATCCGAGCGTGTCGTGTCCGTAGATGCCCGGTTCGCGGACGCCCAGCATGTTCAGATTGGGTCCATTCATCAGCAGGATGCGCATCGCGTCACTCCCCTATCTCGGCAGCCTTCCTGCCGCCCTCTCCTGGAAATGCTCCTCCAGAGCCTCGAGCACCTCATCATCCGCCACTGCACGCACCTCCCACGCGCCCACATCGCGCAACAGCACGAAGCGGACCTTGTCGGCACGCGCCTTCTTATCATGCTTCATGACCGTGAGGATGTCGTGCGGATCGGCTTGCCAATCCAAGGGCGGCAGGCCGAGCGAATCGAGGAGCGACGCCTGAGCGCAGACGAAATCCGCCTCCGCCCCGATCAGGCGTTCTGAGAGGAGGGCTGCGAAGCGCATGCCCTCAGCGACCGCCGCTCCATGGGAGAACGTCCCGTACCCAGCAAGCGTCTCGATGGCATGGGCCAGCGTATGCCCATAGTTCAGGCACTCGCGGACACCCTTGCTCTCCGCCTTGTCCTCGGCGACCACGCCCGCTTTGAACACAACGCAGCGCTTGACGGCCTCCTTCACAGCCTCTGGCTCTCGAGCGAACAAGCCATCTGCATGCGCGGTCATCCAGAAGAAGAAATCATCCGAATCTATCACCGCGGACTTCGCCGCTTCAGCCAAGCCGCACGTCCATTCGCGCTCATCGAGCGTGGTGAGCGTAGAGACATCGGCACACACGTATGACGGCTGGCAGAAGGTGCCCACCATGTTCTTCCCCGCATCGAGGTTGACCGCAGTCTTGCCCCCCACGGATGAATCCACCATGGAGAGCAAGGTGGTGGGAACCTGCACGACCGGGATGCCGCGCATGAACGTGGATGCCGTGAAGCCGGCAAGATCGCCCACCACGCCGCCACCAAGCGCCACGCAGGCGCAGTCGCGCGTGAGGCCAAGCGATGCCATGGCATCCCACACCTCACCTGCCACATCCAAGGATTTCGCGCCTTCGCCCGCAGGGACGACCACGCTCGACGCCTCATAGCCTGCATCTGAGAGCGAAGCCATGGCCGTTGAGAGGTAGAGCCGTTCCACATGGGAATCCGTCAGCACCAGCACCTTCGGCGCATCCGCTACCCGCGGATAGGAGCGCATCTGCTGACCGAGGGATGCCAGCAAGTCATCCCCGATGCGCACGTCATAGTCCCGCTCTTCGGGGATGGACACGACGATCCTCATGCTCTGCATAGCACGCCCTCCCTCTCAAGGAGCCGCTGCACCTCGCGCGAGATGCTGTACACATTCTTCCCGCTCGTGTCGATGATGCCCGCTGCTGCCGCACGATAGAGGGGCTGCCGAGACTCGCAGAGCGCACGTGCGCTATCCAGGTCCTGGAACAGCGGTCGGGATGACCTGTCGCTGATGCGCGAAGCGGCCTCGTCTGCGCCTATCTCGAGGAATACCGTGTATCCAAGGGTCTGGAGGGCATCGCGCGCGGCATCAGTGGTCACGATGCCGCCCCCACAGGACACGAGCATAGGGGAGGCCATGGCTGCGACCTCAGCCAATGCATCGACCTCGATCCTCCGGAATGCCGCCTCGCCCTCATCGGCGAATATCTGCTTGATCTTCTTGCCGCGCTCCCGCTCGATGTAGGTATCAAGGTCAAGGGAGGATATCTTGAGGGCACGGGCCAGACGACGCGCCACCGTTGACTTGCCCGCCCCCATGAAGCCGATCAGGAACACGGGACGCGTGAGCCGATATGTCGGCTTATCGCCTGCGGCCTTCGGCCTCTGTCCTCGTTCGCGCGCCACCCCGGCACCCCTACCGCGCCATCGTGGCGAGGCGCGATCCATAGTGCGCGAGGTTCGCCTTGAGATCAGCCAAGCACGTGTCGCCGAATGCATCCATATAGGCATTCGCCAGCACCATGGCCACCTCTCCCTCGGCCACTACCGCAGCCGCAGGCACAGCGCACACATCGCTGCGCTCACGAGATGCCTCTTCGCGCTCGAGCGTATCCAGGTTCACCGTATCGAGCGGATTCATGAGCGTGGGGATGGGCTTCATGGCAGCCTCCACCACGAGCGGCATGCCCGTGGTCATGCCGCCTTCAAGGCCGCCGGCGTTGTTCGAGCGACGGGTGAAGCAGCCCTCCCCCAGCTCGATCTCATCGTGGACCTGCGAGCCCACGTGCGCCGCAGCATCGAAGCCCAAGCCGAACTGGACCCCCTTGATGGCAGGTATGGAGAACAGAGCGGCTCCCAGCTTGGACGTCAAGCGGTCAAGACCCGCCGTATAGGTGCCAAGCCCTGGCACCAGCCCCGTCGCCACCACGCGGAACGTGCCGCCAAGGCTCTCCCCCGCCTCCTTCGCCGCATCTATCTCGCGGCACATGAGCTCTGTTGCCTGCGCATCTGGGCACCTCACCGGAGAGAACTCGATCTGGACGGGCTCGTAGACCACCTGACCCTCATCCTGCATGCGCACGCTGCCGATGGAGCTCACATAGCTCGTGACCTCGACGCCCACCGCCGCAAGGAGCTCCTTCGCGATGCCGCACGCAGCAACGCGCGCCGCCGTCTCCCGAGCGCTCGCACGCTCGAGGATGTTGCGGCAATCATCGGTGTTGGTGCGCAGGACGCCCACGAGGTCCGCATGCCCCGGGCGCGGGGTGACCTCCCGAGGGCCATTCGCGGGAGCAGCCCCGAAATGCGCCATGTGCGCATGCCAGTTCTCCCAATCCCGATTGCGCACCGTGATGGAGATGGGCGCCCCTGTGGCAACGCCGAACCTGATGCCAGAGGTGACCTCAGCATGATCTGCCTCGATGGCCTGCCTGCCACCACGCCCGTATCCGGACTGGCGGCGCTTCAGGTCAGAATCTATGTTCTCCAGATTCACGGGAAGGCCCGCCGGCACGCCGCTCACGATGGCCGTGAGACAAGGGCCGTGGCTCTCCCCTGCTGTGATGTATTGCATGCGACCCCTTGCTTTCCGTGCGAAAGCGATAAGGATAGCACGATTGCCATGCGCGAAGCGCCCTGCGATGCGCGAGCGCGACCTTCAAAGGAGACATGCGCGCCCTTGAGGACCACGCGCCTGAAGAGACCGGTGCCGCGCGGATGCGAAGATGCCGAAGCGGATGGGGCTGCCTAGACCGTGAGGGCGAATCCCGCACCCCGTGCCATGATGTCGAACATCTCGCGCTGCGTGAGCGAGCACTCCACGCCGAAGATGTCGAAGAATATCTGAGCTGTGTCCACCGCCTGTGCGACAAGCATGCCCGCCCCATCGAATGTGCGCGCGCCCACCTTGCGTGCAGCGGCGAGCAGCGCCGTCTGTCCGTGGCCATAGACGACATCCATCACCGCTTGACCCTCGTGCATGAGGCTCACGTCGAAGGGCGAAGAATCGCCTGGCTGCATCCCCAAGGGGGTGGCATCCACGATCACATCAGCCTGCGCGATGGCACGTCGGGCACCAGCGTAGTCCCCGAAGCGGAAGTTCGCGTGCTCATACGCATCAGCGAAGCTCAGATGCCCCTCCACCGCAGAGGGCATGGGGACCGCCGTGCCCAAGAGCAGCCGATACTCCTCGAGATAGGCATCCACCCGCTCCTGCGCCTTGCGCTTGTCGCGTCCGAGCAAGGTGATGTCCGCCGCGCCCGCCTCAGCTGCTGCATGCATGATGGCCATAGAGGTGGGACCCGTTCCGCACACCACCACGCGCGCATCCGCAAAGGTCACCCCCGCCAGCTCGAGGAAGCCGATGCAGCCCTTGCCGTCCACGTTGTAGCAGATCAGCAGCCCATCCTTGTTCGCAACGACGTTCGCTCCCCCAGCGAGCTTCGCGCTCGCTGCCTGCACATCCGCCTGCGCGAAGGCGATGCGCTTGTAGGGCATCGTCACATTGCAGCCAAGGAAGCTGCGATCGGCGATGAACGTGCGAGCTGCACGGTCATCCTCTTGGTCTGCGAAGCCATATTCCCATTCCAGTCCCACCGCTCGATAGAGCGCATCATGCATGGCTGGGGACTTGGAATGCGCTACGGGATGCCCGACGATGAACAACCTCTCCGTCATCTGACCTTGCCCTCCTCCATCGCGACCGGCGCCCCCTCGGGCTGCCGCGCACCGATCATCATGCGCTCGAGATTGCGGAGCATGAGCGTATGGCGGATGTCCACTTCCGAGAGCGGCATCACGAGCCATGCGGGAAGCCCCACCAGATGCGCACCCACCACATCGGTAAGGATCTGATCGCCGATGGCCACCGTGTCCGCCTTCGTGCCCTCGATGCGCTCCATGGCGCCCTGATATGCGAATGGGAGCGGCTTGCACGCTTTCGCCACGATGGGCATATCCAGCGCCTCCGCGAACCCGAGCACATCGGCATGCCAATTGTTGGAGAGCAGGCAGAACGCCACGCCTGCCTCGCGCGCGCGAGCGAGCCATGCCCGCACGGGAGGTGGCACATCCCCCGTCTCGCGCGAGCGCACGGTATTGTCTATATCCAACAGCACATGGGTGAGCCCTGAGGCGATCAGGTCGCCCTTGATGTCGATGGAAGCGAGGCTGGAGAGATACCGATCAGGCTGGAAGAGTCCCATTGCGCCACGACCTCACGATACCCGCGCCCGTTCGCACCCCTGACGCCGATCAGCTGAACGAAGCCTGGTGCTCTTCATAGGTCTCCGTGAAGCTGTAGGTGCCATCCTCGTCGAAGAAGAAGAACATGTAGCTCGTCTCCTCTGGAGCGCAGACCGCTTGGAGCGCTGCGAGCGATGGGTTGCAGATGGGCGTGGGAGGCAGTCCCTCGTTGGAATAGGTGCTGTAGGGGGTCTGAGCATGGACCTCGTCCGGAGTTGGGTCGTGACCCACCTCGTACGCCGTGGTGGCATCCGATTCCAGATAGGGGCGATCGCTCGCCAAGCGGTTGTAGAACACGGAGGCCACCTTCACGAAGTTGTCCGGTGTCCCCTCCTTCTCCACGATGGATGCCAAGATGATGGCTTGATAGAACGTCATGCCACGATCTTGCGGGTAGCTCTGATCGAGGGAGGCCGTCTCAGCCCCGAATTGCTCGAGCATCATGCGCACGACCTCAGGTGCCCCATCGGTCGCCGTTATGGCATAGGTCTTCGGGAAGAGGAAGCCCTCCAAGCTGTTCGTGCCCGCCTCGCCAAGGAATGCGAACTCCCCCGCATAGGCAGAGGCATCGGACGTGGCCTCGAGGAAGCCCTCCGCAGTGATGCGGCCCGATGTGGCCTCTTGGACGGCATCCGCGATGGCCTCGCGCGTGAACCCTTCCGGCACCGTCAGGTAATCCGCTGTTGACGCAGGGCCTGCGATGAGGGCATTCAGCACATCTGCCTGGGTCATCCCCCCGTGGAAGAGGTACGTGCCGGGGATGAGCGACTGCGCAGCATCGTTCTTGCTCACGTAGTCGACGAACCTATCCGCATTGCCGATGACGCGCGCATCCAAGAGGACCTTCGCGATGTCCCGCGCCCCAGCTCCGTTCGGGATGGTGACCACGGCTTCCTGCCCTTCGGGCAGCGTCTCCGCATCGGCGGTGCATCCGCGGATGGCGAATGCCGCCCCGATGATCACCGCGATCACGATGGCGACGCAGATGATGATGGGAGCCTTGGATGCCTTGGGTTGGATGGCTGAGGTGTCGTAGGTCTTGAATTGCTCGCGTGCCTTGGCATGGGCGTTGCGTGCCGCCATGCTGTTCTTCGAAGAGATGGGAACCTGCTTCTTTCCGAATGTCACGCTGCCTACCTTTCCCCAACGGACGCATGCTGCGCGTCAAGCCATGCTTGCAGGAACACCGCAGCTGCGACCATGTCGACCTTGCCCCTCATGCGCCGTTCATCATACCCCATCTGGCGCAGCTCGCGCTTCGCCTCCTTCGAGGAGAGGCGCTCGTCAGCGAAGTGGGCAGGAAGCCCCGTACCTGCCTGGATGCTGTGCGCTATCGTGCGGATGCGCTGCGCCTGGGGCCCTTCTTCGCCAGCCAGGGTGAGCGGGAGCCCGAAGAGGAGCTCATCAGGCTCCCAGTTCTCGAGCACGCGAAGGAAGCTGGCAGCGCATGCCGCCACCTCAGGCGCTGGGAGCACGCACACCGGGGACGCGACGCGACCCGCAGGATCGGACACGGCGATGCCGCAGCGGACATCGCCGATATCGAGCGCGAGCGTGCGCATCCTCTAGAGGATCATGTTGCGGGCGATCTCCAATGCCTCCCCGATGCCTTCGGGATCCTTGCCACCGGCTTGGGCCATGGTGGGCTTGCCACCGCCACCGCCTCCGACGGCAGGACCCATGGCGCGGATCAGCTGAGCAGCATCGAAGCCCTTGGCAACGGCTTCATCCGTGCCCGCAGCCATCAGGAGCACCTTGCCCTCGGACGTTCCAGCCACGACGAGCGCACCCGGCTCTGGCATGCGGCTGCGGATGACGTCCCACATATGGCGCATGCCGCCTGCACGCTCTGCCGGGACCTGCGCGATGATGATGGGATACCCATTCGGCGCCTGCACCGCTTGATCCAGTAGCGCATTGATGCCGTCATCGGACACCGCTTCCTTGCCGCGCTTCGCTGCCTGCTGCAGCTCCTTGAACGACTTGAGGTTCGCTGCCGTGCGCTCGCTGACGTCGAAGATCGGCACCTTGAGCGCAGATGCGGTCTCGCGCAGCTCATCCTCCATCCGATTCACGTATTCCAGTGCGCCATAGCTGGTGACCGCTTCGATGCGGCGCAGGTTCGCACCCACGCTGGATTCGCTGGTGATCTTCACGAAGCCGATCTCAGCCGTATTGCCCACATGGCACCCGCCGCAGAGCTCTTGGCTGAAATCCCCTGCCGCGACCACGCGCACATGCTCGCCATACTTCTCGCCGAACAGCGCCGTGACGCCATGGGCGCGAGCCTCATCGAGCGTGGTCTCGTAGATGTCAGTGGGAACGGCTTCCATGATCTTGTTGTTGGCGATGCGCTCCACATCGCGCATCTGCTCAGCCGTCATGGCCTCGAAGTGCGTGAAGTCGAAGCGGAGGCGGTCAGGGCCCACATAGGAGCCAGCCTGCTTCACGTGATCGCCCAACACCGTGCGCAGAGCTGCGTGCAGGATGTGCGTTGCGGTGTGGTTGCGCTCGATGGCATGGCGACGGTGCGCATCCACGATGGCCGCAACCTCATCCCCCGCGCGGACGCTACCCGAGCCCACCTTCACGCGATGGACATAGAGCCCCGCTTCAGGCGTGACGGTGTCGAGGACGTATGCACGCGACGCGCCGTCCACGAGCTCTCCGGTGTCTCCCACCTCGCCGCCCATCTCAGCGTAGAACGGCGTCTGATCGAGGATGACCTCGCCAGCCTGCCCCTCTTCGAGGGAAGCGACCTGCGCGCCATCCTTGACGATGGCGAGGACCTTCGCCGTGGCCGTCATCTCATCGTAGCCGCAGAAGGCAGTGGGACCGAACTGGTTGAGCAGGTCAGAGTAGACACCACCGTAGGTGGACCATGCTGCCTCAGCATCCTTCGCACCTGCATTCCGAGCACGCGTGCGCTGGTCCTCCATGGCCGCATGGAACGCATCCATGTCAACATCGAACCCGCGCTCACCGGCTATCTCAGAGGTGATCTCCACCGGGAAGCCATACGTGTCATGCAGGATGAACGCCACATCCCCTGAGAGGACCTTGCCGTCAAGGTCAGCGAGCGCATCTTCCAGATACGACTTGCCCTGACGCAAGGTCGAGCCGAACCGCTCCTCCTCTGACAGGATCAGCTTGCGCTCGAGCTCGCGATTCTCCACGATCTCAGGGTAGACATCGCCCATGAGGCGAACGATCTCATCCACATACTCGTTCAGGAACGGCCCATCCACCCCGATCAGATGCGCCTTCATGATGGCGCGGCGCAGCAGACGACGAAGGACGTAGCCACGCCCCTCGTTCGACGGGAGGATGCCGTCAGCGATCATGAACGTCACGGCACGCGAGTGGTCCGCCATGATCCTGAGCGCCAGGTCGGTCTGCGCGTCCTCTCCATACGTGACGTTCGCCAAGCGCTCTCCCACGGAGATGAGAGAGCGGAGCACGTCGGTCTCATAGTTCGACTGCACGCCCTGCATGATGGCAGCGATGCGCTCAAGGCCCATGCCCGTGTCGATGTTCTTCTTCGGAAGCTCCACCAGGCTGCCGTCCTCTTGGCCGTCATACTGGGTGAACACGCAGTTCCAGTACTCCAAGAAGCGATCGCAATCGCATCCGGGCGCGCAATCGGGGCTGCCGCAGCCGAACTCGGGGCCCTGATCGAAGTAGAGCTCAGAGCACGGACCGCACGGACCCGTCGGACCTGCGCGCCAGAAGTTGTCATCTTCGCCGAGCCGTGAGATATGATCCTCGGGAACGCCGAGGTCCTTCCAGATCTCGATGGTCTCGTCATCATCCTCGAACACCGTGAAGTAGAGCTTGTCCATCGGAAGGCCCAGCTCATTCACGGAGAAGTCGAGCGCCCAGCGGCACATCTCGTGCTTGAAGTACTTGCCGAACGAGAAGTTGCCGAGCATCTCGAAGAAGCTCAGATGGCGACCCGTGGTGCCGATGATGTCGATATCGTTCGTGCGGACGCACTTCTGCACGGTCGTGGTGCCGACGTAGGGCTCCTCGAGCTGCTTCTGCTGGAGGAAGTACGGCTTGAACTGGACCATGCCCGCGCTCGTCAAGAGGAGCGAGGGATCATCGGGGATGAGGGATGAGGACGGGCACCTCTTGCAGCCCTTGTCCTCGAAGTATCTGAGGTACGCTTCGCGGATCTGAGCGGTTGTCATGTATTCCATGTACGAGAGTCTTTCTTGCCGAGGATATACAGTGCTCCCGATTATAGCGGTGTTCCATGAAGGTTGCGTGTTGATGCTGCCCCGACCTTGCAGGGAGCGGACGGGCGCATGGGAGCGAGAGAGAGGGGGGTCGCATGAAGGAGGGAGAGGTCCCGACACGAACGAGAAGAGGGCGCATCGTGCGCCCTCTTCTCATCTCAGTGCGATCATGCCTCTCTCGGTGCGACCTATCTCGCATGCATCACAAACCGACCGCATCCGCTCCATATTCTGCCTGATCAGGCGTGAAGCCCTCGAATTCGAGCTGGTCGATGAGGCGTCCTCGCGAGAACGATGAGTGCTTCATGTAGCTCTTCGCCTTCTTCGCTGCCTGCTCGAACCAATCAGCCCCGCAATTGTCGACCGCATATACGGCATCCTCATACGAGAACTGCTCGAACTCGAGCTGATCGATGAGGCTCTCGTAGGAGAATGAGGAATGGCTGAGATAGCTCTTCGCTCGCTTCAGGGCATTCGCTTCGCTCATGGTCGGTATCTTCATCCAGGTCGCTTCGACCGTCTGATCTTCGCTCACGTTGGCATACGTGCCCGACCAGCCATTGAACGAATATCCCTCCCTTGTCGGCTGAGATGGAGCAACAGCACCGCCACCTTGTTTGACCTGCTGCGTTTTGAGGACATTCCCCATCCCATCTGTGAACGTGACCGTGAAGACAGGTGCCCAGACCGCCTCTAGGATGACAGGCCCCTCAGCCTTGAATATGACGTACTTCCCATCAACGAGCTTGAGGTTGACACCCTCTCCCTCAGCCTTCGCCTTCCAGCCGTCGAGGACGAACCCTTCCTTCTTCAGATCCGCTGGCGGCACGACGACAGCACCACCAGCCTCATTGACCACGCTCTCCTGCGAGACCACGTTCCCATCGCTCTCGAATGTCACCTCGTATTCGATCTGCGCGTCGCTCATTCGGGCACTGGCGACGATCGCATTCATAGTGGCCATGTACTTCGCATCCTGACCATCACCTATCATCGCCATGCACGTGACATAGGAGCGCTCCATGGCCATCACCAGCAGATAGCCCTTGTAGCTCTCACCTTCGTTCTCCCAGCTCACCTCTGCGGTATACGCAGGAAAGCCTCCCACTGACATCGATTCAGCGCTCGATGATCTCTTCATATTCGCACCCGTGATGAATTCTTCGAATCGACTCGCATCGAGCTTGCCGAATGGCTCATAGGTGCCTTGGATCATGACTATCCCCGAGACTGGAGGATAGAGGTACACCACCTCTTCTCCCTCCGAATCCTTCTCTGAGGTGGACCAATCATGTGGATAAGAGAAGGTGACCGTATCGACCGTGACCTCTCTGTCGCATTCGAAAGGCTGAGGGGTGCTCACGCAAGAGGCTATGCCGACCAGGAAGAGGACTGCGATAACGGCTCCGATGGCGATCAATGCCTTTCGGGATCCGCCTTTGAGCTTCGCGGCGATGCCACCCCCAGATGCAGCGGCCGACGGATCGCTCTTCAGGGGCTCTCCGGAGACAGATGTGCTCTCCTCGTGCTCGGCCGCTGATGCCTCCCCATCCTCTGATGCAAGCTCAGGTTGCTCCGCGCCATCGGCACCCTCAGCATCGTCCAAGAGAAGGGCTCTATCCTCTCGCGACGCCCCTTCCGCTTGCATCGCATCGTCTCCCTGAGGCGCTTCGGCTTCTGCCGTCGTCGCTTCATCGAGCGCGGCTTCCACTGGAAGACTGCCCCCTTGGGCAAGCTCACCGCACTGAGGACAACGATTCGGAGTCCCTTCGATCTCTGACCCGCAAGATGCGCACTTCATCTCAGCTCCTTCCAGTCCCCTAGATGGCCTACAGAAGGATCCGAGAGCTCAACTAGGAGGACATCCGCCAGTCTCGCCAAAGAACTGAGGTTGCATACAAGCCACCATGAAGGCAGATGCCCTCCCGATCGGTGGCTCGAAGAAGATGATTCAGTTCTTTGGCGAATCGGATTATATCAGCAGGCTCCCATGCGCGACCGCATCAACTGAGCTGATCGAACCGCAGCAAAGGGAATGTCGAGGACAGAAGGAAGAGCGCACATTGCACGGAGGACGGTGACGACTCCTTGATGGATGCATGCTGGATCGCATGAGGATGCATGGTCATCAGATGATGATCCGACGAGACACCTGCGTCAGATCCCCGTCAGATGGGGGCCTCATGATATGCGGCATCCATTCAAGCGGAAGGAGCCCCATGACACGAGACCTCACCATCAAGGATTGGCCCATGTTCGACCGCGTCGTGCGCGATCCGGAGGTATGCGCTCTGATGCTCGAGACGATCTTGGGAATAGAGGTAGGCCATATCGAATACATCAGCGACGAGCATGCAGAGAAGCCATCCCTCAAAGGGCGAGGCGTCCGCATGGACGTGTTCGCACGATCGGGAGAAGCCGTCTATGACATAGAGATGCAGGCAGTGCGAGAGCCTCATATCATGCACAGGATGCGCTACTACCAAGCAGCGATGGATAGCGCAGCGCTTCCCGAGGGATGCGCGTATCACAAGCTCCCAGAGAGCTACATCATCTTCATCTGCGACCATGATCCCTTCGCCCGAGGGCTTCCGCGCTACACGATCGAGCGCACATGCCAAGAGGATGGAGCAACACGAGCTGAGGACGGGGCGCATTGGATAGCGCTCAACGCCCCAGCTTGGGAGCAGGTATCCGATGCTCCGCTCTCCTGGCTGCTAGAATACGTCCACACCGGACGCGCTCAGGGCAAGCTCGCCTCCATCCTCGATGAGCGCGTCAGATGTGCCAACGAGGAAGAAGCGTGGAAGGAGCAGGCCATGGGCTTCATGACGCTTGAGATGGAGATGCTCGTCAGGGAGGACGCAGCCCGAGAAGAGGGCTTCGCGAAGGGCGAGGCTGAGGGCCTCGCGGAAGGTGAGGCCCATGCTCGCGAGCGCTTCCAAGCGCTCATCGCCAAGCTGTCGGACGAAGGCCGCCTCGCAGAGCTCGAGAGCACAGCATCCGATCCGGGATCCATGGATCGGCTTATGGCGGAGCTTGGGGTCTGAGCGGGAGCGCTCACCTGAGGACGAAAGCGCTCCGCACGGCATCCGCGCGGAGCGAAGGATCGGATCAAGGGATGGATGCGCAGGCTATGAGCGCTTCCAGGGGAGCTTCCTCTTCTTCTTGGGCACGCGATCCAGGGAAGGCGAGGTAGCATCGAAGAACGGATCGACCTTCTCGTCGGGGGCCGGCGTTCCCTTGAAGAACACGCCATCGCGCGACACCACGCGCCGCTGCGTCTGCTTCTCGAAGTAGTACACGAAGCACGCCTTCAGCACGGCGACCAGCGGTATGGCGAACAGCATCCCCGCCAGAGACCCGAGCAAGCCATTCATGGCACCGCCGATGGCACTGCCGCACATCATGGCGACCAACGTGAGCGCTGGATGGATGTCGACGGAATTGGACATGATCTTCGGGCTGATGAAGGTGTAGACCACCTGCTGGATGAGGATAGTGCCTATGAGCGCGATGAGAGCCGTCAGCGGGCTGACGAAGATGGCGCTCACCGCAGCTGCAGCACCGCCGAGCCACGGACCCACGATGGGGATGATGTTCAAGGTGCCCGTGATGACGCCCAGAGCGGGCGCATTCGGCACTCCCACAGCAGCGAACAAGATGCCGCACGCCGCCCCGATGATGAGGCACTGGATGAGCGTGCCCTTGATGTATCCACCCATGATGCGCGTGAACGCGACATGCAGGAACCGCGCATCCTCATAGTGCTTCGGGCTGATGACGCGCTTCGCCTCGCGACCGATGGACGGCAGCTCCATCAAGATCCAGAATGCCACGACCAGGGCGAAGCCGATGGCCATGGCTCCATTCGCGATGATGCCGCCGATGCCCATGACCGTGTTCGCCGCATTCGATGCGAACGAGGAGGCAGCACCGGTGACCGAGCTGGTCGCCTCCTGCACGAGATGTTGCACGGTATCATTCCCGAGCAGGTCGGAATACCTGCCATAGACATCATTCGCCCACTTGGATGCTTGGTCGAGATACCCTGGCATGCTCTCTATGATGTTCATGAACTGCGCGTTCAAGCCGAACATCGGAGAGAACATCAAGAGCCCGATCCCACCGAGCACGGCGAACATGATCGCATAGGCGATAGCGGTGCCAAGGCCCCGATTCACACCCTTCTCTTGCAGCTTGTTCACAATGCCGCGCAAGCAGAACACGAAGATGAGCGTCCAGATGAGCATCGAGACCGGAGCGGACAGGATGTTCAGCAGATAGATCAGCACGCCCGTGAGCACGCAGATGCCGATGATGCACCAGACGTACACCGCTGCGCTCTTCACCTTCTGGCGGCGGGCCTCCACGCGCTCGGCATCTGAGGTCGCGAGCTCACCTGAGCCCACGACCTCACCTGCGACCTCAGGCACCTGGTCTGCAACGTCCGCGACGGACACCGCCCGCATCGTCTCTTCGCTGCTCACAGGCACCTACCGTGCATCGTTGGCAGCATCGGTCTCCACGGAGTCCACGATGCTCTGCCTGGTCTCGTTGAGCTGATCGTTGACCGCAGCGGCGGCCGCACGGCTCTCCTCGCGCTCAGCCTTGGCATGGGCGCGCTTGTCGGCCTCCTCGCGGAACGAATCCGCTGCAGCCGTCGTGGTCGCGTCGACGAAGTCGGTGATGGGATTCTGCGGATGCGACGTGCGTCCCTCCGAGCCGAGGTCCACGGACTCATCGCTCGCATAGCGCGGCTTGAACTTGGAGCGCACCTTCTTGGTCATGTTCGTCACGATGTCGAGCGGAGCGCTCGTGACGGAATCAACCGCGTCCACGGTCTTGGACACGCCACCAGTGATCTTGTTCACGTTCTCCAAGATCCCGTCGACCCGCATGAGCTCGAGATTCACCGAATCCACCGTGAGCGTGACCCTATCGACCAAGGGATCCACCTTGCCGATCGTGGGCTGCAGCTCCGTCACCATCTTATCCACGTTCTCAAGGGTGGGGTCCAGCTGCGCTTTCATCTCAGTCACGGTCGTGCGCATCTTGCGCATGGTGAGCGCGAGCTCCACCACGAACCAGACGAGCGCCACGCCGACCACGATGTACACGATCGTGAGGATGATCGAGAATACGTCCATAGGGCTCTCCTTCCCTTCGCGTTTGCATCGCAAGCGACTATATCACTCATCCGCTCATCGAATGGATGTCGAAACGCGCCAGTAAGCTGGCCGTCACCAGACGGTTTGCTTGCTCAGGAAGCAGCGAGCAGAGCTCCCAGCGTCCGGAAATCCGCTTCCAGCGCCTCCTGCTTGCTGGGGTCATAGAGAGCCGCAGCGGGATGATAGACAGGGAGCACCTTGAAGCGGCCCACCTGGTGCACCTGGCCGCGCAGGCGCGTGATGCCCATATCGGTCTTCATGATGTGGCGCGCAGCGAAGTTGCCCAGCGTCACGATGACCTCTGGCTCGATGAGCTTCGCCTGGTCATGGAGGAAGTGGGCGCACGCCTGGATCTCCTCGACGCGCGGATCGCGATTCCCAGGTGGGCGGCACTTGAGGACGTTCGCGATATACACCTCATCGCGCGCAAGGCCCGCGATCCCCAAGAGCGAATCCAGGTTCTTCCCGGCAGCTCCCACGAAGGGACGCCCCTCCAGGTCCTCGTTCTTGCCCGGAGCCTCGCCCACGATCATGACGCGCGCATCCTCGGGACCTACGCCGAACACAACGTTCGTCCGGCTCTCCCACAAAGGGCACGCCTGGCACGAACCCGCCTCGCATGCCAATCCTGCAAGATCCACAAGGGCTCCTATCTCGAAGAGGTGAAGATGCGCGCCAGCCGCGAGCGGCCGAACCCAAGGCATATCTCATAGGGCACCGTGTCCAGCAGATCGGCCATCTCGTCGATGGTGACGACGGCATTGCCGGCCGCACCCACGACCAAGACCTCATCGCCGATCTGCGGGTCCAGCTTGCCGGTGCTGCGACGCGTGCGCAGGTCGACCTCGAACATGGCCTGATCCATGCAGATAGTGCCCACCTGCGGATGCTTGCTGCCATCCATGATCACATCGATCCTGTCAGAGAGTCCGCGCTGATACCCATCCGCATACCCCAGGGGTATGGTGCAGATCTTGGAGAAGCCACCTGAGCGATGCAACAGCCCATAGCTCACGCCCTCCCCCACCGGGACCGTCTTGACCTGCGTGATGCGCGCATGCACGCTCATGGCGGGGATCAGGTCGATCACGCCATAGGTCTCAGGGCAGGTATAGTAGCCATACATGGAGATGCCCAGGCGCACCATGTCGAAATGCACCTCAGGGTAGCGGATGATGGCAGAGGAATTCGCCGCATGCACGATGCCCGGGTCTATCCCGTATGCGCGCATCTCGGCGATGGTCTCCACGAAGTGCGTGGCCTGGATGTTGAACTCCATCGTATCGGGCGCATCCGCTGTGGCGAAATGGGTGAACGTGCCCACCAGCTCCAACGCACGATGGAACGAGACGCGCCGCATGAATTCGATGACCTCATCGAAGCGCACCCCGATGCGATTCATGCCCGTGTTCACCTTGAGGTGATACGGAGCGCGCAAGCCGATGGAATCAGCTGCCTCGGCGTACTGCACGGCGAACTCAGCCGTATAGACGCTCGGCATGATGCGATAGGCCAGAAGGAGCGGTATGGTGGCCGATGGCGGCTCTGCCAACACCAGGATGGGCGCTCCGATGCCCGCATCGCGCAGCTCGATCGCCTCATCCACCGTAGCCACGCCAAGCTGGTCCGCGCCCGCGCTCAAAGCGCTCCGAGCGCAGCGCACAGCACCGTGCCCATACGCGTCCGCCTTGACGACGGCCATGAGCTTCACGCCTGGCTCCAAGAGCTGCTTCACCGCCAAGGTGTTGTGGTGGATGGCACCCAGGTCGACCTCGATCCATGCCCAGCGCTTGTCCACCTCAGGGATGTCCGCGAGCGCCTCGTAGTCGAACTGGGGGCCGGATTCGCCGCCCTCGGGCACGCGCAGGTACTTGCGCATGTCAGCAGGGAAGAAGTCATTGGACTTGCCCCAGAGGCTCTTCTCGGGTCCTGGACCCTGCTCCGGCTTCACGACATTCGGCACCTGCCAGCCGCTCCTGGCTGCTTGCAGCTCCGTATTGCGAAAGCCCCGCGATCCCGTATCAACATGCAGGGCATCGCGCTCTGCGCGAGAGCGGCGCAGTGCGTCACCCGCAGACACGAATCCCGGGCGCCTCTGTGAGAAGCCCGTGAAGCCGTTGGGCAGATCCTCGCTCGTCATGACCTCAGTGTCCCTCTCTGGCCATCATGGAGACGGCATGGGGCAGCACGCCTTCGATGGCCTCCCAATTCTCCGTAGCCGCCTTGGTGGAGCCAGGCAGGTTCACGACGATGCACGTGCCGCGCTGCATGCACACCGCTCGCGAGAGCATGGCATAGGGCGTGATGGTCATGGAATGCGCGCGCATCCCCTCGGCGATGCCCGGCACCTCTCGCTCGCAGACCGCACGCGTCGCCTCAGGCGTGACATCCCGCGGAGAGAGCCCGCTCCCCCCGCACGTGAGCACCACGTCCACGCCCTGACCATCAGCAGCCGCCACGATGGCATCCGATATCTGCGCCACATCATCGGTCACGATGACATGGCTTGCCACGTCCCAGCCCTTGGCCCGGATGAGGGCTTCGAGCGCATATCCCGCATCATCTTCGGTCAGCGTGCGCGTATCAGAGCACGTGACGATGCCGAAGCGCACCATCTTGTCAGACCCCTTGCTCATGATCAGTCTCCTTAGAGCACCGTCTCTTCGGGAACGTCCATGAGGATGCATTCCACCTCATCCCCTGCTTGCGCAGGTACGAGCCCTTCGGGCATCACCACCATGCAGTTCGATCGCTGGATGACGCCGAAGAGCCCTGAGCTCTGATTCTTCGCCGGAGTGACCTCATAGGTCCCATCGGCCGCCTTCGCATAGACGGATCTCAAGAGGATGCAGCGCGGATCCTTCTTCTTGACGTCTTGCGTGAGACGCGCGCGGATCCGTGGGAGGTCGAGCGCACGATAGCCCTGCATCTTGCGAAGCGCCGGGCGGATGAGCATCTGGAACCCGCAATAGGCGGCTGCGGGATTGCCCGGCAATCCGAACACGGGAACGCCCTCCACGCTGCCGAACGTCTGCGCCTTGCCCGGTCGCATGTTGACCTGCGTCATGTAGACCTCGCCCGCATCGGACACGACCTGCTTGATGAAGTCGAAATCCCCATTCGCAGCACCTCCGGTGGTGATGACGAAGTCATGGTCGCGCACCGCCCCTGCGACCGCATGCTGGAGGTCCTCATACGTATCAGGCACGATGGGCAGCACATGGGGTATGCCGCCAGCCTCTGCCACGCAGGCCGCCATGGCCTGCGAGTTCGATTCGCGGATATGCCCCGGACCTGGCACCTGCTCAGGTGGCACGAGCTCAGAGCCGGTCGCCATGATGGCCACCCGCGGGCGACGGAACACATCGACCTCCGTCACACCGCAGCTGGCAAGGCAACCCATGCCCGCAGCCCCGAGCACATCCCCTGCTTGGAGGATGACATCTCCCGCATGCGCCTCTTCTCCTGCAGGCCGGACGTTGGAGCCTACCTTGCACGGCTCTGTGAAGGACACGACCGACCCGGGCTTCCCATCCCCAGAGACGACGCCTACGATCTCATACTTCACGACGGAGTCAGCCGCCTTCGGCAGCTCCGCACCCGTCATGATGCGCACGCATTCATCCTGGCCGATGGGTCCCTCATAGATGCTGCCCGCACCGATCTCCGCTATCACGCGCAGATGCACCGGCGCATCCTCAGATGCCGCTTCGATCTGCTCGGCGCAGAGCGCGAACCCGTCCATCGCCGAATGCGCGAACGGCGCCACATCCATATCGCTCGCTGCCGGAGCGGCAGCCACGCGCCCGAGCGCCTCTAGGAGGGAGACGCGCTCAGATGGCAGCGCCTCCACATGCGCGAGCACCACATGCCGCGCCTCGTTGATGGATATCATCGCATCCCTTGCATTGCTCTCAGCCATGCTCTGCGCCATCCTCTAGTCGCGGGTGATGTTGTAGAAGGCATCCATGCCAGCGTAGGCAGCCGAATCCGCTAGCTGCTCTTCGATGCGGAGGAGCTGGTTGTACTTCGCCACGCGATCGGAGCGGGCGGGCGCACCTGTCTTGATCTGGCCCACATTGGTGGCAACGGCGAGGTCAGCGATGGTGGTGTCCTCGGTCTCGCCAGAGCGGTGGCTCATCACGCACGTATAGCCGTGCGTCTTCGCCAGCTCGATGGCCTCCAAGGTCTCGGTGAGCGAGCCGATCTGATTGACCTTGATGAGGATGGCGTTCGCGCATCCGAGCTGGATGCCCTTCGCCAGCCTCTTGGAGTTGGTGACGAACAGGTCATCACCCACGAGCTGCACCTTGTCCCCGATGCGCTCCGTGAGCTTCTTCCAGCCATCCCAGTCCTCTTCGGCCATGCCGTCCTCGATGGAGATGATGGGGTACTTCTCCACGAGCGCCGCCCAGTAGTCCACCATCTCATCAGAGGTGAGCTCGCGACCCTCGCCCGCCAAGACGTATTTGCCGGACTTCTCGTCATAGAACTCCGTGGATGCCGGATCCATGGCGAACATGATGTCGCGACCGGGCTTGTACCCCGCCTTCTCACAGGCTTGCATGATGTATTGCAGCGGCTCCTCATTGGACTTCAGGTTGGGAGCGAAGCCGCCCTCATCCCCTACGCCGCCACCAAGGCCCGCATCATGGAGCACTTTCTTCAGCGTGTGGTAGATCTCAGCGCACCAGCGCAGCGCCTCTGCGAACGTCTCAGCGCCCACGGGCATGATCATGTACTCCTGGAAGTCCACGTTGTTGTCCGCATGCACGCCGCCATTCAGGATGTTCATCATGGGCGTGGGCAGGATGTGCGCATTCGCACCACCCACGTAGCGGTACAGCGGGAGCATGGATGACTCAGCCGCCGCACGCGCGCACGCGAGCGAGATGCCCAGGATGGCATTCGCGCCCATGGCGCCCTTGTTGTCCGTCTCATCCACATCCAGCATGATCTGGTCGATCTCGCGCTGGTTCTCTGCATCCATGCCGATGAGCGCACTGGCAAGCTCGGTGTTCACGTGCTCGACCGCATCTTGGACGCCCTTGCCCAGGTACCGATGGATATCATCATCACGCAGCTCGACAGCCTCGAAGGCACCTGTGGATGCACCCGACGGAACAGCTGCGCGGCCCATGGAGCCATCAGCGCATGCAACCTCAACCTCGACCGTGGGATTGCCACGCGAATCGAGGATCTCCCTGCCCAGAACGTCGACGATCATCGCCATTGGATATGCCTCCTCATGAAGGTGATTTGCAGTTCTCATCGCCATGATAGCATTCGGAGAATGAGCAAGGGCCGGACACGTCGTCCAGCCCTTGCGAAGGCCCTCTTCGATTGTGGAGCGCCTCGGGTAGCATGCCAGAAGCGCTGGTCCCGAGCGCGTCAGGACCTCTTGCGGCGCTTGATGACCAAGAATCCCATGACGCAGAGCGCAGCTGCCACCACGCAAAGCAGGCTCACGACCACCGGAACGAGCGGGTCGCCCGTGCGAGAGAGGTCGCCACCATACTGGATATTGCGCTGCGGCTGGCCATTCGGATCGCCACCGTCATCAGGGCCCATGATGGGATCCTCATCCCCACCTGGGGTGGGAGTAGGATCCTGGCCGTCATTGCCACCTGGCGGGGTGGGCTCTGGATCCCCATCCGCCCTCCAGTCGCCTAGATACGCTGCAAAGGGCTCGCTCAGATACACGCCAGCTGCATCATCGGCACGCGCGCTCGTCACGGTGTGGAGCGCATACACGCCGACCTGATCGACAGCGTCAGCGCCATCGCTCCCCTCAGCGACGCCCTCATCCATCACAGGCACATCCACGATGACCTCAGCGCCGGAGCTCATGGCCGTATCCAGGCCGAGCGCGATGCGGCCCACCTGGAACGGTGCCGCGAAGAGGTCATGCCCCCCTGCCACATACAGCGTGATGCGCGTCTTGTCACCCGCCGTGCTGTAGGAAGGCTCATGGATGGAGGTGTTGTTCAGCACGTGGTCGCTGAACTGGAATGAGACCTGCACGGCATCGGGCGCATCAGCGTTGACATCCACATCCATGATGAGCGAGAACGCGCTGACATCGGTGCCCTTGCCATCGAGCGTGACGTCGATGGCATCGCCGCTCTGCGAGAAGCTTATCTCGCTCTCCGCCACAGCCCATGCCGCACCTGCGGTGCAAAGGCAGAGCATGACTGCAGCCAGGAATCCGAGCAGCGCCCTTCTTGTTCTTGTCATGATCATCGTCTGCATCTCCTTATTCACCAGCTGCGTTGCCTATTGGCCCTGCGAATCGCTCTTGAGCGTGATGGACGGAAGGTCGGCCTTGGCAGGCACATCGATGAACATGGTGTCTGCCACCAAGCGCTGACCCTCATTGGTGAACGCATCATTCACGCGATACAGCTCAGCGCGCACCTTTGCCGGAAGATCGGCATCGGGGGCGATCCAGTACACCCAGCGGCCATCTGCCGTGTCGCCGATGAGCGAGCCCTCGGGCACGTCGGCCAGCAGGACCTGCTCAGCGTTCAGGATCTCCTCGCCATCGACGATGGTGGAGCCGCCCACGATGGTGCCGTCAGCGTCATAGAGCACGACCACGTTGTACGCCGGGTTGCCCTTGACCGCACCCGTGAAGATGATGCTGCCAGCAGGGATCTTCTGGTTCGGGTCATCTGCATCCAGCTGGAAGTCAGCGGACAAGGTGCCGATCGCCTTGATGTCCTCCTGGCCCTGCACTGACGTGAAGTCGATGTTGTCACCAGAGGGCCCGAAGATGTCGATCGCCTTGATGCTGACCTCTGCACCTGCCTTGCCAGGAGCGGTGATGCGCACGTAGCGAGCGGTCTCAGAGCAGATCCAGTTGTTCGGGCTGCCCTGCTCGTTCTTGCCCGTGAAGAACACATCCGCATATCCCTCAGAGCCGATGTCGAACGTGCCCTCCGCCACGGTCGTGAAGTTGATGCCATTCACGCTCGTCTCGATGACGTAGTCGCTCAGCGCTGCGCCGTCCCCCGGCGTGTACCTGACGGACACCACCGGATTGGTCTTCCTCATGTCGATGAGCACATACGGGTCAGCCGCAGGCGTGCTCCCGCTTGCCACGGTATAGCCCAGGTAGTCCTTCTCGCCAGCGAGCACGGATTCGATGGGCTTCGGCGCGTTGCCCTCCATCTCAGAGGGGCACTCCGGCTCAGCGACCTCGGCCTCCTTGCTGACCTGCTCCTGCGTGCCCTCTGCCACCACCATATTGGTGTCCACGCTCCACTCTGTCGGAGCGAAGCGGCCGTTGCCGTCCAGCTTCTTCTGCTCCGTGACCGCAGCAGCTGAGTAGTTCAGGAACTTGTCGACAGCCTTCACCTCATAGTGCACGGCACGGTTGCCCAAATGCGCTGCATCATCCACGAAGGTGCCGCCGCCGTTCTCATCAGCGCGAACGAAGCCTACGACCTCCTTCTGGGGCTTGCCGGACGCATAGTAGACGCGCGTCAGCTCATACCCGATGAGCGAGGCGTTGTACGCAGCATCCTTGGTGCTCATATCCAGCGTGACCTTGCTGTTGCTCTGGCTCAAGGAGACCGCCGTCATATCAACGCCCTTCACCTGAGCAGCGCTCGGGTTCGCGCGGATCCACTTGACCGCATCGTCGTTCACGTACTGGAGAGCGCGCTCTTCCTTCGGGAACTGAGAGACGTACCTCTCCGTATCCGCGTTGGGCACGAGGCCCCAGCTGATGAAGAAGTCGCTCAGGTCCTTCTCGGCCGCAGCGCTGGCCAAGCGGATGATGTTCTGGCTCTCGCCTGCGTTGCAGACGAGCTCCACCTTGCCCGGCGCCGGAGCCGATCCGGGGTTGCGCGCATATCCATCGACGCGCGCGAAGAAGCGATTCGCCTTGAGCTGGTCATAGGATGAGTAGAGCGTGTAGACCTCATTGGCATCGTGTGCCAGCATGAGCTGCCAGTACATGGCCAGCTGCGTGGCAACGCCACCGGTCCTGCCCACGGCCCCTGAGGTGACGCGCTCATAGACCGAATCGTAGGAGAAGCGCGTCGTGCCCTCGTTGACCATCTTGCAGATCTGGGCGAAGTAGTTGTTCGTGACCTCGGCAAGGGCATAGCGGCCGTTGTTGATGTTGTGGCCGATCTCGTGCGCTGAGCCCCATCCGAAGTAGAAGCCGTCTCCGCTCTGCTTCGTGCCACCCGGTGCGGTAGCCGCATCCGAGATGGGTCGCAGGATGGCGAAGTTGCCAGACTCCGGGAAGTCCACGCCGATGTGGTTGCCCGCTGCGTACATGAAGGCGCCCGCGAACATCTGCATGAGGCGGATGTTCAGGTGCTGCGAGGAGAGCTCGTTGGTCTTCGCCACGCCCTCACCCGGCTCCATCAGGCCCTTGTGCTGATAGAAGAGCTTGAGCATCTGCTCCGAGCCATCCATGTGCGTGATGAGCGATTCTGCGCGCTCCCTCAGCGTGGAGCCCGTGCAGGACCTGGCCGCTTGCGTGGCAGGGACGGAATAGAGCATGGTGTCCGTCATCAGCTCGGTCGCGTTATGGATGCAGTGGCGCTCGTTGTAGTCGCAATCAACGCTCGGGTTGATGGTGTCCTGCTCCACCTTGTCCACCACCAGCTTGCTCTCTGCAAGGTGCGCCGCCCTGTGCGCATCCTCGCTGCCCTTGGATGCATTCAGCAGGCTCAGGGACTCGTCCAGCTCGGTGATGTACTGCTCGGCCTTCTGGACGCGCGTCTCATGGTCCGTCACGTTGTGCAGGTCGAGCGTGGCGATGTCATGGCCGCCCATCACGCGGATGTACCACTCCTCATTCGGGTCATTGCCCACGTACTGCGCATAGAGCGGGCCGCCATGCTCCTTGCCCTTGACCTGGATCTTCTCAGGGACAGAGTAGACGATGCGCTTGTTGGCCTGGAACGTCCCGCCATAGCTGGGAGCATCGCTTGACTCCGGATACTGCTGGCCGATGTAGATCTGCACGCTGGAGTTGGTCCTGGAGTTGCGCTTGGAGGCGTACAGCACGAGCTGATCGCCCGCAGCAGCCACCTTGCCGAGCGGCTGCCAAGAGTTCAGGCCTCCCATGCCCAGATTCTTGCCGCTATCCGCCGCACTGGAGATATCCGTATGCACCCGGATCAGCTCAGAGAGGCCGGCCTTCTCGTCAGCCAGGAGCTGCCTGGCGAAGTCGATGTCCATCTGCACGACCGTCTTGAACGGATAGTAGTTGCCATCCGCATCCGCCGTGTTCAGGCGCGTCTCAAGGGCGCTGATGCGTGCCTCGTCCACGCCGTCAGCAAGCTTGATGTGCATCTCGTCAGCGTAGAGCGCGTTCACATCGTCTTCGATGCTGTCATAGCCATGGAAGCGCATCTCGGCGATGTCGATCAAGCGGACATGGCGCTCCATGCCGATGAGGACCTTGTCGGCACGCAGGCCGCCGTCGATCTTGACGAGCGTGTAGGTCCTGCCGTTCGCGCACTTCTGCTGCGTGAACGAGACTCCTGAGACGGGCTGCCATGCAGAGCCACCCGTGGATGCATGCACCCGCACGCCGCTGTAGTCGATGTTCTGGGACGATGCCGCATAGGAGATGAATCCGATCTCCTTCACGCCGTCGAAGGTGACCTCGACGCCGTGCTTGCCGGCATTGTAGGCTGAGCCGAAGTCCCAGTCCTCCTTCTTGGCATAGGAGGTGTAATCGTCATCGAACAGGCCGAGCGCCGTGCCTGCATTGCCGTCGATCGCGCTGTCCACCATGGATGCGCTGATGACGCGCGCGGTCGTAATGCCCGTGAGGTAGCGCCCGTTGGCATCCTTCTTGTTCACCAGCTTGTAGTTCGGCAGCTCCGCAGGGGCGATGGTGGTGGTCTCTGCGCTCACGATCTGGGACGGATCGCTCTTGCCGATCTCATTCACACCTGAGACGAACACCTCATAGGTGGTCCTGTCCTCAAGCCCGCTGATCTGGCAGCTGCTCGAGGTGATGCCGGACTTCTCGGTCCAGGTCGCGTCACCCTCCTTGCGATACGAGACGATGTAGGTGTCCGTATCGGTCATGGCCTTCCAGCCGACGTTGATCATCTTGTAGCCACCTGAGACCTTCACGCTCTCGGGCCTATCCGGGCGCTTGGTGGCCTTGGGCGTGACGGTGACGGCATTGCTCCAGCCGCTGCGCCATTCGCCATTGGTGGACTGCACCTTCACCGTGTAGGTGTGGTTGTTCTCCACCTTGCCCTTGTTGCCATGCTTGAAGGACGTCACCTGCATGGTGGTGTTCTTGGTGGACATGATCTGCTCTTTGCCGTTCTCCGACACAGAGACCTCATATCCCGTTACATTGGGCTCGGCGTTCCAGCTGACCGTGAACTCCTTGCTGCCCGGCGTTGCCGTGACGTTCGTCGGGATGTTGAGCTCGGGAGGTGCGATGAGGTCCTCCGTGCCATTCAGGAACTCGACCGAGGAGATCTCAGCCAGGTTGAGCTTGCCATCAGAGGCATTGGTCTTGGTCACCTTGATGGTGACCTTCTTGATGGCGATCTTGCTGCCGAAGTCGATGATGATGTTGCCAGAGCCGTCGATGGTGGCCTTGGCAGATGCCGCATAGGCCTTCTCGGGTGCGAGCCCCAGGAATGCCGCCATCTGCACGAGCGCGCTCGCGATGCCCGTAGGGGCGAACTCAGCATCGAGGGTCTGCTCATTGCCCGCCTCATCAAGGTAGGTGACCTCGACGGTGCCCTCCGTGACCGCGTGGGGATGGAGCTGGGAGATGCCATCATCGGTCCTGCTCAGAGGCGGCTTGATGGTGATGCAGCCGACCTGCTCGCCATTGAGCTGATCATGGAGGTTGTCCAGCACGATGGTGGCAGGGTTGTCAACGCTGATGGGCTGATCGTTGGTAGTGACCATCTTGAGGGAGGCGTTCTCATCAGGATTGCCCACCACTTCGCTGACATCCACGATCTGGCTGTCAGCAGGGATGGTGATGTTGTCGCTGACGGTGACGCCCGTGACGCGCGGCTTCGGTGTCACGTTGGAAGAGACCTGATCGCGGCCGTAACCCTCTGCCAGGACCTGGAGGTCAGCGAGCGTGATGCCGTCCGCGCCCGTCAGGTCGCAGCGCGGGTTCGCTGCAGCATCTGCGCCAGATTCCAGCGCACCGATGAGCGCATCCACGTCATCATCGTTGATGGCGCTATCCCCCGTCACATCACCGTAGTAGATGATGCCCGTCTGGGTGCTGCTCTCAGCGCGATCGAAGGTGTTGAGCTTCACCGTGTAGGCGCGGGGGACATCCGCATCCACATGGATGGCCTGCGCATAGGTGGCATAGCCGTCCGCTTCGATGGCGAGCTCGTAGTCACCAGGCTCGACGTTCACATAGGTATAGGACCCGCGATAGCCAGCGCCGGCCGCCGCGGGCTTGATGTACTGGAAGCCACGCCCTGACAGGGAGATGTCGAATTGGGGAGGCTCGCCCGTATCGAAGGGCTTGGCATCCGTGATATCCACATGGATGATGCTCTTGGCAACAGCGCCCTCACCCCCCCCATCGGATTCGGAGGGCAGCTTCGTGGAACCGGAGCCGTCGCCCTCGGTGCTGCCATCAGCATCGTCTGCCGGAGCCGACCCGTCATCGCTGGCCTGCTCCTCAGACGACGTGCCCTCTTGGGTGCCCTCATCATTCGTGGCGCCCTCCTCAGATGGCGCATCCCCTGCGCCGTCGGCGGAAGGAGCATCCTCACCAGGCACGGGTTGAGCACCATCCTGCGCCTGCTCCTCCTGGACGGGGTCGCCCGCGTCCAGCTCATCTGCGAATGCGGGGATGCCGAACATGGAGACCGAAAGCGCCAAAGCCGTGAAGGCTGAGACCGCTTTGCGGGCACATGAGGTCATCATCGCATTCCGCTCTTTCATCGTGGTCCGTTTCATCGCTTGCCCCTTGTGAACGAAAGTACACAGAACAGACGGATTATATACGGATCGGTAACGGTTTTTGAACCCCTAGAGATGCCCAACGACGTCCGAATATGAGACGACGGATATCGGGCGCGGGGCGGGAACCCGCATCCTCGACCACGCACGGATGCGAAGGTAGAGGACACTAGTGCGCGCCTGCGAAAGCATCCCCGTGCGGGGTGCCACAGACGGCAGCGCACCCCCTTCAACCAAACGCAGATCCGCGAGATGACGCGACCGTCAGAGCGCCCCTAGTGGGAGGAGCGCTCCTCGGCCAGATTCGCCTTCGCCACGGCGATCATGAGCTTGATGCGATTCAGCTGATTGACCTCGGAGGCACCGGGGTCGTAGTCAACGGCCACGATGTTGCTCTGAGGGTAGCGACGGCGCAGCTCCTTGATGACAGACTTGCCCACCACGTGGTTCGGCAGGCACGCGAAGGGCTGCGTGCAGACCACGTTCGGGCATCCGCTGCGGATGAGCTCCACCATCTCTGCGGTGAGCAGCCAACCCTCGCCCATGGAGTTGCAGAGCGAGAGTATCTCGGAGGCGTAGTCAGCGAGCTCATAGATATCAGCGGGCGGATGGAAGCGCTGGCTGCGCTTGAGCGCGGCCATCACGGGACGGCGCAGCTCCTTCACCGCGCGCAATCCCGCACGAGCGCCGAGCGCACCCTTCGCCGACTTGCCGATCTGCCGTTGGAAGATGCCGCCCGCGATCCCGAACAGGAAGAACTCGATGAGGCCAGGGACCACCGCTTCGCACCCTTCGGCCTCGATCTGCTCGACGATCTGATTGTTCGCCGTGGGGTGGAACTTCACCAATATCTCGCCCACCACGCCCACGCGCGGCTTGGTGCCCTCCCCTTGCAGGGGCAGCGTGTCGAAATCGTCCACGATCTGGTTCACGGTCCGCTTGAACTCGCTCATCTTGCATCCGCGCGCCAGCTGCTCTCGCACCACGCCCATCCAGTGGTCGAAGAGCCTGTTCGCGCTCCCCGGCTCCACCTCATAGGGTCGCGTGCGATACAGGCACATCATGAGGAGGTCGCCGTATTGCAGAGCGAACACGGCTTGATACAGCATGGCAGGCGTGATCTTGAAGCCCGGGTTCACCTCTCCCAAGTCCTTGAACGAGAGCGCGATCACAGGAATGTGCGCAAGACCCGCCGCTTTGAGCGCCTTGCGGATCAGCGAGATGTAGTTCGTCGCGCGGCAACCGCCGCCTGTCTGGGTGATGAGCACCGCCAGCTTGTCCGTATCGTATTCGCCGCTGGTGACCGCTTCCATGATCTGCCCGGTGACGAGGATGGACGGGTAGCAGATATCGTTGTTCACGTACTTGAGGCCCGCATCCACCGCGCCCGTATCCACGCTGGGGAGCAGCTTCACGTTCAGGCCCTCGCGCTCGAAGATGGGGAGCAGGAGCTCGAAATGGATCGGTGCCATCTGCGGAGCGAGGATGGTGTAGCCCTCCTCGCGCATCTGCTCGGTGAACTGCACGCGCGCAAATTCGGTGGAGGTCGCCTCGCGCTGCTTGAGCGCATCCTCCACGATCACGCCATCGGCCTTCTGCGTGAAGCTCTCCGGGACGAGGGCGTCAACATCCTCAGAGGTGATGCACGCAGCCGGGCAGCCGCGCGCGGCCAGCGCCTCTTCCCGCTCAGCGTCAGCCTCTTCGTCGGCTTGGTCCTTGAGGGCAGCGAGCAGGCTGCGCACGCGGATGCGCGCCGCGCCCAAGTTGGACACCTCGTCTATCTTGAGGACGGTGTACACCTTGCCCGCGGCCTCCAAGACCTCTTGGACCTGATCGGTGGTCAGCGCATCAAGCCCGCACCCGAAGGAGTTCAGCTGGATCATATCCAGATCCTTGCGCTGCGTGACCACCTTGGCAGCAGCATAGAGGCGCGTATGGTACATCCACTGGTCCACCACGCGGATAGGACGCTCCAGCTGGCCCAGGTGAGCGATGGAATCCTCCGTCAGCACCGCGAGACCGAATGAGGTCAGAAGCTCTGGGATGGCATGGTTGATCTCAGGGTCCTGATGATAGGGGCGTCCCGCCAAGACGATGCCGCGCGTGCCCGTCTCCTCCATCCATGCGAGCGTCTCGGTGCCCTTGCGGCGGACGTCCCGCTTGAACGCCTCATCCTCAGCCCATGCCGCGTCCACCGCATCATCTATCTCGGTCTGGGTCAGATGCGAACCCATCTTCATGGTGGCATCCTTGAAGGTCCGAGAGAGCTCCTTGTACAGGCGCTCCTTGAGCTTCTCCTTGTTGTCATAGGGCAGCCACGGAGCCACGAAGGCAGTAGAGCTCTCGCGCAGCTCGTCGATGTTCAGGCGCAGCGCCTCTGGATAGCTGGCCACGATGGGGCAGTTGAAGTGGTTGCCCGCTGTCTCATCCTCTTGGCGCTCCCACTTGCTGCAGGGCATCCAGATGAAGTCCGGCTCCTTGGCGAGCAGGTCCATGATGTGCCCATGCGAGAGCTTCGCAGGGTAGCAGACGGATTCGGACGGCATGGATTCGATGCCCGCCTCATACGTCTTCTTGTTGGAGGGGTCGGACAAGATGACGCGATACCCCAGTTCCGTGAAGAAGGTGAACCAGAACGGATAGTTCTCATACATGTTGAGCGCGCGAGGGATGCCGACCGTCCCACGCGTGGCCTCATCAGATGCGAGCGGCACATAGTGGTCGAACAATCGCTTCGACTTCCATTCGAAGAGGTTGGGCACATCGGATGCACCCCCGCCCGTGCCGAGAGATTCGCCCTTCTCGCAGCGGTTGCCCGTGATGAAGCGGCGATGCTTGCCTGTCTCCTCATCCTTGCCGAAGTCGTTCACCGTGAGCAAGCAGGCATTCGCGCACCCCTTGCATCGTACGGTCCTATGGGTGGGCGCGAGCGCCTTGATCTCCTCTAAGGTCAGCAGGCTTGACCTGCGAGAGCCAGACCCAGCACGCGCCCCTTCAGAGTCCCGATGCCTATCGCGCGCAAGGAGCGCCGCGCCGAATGCGCCCATGTTGCCCGCGATGTCAGGGCGGACCGCATCGACCTGGGCAAGCTGCTCGAAGGAACGTAGCACCGCATCGTTCAGGAACGTGCCGCCCTGCACGATGACCTGCGTGCCCACATCATGGGGGTCGCGTATCTTGATGACCTTGAACAGCGCGTTCTTGATGACGGAGATGGCAAGGCCGGCAGCGATGTCCCCCACCGATGCGCCTTCCTTCTGCGCCTGCTTCACGCGGCTGTTCATGAACACCGTGCAGCGGCTGCCGAGGTCCACGGGCGCCTTCGCCTTGATGGCCGTAGCAGCGAAATCCTTGACGTCCAGCCCGAGGCCGACAGCGAAGCTCTCGATGAAGCTGCCGCACCCCGACGAGCACGCCTCGTTCAGCATGATGTGGTCGATCACGCCATCCTTCACGCGCAGGCACTTCATGTCCTGACCGCCGATGTCCAAGATGAACTCGACGCCAGGGAGCATCTCCTGCGCGCCGCGCAGGTGCGCGACCGTCTCTATCTCGCCGGAATCCACCTGGAGCGCCTCCAAGAGGAGCCCTTCCCCATATCCCGTGACCGTGGAATGGGCGATCCACGCCAGCTGCTCGCCCGTCTCCGCATCCTTCGGGAGCGCATCATAGAGCTCTGCGATGGCCGCCTTGGCGCACCCCAGAACGTCGCCCTTGTTCGATGCGTACGTGGACCAGAGCAGCTCGCCCCCTTCTCCGATGAGAGCAGCCTTGAACGTGGTGGAGCCAGCATCGATGCCCAGATAGGCTGCGCCCCGGTAGTCTGCCAGGGATGCGCGACGCACCTGCTCGCGTGCATGGCGTGCGACGAAGGCCTCATGCTCAGCCTCGTCAGCGAAGAGCGGATCCAAGCGCACGACCTCGGAGCCCTGCATGTCGCCGAGGCCCTCCAACCGGCCGATGACATCCGTGAGCGTCTCCACGCGCGCACCATCGCGCGCACCGGCGATGGCAGCGCCGCACGCCACGAACAGATGCGCGTTGCCAGGGACGATGATGGCATCATCGTCGAGCTCGAGCGTCTCGTAGAAGCGGCGGCGTAGCTCGGGGAGGTATTGGAGCGGACCTCCCAGGAAGGCGACGTTGCCCCGGATGGGGCGACCGCAAGCCAGACCCGAGATGGTCTGCGTGACCACGGATTGGAAGATGGACGCAGCGATGTCCTCGCGCTTCGCCCCCTCGTTCAGGAGCGGCTGCACATCGGTCTTGGCGAACACGCCGCAGCGGCTGGCGATGGGATAGATGGTGGTGTGGCTTGCGGCGAGCTCGTTCAAGCCACCCGCATCCGTATCCAGAAGCGAGGCCATCTGATCGATGAAGGCGCCCGTGCCGCCTGCGCAGGTGCCATTCATGCGCTGCTCTATGCCACCATCGAAGTAGATGATCTTCGCATCCTCGCCACCCAGCTCGATGGCGACATCCGTCTGTGGGATGAACGTCTCCACGGCCGTCTTGGAGGCGATGACCTCCTGGACGAACTTCACATCCAGCCACTGGGAGAGCAGAAGGCCACCCGACCCCGTGATGGCGATGGTCATGGGATCGGTGGGGAACTCGGCAGCGCATACGCGCAGCACATCGATGATGGTGGCGCGCACATCCGCATGATGGCGCTGATACACCGACCACAGGCATTCATCATGGGAGTTCAGGACAGCCAGCTTCACGGTGGTGGACCCCACATCTATGCCGATGTGCAAAGACGCGCTCGCCTGTGCGCTCGCAGCGACATGCGGGGAGGTGCTGCCTTCTGGGCAGGCATCTGGGCCCGCGCTCGCACAGGTGCCTGCGCAGGCGCATGCGGCATCATCAGGCCCAGACGCAGCCGTCCTCACGACCGCATGACCTTCCGCGTCGTCAGTACCACCCTCTTCGATCTTCACATATCTAGGATGCTTGCTCATTCAGCGCTCCTTCGCGCGTTCTCTTTTCAACGCATTCTAATTCAGCGAACGACGTTTATCCATCGTCCTCATGAAAACCATAGAACATCTGTTCTAGGAGGATGATGTTCTCGATATGATCCGTGTGCGGGAACATATCGACGGGCTGCACGACCGCCACGCGATAGCCGCCTTCCACCAAGCGGGCGACATCGCGCGCCTGCGTTCGGGGGTCGCACGAGATGTAGACGATGCGGTCGGGGCGCAGCGCGCATGCCGCATCCAAGAACTCAGGCGAGGCCCCTGCGCGCGGGGGATCCATCATCAAGACCAGCTTGCCCGACCGGACCGCGAGCCGATCATCGCGCGCCATATCCTGCATGAAGCCCGTCGCATCCGCGCAGACGAATTCCGCAGCCTCCACGCCATTATGGCGCGCATTCTGCCGGGCATCCGCAACGGCGCTCTCCACCGCCTCCACGCCGATGACGCGACCCGCTCCGCGCTTGGCCGCCACCAGCCCGATCGTGCCAGTGCCGCAATACGCGTCCACCACCACATCCTCAGGACCTGCCCCCGCCAATGCGATGGCCGCCTCATAGAGCACCTCGGCCTGCACGGCGTTCACCTGATAGAACGACCCCGAAGAGATGCGGAATCGCAACCCGCAGAGCTCGTCCAAGATGAAGCCGGGACCGTAGAGGGTGCGCTCGCGCTCACCCAAGATGACGTTCGTCTGGCGCTCATTCACGCTCTGCACCACCGTGACCACCGATGGCACGCGTCGCACCAGCTCGCGGCAGAAGGACTTGGAGGACGGGAATGCGTCGCCATTCGTGACGATGGTCACGAGCACCTCGCCCGTGCGCCCTGCCCGCGCGACGACATGGCGGATGAAGCCTGTGTGTGCGTCTTCGTCATAGGGCGGGATGGACCACTTCTCCATGAGGTCGCGCACGGCGAGCGTCGCTGCCTTGGCCTCCACGTTCTCCAGCACGCACCCCTCTGTCGGGATCACCTCATGCGTGCCCTTCGCATACATCCCCGTGAGGACCGTACCGCGTCGGCTCCCGCCACCCTTCTGGCCCTTGCACGGCACCTGCTCCCGGCGCCGCGCTGCGCCGCGGGCGCACCTCCGATCGCGCTCACGCACCTCCGCGCCCCTGCTTGCCTGCACGCCCCTGCGCGCAGGGGCAGCCACGTACGGCGCGACCACCTTGTTGCGGTAATGCGCGGGGTCCTCCATCCCCAGGATGGGGCGGATGGCATCTGCGCGCGCAGCATCCGGGAAGAGGTCCCCTATCGCACGCTGCTTGGCGATGAGCTGCTGCTCATAGGGGACATCGAGCGTCTGGCATGCCCCACAAGCGCCGAAGGCAGGGCATGCAGGGTGGCGCCCATGCGCACGTGCGCTCTCGTGTTCGACGTTCCTTCTCATAGCGCCATTCTAGACGAGATGGGCGAACGGGATGGGAGCAGCTTGTCCGACCCGGTTGAAAGCGCAGACCATTCCGCTACACTGGCCTGCTGGATATATGCGATGGCAACGGATCTGGCTTGGAGGCTCGCATGACGCAGGACATGTCACGGCACTTCTCATGGGGCGCGCTCCTGCGCTTCACGGCACCGTCCATCGCCATGATGATCTTCACATCCATCTACGGGATCGTGGATGGGCTGTTCGTGTCCAACTTCGCGGGCAAGACGGCATTCGCTGCCGTGAACTTCGTGCTGCCCATCATCATGATCCCCTCAGCGGTGGGCTTCATGATCGGAACGGGCGGATCGGCCATCGTGGCGAAGACCCGTGGCGAAGGAGATGACGCATCCGCGAACCGCTACTTCACGATGCTGGTGTATTCCGGTGCCGTCATGGGCATCATCCTGGCCGTTGCGGGCGTGCTCACCGCAGAGCCCATCTGCGCGCTCTTGGGCGCGGAAGGGCAGATGCTCGCCGACTGCGGCGTCTACGGGCGGATCATCTACCTGACGCTGCCGTTCTTCGTCCTGCAATACATCTTCCAGAGCTTCTTCGTCGCAGCGGGCAAGCCGCAGGTGGGGTTCTACGTGGTGCTGCTCGCGGGATGCGCGAACATCGTGCTGGATGCCCTCTTGGTGGGCATGCTCGGCTTGGGCCTCGTGGGAGCCGCCGTTGCCACCAACGTGAGCGAGATCTTGGGCGGAGGCATCCCGCTCATCTACTTCGCGCGCAAGAACACGAGCTTCCTGCGCTTCGTGAAGGCGCCCTTCCAAGGAAGGATCTTGGGCCGCGCGTGCTTCAACGGCATGTCGGAGATGGTCACGAACATCGCCATGTCATTCGTGAGCGTGCTCTACAACCTCCAGCTCATGCGCTACATCGGAGAGGATGGCGTAGCGGCCTATGGCGTCATCATGTACGTGGTCATGGTGTTCGCAGCCATCTTCCTCGGGTACTCCATGGGATCGAGCCCGCTCATGAGCTTCCAGTACGGAGCGAAGAACCCCCGCGAGATGCAGAACCTCTTCCGGAAGAGCATCGCGTTCGTCGTCGTGGGCGGCATCCTCATGTTCGCGCTATCAGAGGTGTCCGCTGAGCTGATCGCTGATGTGTTCGTGAGCTACGATGCGGGGCTGCGTGCGATCACGGTGGAGAGCTTCCGGATCTACGCCATCGCATTCCTGTTCATCGGCTTCTCCGTATACGGCTCTGCCCTGTTCACATCGCTGGGCAACGGCACGGTCTCCGCCATCATCGCGCTTCTGCGCTCGCTCATCTTCGAGGCGGGCAGCGTCTTGCTGCTGCCCCTCGCATTGGGGATACAGGGCATCTGGATATCCATCAGCGTGGCTGAGCTGGCATCGCTCGTCGTGACGTTGGCATTCATCTTGGCGCTGGGCCGCCGCTACGGCTTCTTGAGGACGCGCGAGACGACGCCCCTCTGAGCGCGGAAGCGCAAGACCGGGGGGCAATGCTGAGGATGCGCGAGCGAGAGAGATGCGAGCAGCCTAGTTCTTGAGGGAGTTCAGCGGAGCAGGCATGCGGCCACCCCTGTGCGCGAACACCGTGCCGGCATAGGGGTTCACCTCCATGACGGGCGCTTGCCCCAGAAGGCCGCCGAAGTCCAGCATGTCGCCCACCTTCTTCCCGATGGCCGGGATGATGCGCACCGCCGTGGTCTTGGAGTTGATCATGCCGATGGCGCATTCATCGGCGATGATGCCGAAGATGGATTCGGGCGTGGTGTCACCTGGGATGGCGATCATGTCCAGCCCGACCGAGCATACGCAGGTCATGGCTTCCAGCTTGGAGAGGGTGAGCGCGCCCATCTCAGCTGCTCGGATCATGCCCGCGTCCTCGGAGACGGGGATGAAGGCACCGGAGAGGCCTCCGACCGAAGAGCTAGCCATGGTGCCACCCTTCTTCACGGCATCGTTCAGCATGGCGAGCGCCGCTGTGGTCCCCGGACCGCCGCACACGCCCACGCCGATGGCCTCGAGGATCTCGGCGACAGAATCATGCTCCGCAGGCGTTGGTGCCAGCGACAGGTCCAAGATGCCCTTCTGATATCCCAGGCGCGCTGCCGCCTCCCGCGCCATCAGCTCGCCTGCGCGCGTGATCTTGAATGCGGTGGACTTGATGGCCTCCGCGATGCTGGTGATGTCCGCATCATCGGGCATGTCAGCGAGCACCGCACGCACCACGCCCGGCCCCGAGACGCCCACGTTGATGACCTCGTCCGCCTCGCCGCTCCCGTGGAACGCGCCAGCCATGAAGGGGTTGTCCTCGACCGCATTGCAGAACACGACCAGCTTGCCCGCTCCGATGCAGTCGCGATCAGCGGTGGCCTTCGCCGTGTCCAGGATGATGTTCGCCATATCCCACACCGCGTCCATGTTGATCCCGGCACGCGTGGATCCCACATTGACCGAGGAGCAGACGCACGCCGTCTGAGCGAGCGCACCAGGGATGGAGCGGATGAGCTTCATGTCGCCCCGCGAGGCGCCCTTCTGCACGAGCGCCGTGAAGCCGCCGACGAAATCAACGCCCACCTCAGCTGCAGCCTTGTCCATGGCCAGCGCCACCGGCGTCAGGTCCTCCGCCGTCACCGCCGCGCAGATCTCAGCGATGGGCGTGACGGAGATGCGCTTGTTCACGATGGGGATGCCGAACTCGCGCTCCAGCTGATCGGCCACCGGCACCAGGTCCTCTGCGGCCTTCGCCATGCGGTCATAGACCTTGCTCGCTACCCGATCGATATCCGTATCCACGCATCCGCGCAGATTGAGCCCCAGCGTGATGGTGCGGATATCCAGGTGCTGCTGGGACACCATCGCAAGCGTCTCAGCGATCTCAGCAGGCGTCAGCTGCATGGCATGCTCCTTGTGGGTTCGGCTCGTTATCGAAGATGCAGGCAAGCATAGCAAATATAATGAGTACGACCATTCAGAACTCTGTGGCGGGAGGGACGCATGCTGGAACTGCACGTGCTCGCAAGCGGATCCAAGGGCAACGCTGCGATCGTGAAGGATGCCGAGAGCGGTGCGGGCTTCCTGATCGATTGCGGGATCTGCAAGCGCGACCTCCTGCGCGGATCAGAATCGGTGGGATTCGACCTTGCGAAGCTGACGGACATCCTCATCACGCATGACCACTTCGACCACACGAGGGGCCTTGGCGTATGCGCACGGGCGCTCGCGAAGATGGGGTGCCAGGTGCGGATCCGCACCAGCCATGCAGTGCGCCGGGCCAGTGCGCCGCTCGAAGAGGCACTGGCGTCGGAGGGCATCACATTCGAGCCGTTCAAGGGAGGGGATGCGCTCTCCATCTGCGGGATGCAAGTGCACGTCTTCCCCACTTCCCATGATGCAGCGGAGTCGTTCGGGTTCCGCATCGAAGGCACCGAGGATTCGATCGGGTACATGACGGATACCGGGCACGTGACCGGAGAGGCGCATGAGGCGCTGCAATACGTGCGCCTCTTGGCGCTCGAGGCGAACCATGACCTGCGCATGCTGCGGGAGGGACCCTATCCCTATCCGATCAAGCACCGCATCGCCTCGGATGCGGGACACCTCTCCAACGCGCAATCCGCCGCTGAGCTGGAAGCGCTCCTCTCAGGCTTGGGCGCGGGGATGCTGGAGAGCGTAGTGGCCATGCACGTATCGCAAGAGAACAACCTCTACTCGAAGGCGCAGACGTCCTTCGAGGACATGCTCGCCCGCTACGAGCACCCCGCCACCGCCCTGGTGGCAAAGCAGAGCACGCCCCTCAGCGTCACGTGACGAAGGAGCGCGAAAGCGCGATCAGTCGATCGGCAGGTCCTCCACCTCCGCTTCGAGCGGGAGGGGTGGGTCTCCCGGGCCTTCGGACTTCGGGGCGGCTTCGCCCCAGGAGCTCTCATAGCCGGGGAGGATGATGTTCAGCACGATGCCCGCGATCGAGCCGATGGCAAGCCCCGAGAGCGAGACGTCCACGCCGCCCACGGGGATGACGATGGCGCCAGCTGCGCTGTACGCGATGCCGAGCGAGAGCACCAAGATCAGCGCCGTTATCAGGATGTTGCGGCTCGCCATGAAGTCAACGTGGTTCTCCACGAGGTTCCGGATGCCCACGCTCGAGATCATGCCGTAGAGCACGAGCGACACCCCGCCGATGACGCATGCCGGCATGACGGCGATGACCGCCGCGAACTTCGGGCAGAACGAGAACACGATGGCGAAGAGGGCCGCGATGCGCACCACCCGCGGATCCAGCACGCGCGTGAGCGCAAGGACGCCCGTGTTCTCGCCATACGTGGTGTTGGCGGGAGCTCCGAACAGGGACGCCAGCATGGTGGCGAAGCCATCTCCGAGGAGCGTGCGATGCAATCCCGGATCAGCAAGGTAGTTGCGGTTGCACGTAGAGCTGATAGCGGACATGTCGCCGATGTGCTCGATCATGGTGGCGAACGCGAGCGGCATGATGGTGATGATGGCCGTGATGGCAAGGCCCGCATCGAATCCAGGGCCCGCGAGCGCGAACACCGTGTTCGGCCAGAGGACGGGAAGGCCGATCCATGCCGCTTCTGCCACCGGCGCGAAATCCACGATGCCCACAGCCGCAGCGACCGCGTATGACCCGATGACGCCGAGCAGGATGGGGATGATGCGGATCATGCCACGACCCCAGATGTTCGCCACGATGATGATGGCGATGGCGACGATGGCGATGGGCCAATTCGTCTCGCAGTTGGCGATCGCCGAGCTTGCCAGGATGAGGCCGATGCAGATGACGATGGGGCCTGTCACCACGGGCGGGAAGAAGCGCATGACGCGCTCCGTTCCGAAGATGCGGAACAGCGCCGAGAGCACAAGGTACAGCAGCCCCGAGCACGCAACGCCCAAGCACGCATAGGGCAGAAGCTCTGGCTCCCCTGCCGGCGCGATGGCGACGTAGCCCGCGATGAACGCGAACGAGGAGCCAAGGAATGCGGGCACCTTGCCCTTCGTGATGAGGTGGAACAGGAGCGTGCCCACCCCCGCGAACAGCAATGTAGCTGATACCGACAGCCCCGTGAGCGTGGGCACCAGGATGGTCGCGCCGAACATGGCGAACATGTGCTGCAATCCGAACAGGGCCATCTTCGGTGCACCGAGCGTGCGAGCGTCGTATATCGCACCCTTCGCATCCTGCGCGCCCATGGTCGGGGTGCTCGTGGACGGATCGGACGTGCGTGCGTTGTGCTCATCGGGTGCTGACGCCATGATGCTCCTCATGTCAGTGTGGTCTGGATGGCCGTACGGCAGCGCGGCGCAACGATACTACCATGATGCGCGACGGGGAAGGCTCCCGTGTCGCACGCGTGCACAGCTCAGCGGTTGCGGATGACGCGCAGGTCGTCACGCGCCCGGTCGAAGGCGGGATCGGGGGCAGAGGCATGCTGCACCGAGAGGATGAGCCCCACGATCAGAAGCGACGAGATGACCGATGTGCCCCCCGAGGAGATGAACGGCAGCGGCTTGCCCGTGGTGGGGAACACGCCGATGGCGCACCCGATGTTCAGGAACGCCTGGAACACGAGCATGATGGCGCACCCACCTGCGATCATGGCACCCAGGTTGTCGAGCGCACCTTGCGATATGCGCAAGGAGGCGAACAGGAACAGGAGGAAGAGCCCTATGACGAAGAGCGCTCCCACGAGCCCCATCTCCTCCCCGAGCACCGCGAAGATGAAGTCGCTGTCAGACGCGAAGAGGTACTGGTACTTCTCGTGCGAGTTCCCGATGCCGACGCCGAACAGGCCACCTTCGGCAAGCGCGAAGTACGACCGGATGATGTTGTAGCCCGAGCCCAGACCACCTTCGCCATCATTCCACGGGTCGAGGTACACGAAGCGATTGGAGCGATAGCCCGATCCCAGCGTGCCGCCGATGACCGCCAGCAAGCCGACCGCCACGATCGCCACGAGCGACCATGCGGGGAATCCGCCGATCCAGAGCACGGCGAAGATGCCCACGGCGCAGATGAGCGTGGTGCCCATGTCGGACTGCGTCACGTACATGAATGCGAGCGGCACCGCGATCAGGAACAAGAGCTCGATGAACGCCATGCGGAAGTCGATCTCGCCGATCCGGAAGCGGTGCGCGATGCGGATGGTCATGAGGATGAGCGCGACCTTGATGAACTCGGAGGGCTGCATGCCCACCGGTCCGATGTAGAGCCAGCGCTTCGCGCCGTTGACCTCGGTGCCCACGAAGAAGGTGAGCACGAGTAGCACCATGCAGAATCCCCAGAACATCCATGTCAGCTGGCCGGCCCATGCATGATACGGGATCAGCTGCCAGATCACGATGGCTGCCACCGTGCCGATGGCGACATAGACCGCCTGGCCGAGCACATCGCGGTACGGGTTCTTGGCCGCTGCGGAGAGGTCCGCTGATGTGGCTGAGAACACCATGACCAGCCCGATCACCACGAGCGCGAACACCGCAGCGATGAGGAGGATGGAGGCCACCTTGCTCTCGGTGATGGGTTTGGGCTGGCGCCGTGCCATGGGAAGCGCGCCCTACCCTTCCCTGCGAGCGAGGCGTGCCACCAGGTCCTTGAAGCGCTGGCCACGCTCCTCGAAGCAGGAGAACTCGTCGAAGGACGCGCATGCGGGCGAGAGCAGCACCACGCCTGCGGGCTCAGCTGCATGAGCAGCCGCCTCGAACGCCTCGTCGAACGTGCCACGACGGATCACCTCAGGCGAAGCGGCATCACCGAACGCCTCAGCGAAGCGATCTGCCGCCTCGCCGTACACGACGACAGTCTGGGCATGCTCGCGACATGCCGCCACGAGCGCGTCAAGAGGTCCCATCTTGTCGCGACCGCCCAACATGACCACGAGCGATCGTCCGGGAAACGATGCGAGCGCCACCAGCGTGGCATCCACGTTCGTAGCCTTGGAATCGTTGTAGAACTCAACGCCGCCCACGCTGCCCACCGGCTCTATCCGGTGCTCGAGCGGCTGGAAGCTGGCAAGGGCACGCGTCACGTCGCCCCCGTCTGCTCCGAGCGCGATGGCGGCAGATGCAGCAGCGAGCGCATTCACCACATTGTGAGCGCCCTTGATCTTGAGCGCATCAGCCGGGATCAGGACGTATTCACCCTCCAGATAGGCGACGTGCAGATGCCCTGCCCCATCCAGGAAGGCAGCATTGCGCGAACCGCACGCCTCGCGCATGTCCACGCCGATGCCCGCCTTGGCTCCGATGGGGATATAGGTGACCGCTTCTGACGTGGGCAGCGCACGCAAGCGCCGCACCTCTTGGCGCGTGACATCGTTGGTCGCATCCAGCACCGCCACGCCGCCAGCGCGCTCGATGTTCGCGAGCATCTTGCGCTTGGCATCCGCATACGCCTCAAAGCTCCCATGCCATGCAAGGTGATCGGGCGTTATCCCCAAGAGCACCCCTACATCAGGCGTGAGGTCGCGCATGGATGCCAGTTGATAGGACGAGACCTCTGCCACGTATGCGCGCGCACGCCCGCACCGGCACTCCTCCTCGGTGCCGAAGAGGTCATCCGAGACCACATGGATGCACGCCTCCCCGATGTTCCCGCACGCCTTCGCTGCGAAGCCCGATGCATCCAAGAGGTGCGCCAGGAGCGCTGTGGTGGTGGTCTTGCCGTTCGTGCCCGTGATGCACACCCATCGCGCATCCACGCTGCTCTCGCGCCACGCCAGCTCCACTTCGCTGATCAGCTCCGCGCTCGCAGCACGCGCCTCTTGGTAGAAGGCGGATGTCTCAGGGATGCCCGGGCTCGCGACGCAGAGGTCGAAGCTGCCCGTCACATGCTCTCCGAACACGACATGCGCACCTGCCTCCGTGAGCGCCTGCGCATCAGGAGAGCTCTCGTCAGCTCGTCCGGCGAACACCGACAGGGAAGCTACGCGCCCCGCTGGCTGCTTGAGGAGATAGTCGGCAACGGCTCGGCCCGATACGCCCAAGCCCAGCACGCAGACATCCCCCAGACGCTCCGGCGCATGCCGCCTGCCCTCTATCAGGGCCGCATCTGCCATCATGCGACCACCAGCGAGGAGGAGAAGTACACGACGAACCCGAGCGCAGCGAGCAGGCCCGAGATGATCCAGAAGCGCACGACGACCTTCGTCTCGCTCCAGCCCTTCTTCTCGAAGTGATGATGGAGCGGCGCCATCAGGAACACGCGCTTGCCCGTCCGTTGGAAATGCGCCACCTGGATCATGACAGAGAGCGCTTCGGCGACGAAGAGGCCGCCGATGATGATCACGATGAACTCCGTCTTGGTGACCACCGCAAGGCAGCCGAGCGCTTGCCCGAGCGCCAGCGATCCCGTATCGCCCATGAAGATCTCTGCGGGGTGAGAGTTGAACCAGAGGAAGCCGACGCACGCACCCGCGATGGCCGCCGAGAAGATGGCGGGCTCCAGCAGGTTCTCGCGGAATGCGATGGCCGCCATGACGATCATGACCATCATGACCGTACCCGATGCCAGCCCATCCAGCCCGTCGGTCAGGTTGACCGCATTCGACAGCCCCATGAGCAGGATGAGGTCGAAGAGCACGTAGAGCCACGGGATGGAGAGCGTCGCGCCATCCCCCAGCGGGATGACCGTGGTGAAGATGCCCAGGTCGAGCTTGCAGATGAACGGGATGTCTATGACCGGGCTCACATTCAGGATGTTCACAGCGCATAGGATGAACGCGAGCGATATCAGGAACTGGCAGACGAGCTTCGCTGGCGGCGTGAGCCCGAGGGAGCGCGCATGGGCGATGGAGGAGATATCATCCACGAGCCCTACCACGCCCGTGAGCAGGACCGCGCCCAACAGGACATAGGTCTCAGGGTCGGGAACGCCAACGGCGAAGGACGCGACGGCGACGGCGAGCAGCATGACGATGCCGCCCATCGTGGGCGTGCCACTCTTCGCCAGATGGGTCTGCGGACCATCATCGCGTATCTGCTGGCCCAGATGCTCTGCCCGGAGTATCCGGATGAGCACCGGCGTCAGCAGGATGGTCACGACGACGCCGATGAGCACCGCCATGAAGACGAGGAACGTGGGATAGTGTTCGAAGTAGGAGAACATCAGCTTGCGAGCCCTTCTGCCAGACGCGTGAGGCCCATGAAGTTGGATGCCTTGACGAGCACCGCATCATCGGGTGCGAGCGTGCCTTCCAACTGCTCGAGCGCCTCACCGATCGTATCCACGCACGTGATATGGGCATCATCCATCCCCGATGCGCGCGCACCTTGGGCGATCAGCCGGCTGGACTGCCCGATGCAGAGCAAGCGGTCGATCCCGTGCGCAGCCACCGCCTCGCCCACGCCGATGTGGCACGCATCAGAATGCTCGCCCAACTCGCCCATATCCCCGAGCACCGCATATCTCCGGCCGCTCACGTCCATGGACGCCAGCACCGCAAGGGACGCGCGCATGGAATCGGGGCTCGCGTTGTAGGCATCGTTGATGATGAGGCATCCATCTTGGCCGTGCAGCAGCTCTTGGCGCCCAGCCTCGGCAACGGATGCGCCAAGTGCCTCGGCGATCGCCTGCGGGCTGATGCCGAGCGCGCGACCCACCGCCGCCGCAGCGAGCGCATTGGACACGTTGTGCACACCGCGCAGGGCGAGCTTCACGCGCACGCGCTCGATATCGGGCTCCATGTCGAAGAGCGTCGGAGATGCGTCCGCATCGTCGCGGAACCCGCGGAAGCAGATGTCGAACTCAGGGCAGCCCTGCGCATCCACCGAGACATGCTCTGCCCACGTGGATGTGGCTGCGTCGGGCATGGCGGGGACGCTCTTGGCGGCAGCGATCGCACTGCTTCCCGCCTCGGTCGCATCTGCCTCAGCCGCATCCATGTCCGCAGCGCCTTCGGCGGACGCATCATACAGGCCGAGCGCGACATTGCGCGCGCCCAAGCGGGACACCTCGGCCAGGAACGACGTGAAGGCATCCCCTCCGTTCAGGAACGCCTTGCCCGTGCCGTCAGGCAGCTCTTCCAGCAGCTCCGCCTTCGCACGCGCGATGTTCTCCTGGCTGCCGAGCATCTCCATGTGGGATTCGCCCACGTTCGTGACCACGCCCCAATCAGGACGCGCCATGCGGCAGAGGAACCGTATCTGACCGGAGCCGTCCATGCCCATCTCCATGACCACCACCTCGTCGGTGGGGTCGGCGGAGAGCAGCGTGAGCGGACCGCCCAGCTCATTGTTCTGGTTGCCGCGCGTAGCGCACGCCTTGAACGTGGATGACACGACATCGCGGATGAGGTTCTTGGTGGTGGTCTTGCCAACGGAGCCCGTGACCGCGATCACCTTAGCGCTCAGGTGCCCGCGCCATTCCCGTGCTATGTCCGCCACCGCATGCTCTGTGTTCGGGACCTGGATGATGGCAGCCCCCAGCTCGCGCGCTAGCAGCTTGCACTTGTCATCAACGGGCTCGCTCACCAGAGCGCCGCGCGCACCTTGGGTGATGGCCGCCTCCACATACGCATGCCCATCCGTGCGCTCGCCCTGGATAGCCACGTACAGATCGCCCGGAGCCACCTCGCGCGAATCGAGCGTGATGCCCGTGAGCACCTCAGCGGCATCGATCGGCTCGACGAGGAGCTGACCGCCCGTCGCATGCAGCACCTGCTTGGCATTGAGTCTCATCGCACTTCGCTCCGCTCCTCGGCCGCCCGCATCAGCAGCGCATAGCGGGCCTCTTCGACATCATCGAACACGACGGTATCCCCGCCGAACATCATCTTATCCTCATGCCCTCGACCACAGATGAGCACGATGTCCCCCTCGCGCGCCTCGTCGACCGCGCCTCTGATGGCTTGCTTCCTATCGGGGATGAGGCGCACCTTCGAGCTTGCTCCCGCACGCATATCCTCGGGGAAGGCCGCCACGACCTCGTCCAAGACATCCATCACGCGCTCGCCATGAGCGTTGTCGTTCGTGAGGAACACGAGGTCGGACTCGAGCGACGCCGCCGCCATCTCAGGCCGCTTCATGCGGTCGCGATCCCCTTCGCAGCCGAACACCAAGAGCAGACGCCCATCGGTGGCCTTGCGCGCTGACGAGATGACCTTCTCGAGGGCGTCGGGGGTGTGCGCGTAGTCGACGAACGTCATGAAGCCCATCTTGGATGCGACCTCCACGCGCTGCATGCGCCCGGGAGGCGGAGCCGCCGTTGCGAAAGAAGCTGCCACGCGCTCAGGAGGCGCGCCCACCGCGCACGCGCAGCCCAGCGCTACGAGCACGTTCTCCGTATTGAAGTCCCCCAGGAGCCCATGGGTGAGCGTGACCTCATCCGGCACGTCTGCGCACCCCGGCACATCCAAGGCGCGAAGCCGCTCGAGCGACACCGTCATGGTGGTCTGCGCACCTGCGCGCCGCACATCCACGAGGCGGATGGCATCAGCCTCGTCCTGCCCCACGGTGATGACCGCATCCCCCGCCTTGCGACAGAGCGCCGCGAGCTCCTGCCCGGCGCGCCCGAACGTGGATATCACGCGTACGGCAGGGTAGCCATCTGAGAACAGCAGCTTCTTGGCAGCGAAGTACTCGTCGAAGGTCTTGTGGTAATCCAGATGGTCATGGGTGATGTTCGTGAACGCCGTGACCGCGAAGCGCGTGGCCCAAGCGCGTCCCAAGGCCAGCGCATGGGATGACACCTCCATGGCAACGGCCTGGCAGCGCTCGTCGCGCATGATGCCCAAGATGCGCTGCAGGTCGGCCGATTCAGGCGTGGTATGCAGGCTCTGCACGGGACGACCCGCCGCGCGCGACCCGCACGTGCCGATCACGCCGCACGGATGGCCGCATGCGGTGAGCGCATGCTCCACCAGGTACGTGACCGTGGTCTTGCCGTTGGTGCCCGTCACCCCGATCACGTCCATATCAGCAGAAGGCTGACCGTAGAACAGGGCAGCAGCCTCAGCCAAGGCGCGCCGCGCATCGGATACGATGACCTCCGTCGCACCCTTGAGGTCGACAGAGAACAGCTGCCGCTCGCAGACGATGGCCGCAGCCCCCGCATCGATGGCATCCTGGGCGAAATCGTGCCCGTCCACCACGTTGCCGACGATGCAGAAGAAGGCATCGCCCGGCCGCACGTCGCGGCTGCTATAGGCGATGCCCGATACCTCTGAGGCGGCATCCCCGATGAATGCGTGTGGGATATCAGCGAATATCTCGGCGCAGGTCCTGGGCATCAGATCGATCACCCCTACTTGACTGGGACGATGTTGTATAGCTCTATCGCTTCCAGCATTATATCGTGAAAGACGGAAGCCATCTTGCCCTCGTAGTTGATCTCATTCGCCGACACGAACAATGCCAGGTTGGAATTCGAGTTGTCTATGAACCCTGCGAAGCAGAGGTTGTAGCGGCTCTTCGCATACCCGCCGTCCTCGGCGATCTCAGCGGTGGAGGTCTTCCCTGCCACGTCATAGCCGGGGATCTCCGCCTCCGTGCCCGTTCCCTCCGCGACCACGCCTTGGAGCATGCCCTTCAGCTTGTCGAACGCCACGGGATCGTCGAGCACCTGCTCGCTCTCATACTCCAGCCACTCCCCGCTCTGCGGCTTCGCCATGAGGAAGTGAGGTTGGCAGAGCAGGCCATCAGCGGCCACCATGCCATAGAAGCGCGCCATGTTCAGGGGTGTCGTGGCAAGGCCCTGGCCGAACGAGATGTTGCACCCGGTGACATAGGCCCACTCGTTGAAGTCAGGCATCACGCTCTGCGCCTCGCCCGGATAGTCCACGCCGGACTTCTCCGTGATCTTGAGCCGCTTGATCATGGCGTTGAGCTTGTCGAAGCCAGCCTCTTGCGTCGCGAGCGATATCCCGACGTTGGACGATTCGTTCAGGATGGTGGCGAAGGTCATCTCCACGTCGGGGCGCTCGTGCGCGTCAGTGATCACGTACTGGTCGGCTTCCAGCTCTGATGGGCAGAAGAGGATATCCTCCGGCTCTAGCGCGCGCTCGTTGAGCACGGTGAGGGCCGAGAGGGACTTGAAGATGGATCCGGGCTCGAACGCCTGCGTGACGGCCGTGAGGTTATCAGAGCCGATCATGGAGTTCTCTCGATCGGTCGGATCGAGGTAGGGATAGGAGCAGATGGCGTAGATCTCACCGGTGTCGCCATCTATCATCGCCGATGACCCATGCTCGCCCTCATAGGAGAGGATGCCCTGCTCGAGCGCCTCTTCCATCTTGATCTGCATGCGGATGTCCAGCGATATCATGATGTCCTCGCCGTCCACCGCGGGGGTATCCTCATGCACGCCGCCCGGGATGGGCGCGCCCTTCTCGCCGCGCTCCGCCGAGTACTTGCCCGGTGTGCCCTTCAGTATCTCGTCGTATTGCAGCTCGAGGCCGGTGATGCCATTGCCATCCACGTCGCACACGCCGATGACCTGGCCGCCCACGCCCCCATTGGGGTACTCCCTCCGCGAATCTGCGATGAAGTACACGCCGGGGAGCTTCATCTCCTTCAAGCGCTGCGCCTTCTCCACATCCGCCTGTCGTTCGATGTAGACGAACGTGCTGGGCTCGCGCGAGAGGAGCCCTTCGTAGTATTCAGGGTCCTCCTCCAGCACCGTCGATATCATGGATGCCTCATGGCGCGCATCGGTGACCTCGGATGGATTGCAATAGATGGTGGTGCAGTCCACGCTGACGGCCAGGATCTGCCCGTTGCGGTCATAGATCGTGCCGCGCTTGGGCGTCACGGGGAAGTTGACCGTGCGGCTCTCCTCGGCCATGGCCGTGTAGGTAGGTGCCACCAGCACCTGCAGATACACGAGGCGGCACAGGAAGATGGCCGCCAGCACGAGGAACAGGATGCGCACGTACTTGTCAGGGCGGCTGACCGAGCTCGCCTTCTCGCTCGATTCGCTCGCGATCAGGTCTGAGAGCGTCGTCGCGATGCTCGACAGGGAATTCGACCGGGGTCCCTTGCCGCCTGGGCGGGGTCCTTGCGCCACGGGCTACTCCGCCGCTTCCGCGTCGCCGTCCTGAGCCGCAGCTGCAGCTGCGGCCGCGGCCGCTGCATCCACGCTGCCCGAGAGCGACAGGCGCCCCGCATCATCCTTCACGACGATATCCCCGGAGATGTCGATGAACGAGGCCGATGCAGGGGCATGCATGCCGTTCGCTATGGCATCGCGCTTGACGCGCGTGGGATTCGCAAGGGATGACTGCGTGACCTCCAGCTGGCTGCCCGTGTCGCGAGCATCGCTGATCTGATCCTCTATCGCATTCGCCTCCATGGCAGCCGCGACCGTGGCAGATGAGAGCGAGATGCGCACGCATCCGATCAGCGCGAATGCCACGATGAGGATGACCAGCACGCGTGCGAACAGGATGGCACCGCTCGATGCCGTGCGCTCTTCGCGCGCGCCACCTGGCACCACGTCGATGCGGTTGCTGCGTACCGGCTGCTCGCGCTCGAGCTTGCGAGCGGAGGAGCCGAAGTTGTATGCCGCGCGATAGGCCAATGGAATCCTCAGTGGTCGTATCTAGGTTCGTGCTATCTCTTCATGTCGCACAAGGCCGTCACAGCCTGCAAGCGATACGCAGCTTCGCGCTGCGTGCTCGGGGATTGCGCTCCACCTCATCTGCGCTCGGCAGGATGGGCTTGCGCGTCTTCACCTTGAGCATCGGACATCTCCCGCACGCGCAGACCGGAAGGTCTGGCGGACATGTGCATCGATCCGCGAATCGCGCGAACGTCTCCTTGACGATGCGGTCCTCGATGGAGTGGTAGCTGATCGCGCAGATGCGCCCCTCGGGCAAGAGCCAGCGAATAGCAGCATCAAGGCCGTCTCTCAGGACCTTCTGCTCTTGGTTCACCTCCATGCGCAGCGCTTGGAACGTGCGCTTGGCAGGGTGCCCTCCCGCACGCCTCGCGGAGGCCGGAATGGCCGCCTTGATGATGTCGACCAGCTGTTGGCTGGTCTCGATCGGGGCGGCCTTCCTGGCTTTCACCACGAACGAAGCTATGCGGCTCGCCCACCTCTCATCCGAGTTAGCGCGTATGATCCGAGTGAGATCTGCTTCATTGAGAGTGTTGATGATCTCTGCTGCGGTTATGGTCTGTTGGCCCGGATCCATACGCATGTCGAGGGGGGCATCCTCCTTGAAGGAGAAGCCGCGTAGGGGGTTGTCGATCTGCGGCGACGATACTCCAAGATCGAAGAGCACCGCGTCGATGCCCGGCAGCTCAGCCTGCATGAGCAATGCATCGAACTGGCCGAAGTTGCCCTTGAGGAGGAGCGTCTCAGGACGCTTCTCCTTCGGGATGCCCTCCAAACGCGCTCTGGCGCGCTCGAGCGCCATGTCGTCCTGGTCGATCCCGATGAGCAAGCCTTCGCGCCCGATGCGCTCAGCTGCCGCTACCGAGTGCCCCGCCAGCCCGAGCGTCGCATCCACGAACACATCCCCCGCTTTCAGGGATAGTCCGTCCATGCACTCGTCCAGCAGGACTGGGATATGCCGATATTCGCTTGTCATTGTGCCGGGATGTGCCGTGTCCGCACTGAGGGCCGCTATTCGCCGGCGGGTCCGTCGTAGAAGAACCCGAGGTCGATGTCGCCGAACTCCTCGTCGAACGCATCCGCATCCCAGATCTCGAAATAGCCCGTGTTGCCCACGAGCACCACATCCTTGCTGATGCCGACGGCCTCTCTGGCCTCACGGTTCAGCATGATGCGCCCAGAGGAGTCCACCTCGGTCCCACGCGCGCGCGACTTCAGCAAGCTGCGCATGCGCACCTGGCGCCGATCGGATGACGAATACCCCCCGAATCGGTCATTGAACAGACCCTCGATCCAGTCGTTGAATGCTTCTGGCTCGAATACGTAGAGGCACTTGTCCTCGATCTCCCTGGATACCACGAGATCCTCGGAAAGGACTTTGCGGAATTCCGCGGGGACAGCGACCCTGCCCTTGGTGTCCACCTTGAAACGGAACTCGCCATACAGGTCCGCGCGTTGCGCGCTGTCCTGCTGCTCGACCGTTTCGATGTCCTTGGGCACCTGCTGCTTCCCCGATCTGCGTTATGTGGGTGTTCAAGTGCGTCTTTCGTGTTGCGTTTCAGAACCCACAAAGCTCTATCCGTGCGGTGCATATTATGCCACTTTGACCCACTTTGCAACACTTCGATGGTCGCACGAAACACCTTCTGACCTGGGAATAGAACGTCTGTTCCCTGGTTTTGGCGCACAAGAGACAGACAGGGAACAAGATGTTGTAGGCGTGTCAACAACAGGCACGACATCTGCCATCAAGAGAGTTTTTCAGCTTGTGCGGTGAATGGTGGGGCGATGTGCACAGATGCCCCACAAGGAAGCGGAGGATGCGAACGGAGCGGGCTCGGGCGAGCACCTCTTGCATGTCTGGTCGCCCCCCTAGGAGCGAGCGGATGCAGGCGAGCTGCGACCCTACAGCAACTACAGCCGCCCTTGATGCGCTATCAGCTGCGGGCCTCTACCACGCTGAGGAAGGCCCGTCCGAGGTCCAAGTAGGTCTCCCACGGAAGGACCTCGCCGCGCACCTCTGGATCGACGCCTGCGGCTTCGCAGATGGCGGACAAGAGCGGGATGGTCTCCGCACCCGTCTTCCCACGGCTGGCGAAGTATGCCTTGCATGAGTTCAGCATCTTCTTGCGACGCGAGCAGAACGCAGCATCGGCCATGAGGCACGCCGCTTGGATGACCGCGTCATCTGCCCAAGCAGGAAGGTCGCACCTGCGATCGAGGCGGATCACCGTGCTCTCCACATGGGGTGGCGGCAAGAACGATCCCGGGCTCACGGAGAAGGAGCCCGAGACCTCCGCCCTGAGCGAGAGCTTCACCGTATAGGCACCGTAGTCCTTGCGGCCTGGCTTCGCGGCCATGCGCTCCGCCACCTCGCGTTGCACCATGACCGTGGCGCTCTCTAGGAAGGAGAAGCGCACGAGGTAGTCCAGCACGATGGTAGCCGCCACCGCATAGGGCAGGTTCGCCACGAGCTTATCCGGCCGCGCTCCCTTCAGATCGGCCTCCTGCAGGTCAAGCGCATCCTTGTGCACCAAGCAGAAGCGCTGCTCGAGCTCAGAGAGCGTATATCTCAGCACCTCCGTGAGGTCCGCATCGCGCTCCACCGATATGACCCGCCCAGCACGCTGGAGGAGCGCATGGGTGAGCGTGCCGATGCCCGGGCCCACTTCGAGCACCGTGTCAGAAGGCTCCACCGCCGCAAGATCGAGGATACGCCCCACCACCGCATCGTTCACGAGGAAGTTCTGCCCGAAGGCCTTCTTCGGAGCAAGGCCGAAGCGCGCGAGCACGTCGCGCGTAGCCGATGGCGTCGCCAGCGAGGAGAACCTGGTCATCGGCGCACCCTCTTCCCGTTCGGGCGCACAGCCTCACGCTCTGCGCCATGCACGCGTCGCTCGCCCGCGCTACGCATCGGAGGTCGCCTCATCCTCGGTCATGTCGTATTCGTCAGCATCCCCCAAGATCTCGCCCGTCTCCGATATCCGATCGGTCCAGTCGAATACGCGTTCCAACTTGAAGCCGCACACGCCCAGCGCTGAGCGCAGCGTGCCGACGAGCGGGTCGAACCCATACGGGTTGCCACCCTCCCCCACCACATGCACATCGAACGTGCGGCGCTTCCTCGTCCGGCTCCGGATGTTCGACCAGAAGTACGGCTGCAGCCGATCGAGCACGGCCTTCAGCTGAGCCGGAGGAGCCGCGAAGTAGAGGGGGGATATCACGGTCAGATGATTCGCAGCATCCAGATGGAGGCGCACGTCATCCATGTCATCATGCATGAAGCACTGATGGGCAGAGGCATTGCTCTTGTAGGCGATGGGCGCCTGCCGCAGCGGGTCGTCCACCTCGGGGATGCGGCCCCGCTCGGGCGAATCCTCGGGCAGCTCGACCTTGCAGCGATCGCACCCGACGCAAGGCGCCACCTCGAGCGAGGCGATGGACACGATGGAAGCGCCATCATCAGGGCAGTCCTCTATGCACGCATTGAAGATCGCATCTGCCAGGTGAGCGCATCTGCCGTTCGCGCGGGGCGAGCCCACGAGCAAGGTCCTGTGCATCATTCGCCTTCCCTCTGCCACGCCGTGGGTGGCCGATCGAGCAACCCCAGCGCATTCCGATACGTATCCGCAAGGAGCCGCACGCGCATCTCCTGATCAGCCTCGTCCCCGAGCACCTCCGCACATGCGTGCTCAGCGGTGAACACCACCTGAGCTGGCTCGCACGCCTGCCCGCGCAAGGGAACCGGTGCCATGTAGGGAGCATCGGTCTCCAGCAAGAGGCGCGCAGGCGGGACAGCGCGGATGGCCTCGCGGATGGCATCAGAGCTCGCGAAGGTGAGCGCGCCGCCAAATGCGACGAAGCACCCTGCATCCACCCAACGTGCGACCTCATGCACATCAGATGTGTAGCAGTGCAAGAGCACGCCCGCTTGATCCCAACCCACCTCCTGCATGATGGCATAGGCATCCTCGAACGCCTCGCGCACATGCAAGATGACGGGGAGGCCAGCTTCGCGTGCGAGCTCCAGCTGGCGCGCGAACACGCGCTGCTGCGCCTCCCGTGGAGAGAGGTCGTAGTGATAGTCGAGCCCTATCTCCCCCAGCGCGCTCACGCGTAGGTCATGCAGCCGCCAGGTGAGCTCGCGCTCCACCTCATCCGTCCAGTCCTTCGCATTGTGGGGATGCACCCCACAGGCGATGCGCACCTGCGGGACGTCATACGGTGCTTGTCCGCAACAGAGCGATCCCATCTGGCGAACGAGGAGCTGTGCGCGCTTCGTCCAACCAGCAAGGTCGTCGAAGGTGACAGACCCATCCTCGACGACATCGACGATGGTCTCTATGAAGGCGATCTGATGAGCACCGGCGCGCGCAAGAGCGAGCGCCGGGTCAGCCAAGAGCTGAAGATGCGCATGGGAATCCGCGATGGGCGCGAGGAGATGCGGCGCGTTCACGATCTGCGCGCTGCCATCCTTCTTGACCTTGCGGAAGTGCTCATCATGCAACGCAGCGGCCTCGAGGTCAGAGCGCGTCATGCTCGCTCGCTCCCCTGCACCCGGCACATGCTCACTCGAACTCCGGCAGGTCATCCACATCGAGGCGCGGGAAGAGCGGATCTCCCACCTGGATGAGGTTGCCTGCAGGCAGCTGGCCCCAGGCGCTAGCCGCCTTGATGTCCTCAACGTCGCGGATGGCGCCCAGCCCGAGCCTCCGGTAGACCTCCTCAGAGGTGTTCGGCGCGAAAGGTGCCATGTACAGGGCGATCACGCGGATGGCTTCGAGCAGGTTGTACATCACGCACGCCAGCTCATCCTGCTTCTCTGGGTCCTTCGCCAGCTTGAAGGGCTCCGTCTCCTCGATGTAGCGATTGGCGCGCGAGGCCAGCTCCTGTACCGCAGCCGCCGCGGCTGAGAAGTCGACATCCGCCATGGCGCGGTCGTACGTCTCGTACAGCTCATCCACGATGGGCTCAAGCGGGTTGTCGCATGACGCTGCGCAGCTGTTAGGCACGCACCCATCGAAGTACTTCTTCGTCATGTTCATGACGCGGCTCACCAGGTTCCCCCACGTGTTCGCCAGCTCATTGTTGTAGACCTGCACCATGCGCTCGATGGAGATAGCGCCGTCAGAACCGAACTGGACATCGCTCATGAAGTAGTAGCGGTATGCGTCCACGCCGAAGATGGCCACCAGATCCGCAGGCTTCAAGGCATTGCCCTTGCTCTTCGACATCTTCTCGCCCTTGGTGAGCAGGAAGCCATGGCCGAACACCGTATAGGGCACATCCATGCCGGCAGCCAAGAGCATCGCTGGCCAGATCACGCAGTGGAAGCGGATGATGTCCTTGCCCACGAAGTGGTACTGCATGGGCCAGCGGCGCTCGAATTCGCCTGCGCGCTCATCCGAGGCATATCCGATGCCCGTGAGGTAGGCGATCAGCGCATCTGCCCACACGTAGGCCACATGGCCCTCATCGAAGGGCAGCGGCACGCCCCAGTCGAAGGTGGAGCGCGAGATGGAGAGGTCCTTGAGGCTGCGGCTCACGAACGAGACGATCTCGTTCTTGCGCGTCTCGGGACGGATGAAGTCGGGATGCGACGCATAGAACTCCAAGAGCGGCTGCTGGAACTCGGAGAGCTTGAAGAACCAGTTCTCCTCGCCGGAGGCCATGAGCTGCACGGGGCGCTTGCAGTCCGGGCAGACATACTGGCCCTCATCGTCCTTCTCGAGGTCGGACTCGGCGTAGTACGTCTCCTCGTGCACGCAGTACCAGCCCTCGTACGCTCCCTTGTACAGATAGCCCTTGTCATAGAGCTTCTGCCAGAACTGCTTGACCGACACCAGATGGCGCGGCTCGGTGGTGCGCACGAAATCCGTGTATTCGATATCCAGGGCATCCCACGCATCGCGGAACGCCGGCTCCATGGAATCGCACCACTCCTGCGGCTCCATGCCATGGGCCGCAGCCGTATCGGCCACCTTCTGACCGTGCTCATCCATGCCCGTGACCAGCGACACATCCTTGCCGTTCATCCGCTGATAGCGGCACACCGTATCCGCCGCGATGGTGGTGTACGCGGTGCCCAGGTGCGGGGCGGCGTTCACATAGTAGATGGGCGTTGTCACAGAATACGTCTCGTTAGGCATGGGTGCTCCTCATGATGTTCCTCTGGGTGTAGCGCATATGGCGAGATTCTATCATGCGGGCAGGGCCGCACATGAGGGATGCGCACTCCGTGAGCGCAGGACCCTTGAGCGCACCTCCCTGGAGCTCCTCGCGCATGCCCGCGCGAGGAGCGGCACCTCCACCCCTCACACGGGCCCAAGCAAGGGCGCCTGAGCGCCTAGCCGAAGAGGCGCTGCCAGAAGGTCTGCTTCTTCGGCAAGACGATGGGCTGCTGCTCGTGCTCCTCCACCAGATAGGACCCCGTCGGCTCCGGGAGCGGCTCGTAGTGGAGCACCTCCTCATCAGGTGCCACCTGCGTCCCCTCCAAGGTAGATTGCTCCGCGCCGCTCGGCATGACCTGCATCCCATCAGGAGCCGGGTAGGCCGCATCGTAGGTGGGCTGCATCGCAGGGGGCACGCATCCAGTCCCCTCGGGCGCGAAGGGCATCATGTCAGGTGCGGGTGCGCCTGCGCTCACAGGGTCGAGGCGCATCGTGGGCATGGCATCCAGGGGCATGTCGAACGCTCCGCCGTCTGGCACCTCGCTCGGTACCGCATCAGCGGCCGCTGCCGCCTCAGTCGCTTCAGCTTCCGCCATCGCATCCGCTTCGGGCGCACGTCCCTCGGGCCCATCCTGCACCTGATGCGCGGCGCCTGCATCCGCCGCGTTGGCGATCGCGTCCTCGCTCACAGCAGCGCCCTCCGCCATGGCAGCCATGGCACCCTCAGCCACAGCCTCGAACTCGGATGCCTCTTCACCGAATGCCGATTCCATCTGCTCCTGATGGAAGGTGCTGACCGCGCTTGCCGCATCGAAGCGCGCGGGCATCGTCCCCCACGCCTCGCCCGTCGCCCGTTCAGCCTCGGCCATGAGGTATGCCTGCGAATCGAACAGGGTCACGCATCCGCGCTCATCCGCCTTCGCGAATGATCCGATGTCGGTGTACTCCTTGTTCGGCAAGAGGTCGCGCAGCTTCGCCGTATCCGCCATGCACGTGCCGATGTAGCCGATGACCTCCTTGCGCAGGTCGTCCGAGAGGACGGGCCATGCCACCTCGATGCGCTTGTCCATGTTGCGCGTCATGAGGTCTGCGCTGGACAGGTACACCTCCACGTTGCCATCGAGCGGACCGAACGCGTAGATGCGGCTATGCTCCAACAGGCGCCCCACGATGGACACCACGCAGACGTTGTCCGTATAGCCCTTCACCCCAGGCACGATGCAGGAGATCCCGCGGACGAGCAGCGTGCACTGCACGCCCGCGCGCGATGCCTCCACGATCTTCTCGATGAAGTCCTTGTCCGTGATGGAGTTGGTCTTGAAGAAGAGGCTCGCCTGACCACCTGCGCGCTTGATGGCGATCTGCTCGTCGATCTTGCGCAGGATGTTCTGCTTGACCTGGAGCGGCGCCACCCAGAGCGTCTTGTACTCATCCGATGTGTTCTCCAGCGCCATGTTGCGGAAGAAGCGCATGGCATCCTTGCCGATGTGGGGGTCGGTGGTGAGGAACGAGAAGTCCGTATAGAGCTTCGCCGTCTTCTCATTGTAGTTGCCGGTGCCCAGCTGCGTGATGTGCTGCAGGCCGCTCTCCGTCTGGCGCGTGATGCAGCAGATCTTGGAATGCACCTTGTAGTTGCGGAAGCCGTAGATCACATGGCACCCGGCCTGCTCGAAGCGCTGCGACCATGCGATGTTGTTCGATTCGTCGAAGCGAGCACGCAGCTCGAAGAGAGCTGTGACCTCCTTGCCCATCTCAGCCGCCGCGATGAGCGCTTCTGCCAGATGCGACTGGCTCGCCAAGCGGTACAGCGTGATCTTGATGGACACCACGCTCGGATCATACGCCGCCTCGCGCAAGAGCTGCACGAACGCATCCATGGACTCGTACGGATAGCTCATGAGCACCTCGCGCTGGCTCACCTGCTGTATCAGCGATGTGCCGCGCGTGAGCGATGCGGGCCACTGGGGAGCGAAGGGCGCATAGGTGAGGCGGCGGCGCACATCAGCGGGCACGCGTGCGGGAAGGGAGAACACGTAGCTCATATCCAACGGCACGGATGACACGAACGTCTGATGCTCCTTGAGGTCGAGCCGGCCCAGAAGCTCCCGCTTCACCGTTTGGGAGAGCTCCTTCTCGCTCTCGAGGCGCACAGGGGCCAGGCGGCTGCGCTTCTTCAGGATGCGCTTCATGTGCTCGCGGTAGTCCTCGCCCTGCTCCTCGGAACCCTCCGTGGCATCCAGGTCGGCATTGCGCGTGACGCAGATGATGTTGGTGTGCTTCACCTTGTACATGGAGAAGATCTTCGCCGCGAACATCTCCATCACGTGCTCCAGCAGCACGAACTGCAAGCCACGCCCAGGTAGCTGCACGATGCGCTCGCACTGCCGCGGGAGCGGGATGATGCCAAGCGTCACACCCGTGGCACCCAGGTTCTTCGCGGCCTTCTCTCCCTTGGCATCCTTGGCCGCCCGCTCCTCCTTGGCCTTCTTCTTCTGCTTGGGACCTGCCTGCTCGTCGAGCCGGACGACCACATAGAGCGCCCCATTCTCCAGGTGCGGGAACGGATGGCGCGCGTTGATGATCTGCGGTGCCAGGAACGGCATGATGTTCGCCTCGAAGTAGTCCTCGACGAAGCGGAGCTGATCGGGGGTGAGCTGCTTGGGCTTGAGGTTGACGATGCCCTCCTGGGCCAGCTCTCCGCGCAGTGCCTTGAAGCAGCTCTCGTAGTACGGATACATCTCATGGCAGCGCGCATACACCGCATCGAGCTGCTCGGTGGGCGTCATGCCGGACTTGGAATCGATGATGGCCTTCTTGATGAGCGCCATGTCGGTCAGGCTGCCCACGCGGACCATGAAGAACTCTTGCAGGTTCGACCAGAAGATGGATATGAAGCTCAAGCGCTCGAAGAGGGGAACCGACGGGTCTGAGCCCTGATCCAAGACGCGCTTGTTGAATTCGAGCCATGAGAGCTCGCGATTCTGCAGGTACGGAGCCTGCTTGCCATGCTCGGGCGCGGGAGCCTGCTTCGTGCGACCGTCGCGCTTGCCGTCCTTGCCATCCTGCGCTCGGGCCATCTTCGATGCATCAACCATGTAACCTCTCCTCATCGCACAGGGGCATGCAGTATCCTGTCAGTATACCGCGCGCATGCCCCGCCCTCACAGCGTCGAGCGCAGGTCAGGGCCCGGGCTCACAAAGGCCACAGAAAGAGAGGCGCATCCATGCTCGATCGAGTGGATTTCTCAGCCGAACCCCTCAAGAAGGAAGCCTACAAGCCTGCATACGATGCGCTCATCGAGCGGCTGGTCGTGCTCCAGCAGCAAGCCATCACCCAAGGCGTGGGGCTGGTCGTGCTCTTCGAGGGATGGAACGGCGCTGGCAAGGGCAGCCGCATCTCGGATCTGATGTACCACTTGGATGCGCGCGCGACGAGCGTGCACGTCTCCCCCGATGCCGATGTCGCCTCCGCGCGCGAGCTCGGGCGCTTGGGCTCGGGCGTCACGGGATACCATCCGCTCATGCAGGAATACTGGCAAGCGCTCGGAGAGCGCGGGCACATCACGTTCTATGACCGCGGCTGGTACACCAAGGCCACTCAGCTCATGCTGGCACAGCACCCCGCTGACCTGGTCCTGCCCAAGAGGGGCGCTCGGCACTACCTGGAATCCATCGAGGACTTCGAGCGGCAGCTCACCCGCGACGGATACGTCGTGGTCAAGCTCTTCATGCACATCCGGAAGAAGACGCAGCGCAAGCGCTTGGATAGGCTGTATGACGACAAGGCCACGCGTTGGCGCGTACCGGAGAAGAAGCTCGTATCCACCAAAGACTATGACGAGGCGTACGAACTCTACGACAAGCTCCTGGACGGCTCCGACTTCTCCTTCGCTCCCTGGGTGCTCATCAACGGGGAGGACAAGCGCGCGGCGAACCTGGCCATCGCAGCCACGTTGGTATCCGCCATCGAAGGCGCGCTGGAGGCACGCGCTCGCGATGCCTCGAAGGAGGTCACCCCGCTGAGGACGGCTGCCGCCCAGCACGCCTGCGCCCCCGCACGGTCCCGCTTCGAAACGGTGGACGATCCGCTGCGCGTGGAGACCATGGACCACAGCCTGAGCATCCCGCCTGATGAGTACAAGCGCGAGCTCAAGGACCTACAGAAGCGCCTGTTCCGCCTTGAGAACATCATGTACCAAGAGCGCGTCCCGCTGATGCTGGTCTATGAGGGATGGGACGCCGCCGGCAAGGGCGGCAACATCAAGCGCGTCGCGCAAGCGCTGGATGCCCGTGCATACACCATCTTCCCCTCCCCGGCGCCCACCAAGCCCGAGCTGGCCCATCCGCACCTATGGCGCTATTGGACGCGGCTGCCGAAAGCCGGGCATGTGGGCATGTACGACCGGAGCTGGTATGGACGCGTGCTCGTGGAGCGCGTAGAGGACATCACGCCGCCCGAGAGGTGGGCAGAGGGCTACGACGAGATCAACGAATTCGAGCATGACCTCATCGATTGGGGTGCCATCCTCTTGAAGTTCTGGGTGGACGTGTCACCCGAAGAGCAGCTCGCACGCTTCACGGCACGAGCGGAGGATCCGGCCAAGCAATGGAAGATCACGCCGGATGACTGGCGCAATCGAGAGAAGCTCGAGCAGTACGCCAGCGCGGTCGACGACATGTTCCGCCTGACATCCACCACCTATGCGCCGTGGATCGTGCTCGAGAGCGACGACAAGCGCTATGCGCGGATCAAGGCGCTGCGCATCATCGTGGCTGCCCTGGAAGAGCGCCTGGGCTGAGCGATGACCCTCGCTCCGGCGGCAGGACAGCCTCGCAGAGCCGGCAGGCATGCCAGCTCCCACGGACAGCGAAAGGGTTGAGCGGCAGAACGGCGAAGCCGCCCGAGTGGGCCAGGATGCGCCCCTAAGCGCTACATCCCCACGTAGACGAGGATGGTGCGGATGGTATCCACCAGGTTCCCGGTGGCGTTCGCCATGGAATAGTCATACGTCAGCGTGGACGACCACGGCACCTCTGCCCCATTGGCCGTGCCCGTGCCCGAGAACGTGAAGCTCTCCTTGGTGAGCGTGGTGCCGTCGCTCGCATAGGTGGAGTACTGCATCTTATCCTCCGGCAGCTTCGCGCTGCCCTCAGGCACCGCAAGCCCCGCCTCGTCGAGCGTCTTCTCCACGATGGACTCGTTCGTCACCGCATCAGAGAAGCTGAGGGACCCGTATCCCAGAGAGGACGTGCTGGATGTGTAGCCCGCCCTGATGATGGCACCGCCCTCGTTCAGGCTCAGCAGCACCGTGGGCGTCCCGCCACGCGAATCCGCTGGCTCTTCCGTGAGCGCGACGCGCACCTCCATGCGGATGGGATTGCCCTCTTCGTTGACCTCGACGGCAGAGGAGACGCGCGCGCCGTGGCTGAGCGCCTGGATGGCCTCATCCTGCGACTTGCCCAGAAGCCCCACCAGGTCGGGCACGGTGGTCTTCTTGGACGTGGTGGCGGAGGTGTCCTTCATGGCCTGATCGGCATTGGTGGTGGCCTCTATCTCAGCTATCTGGGTCTGCTGGACGGCGGTGTTGCGCGCAGTCTGATATAGCTGCCAGCCCAAGACGCCCGCGCCTACCAAGAGCAGCACCAACAAGATGATGATGGCGATGAGGATCTTGCGCATGCGCGCCGACTTCTGGATGTAGGCTGCCTGGCCCTGGCGGGCGTGGCTTCCCTTGGCGCGCTTGCCACTCGCATCCTCTGCGTCTTCCGCTGTCAGCGTGACGACCTGAGGGGCCTCCTCGGGATGGGCACCCATGACCTGATGATCGGTGCTGGCTGCCTCGTCTTCGCGGCGCTTGCCTTTCCTCATAGCTTGTCCTTGTCGTCCGTTGTCCGTCAAAGCTTCATTTCACGAGAAGAACGCGTACCACACGATGAACGCGATGATAGCGCATACCGCGATCACGATGATGGCCACCTGGGTCTTCGGCATCTTGGAGCCCTTGATGTCCTGGAGCGTGGTGGCGTGGTATCCGTCTTGAGGCTGCTGAGCCTGCGACGGGCGCTGCGGTCGCACGTGCGATGCGTCGGCCTGCTCCGCAGCCTGTGACTCAGCAGACGCTTCCTCTTGCGCGGAGGGCGCCTCGCTCACCGTGGGCTGCCTCTGCGCTCCGGCATGGATGACGACCTCCTGCTCTTCGGCAGGTGTCACCTTGATATGCCTGTACCCGCGCTCTGCTGCCACGCTCTTCGCTCCCTGATACGCCAAAAGGTGCCTAGATTATAGTTCATGTCAGGTCCCGCAGCGAGAACCCCTCCCCGCATGCCCGTATCAGCTCCGCATCCCCCACGCAGCACACATGCCTGCCTGCCACCATCTCCTCGATCGGATCGGCCAGCGCGCGCACGTCATCCAACGTGGCGCTGATGAGCTCATCGCGCGTGCGAGCGCGGTCGGCAGGCGTGCACCCCGTGAAGTGCATGGTATCCTGCCTGCGCATGACATCCCGCGGCTTCTGCGGCGCATCCAGGGAGGCCACGGTGCTCACCACGTACCCCTCGAACTCCTCTTGCGAGACAGATGCCGTCCGCAGCCATGCCGGCGAGCCCTCGAACGCTTGGATGGTGGGATCGATCTTCGGGTCGCGGAAGGAATGGAAGTAGGTATGGCCTCCACGGCGGCTGGCGAACCCGACGCCATAGGCGCCTCCCACCACGCGCACCTCGTTCCAGAGATACCCCAGCGTGAGCATCTTGGAGGCAAGGAGCCACGCACCCGAGAAGGGCACGCCGCACGCCTTTCGATTCGCCGCCATGGCCGTGAAGGTGACGTCACTCGATACGCCGAAGCCCTCATGCAGGTCCACCGGATCGGGCACCGCGAATGCGACCCCGTCATCCGAGACACCGACGCCCAGCCCCTCATGGGCCGCTAGATAGGCTTGGAGGCAGTCATCCGACCCCGCGAAGGAGAGCAGGCAGTTCCCATCATCGAAGATGCGCCCAGCAAGGTCGCAGAGCGCATCCACCAAGCCCTCCGCGCGCGCATCGAAGCCATCGATCAGCTCGCGCAGGAACAGGTAGAAGTCGATCCCTGCGATCTGCTCCTTCGCCTTGGCCGTATGGGATACATAGGAGAGCGCCCTGTTCGCCGCTGCGCTGTGCCCCGCCATGGCGAATGCGCGCTCGAGCGCCACCTTCGCCTGGATCAGCATGTCACGTATCTTCGACAGGTCATGGAGGTCGGTGGAGCCGAGCACCTCATCGGTCAGCTGGGCCGCGAACGCCGTGTTCTCCGGCAGCGCCGAGGCAGATACCGCGAAGGTGGCGCGCACGGATGCGCCATCCAGCGGCTCATAGACGTCAGGGGCGAAGCTGAGGTTGCCGAGCCGGCCTTGGATGAGGGTGTCCACCTCAGATGCCGAGTGCGCAGCCGTATCCAAGCGCCCGAGCACCATCCCCAAGATCGCAACGTAGGGAAGCTCCTCGAAGGCCACGCCATCGAGACCGTAGTAGCGCGTGATGTAGGAGATGCCATGCGTCTCCACATCGTGCCGGATGATCCGGCGCCCCTCTGCGCTCATGATGCGGAACCCGGGTTCGACGGGCGCATCCCCGATATCCGCGACGCTCAAGTGCGGCAGGCGCGCCAGCGCCTCAGGCGGATCGGGTGCCAGCTGCGCCTCCACGAGCGCTGCGGCATCCTCCTCTATGCGCACGAGCTCTTCGGGCGTGAGCGCACGCTCGAGCGCGGCAAGCTGCTCATCTGCCGCCGTGTCCGCCGCAACGCATGCGGGCACCACCTGCGCCTGCGCATGATGTTCGCTCTCCAGGAACAGCTCGCGCAAGAGGGACTCGAACCAACCCGTCTCCACCTTCGCCTTCAAGCCCGCGAAGAGGTCCTCGTAGCGGATGTAGGCGAGCGCCTGCGCGTCGTCATAGAGCCAGCCATTCATGGCTGCCATGGAATAGACCACGCCATCCGACATCCCGAAGTTATGCTCGCGCATGACGAACTCCGCATGGCTGATGGCCGCCCTCACGAGCTCTGGGTCCAACGCGCCCGACGCCAAGCGCTCGATCTCAGCGATGACGATGCCCTCGAATGCGTCTGCGGCTGCAGGCTTGGCACCTTTGAGCTGCATGACCACGAAGGGCTGGAGCACGGAATCCGCCAGATACGCATTGAAGTCATCACCGATCTGCGCGTCGATGACAGCCCGCTTGAGCGGTGCCTCATTGGACCCCGCGATGGCATCCATGAGGATGTCAGCTGCAACAGCGCGCTCCACATCCTGCGCGGTGCCCACCACATACCCGAGCGCCATGCACGCGTTGTCGGGAGCGGTGTCCATGGTGCGCACCGCATCCATGCACACCACAGGCACCTGGAGGTCGAGCGGGTTCGCTTGGGCGGCACGCCCGTCCCTTGGCATGTGCGAGAGGTATTCCGCTTCCAAGAACGTCAGCATGCGCGCGATATCCATATCCCCGTACAGGATGATGTAGGCGTTGTCCGCCCGATAGTGGCGCGCGTGGCTATCCAGGAACGCATCGTAGGTGAGCTGCGGGATGGCGGCAGGCGTGCCCCCTGACTCGAAGCGGTACGTGGTATCAGGGAACAGCGCCGCAGAGAGCGTGTCATAGAGCACGGAATCCGGCTCGGAGAGGGCGCCCTTCATCTCGTTGTAGACCACGCCGTTGTACCCCAAGCGCACACGAGATGGATCCGTTGGCAAGGGCTCGCCTGCCTCAAGGGCAGCCACCGCATCCATCTCGCCCTCGGGAGCCGCGCCCGCTTCATCGGTGCGCAGCGCCTCGAGATGCCAGCCTTCCTGCTTGAAGATGTTCTCGTTGCGATAGATGTTCGGATGGAACACGGCATCCATGTAGACATCCGTCAGGATCATGAGGTCTGCCATGTTCGTGGACGCGACGGGATACATCGTCTTGTCGGGGAAGGTCATGGCGTTCAGGAACGTCTGCATGCTCCCCTTCAACAGGTTCACGAACGGCTCCTTCACAGGGAACCGCTCTGAGCCGCAGAGCACGGAGTGCTCCAAGATATGGAAGACCCCCGTATCATCCGCCGCAGGAGTCTTGAAGGTGATCGAGAAGGACTTGTCCGCATCCGCATTCTGCAGGAACAAGAGCTTCGCGCCGCTCACCTCGTGGCGCATCAGATACGCGCTTCCCTCGATCTCCGTGACCGCCTCCACGCGTTCGACCACGAACCCCGCTTGCTGAGCAGCAGCGTTGATATCCGTATCCACTATCCCTCCATCCCGAAGCATGCCAAGCGCCCGCGGCTCATGCGCGGGCGCTCTTCTGTGAATGAGCCGTACTAGTTGGACGTCGCAGCGCTGGACGAGGATGAGCTCCCGCCAGATGCGCCGGCAGCGCCCTCTCCCTCTGCCTCTGCATCAGCGTCGCCCTCGGTGCCCTTTGAGGCGTTCGCATCGGCAGCCGGGGCCTTCGCCTCGACCTTCTCGATGCCCTCGAGCGTGATAGGGCCGCCCAGCCACTTATCCTCGATGACGCCGACCACGCCATTGCCGATGATGGTCTGGAGCGCCCCTTGGATGGCCTCCTGCAGCTCGGTATCGCCGGACTTCGCACCCACGCAGTATCCGCTCGCCGTATCCATGAGGCAGGTTATCTCGACGGGAACATCCTGCAGGTTCGCCGCATACATCCCGATCACCGCGTCTGACGCGACGAAGTCCACATTGCCCTTGGAGAGGTCAGCGAATGCGGAAGCGAGGTCATTGGTGGACACGAGCGCATCCTCGCCGAAGGCGTTGGTCACAGCCCACGCGCTCTTGGATGAGATCTGCGCCGCGATCTTCGGCGTGACGGCCCCCGTGGGCACCGCAGCGTTGGAGCCCTCCTTCGCGAACAGCACCACGCCGGTGGGGAGGTACTGCTCGGAGTGCCAGATGCTGCCGTCCTCCTCGACGGTCTCCTGGCCCATCACGATATCCACCTTGCCCTCTTCGAGCGCCTTGTCGGCATCCGTGCCGATATCCTCGATCTGCACCTTGAGGCCCAGCTCATCAGCCAAGGCTGACGCGATATCCACATCGATGCCGATGACCTTCTCAGAGCCACGTCCCGCAAGCGGGGACTTCTCGGTGTTGACCCCCACGCGCAGCACGCCTTCCTGCCCGATGGCGGGGGGAGCGATCTGAGGGTCTCCCAAAGACGGCGTGTACTCCTCCTGCGACGCACACCCGCTCAGGGCGAACAGCAGTGCGCCTGACAGCGCCATCGCGACGATCCTGGCACTTCTCTTCAGCATCCGGCCTCCTCAGGCTCTTCATCCCAGGCCACTTGCGCGGCCTGCGCTCATTGCCATCAGCTCCACTCGGCTGACCTAGTCTTTGCCCCCACACTCGCGCACTGGAGGTCCGCGCTCGCGCGCTCGCGCTCTCTCGCCCGCCCAGACACCATGTCCGGAGATCAAACGGGCGGTGCGGCTTACTTCTAGAATACGCCATGCTCACGGACGCGACCTGCGCGCCCGCTTACGTGGACCCTTTCGACCGCATCTGCCATGGGCTAGGCGGCCTGCGCCACCGCAACTACAGACCCGAATGAAGCTGGTCTCAAGTGTACCATGCAACCAGGCACCCGCCACAGCCAGCGCACGGGCGAGCGCAGGCTATCCGCATCTTGGGGTGCGAGGCTCATGCATGCAGATCCGTGGCGAAGCGATGCAGGATCGGTGAAGGGCGCATCGCTATGATCCGATGGCATGACCAACGCTTCGACCACACCACGTTCGCACCCCCGCACGCGCCTCCTCAGCGCCGCCCGCTTCGCGCGCGAAGCGCTCCTCGAGACGCTCTGGCCCACCCGCTGCTGCGTGTGCGATGCACCGGGGCACCTCATCTGCCCTCCATGCGCACAACACCTGCGATACGTGGATGCGAACCGCGCCTGCCGCGTGTGCGGCAGCCCCTTCGGCCAGCACCAATGCACGGAATGCAACGAGGTGATGCTCGCAGCAGCTGACCGAGAGCGCTTCCCCCTCGATGGCATGGCCACACCGCTCTTGGCCGATGATGCGGCACGGCGCATCGTGACCATCTACAAGGATGCGAACGAGCGCAGGCTCTCGCGCGAGATGGCGCAGATGATGGCGCGCTGCATCCCACCCGAGTGGCGCAGCGCCCATGTGACGTTCATCCCCGCGACCGCACATGCATGCCGCACGCGCGGGTTCGACCATGCCGAGCTGTTGGCACGGGAGGTCAGCAGCGCAGCTGGGATGGAGATGCGCGCGCTGCTCGAACGGCCGCGAAGCCGCGACCAGCGCTCATTCGGGAAGCGGTGGCGGATGCAGAACATGCAGGGATGCTTCCTGCCCAAAGTTGGCACCACGATGCCCGATGAGGTCGTGCTGGTGGATGACATCTGCACGACGGGCGCTACCCTGCATGCGGCAGCCGACTGCCTGCGATCCGCTGGCATCGCGCACATATTCGGGCTCGCATTCGCGAAGGTGCTCGCGTCGTGAGGGAGGGATGCGACCGCGCATGCATCCCTCTGAGGATCGTCTCGATCGACGGAAGGGCGCTAGGCTGCTGGGCGACCCATCTGCTTGGCATCCGCATACTCGGACACATCCACGGAGATGGTGTGCTTGATGGGCTTCCACGTGGTCTTCTTGACCAGCGCATACAGCGCGATGGGGATGTAGGTCAACATGAAGAAGGGGAACGTGACCATGGAGAGCAGCTTGCGACGACGGCTCGCACGGATGCTATCCCACTCCATGAACGTGGTCAGCACGCCGAACACGAACATGAACATGACGTAATTGAACAGGCAGAAGAAGATGGATGAGAGGGAGCTGGCGATGGCCACGCCCACGCTCATCACGCCCGTGAAGGAGAGCACCACGATGGCTGCATTGAAGATGATGGAGATGATCGACAGCAGCATGCCCGGCGCGATGGTCATGAGCATGTCATAGCACGCGAAGCGATGTCCCCGCTCATTGGTGAAGATGCCCTTCACGAGACCAGCTGCATAATGCGCGAACACCTGGTAGAAGCCCTTCGCCCAGCGAGCGCGCTGATTCCACGAATCGCGGAAGGTGGTGGGCTGCTCATCGTAGAGCACCGCCGTCGGGCAATACGCGATGCGAACGCCGTCGATGATGGAGGATGCAGAGAACTCGATATCCTCGGTCAGCAGATGCCACTTCCAGCCACCCGCCCGGCGCAGCACCTCATCAGCGATGAAGAAGCCCGTTCCAGAAACGGCGCACGAGGTGTTGAGCGTGAGGCGCGCCTGATTCAGGAACTTCGCCTCGCGCAGGAACCACACGCCGTATCCAGCAGAGATCCAGTTGGAATCGAAGTTCTTGGAGTTGCGATAGCTGGTGGACGCCTGCGCACCGCCGTCGAACACCTTGTTCATCTCAGCGAAGTAATGCGCATCCAGCACATTGTCCGCATCGAACACGAAGTACGCCTCATAGCCCGCATCCGGATACGTGCTCCAGATGGCCTTGAGCCCGAAGTCGAGCGCATAGCCCTTGCCCACCTTCTCCTGATTGGAGCGAGAGAACACCGTAGCGCCCGCCTTGCGCGCAACGGCGGCAGTATCATCGGTGCAATTGTCAGCGATCACGTACACGTCGATCAGCTCTTGCGGGTAGTCCTGCGCCTTGATGGAGCTGATGAGGTCGCTGATGACGGCGCTCTCATTGCGCGCGGCCACCAGCACGGCGAACTTGTGATCCGTCTTCGCCACCTGTGCCGGCGCCTTGCGCGTGAGCACGACGAACACGTAGTAGAGCTGATAGGTGTAGCAGACGGTGAAGGTGAAGAACACGCAGAAATTGAAGATGTCAATGAAAGAAAGCGCTGCCATCGACTGCGAGAGCTCTTGGAACACGTTTCTCCTTCTTTGCATGGTCAGATGTCCGAGCGAACTCGGAAGCCGTCAGATTATAGTCCTTGGCCGCACGCAAAGAAAGCGGAAAAGGGCGAATGCCCCAGTTGATGTATCCTTTGTGGACGCTGTATGAAGACGAGGAGATACCGTGACTGACACCTATGACATCAAGGACATCAACCTAGCTGATGAGGGATATGCGCGCATCATGTGGGCAGACGCCGACATGCCCGTGCTCTCCCAGATCCGCGAGCGCTTCGAGCGCGAGAAGCCGCTTCAGGGCGTGCGCATCGGCTGCTGCTTGCACGTGACCACCGAGACGGCGAACCTCATGAGGACGCTCGCTGCGGGTGGTGCCGAGGTGACGCTCTGCGCCTCGAACCCCCTGTCCACCCAGGATGACACCGCCGCATCGCTCGTGCGCGACTTCGGCATCTCGGTCTACGCCATCTGCGGCGAGGACACGGAGACCTACTACGAGCACGTTGACGCGGTGATCGACAGCAAGCCGCAGATCACCATGGATGACGGCGCTGATGTGGTCGGACGCATCCACGAGACGAAGCGCGAGGCGCTCGAGCACATCATCGGCGGCACGGAGGAGACCACCACGGGCGTCATCCGCTTGGCGGCCATGGCAGCCGACGGCGAGCTGCGCTACCCCATCATCGCGGTCAACAACGCCAAGACCAAGCACTTCTTCGACAACCGCTACGGCACGGGCCAGTCCACGCTGGACGGCATCATCCGCCTGACGAACCGCCTGCTCGCAGGGCGCACGTTCGTGGTGAGCGGATATGGCTGGTGCGGCAAGGGCCTGGCGATGCGCGCCCGCGGCATGGGCTGCCAGGTGGTCGTATGCGAAGTCGATCCCACGGCTGCCCTCGAGGCGCACATGGATGGCTTCGCCGTGATGCCCCGCGCCGAGGCTGCGAAGGTGGCGGATATCTGGTGCACCGTGACCGGCAACCTGAACGTGGTGGACGAGCCCTGCTTCGTGAACATGAAGGACGGAGCCATCATCTGCAACTCAGGGCACTTCAACTCCGAGATCAACATCCCCTGGCTCGAGGAGCACTGCACCGAGAAGCGCACCGTCAAGCCCATGGTGGATGAGTACACGATGCCGGATGGGCGCCGGATCATGCTGCTCGCCGAAGGCCGGTTGGTGAACCTGTCTGGCGCGGAAGGGCATCCGGCGAACGTCATGGACATGTCGTTCGCGAACCAGGCGCTCTGCGCGGAATACATGCTGGCGCACGCGAAGGAGATGGCACCTGACGTCTACGACGTGCCGGAGGACATCGACGAGCACGTGGCGAAGCTCAAGCTGGAGACGCTCGGCATCCAGATAGACGAGCTCACCCCCGAACAGGTGCAGTACATGAATTCCTGGAACATGGGCACGGTGTAGGACGAGGATAGCGAACGGGCGCACGTGACGTGCGCCCCCGCAAGCGCGATCAGATCTGGCGGAGCAGGTTCACCATCTCGATGGCGCTCTCAGCGCATTCGCTGCCCTTGTTGCCCGCCTTGCTGCCTGCGCGCTCGATGGCCTGCTCGATGTTGTCCGTGGTCAGCACGCCGAAGATGACCGGGATGCCGCTTGCCAGCGACACCTGCGCGATCCCCTTGCTGACCTCAGAGCACACGTAGTCATAATGCGAGGTGGCCCCGCGGATCACCGCACCCAAGCAGACGACGGCATCGTATTCGCCCGACTCCGCCATCTTGGATGCCACCAGCGGGATCTCGAATGCACCAGGCACCCAGGCGATGTCGATATCCTGCACATCCACGCCATGGCGCTGGAACGCATCCATCGCACCGCTCAAGAGCTTCCCGGTGATGAACTCGTTGAAGCGGGAGACGATCACTCCCACCTTGATGCCGCCCTCAGCGACCACCTTGCCCTCATATACCGTCATGCATGCCTCCCTTGGCTCGCCGTCCGATCGATCAATGAGCGTGGCACGCGTTCTCTGCCCCCATCTCGGGCACGTCGCCCGCGATGACCTTGCTCACCACATCTCCCACGTTCGGGGTGGTGTTGTCGAAGAGCACCGTGATGCCCGCATCCGCGAATCCCATCATCGGGCGCATGCCCATGCCCGCCGCCACGATGGCATCCGCACCGGCCTCCTTGAGCAGAGCCACCGGGGCCAGGCACCCACCGTGCTCATGCGGCGGATTCGCCAACCCCTCCACGCTCACCACCGCACCGTCCTGGATGTCGATGAGCGTGAAGCAATCGCAGTGTCCGAAGTGACCGCTGCGCTCCGATCCCAGACCAGCCTCCCCCATCGTGGGGACAGCCAGCTTCATCCCGTTCGCCATATGCCTCTCCTTGCCTCGTTGCTCGTCTCTTTTCGCTCATTCTAATCCATCGCCACGAGAAGCGACAAAGGAGGAGCGCACAGGCGCTGCTCAAGCGACAGGCACGAGGCTCACGATGACGAACCAGATCGGCGGCACCACGAGCGCCGGCAGGAAGTTCATGACCGATATCTTCTTGATCTCCAGGATGGAGAGGCCCGATGCCAGGATCAGGAATCCGCCGACGATGGATATCTCTCCCATGAGCTCTGGGGTGAGCCAGGGCGATATCCACTGCGCGAACAGCCAGATGGAGCCTTGCCACGCGAACAGCACAGCCGCCGCGAACGCGATGCCCACGCCGTAGGTGGATGCCAGCACGAGCGATGTCACCAGATCGAGCGTCGCATTCGTCAGAAGATAGGTCTCATCGCCGAAGAGCGCGCTGTTGATGGGCCCGAGTATGGAGAGCGTGCCGAAGCAGAAGAGCACGATGGCCGTGGACAGGCCCTCTGAGAGGCGCGTGCTCGGGGCATCGGCCACCTCCGCGCCCTCCTCACGCGCATCCCCGCCCTTCGAGAAGCGGTCGACCAGGCGGTCGAAGCGCCCCTCTATGTCGATGGCCGTGCCCAAGAGGCCGCCGAGCGCAAGGCTCGCGATGAAGAGGACCGGATAGAGGCTCTCCGCCATGTTCGACACGACGGCATTGATGCCCAATCCCGTAGCCGCTAGGCCCATGGCCACATAGAGCGCCTTCTGATACTTCTCCTTGAGGCCGTGCTTCACCAAGCCGCCTGCAAGGCTGCCGATGACGATGGCTGCTGTGTTCGCGATGGTCCCGATCATGATGGGTCACAGGATACGCCATCAACGCACCTCGTGCGCACCCTATCGGCAAAGCGGGAGCAGGGCTATCGCTTCGCACCAGTGCTGCGCATCCGCACCTGACGGCCACGCCCGCGACAGCGCCTGACCGCACAAGCTGACGCGAGGATGACGAATGGATTCGGATACGGCAAACGTTCGATGACCGGATGAGCCGACACCGCGCACAGGGATACATTCGTCCCAGCAACGTGAGGAGATGACCATGAAGAAGATCCTGACCGCATCATTCACCGTCCTGTTCGCCCTCTCCGTCTGCATGCCCCTCGCTGCCCTAGCAGAAGGCGACGCGCAAGCAGATGATCCCAGCACTGCGACGGATGCGACCGCGACCGCATCCGATGAGGCTGACGGCGCTGCCGCAGACGAGGCCCCGGCACCTGAGATCATCACGCCGGAGGACATCCAGCCGATCGAGCCCGTGCCGCTGCCCGATGAGGATGCGACGCCCCAGCCGCTCGCGAACATGAACGCGCCCACCGATCAGGCTCCTGCCGATGATGCGCCCGCCGCAGACGAGCAGGCGGATTGCCATCTCACCATAGACTATTACGAGATCGTCTACTACGACGAGGAAGAGCCCAACCGCCTGAGGCTCATGGGGCAGCACGTGGTGGATGGCTTGAAGCCGGGAGACGTGGTGAACGTCTGGGACTACGTCTACAACATCCCCGGATACTTCTTCTTCGATGGCACGGCTCCCTCGATCACCATCTCCGCTGACAACTCCAAGAACATGATCGAGCTCATGTACGGAAAGCTCATGAACAACGAGTTCACGGTGAACTACTACCTGATGACCGGCGCTGATCTGGGAGCAGATGACTGGGCTGGCGCGCTGGAGACGCACCCCTCGTTCTACAAGCTGGGCGAGCAGAAGTTCGTGAACCAGATCTTCGACGAGGAGGTCAAGGGCGAGTACTTCGAGTTCGACCTGGACGGCCTCTATGCCGTTGATACCTATCCGGAATCCATCCGTGTGGGAACGAACCCGGAAGACAACGTGCTGAACGTGCTCTACGTTCCCGAAGATGCGGTCCCACCGGCTGATGTCGTCGATCCTTCTGTGCCAGATGCTCCAGGCAACGGCTCAGGCGGCGGATCGGTCCCCACTCCTGGCCTACCTAATGAGGTGGTCGTGCCCACGCCCACCGACCCATTCCAGCCCACGCCTCCCACCAATGACCTCCCCACCGGCATCGACCAGATGGAGGGCGTCATCCTCTCAGACGGGCAGGTCAACGCCACAGCCCCCGATGAGCCGCTCGAGTTCACCGAAGAGCTGACGAGCAACACCGTCCCGAAGGAGGTCGCCGAGCGCTATGCGCGAGCCTACGAGCTGGGCCTACCGCTCCTCACACCCCTCCCCGTCGTGACGAACGCGCTGAACATCCAGATCGGATTCGCGCTCATGCTGTTCCTGATCGCCTTCCTCGCACTCTGCGTCTATGCGTTCGAGCGCGGGAAGCGCAGCGAGCGCCAAGGTCAGAGCACCGATCAACGCTAGGCGCGATCGCTACCGACCAGCCGCACGCCCCAACCAGGCCGCATGCGCCTACCAGGATCGCATGCAGCCCCTCGTGCGCCACGGGTGTGCAACGAGAGCGCTTCTGTGCAAGAATGCACGCATGGCGCACATCTATGTGATAGAGGACGACAAGGCGCTCCAGGATGAGCTGGAGCGCCTGCTCGACCTGCAAGGCTTCACCACGGCCCACTGCAACGACTTCGCACGCGCAGCGCACGAAGCGCTCGCCGCTGACGCTGACTGCGTCGTGATGGACCTCAAGCTCCCCGGCACCGACGGGCACCAGATCTGCCGGGACATCCGCGCCACCTCATCGGTGCCCATCATCATCCTCACCTCGTCCGAGAGCGAATTCGACGAGGTCATGGCCTTGGGGCTCGGCGCAGATGACTACGTGACGAAGCCCTACCGCCCCGCCACGCTGATCGCGCGCATCCAGGGGCTGTTGCGCCGAAGCGCTGCGATGGCGCCTCCCATCCTGCAGCATGCGGGGCTCGCGCTCGACGAGGCCGCAGCCACCGTCTCCTTCCAAGGGCGCACGCAAGAGCTCACGCGCAACGAGCTCAAGATCTTGCAGCTGCTCATGCGCAATGCTGGTCGTGCGGTCAGCCGCCAGCAGCTCATGGTGCATCTGTGGGAATCGGACTCGTTCATCGACGACAACACCCTCACCGTCAACATGAACCGCCTGCGCAAGAAGCTCGCAGAGCTGGGCGCGGATGAGGACCTCATCAAGACCAAGCGCGGGATCGGCTACATCATATGATGGCCCACCCTGAGCTTGATGCCACAGCTGATGCGCCCCGCGCATTCACGCTCGGTGCCTACCTGCGCGACAATGCGGTCATCATCGCCCTGGGCACCCTCTGCGTCTTGGGCGTGTTCAGCATGTGCTCCCTCTTGGGAGTGGGGCGGGATGGGAGCATCACCGTCGCCGCCTTCGTGCTCATCTGCCTTGCGCTGATGCTCGCCTTCGACTTCGCGCGGAGCGTTCGATTCTGGCAGGCTCTCGAGGATGCGGCCGCGAGTGCGCGCGATGCCCACGAGATGGCAACGCTCCTGCCCCCTGCCGCCTCCCTCGAGGCGCACGCGACCGCAGGCGCGATCGACCGCATCTCCTCATTGGCGAACGCTGAACTCACCCAGGCGCAAGCAGACGCGGAGCGGTATCGCGAATACGTAGAGCTCTGGATACATGAGACCAAGACACCCATCGCCGCAGCTCGGCTGATCCTCGACCGCATGAACGGCCCCGATGCTGACGCGCTCGCACGCGAGCTCGAGCGCATGGACAACCAGGTGGACCAAGCGCTGTACTATGCACGCTCCACCGCAGTGCAGAAGGACTACGCCATCCGCCGCCTCTCCCTCGCGAAGGCCGCACGCGAAGCATGCAAGCGCCAGGTGCGCTACCTGATCGAGAAGCAAGCGATCCCCTCAGTGGATATCCCCGAGGACATGGAGGTGCTCGCGGATGAGCCGTGGCTCGTGTTCATGCTGGGGCAGGTGATCGCGAACGCGGCGCAATACGGAGCGAGCTCGATCCGCTTCACCGCACGCGAAGAGGCCCCGGACGCACCCCATGGGCGCACGGTGCTCGAAGTGCGCGATGACGGCTGCGGGATCAGCGAAGCGGACATGCCGCGCATCTTCGACAGGGGCTTCACGGGCAGCAATGGCCGCACGAGCGGAACAGCCACCGGCATGGGCTTGTACCTCATCTCCCTCATGTGCGAGCGCCTGGGGCTCGGCATCGCGGTCGCCAGCGAAGAGGGAACCGGCACGCGCGTCATCTTCACGTTCCCCCACGACCGCGACCGCCTCATCTGATGCGACCAGCCACCCAAGCGATGCGCACCCCCTGGACGCGCCTGTCACTCGGACGCGAACATGACAGGGATGTAAGGTTGATGTAAGCGCATTCGATGGCACCGCGCACACCTCAAGGAGCATCATCTTCCTGCACGATACGACCAAGAGGGGCCGATGCGGCCCGGCAGGAGGAGACCATGGGCATGACAGCGAAGATCGCCATCTCATTCGCAGTAGTGATAGCCATCGGAGCTTTGGTGGCATACGAAGCTCCCCGTCTCGTGAAAGCGTGAGGACCATGACCGAGATCTACGCAACCCCCCAGAATGCCGTGCACGTGGGAACATCCAACGCGCCGGCCACCGCGCTCTCCGTGCGCCAAGCGAAGAAGGCATACGGCACGCGCGACTCCATCACCCATGCGCTGGATGGCGTGTCATTCGACATCGCCAAGGGAGAGTTCGTGGGCATCATGGGACCATCCGGCTCCGGCAAGACGACGCTCCTGAACTGCGTGTCCACCATCGACAAGGTCACGAGCGGCCAGATCGTCGTGGATGGCAAGGATATCACCACGCTCTCCAAGCGCGCGCTGGCGAAGTTCCGCCGCGACGAGCTGGGGTTCATCTTCCAGGACTTCAATCTGCTGGACACCTTGAACGGCATGGAGAACATCGCGCTCGCGCTGACGATCAAGCATGTTGCGCCTGCTGAGATCGCAACGCGCGTGCAGAACATCGCCGCAGCCCTTGGCGTGGCAGACGTGCTCAAGCGCTATCCGAACCAGATGTCAGGCGGTCAGAAGCAGCGCGTGGCTGCTGCACGCGCCATCGTGGGAGACCCGAAGCTGATCTTGGCAGATGAACCCACGGGTGCTTTGGATTCGCGCTCCGCCGCCGTGCTGTTGGAGACGCTGGAGATGATGAACCAGAAGATGGGCGCCACCATCATGATGGTGACCCATGACTCCTATGCAGCCTCGTTCACGAACCGCGTGCTGTTCATCAAGGATGGTCGCCTGTTCAACGAGATACGCCGCGGGACCATGCCGCGCGAGGAGTTCTTCGCGCGCATCATGGAGGTCGTCTCATTCCTCGGGGGCGAGGTCGGCCATGTTGCTTAAGCTCGCATGGCGCAACATCCGCCACTCGGTGCGCGACTACGCCATCTACTTCCTCACGCTCTTGTTCGGCGTGGCGGTGTTCTACGCCTTCAACTCCATCGGGAGCCAGGAGGTCATGTTCGACCTGGAAGCTGCAGCAGATGCTCGGCAATTCGAGACCACGCAGCAATTCATGCAGATGTTCTCAGGGCTGATCGCATGCGTGCTGGGCTTCCTCATCCTGTACTCCAACGGCTTCCTCATCCGACGCCGCAAGCGCGAGTTCGGCACATACATGCTCTTGGGCATGCCAGCGAGCCGCGTCTCTGCCATCATGCTGATCGAGACGCTCCTGATCGGCCTCGCCTCGCTCGTGCTCGGGCTTGCTGCAGGCATCCTGCTCTCACATCTGATGTCGTTCCTCACGGCATCGCTCTTCGGCACGACCATCATGAACTACCAATTCGTCTTCTCAGCCGAAGCGCTCACCCTCACCATCACCTGCTTCGCCGTGATCTTCGTGATCGTGGCGCTGTTCAACACGCTCATGGTGAATCGACAGAAGCTGATCGACCTCCTGCATGCGAACGCGAAGAACCAGAAGGTGGCCGTGCGCAACCCGTGGGTCTGCCTCGTGGCGTTCGTGGCATCCATCGCCATCCTGGCATACTCCTACGAGCAGCTCATCGAGAGCGGCATGGTCATGATGGATGACCCGCGCTTCCATCGTGCGACCATAGGGATGCTCGTGGGCACGTTCATCCTGTTCTGGTCGCTTGCGGGCTTCGTCATCGCGCTCATCACACGCGCCCGCGGCATCTACCTGCGCGGCCTCGTCCCCTTCGCCGTGCGCCAGATCGCAAGCCGCGTGAACACGGCATTCGTCTCCCTCTGGGCCATCTGCGTGATGCTCTTCTTCTCCATCACCACCTTCTCCGTGGGCATGGGGCTGGTGAGCGTGTTCACCGACGGCATCGAGGAGGCGAACCCCTACAGCGCATCCCTCATCTCATGGATGTACATGGATGAGCCTGAGGATGCAGGCGTCGATGACCCCTCCGCCCTGGATGCCGGCGCACGCGCGATGCAGGTCGAGCACCCTGAGGCATACGCGAACGGCATGAGCCACGAGTGGGATATGTCCTCCGCCCTGCGCGAGGCCGCACCTGACCTTTGGGAGCAGACCATCAGCGCGAGCACGCAGCTCAGCTTCTATGAGATTCCCTCCCTCACCTATGGCGGCGTGATAGAGCAGGCCGGGAGCGAAGCGGCGGAGCGCATGAAGGAGTTCTCCTCCTTCCTCACTGCCTCTCCCCTGACGCTCCTGTCCCTCGAGGACCTGAATGCCACACGGACCATGATCGGCCTGGAGCCCATCCAGCTCGAGAGCGGGCGATGCGCCATCGTGAACAACATGGAGATGGCCGATGGCATCGCCAAGGATATGGCGAACCCGAGCATCACCCTGGATATCATGGGCACGCCCCTTGCCTTCTCCGATGAGATCATCGACATGCAGCTGGAAGATAGCTCCTTGAAGACGACGGCGCTCGTCGTCATCGTTCCAGAGAGCGCCATCGGCGAGGTGCGCGCAGCAGGAGCCATCCCCGAGCGATGCGTGCTCGATGTGATGTATGCGGACAATGGCAAGACCGAAGCGCAGAACGATCAGACGCTCAAGACCATCTTGGAGGCCGCGCAGCCGATCGATGCAGATGCGCGCCAGCAAGATGCGCCTGCGGACGCTCCTCAATACGCGTTCCTCATGTGGCCCGTCTCACAGGCCATCACCGCCTACGAGATGGTCGCGCAAGCCAGCGGGCTCAAGATGCTCATCACCTATCTTGCGCTCTACATCGGCTTCGTGTTCCTGATATCCACAGCTGCCGTGCTGGCAGTGCAGCAGCTCTCGAACACAGCCGACTCGCTGCCGCGCTACCAGATGCTCTCGCGCATCGGATGCAGCCAGCGCATGATCGACCGGTCGCTCCTCGTCCAGGTGCTGGTCTACTTCCTGCTGCCGCTCGGGGTCGCGCTCTGCCACGCTAGCTGCGCCATCAGCGTGCTCTCCAAGGAGCTCTTCGATGCGCTGGGCACGTCCGTCATCGGCCCCATCGGCATGGCCGCCGCGCTCGTGGGCATCATCTATGGAGGCTACTTCTTGGTGACCTACCTCACGAGCCGAAGCGTTGTGAACGGATCGCTTCACGCCCGATGACGTGCACGTGACGGTTCATCCCCCGCCCCGGACGGCACCTCCCGCCGTTCGGGGCTTTGCGTATCATGGGGCCAGACGCGAATGGATGACGACCCGCAGAGGTGCGGCATGGGACGCTCTGAAGAGCAACGAGGACAGATCACGCCAGAGAAGAAGGAGAGGCTCTTCTCGGATATCTCGGCCGTTCAGGTGATAGCCACGGCCCTTGCCTCCGTGACCTCCATGCTGCTCGCCTCCTACATCGGCATCGCAGGCTCCATCATCGGCGTGGCCGTGGCCTCCATCGTCTCCACCATAGCCGCCTCCCTGTACAAGAAGTTCCTAGCAGACTCCGCAGAGAAGCTGAGAGAGCTCCCCGATGTGGTCCTGTCCGCACGCCACACCAGCCAAGCTCCCGCGATCGGAGCCGACGCGCAGGCTACGCATGCTATCGCAGGAGCGCAGGGTGCCAAGGGTGCGCTAGAAGAAGGACAGGAAGCCGATGAGGAGGATGGCGAAGGCCCCTCTGTCGAGGGAGCAGCCACGGAGAGCATCGAAGGGAGCGCAGGTCCCGCGAAGGACGACGCTGGCACGAGCGAGGACCGCGCGAGCTCCGACGAAGAGGATGCTCACGCGCAGGCGCGCAGCGCAGCAGCTGCCAAAGCGCAGCAAGGACGCCTGACGCGACGGCTGATCGCCATCTGCATCGCATCCGCCCTCGTGGCCGTTGCCGCTTCTGCTGGCATCGTATACCTGGCTACGACGGGCAAGGGCTTGGGAGCCAAGCCAGAGCCCGTGATGGTGATCCATAAGATAGAAGACGCCGATGACGGTGATGGGGATAGCGTCCCCTCGACGTCCTCCGATGACGCGCATCAAGACAGCTCGGATGACGCTTCCTCTACGAGCAGCGCATCCAGCGCGTCCAGCTCCACGAGCAGCAGCGCTTCGGATGCATCGAGCTCATCAGGGTCATCTGCCTCTTCCAGCTCCTCAGATGCCGGCGACGATGGGTCCGGCGAAGTCCCCGGGGAAGGCAGCTCCTCCTCTGACGCGCTGACGGATGCGCAGCCACCCCAGCAAGGCGCTGCGCCCTCTCCTGCGTAGGGGCGCAGACCAATCTGCGCCCACCCACCTACCGTCATCCGTCCTTCGTGTGCGCTACGCCTTCTCTATGGCATCCAGGATCTGAGAGAGCGCGCCTTCGGTGTCATAGTCATACACCCGGCCTGCATCCACAGCTGCCGCGAACGTGGGGTCCATGGGCAGCGTGGCCACCGCAGGGATCCCATACTTCGCAGCAACCGCCTCACCCTGAGGCTCACCGAAGATGTGATGCTCCTTCGCGCAACCATCGCACTTGAAGTACGCCATGTTCTCTACGAGCCCGATGACCGGGACCTCCATGGAATGCGCCAGGTTGACGGCCTTGCCCACGATCATGGCCACCAGCTCCTGCGGCGCTGACACGGTGACGATGCCATCCACCGGGAACATCTGGAACACGGTGAGGAACACGTCCGACGTACCCGGAGGCATGTCGATCAACAGCACGTCCAGCTCTCCCCAGTTCACCTCAGAGAAGAACTGGTTGAGGATGCCCGTGATGACCGGACCACGCCATGCAACGGGCGTGTCGTCGGAGGGAAGCAGCAGATTCACGGAGATGATCTTGATGCCCTCCGGCGTTTCGATGGGGTTGATGCCATCGGCATCGGGCGCAGGCGCGCCCTCAGCCCCGAACGCCTTGGGGATGGAGGGGCCAGTCACGTCTGCATCCAGGATGCCCACCTTCAAGCCCTGACGGGCAAGCTCCGATGCAAGGAGGCTCGTGACCAGGGACTTGCCCACGCCACCCTTGCCTGACACGACCGAGATGACCTTCTTGATCTCCGACCGCTTGTTCGGCTGATACTTCGCCGGTGCCTGATTCTCGGTCCGCGAGCCGCAACCCGAGACGCCGCAGCTGGAACATGAGCCGCCGCAATCCTCAGGCGCTCCTTCGGGGATGCCCTCCTGTGCCACCTTCTCTTCGCTCATCTCTCCTCCTTGAAAGAGGAAGCGACTCATACGAGCCGCTTCGCATGGTTTTATTCGATTGTATACAAGAAGCTGCCTTCAGAAGCAACCCATGCAGGCTATTTCTCGGACGGGTAGAAGACAGCCTCTCCGAACGTCTCGGTGATGGACTTGCCCTGATGGAAGGGAAGCTCCAGGAACTCCGCGATGGTGGGAACGAGCGGAGAGCAATCGACGTAGTGACCCTTGTCGTTCACCTGAGCGGTGTCCTGCACGCGCCAGTAGCGGTCATTCACGTCAGTCAGGTAATAGGTCTGCCCATCAAGATCCATGTAGACCGAGTGGTTGGCATGGAGATACGGCTGAAGCTCCTCGAAGGTGATATCAAGTGACTCCGATCCTTTGACTCCCATGTCTTCGCTCCCATCTCGTCGGGGTACCGTGTGCATTCATCATAGCAAGTTTGGGTGACGTATCCGACGAGAGCTTGAGATAAAGGATGACGCCTGCGCCCGTCGGCGCACCCGCTCAGTGCCGCGCTGACCTCCGATAGGTGCGCACGCGGACGAAGGAACCGGGAGCGGGTGGATCGGGGCAGACGAAGGAATAGATGCAGCATGAGCGATTGGCCACCGCCACCGCAACGGGCTCTGGAGCAGGCGCGGCGGCAGATGCCGCGCCGTCCTCCCCCGCGCGCCCAGGATGCCACACCAAGCCGCGCACGACCACGGATCGCACGCGACCGCCGGGGCTCAGCACCTCGAGCGCATCCCCTTCGGCGAACCTGTTGCGACAGCGTGCGAACAGGCGGTCAGGCCCGGCAGCGCCCGCGTCGACACCTGCCTCCTCAGCGGATACCACATCAGCCACATGCATGGTCTCCTGCTCATAGCCATCGAAAGCGGGGGCCTGCTCGGGATCGCCGAAATAGAAGCCTTCGCTATAGGGCCTGTGGGATATCCCTGTGAGCTCGCGCTCCACCTCCGCAGAAGGGCCCTCATCCAGCGCGCGCCGATAGGCCGTCACGACGGTGGCCACATAGAACGCCTTCTTGTTCCGGCCCTCTATCTTCACGGAGTCAACGCCCGCCTCGGCAAGATCCCGCAGATGTGCGATCATGTTCAGGTCCTTCGCATTCATGATGAAGGTGCCATCCGGATGCTCCTCGATGGGGAAATGGATGCCGGGGCGCTTCTCCTCCTCAAGGGCATAGCTCCAGCGGCACGGCTGCGTGCACGCACCCTTGTTGCCCGAGCGCCCCGTGAGGTAGCTGCTGATGAGGCACCGGCCTGAGACGGCCATGCATTGAGCGCCATGCACGAACGCCTCTATCTCAAGGTCATCAGGTATGGCCTGGCGCATCTGCGCGATGTCTGCGAGCGTCATCTCCCGTGCGCAGACGATGCGGGTAGCGCCCAGAGCATGCCACGCCTTCGCCGCTTCCGAATTGGAGACGGATGCCTGCGTGCTCACATGCAGCTGGCAAGCAGGCGCGTAGGTGCGCGCCATGGCGAACGCACCCATGTCCCCGATGATGAGCGCATCCACGCCCGCATCCTGCACGCGCTCGAAGAAGGCAGGGAGCTCTGCCACCTCCGATTGCGCGATCATCGTATTGCAGGTCAGGTACACCTTGACGCCGAAGGCATGTGCCGCCCTGACCGCATCTGAGAGCTCCTCCGGTGCGAAGTTGGCCGCGCGAGCGCGCATCCCGAACCTATCCGTTGCCAGATAGACCGCATCCGCGCCGAAGCGGCATGCGGCGATGAGCTGCTCCATGCCACCGGCAGGTGCCAGCAACTCCATGGTGCGAAGGTGCTCTGCCATGGGCACGTTAGCGGACGAAGCTCGTGCGGGCAGACGGCTCTACGGGCGGGAGCGCCACGCCCGCAGCATCCGCTGCCTCGCGACAGCGCAGGAAGTAGGCCATGTTATGCGCCAAGACGCGCATCGTGCGCAGACCCTCTGCATCCTCTTCGGCCTCCGCTGCGCTCGTGCCATAGACCATGTTCCAGTAGCTAGCGGATATCACCGGCATCTGGACGATGGTGAAGTACTTGTTCAGCTGGTCGAACGTGGATGTGCATCCACCCCGGCGCGCCACCACGACTCCCGCTGCCGGCTTCAAGGGATAGATGTTCACCCCACCGCATGCCTGCGAATAGAAGGAGCGGTCCATGAAGGAGGTGATGGCACCTGTTGCCGCGGCATAGTGCACCGATGTGCCGAAGATGAACCCGTCGTAGTCCGCTGCCAGATGATTGAACTCGTTGACCACATCCCCGAACGTGCATTCGCCGTCGTGCTTCGCGCAGTATCCGCACCCGATGCAGCCCGCTATGGGCGCAGCGCCCACCCAGAAGCGGCCCACCTCGACGCCCTCCGCCTCGAGCGTCTTCGCCACCTCATCCAGCGCGCGTGACGTCGTGCCCGACCTGTGCGGGCTCCCGTTCACCAGCATGACCTTCATGCCTGCCACCTCTCTTCCATCCATCAGAGCCTTTGCACTGAATTGTATGACATGGGAGCACAGCTGGAATAGAATCGAAGATGACACGATGGGAGCAGAGGAGCTTTGACGATGATCAATGAGCGCATGCATGACCTGGGCGCAGAGCCCAACAAGATCCGCGAGCTGTTCGCCTACGGCATGGCCCGCAAGGCAGAGATCGGGGCTGAGAACGTATTCGACTACAGCATCGGCAACCCGAGCGTGCCGGCACCCGACGCAGTGACAGAGCAGTTCCGCATCCAGCTTGCGAAGGACCCGGTCATCGTACATGAGTACACGCCGTCTCCAGGCGATCCCACCGTGCGCCGCGCCATCGCGGACCACATCAGGGACACCTTCGGCATCCCCGCTACCATGGACAACGTCTATGTGACCTCGGGCGCGTCATCGTGCATCGCCATCACCTTAGCTGCCATCACCAATCCAGGAGATGAGGTCATCACCATCTCTCCCTACTTCCCTGAGTACAAGACCTGGACCGAGAACGCCGGCTGCACGCTGATCGAGGTGCCTGCGGAAACGCCCTCGTTCCAGCCGGATATCCCTGCCATCGAAGCCGCCATCACGCCCAAGACGAGCGCCGTCATCATCAACACGCCGAACAACCCCGTGGGCACCGTCTACACGCGCGCGTCCCTGGAAGCGCTCGCTTCCCTCCTCCAGGAGAAGGAGCGCGAATACGGCACGCGCATCATGCTCATCAGCGATGAGCCCTACCGCGAGATCGTCTATGGTGCAGAGGTGCCCTACGTCCCGAGCCTCTATGAGGACACGATCGTGTGCTACTCGTTCAGCAAGTCGCTGTCCCTGCCGGGCGAGCGCATCGGCTACATCTACGTATCCGACCTGATCCCCGACGCGCGCGAGCTGTTCACCGCCATCTCGGGCGCAGGACGCTCCTTGGGATACATCTGCGCGCCAGTGCTGCTGCAACGCGTGATCGCACAGTGCCTGGGCATCCCCTCTGATGTTGCCACCTACGAGGAGAACAGGCGCATCCTCTGCAAGGGATTGGATGAGCTGGGCTATGAGTACGTGGAACCCGATGGAGCCTTCTACCTCTGGGTGCGCGCGCTCGAAGATGATGCGGTAGCGTTCTCGGAGCGTGCGAAGGACTTCGAGCTGCTGTTGGTCCCCTCTGACAGCTTCGGAGCAACGGGGTGGGTCAGGCTCTCCTACTGCATCGCCAAGGACACCATCGAGCGCAGCATGCCCGCATTCGCCAAGCTGAAGGAAGCCTACGCGTAAGAGCGCATTGAGCGCACCGAACACGGCAGGTGCCACAACGGGCGCAGACGAGCTGCGCCCTTACGGCTGCATGTGGGCCAACCTCTGTAGGAGCGCGGATGTGACGATGACGCCCGCTGCCGAGGGGGTTGCTGCCCATACACAGGCGCCGGCTTGCCGGCACGCTCCTGATCGACGGCGCAGCGATCAACACTGCATGTCAAGCTGCTGTCGCTGGCTCCTCGCCCCTCTTGCGGTCGGCACGCTCCTTGAACCGCACCTTCGCCAGCGCCACCGCCACACCCAAGAGCACGGGTGCGAGAAACACCTCGGGCAAGAGGTAGCGCATGTCGTAGATCGGTCCGATCAAGCAGAATGCCGTGATCACCGCGAAGGGAACGAACAAGATGCCCGCGCTCAGGCGATTGCGCACGCAGAAGAACAACAGGAATAATGGTATCCACAGGTCATAGGTGACGCCCTTGAAGAGGAGTCCCACGACCGGCACATCCTGCACGGCGACCACCCCTGCATCGATCGCAGCTCTCATGTCAGAGAGCTGCTCAGGCTGCCAGAGCACCCTGCGACCTCCGTCGAAGGAGAGGTCCCAACCCATATTGGTGACGGTGCCCTCGTAGTACCTCACCGGCGCAAGGAAGCCGGCATCCACGCTGATGAGCGATTCCAGGTATGTGACCGGGAAGCGCAGGCCCATGCTGGCATATGCCGCCAGATACCCTGCGATCTGCTCGTTGGTCGCCTCCGTATAGAATCTGCTCTTCACGCGGTCGGTGCATGTGGCGTTGTAATCCCACTCAAGACCGGATGTGCGCATGACCGCATAGACCGCCTCCCGCTCCTCCGGCGTCAGCGCCTCCGATCCATGATCGCGATACACGCGCGCCGTCTGCTGGAGCAGGGCACCAAGAGCCTCTCCCTTGCTACCCGGAGCTACGCTCAAGAGCGGGAAGAGCACCATGGGCACGAGCGCGAACATGAGGAGCGCGCAGATCGCTCCTTGCAGGAAGAATGCCACAGCGGCCCGCTGGGAAACGAGCGACCCCCCCCCAGCGACGTTCCCGCCCAAGGCGGATGAGCGCTGCGATCAGCCCGAAGAGCGCCGTTGCACCCACGACGTAGATGCCTGTCTTCTTCGCCAAGCACATGAGCACGGCCACCACGATGAGCAGCACGACCATCCGCGTGCGCTCGAAGACAGCACCCTTGCTGAGAGCGCATTCCGCGAGCAGCAAGAAGTACGGGATGGCGAGCACGGTGAACACGCTGTCCTTCATGACGAGCACAGCCGTCATGGGGACGATCGGCACGATGCAGAAGAACGCCAAGGCTGCGAAGCAAAGGGAGGGCGGCGCTCCCCTCTTCCGCAGATACGCGACGCAGAATGCGAGCTCAAAGGCCAAGAGGATGGCTTGGCACGCCATGAGCAGACCGAAGCCGAAGATCCAATCCCCGAAGAGCGCATCGGATGCGGATGCCACCCCGCCGTAGAGCATGGTGAGCGCGAAGGGATGATGGTCAACGAGCCAAGCATCGGTCAGGCGGAAGCTCTCGGCGCGCTTGACGTCATCTGCTTGGGATCCATAGCCCCGCGCGATCGCTTCTTCACCGTAGTCCTCATTCCCGCCAGAACGGATATCTAACGGATGCGCGCCCTCATAGACCTGCTGCATCTGGATGGCGGTATCGTTGTACATGGTGCCCGGGAATGCAGCCACGAGATAGGGAGACCAGAACACGATGAGGACGAGCGCGAACAGGGATACGCTCTTGGCGGTGAGCCGAGGTACGACACGTACGATCCATGCAGGCTTCCCTTGCATGACCGATGAGGGCTCAGATGCACCTGCTGTCCTTGATGCCTCCGCAGCATGCGCCGCATCCTTGTTCAGAGACGCATAGGCGAGCTTCGTCAACCCCGCATTGCAGAGCAGCATGAGCGCGCCCACCACTGCCGCGCACGCGATGGATGACGCGAACGCCACCGGTGCAGCCAACGTGGGCACGCCGCCAGAAGCGCTCGTTCCATAGGACCAGCCATAGACCCCGCAGAAGCCGATGAAGAGCGACGCGATGATCAAGATGATCCAATCACGGATGCCCATCGACCGTACCGTCTTGCAGAACATCTTCGCTCGCACGCTCCTTCGCATGATCGCATGTATGAGAACGGGCACGACAAGGTGCCCGTACATCCTACATCACATGAGCGAGCTGCGCCCAGAGGACGGGGCATCCCACGAAGAACCTAGATGCTATCCAGGTCCTTGTGGGAATTCTCCTTCGACATGATCATGGCCAACAGCGCTATCAGGGAGATGACGACCATGTACCACGCAGGAGCCACGTTCGACCCGGTCGTGGATATCAGCCACGTGGAGATCATGGCCGCCGTGCCACCGAAGATCGCATTCGCCAGATTGAAGCTGAGCGCGAAGCCGGTGTAGCGGACATCGGTCGGGAAGGTCTCGGTGAGGTAGCTGGAGAGCGTGCCATCATTGATGGTGAGCACGAAGCACATGACCAGCTCCACGGCCAGCACCACCGCGAAATCAGCCGTATTCAACAGCATGAATGCGGGCACGGTGAGCACCACGAAGAGGATGCATGCGGTGATGAGCATCTTCTTGCGCCCGAAGATATCCGATATCTTGCCTGAGATGAACACGAACGCCACGTACGCCACGAGCGATATGGTGGTGGCCATCTGGGATGATTCGGCGGACATGCCCACCGCTGTCTCGAGATAGGTGGGCAGGTACGTGAGCACTGCGTAGAAGCCGACCGCGTTCAGCATGCAAGCACCGAAGGAGACGATCAGCGCGCGCAGGTGATGCTTGAACAGGTCGCGCACAGGGTGCTGCACCTCGTTCTCCTTGGCTGCCAGCTCATCCTGCATGGCCTGATAGGTGGGCGAATCCTCAAGGCGCGTCCGGATGTAGTGAGCCACCAAGCCCAACGGGCCCGCGAGCAGGAATGGGATGCGCCAACCCCACGCCAGCACCGCGTCCCCCGCCAGGAAGATGGTCATGAACGTGGCCAGCATGGAGCCGACCAGAAGGCCGACGGAGGTGGATGCGGGGACGATGGAGCAGTACAGGCCGCGCTTATCGCTCGGCGCGTACTCAGCCAGGAACGTGGCGGCACCTGCATACTCGCCTGCAGCCGAGAAGCCCTGGACCATGCGCAGCACCAAGAGCAGCAGCGGCGCGCCCAGGCCGATCATCTCATAGGTGGGCAAGCATCCGATGAGGAACGTAGCCCCGGACATGAGGAAGATGCTCACCGAGAGCGCCCATTTGCGGCCCTTCTTGTCGCCCAAGCTGCCCCAGAACAGCGCGCCCACGGGCCTCATGACGAATGAGACCGCGAACACGGCGAACGTGCTGATGAGCGCTACCGTGGGGTCCTCAGAGGCGAAGAACACGGCTGCGATGATGGTGGCGAAATACGAGTAGGAGCCGTAGTCGAACCACTCGATGAAATTGCCCAAGAACGATGAGACGGCTACGCGCTTGATGATGCCGCTCTCATTCTCAGGCGCAGGTGGTTGGGTATGCGCCGATAGTGGCGCGCTGGTGGCGGCTGCATCTGACATGGATATTCTCCTTCTTCCGGCGCATGCGCACTGCGCCTGCTCCTCTGTTCGAGAGACTTGTCAAACAGCCAATTTACGGATCATTGCTCGTGCCCGCTCGATCAGGCCCCGACCAATGAGCTGCTAACTACCTGTTGACTTAGCATCAAGCCTCACGCTCTGATGATACATCCGAATGTGTGCATATCATGAAGAACGCGCTTCGAGTTGGCGAACGGGTCGCACATGGGCTTGGGATATGCATCGAAGCGCCGGCGATCCAGCACCTGAAAAGGGGATGGCCCCGGACGCATCCGAGGCCATCTTGCATCACTGATAACAGGCATCCAGCGAAGCTGGCCCTGCATCCATCGAAGCTAGTCCCACATCTCCGGACGGACGAGGGTGGGGTCGGGCACGCGATTCGGGAAGTAATCCTCGCAGCCGCCCTCACGGTAGACATCAGCAGTGGAGCAGTGCAGGCCGCCACCGAAGGGATAGGCGTCGCGCAGGTCGCACGGGATGACGTTCATGCCCAGCTTGTCCATCTGCTCCATCTGGTAGACCTCGGAGGCCTCCACGATGACCGTCTTGGGGTCGAGCACGAGGCAGTTCATGGACAGCCATACCGAGCTGTAGCACAGCGCCGGCGGCTCGGTGTGAGCGGGCTGAGCCGCTTCCACGATCTGCCAGTCGTTCGCCTCGAAGATGGCGCGCTGCTCTTCAGGCAGCGGACGGACCGGGTTGTTGATGATCAGGCCCGGACGCAGCGGCACGAAGGTGGCGTCGATGTGGATGGG
>CAJURX010000010.1 GCA_910589125.1 uncultured Eggerthellaceae bacterium
TCGGCGGATTCCCGTGAGCACCTTGATGTTCGACGTGCCGACGCTCCGGTCGAGCTTTTCATCATAAAGTGGGCGCGGTATGTCCTGCTCCCTGAGCATGCGGCTTCCCTTCGCTACAATTTCCATTCCACTGGAAATTGTAGGACATTTCTCACACGTTTTCCATTCTAATGGAAAATAGAAGTCTTCCCGCTATGGGATCTGAGCAGAACAGCGAGAACGCTAGCCTTCCCTGACGGCGATACCTCACTCGGCGCACCAAGCCCGAGCAAGGACCTCGTCGCGCTCGTCCCACCAGGTTCGTGCAACGGAGACGAAGAACGGGACAACGGGGAACGGGACAACGGGGACGTAGCTTATTGTCCCGATCTTGCCTTTGCCACAACGCTCTTCGAGATCCCCGTCAGACGCTCGATCTGCCTCACGGATAATCTCGCACGCTTGAGCCTGCAGAGCAGCTGGTCCCTCCCCGCTTTGGGAAGCGATGCGACCTCCTCGACACGGACCGGGTCCATGCTACGTCCCCGTTGTCCCCGTTGTCCGCTTGGCGATCCTCAGCTTCGGGCTTCGTGCATAATGGACAGCACGCGAATGTCGACGGTCACAGGAGCACCCATGGGCGGAACGAACCACGGCAACGACGAGCTCAGGATGCGCATCCTCAGAGCCATCACGCGTCCCATCACCACGATGACGGTCGAGCAGATCTGCACAGGTGCCAAGATCTCACGACAGACGTTCTACACGCACTTCAAGTCGAAGTTCGACATCGTCTACTGGTATCTCTCCCTCGCTGAGGAGGCATACCTCTACGAGATCGGACGCACGCTGTCCCTCGAGGAGGGGCTTGATGGCTTCTTCGGATTCCTGTATCGCGAGCGCGGCCCGCTGGTCAACGCCTTCGAGAAGGACCCCAAGAAGCGCGAGCTCAGGCATCGGCTCGAGCGACCCTGCAACGAGTTCATGTGGACCATCCAGTCAAAGGGGATCGACGTCGGGGATGACCTGCGCTTCTGCATCGTCTACACCGTGGAGTCCGCGAACTGCCTCATCGCCAGCTGGTGCCTGAACGGCATGGACGAGCCACCTGACGTGATATCGAGGCGCCTGGCCATGTGCGTGCCCGCTTCCCTGGTCGAGTTGACGCGCTTGGCGCAACGGTAGGTCGGACCGCTTTGCCGCGCTTGACAAAAGCGCCCGATCGTAAGTTTCCCGCGCTGATGATGCCTGCTAGGATGGGGCCACCATCAGCCTCAAGATCCTAGGGGCGCGTGTCATCTTGAGGCCTCTTCGGCACTCTGACACGCCGAGCGAAAGGTGCTCTCATGACGAAGGCAAGCATCCTCGAAACCCGATCACCTGAACGGAAGCGGACCGTCCCGTCGGTCTGCGGAGGCTGCCACAACAGCTGCCGCATCAACGTGGAGGTGGACGGCGAGCAGATCGTCCGCGTCACCGGCGTTCCCGGCGATCCCCGAACCGATGGTGCCATCTGCTCGAAGGGCCAAGCAGGGCCACAGATCGCGCACGACCCCAGGCGTCTCCTCTATCCCGTGCGCCGCGCAGGAGAGCGCGGAGCGGGAACGTGGGAGCGCATCTCATGGGATGAAGCGCTGCGCGAGCTCGCATCGAGGATCGAGGACGCGAAGGAGCAGTACGGACGGACGTCCGTGGCATTCATCCGCGGACAGGCACCTGGATGGGGCTTCACCTATGACATGACGCAACGGCTCGCCCACTGCGTGGGCACCGAAGTCGGCATGGGCGCATCTGAGTGCTTCGTGCCGCGCGCCGTGGCCGAGGCCATCACCTACGGAGGCATGCCCTCGCACTGCGACTACGCCAATGCTGACCTGCTGATCTTCTGGGGCAAGCAACCTGCCTTCTCGTGCGCACCCTCGCTCCGCAAGATCTACGATGCGCACGACCGTGGCGCCAAGCTGGTGTGCATCGACCCGCTCCGCTTCCACCTGGGAGCCACAGCAGACGTCGTGCTGCAACCCGAGCCCGGGACCGACCTGGCCATGATGCTGGCCATGATCCACGTGATCATCGAGGAAGGTCTCTGGGACCGCGAGTTCGTCGACACGTACACCAATGATCCGGGGCTCAAGCGCCTCGCCGCCCACGTGCGTGGCGCGAACGCCAACGAGGTGGCCTACACACCCGAATGGGCGCAGGAGATCACCGGCGTTCCCGCTGCCGACATCAAGGCGCTCGCCATCGAATACGCCACGACCCCCAAGGCCGGACTCGTGCCCGGGCATGGACTGGAAGGTCGCACGAACGTCACGCACACGACGCGCGCGGTCGCCATACTGCGCGCCATCACTGGCCATCTGGACCGCAAGGGCTGCGACGTATTCACGCCGAAGAGCCCTGACCGCAACCCGCGCTTCACGCTGATCGACCATGTGCTGCCCGACTTCGAGCCGCAGGGGCCCGTGAAGATGTTCTCGGTCCCGCCATACAACCCCGAGGATTCCTCGTGGCCGCTGCTGTTCTCGGGCCAGGGACTGCTGCCGACACCCGACGTGCTGCGCTGCATGCACGAGGGGAAGACGAAGGTGGCCATCCTGCAGGGAGCGAACATCATGGTCACGCAGCCGCAACCCGACGTCACGCGCGCCGCGCTCGAGAACGTCGACTACCTATGCGTGATCGACCCCTATCTGTGCGAGACGGCTGAGCTGGCAGATCTGGTGCTGCCCGCCGCCACTTATCTTGAGCGCACCGAGCCCGAATGGTTCAAGTCCGACGTATGGCTGCCCATCCTCACGCTGCGCCAGAAGGCCGTGACCATCGGCGAGGCATTGCCCGACACGCAGATCATGATCAAGCTAGGACGCGCGCTCGGATACACCGACGAGTTCCCCACCGAGGACATCGCCTACTACATCGATGAGGACCTAAAGCCCTCCGGCATCACGCTCGAGCAGCTCCAAGCATCTCCCGACGGCATCCCCTTCGGGAACATCACCTATGAGAAGTTCAAGGAGGACGGCTTCCGCGCTCCAGGCGGCAAGGTGAACATCTATTCCGAAGTGCTCGACGCCAATGGCTTCCCACCGCTGCCCATATGGATCGAACCAGCAGAATCCCCACGCGCCGAACCCGAACGTGCCAAGGAATACCCCTTCGTGGTGTTCACCGGGCGCTCCGGCCCTATGTTCGTCCACGAGCAGCGCCGCACGATCCCCTGGCTGCGCGAGATGCAGCCCGAACCCTATCTCTGGATCAACACGGAGGTGGCCGCTGAGCTCGGCATCAGCGAAGGCGACCTCGTGAAGGTGTCATCACCGCGCGGATCGATCCAGATCAAGGCCATCCCGACCGTCATCATCAGGAAGGATTGCTTGTACGTGCCCGGCGGATGGGCAGGCGCGAACTACAACGAGCTCGGCATCGACGAAGCCCTCGATCCCATCTCCAGCCAAGCCAACTATACGATGTGCCTCGGCCGCATCGAGAAGCGTTAGGACGTGATCGACATGCAGCATGCCTTCCATTTCAATGTAGACCGATGCGCCGAATGCTTCGCTTGCGAAGTGGCCTGCAAGGCAGAGCACCATCTGCGACCCCACGCCCAGGAAGAGCCCGGCACCTCCGGCCCCCGCTATCGTCAAGTGGTGGCCCTTGAGAAGCCTGCGAACGATGACGGCAGCGGGGCCATCCAGTACGTATCCATGGCATGCATGCACTGCGGCGATGCGGCGTGCATGTCAGTATGTCCTGCGAAGGCCATCCACCGCGACCACGAGTTCGGGGCCGTGCTGGTGGACCGCAGCAAATGCATCGGATGCCGCTACTGCTCATGGGCATGCGAGTTCGGTGCACCGCAATTCGATCGTGACGGACTGATGCAGAAGTGCGACATGTGCATCGATCGGCTGCGCGCAGGCAAGAAGCCCGCGTGCGTGGAGACCTGCTGCGGAGGAGCCATCACGCTCGCGCCCATCGATGCGATCGAGAGCGCCGTGCGCGAGTCAGCCGCGCGTCGTCTGGGCGCTGCGCGCAGGCTCCTCTAGTCCGCACCGTGACCGCACGCACAACGCAAGCGCGCCCGAGCGACCTGGATGCCGAACCATGTCCATCCCACTGAATGAGCAGAAGCGAAGCGAGGCGCTGCTGATCGCCTTCACATCGTGCACACCAGCAGCCGTCGGCATCGCTGCGCTGGCTACGCTGCTGGGCTTCTGGACATCCGACGCTGCCACGTGCCTTTTGGTCGCAGCGTCGCTCGCGCTTGCCACCATCGGCATGCTGGCCTCGGTATCCCACCTCGCCAAACCGCTGCGCGCCCCCTTCTCGCTGCGCCACCTCTCATCCTCGTGGCTGTCGCGCGAGATCGCGGTCGTTGCCGCCTTTTGGGCATTCGATGCGATCTGGCTGCTCGGATGCCTGCTCTCAGAAGCCCCCGTCATCGTGATCGGCGAGGCGCTGGCAACGATCTCAGGCATTGCGTTGCTGTTCGTGATAGCACGCGCATATCACGTATCCACGCGCCCGGCCTGGTCAGGCATCGAAGGCCTCCTGGAGCTGGTCGCGGCGGCCCTGGGTACCGGGTCGGCCATAGTGCTGCTCTGCCTCTTCTGCAGCTTGGCGCTCGGGGATGCAGGGGGCGCATCGTCTGCGGGGGGCATCGAAGCACCGACCTTGTTCGCTGCAAGGCTCGCCGCACTGTGCATTGCCCAAGTCGCCGCATTCGCGCTTGACGTGACGTCGCACCGGCTCAGGCGCGCACGGCTCATCGGCATGGCGAAGGAGAGCGACGAGCGCATACCCCTTACGCTGGCGAACTATGAGGAGCTGCAGCCGATGCTGCAGCGGGCATGGACCCTTGAGGGTGCGGCCGCCACCATGACATGCATCTTCTGCGCCGTAGCCGCCATCCATGCGATCGGCTCACCCGAAGCGGCGATCGCGAGCACCCTGCTCACCCCGGATGGAGCCATCGTTGCTGCGATCGCCTGCCTCGTGCTCGCAGCACTGCAATTCGCTGCGCACGCCCTGCAGCGTTGGCTGTTCTACGAGATCCCCGTGCCGGTGCGCTTCGTCGCCGCCTTGAGAAGATGACCCAGCACCGCTAGCGCTCTTCCCTTGAGCCTCCCTTGATCCGCACTGCTCCTTCATCTGATGCGACCCCGGTATAATCGCGTGCATGCAACATGACGCGCAGCATACCGACCCCTTAGGCCAAGAGTACGCAGCCTTCATCAGCTATCGGCATCTTCCGCTTGACGCGAAGGTCGCCAAGAAGGTCCAACGCGCTATCGAGGGGTTCACGCTGCCGCGCGGGGTGCGAGCCACGCAGTCAGAGCGGTCAGGGCAGCCGGGGCATCCCAGGGGAGGGGCGATGCGCCTCGGCAGATGCTTTCGCGATGAGGACGAGCTGGCCGCATCGCACTCCCTTCCCGAGCGCATCGAAGAAGCGCTGGCACGATCCCGGACGCTCATCGTGATCTGCACGCCGGCTGCGAACGAGAGCGCATGGGTGCAGCGAGAGATCGAAGGGTTCATCCGCCTCCATGGCCGCGAGCGCGTGATCTGCGTGCTGGCGGATGGCAGCTCCTCAGAGAGCATCCCCGCCATCTTGCGATCGCCGGATGCAGGCAAAGCCCCTGACAGCATCCCCCAACCGAGCGATAACCCCCTTGCCGCCGACCTGCGCCCGCAAGCGAAGCGCAAGCGCGCATCCGAGATGCTGCGCATCATCGCCGCTGTGGCTGATCGCGGCTATGACGACCTGCAGCAACGCCAGCGCAAGCGACAGCATAGGCGCGTTGCCGCTGCCAGCGCTGTGAGCGCTGCCCTCATCTGCATCATCGCCACGCTCGGCATCTGGGCATCGAATGCCTCCCAAGAACGGCTCATCGCCGAGTCGAAGAGCTTGGCCGCAGAGGCGCTTGAGCTCTACGACCAAGGTGAGCACCTCCAGGCCATCGAGACCGCGCTGCGCGGGCTCCCCTCATCTGGATCAGACAGCAGCCGCCCTCTCGTCCCTGAGGCGCAGGATGCGCTCGATACCGTACTTGGCCTCAACCCCGACCCCACGCGTCCTTGGGTTCCCCTCTTCAGCTTCGATGCCGCGAGCACCGTGATCGACATGGCTCACGAGACGGAGGGCGACTGGGTGGCCATCCTGGATGATGCCGGCGCGATCACCACGTACAGCGCGCTCACCGGACAGGCTCTGGCGCATATCGCACCCGAGGTGTTCCATCTTAGCGATGGCGTCAGACCTGAGAGCGACTGGTTCATCGAAGCGCTTTCGTCGTCATGTCTCTTGGCGGGCAACCGCACCACCTCGGGCACCATCGCCTGCTATGATCCGACAACGGGCAGCGCTCTTTGGGGATACGCCCGCGCCTATCCCTTGGCAGCATCTCCCATCCCAGGAGCAGACCGATTCGATCTGCTCACCTTCACCGATACGACCCTCGCGGCCACGCTCCTCGAATGCGGAACGGGCGCATCCATCAGCACCGCCATGCTCCAGTTCGAGGAGGCTCCTCGATACATGGGTGCCCATGCCCTCTGCAGCTCGAACGATGGCACCCGCGCCTATGCCGCATCTGATGGGTCGATCATCGCCTTCGACCTCACGGATGGCACAGCTACCCAGACCACGGTCGAGCCTGCACCCATCACATCCATCCAGGCAGACGGCAACGCCGTCATCCTGACTGCTGCGAACCCCGCGAGCGAAGCCGGTGATGCGAATGACCTGGCATTCTCCGTCTCAGCGTACGACATGAGCGGAGATGCGCCCACGCATCTCTGGACGCTCGACGATGCCTACAGCGCCACCATCAGCACCAAGACGGGAACACCCGAGGCGCACATCAGCTATCCCGAGGTGCGCTGCATCCTCTCAGGGGCACCCAATGCTGCCATCGTGACAGCAGGGAAGGAGCTCCTGGTCGTGGATGCAACGAGCGGTCAGGTGCGCTTCTCTCACGGATTCCCCTCCTCGATCGTCAGCGCGGACGCCTGCTTCGTCGAAGGCGAGCGATTCGCCGTCTCCGTCGCGCTCGCTGACGGAACGCTCGATATCGTGAGCCCCACAGCTCCTATCAGCGCGAACAACGACATGAGCACGACCCATCTCCCCGCGAGCGTGGACAGCGCCATGATGAGCGCGTCTCCCGACGGCAACCCTCTTGCGCTCATCCGCATGACCGACAAGCCCGACCGCGTCTTCTGCTATGCCTTCCACCCTTGCTATGACGAGAGCGACATCCAAGACTATTCCCTTGACGAGCTCTTGGGCATCGCACGCGAGGCTTTGGGTGCTGACGCTGATTGATCAGCAGAAATCCTCATGCGTGATAGGCAGCGGATCGATATTGCCATCCTCCGTGCCGATCTGATACGCATAGGAATTGAACGAGTGCGTGAAATCGAGCGCCACATCGCTCTTGGCATAGATGCCCTGCTCGCCGAACACTGCATCCACACCTTGCCACTCGGTCCCTAGCCCATACGAGAGCACGCAGCGAACCGAAGGGATGCAGACCTTGACCGTAGTGCCTGATCGAACGTAGAAGGAGAGCAGTTCGGCATTCGATCCCTCATGGCGCAGCTTCACGAAGGCATCCTTGTCTCCAGGCGCGGTCACCGTCAATCGCGGAACGATGCCCGTTCCTCGGCTCTCGAAGATGAAGCCGGTCACTGGCCGCATCCCGCCGGCCTGCACCTGCACCGGATCTCCGCTTGCGCTCTTCCCAGATGCAGCGCTCTCCATGTCAGCCGTCTCGGCATCCTCGATGCCTGCATAGGTATTCACGCCATCGACGGATGAATTGATGGTCACCTCGTCGTGCTCCTGTACCTTGAGCGCAGATCCATCCGCAACCACCTCAGGATCATCATGCGCAGATGAGGGTTGACCCGCATCATATCCTTCAAGCGCAACGGCTTCAGAAGCCTCATCCACATCCCCATCCGCAACGCCTTGCTGAGCGACCGTCGTCACCGCATCCGCATCCTCCATGCGCTTGGCAGTGCTCTGCAGAAGACCATCCTCTCTGAAGGGCGCCATCCAAACGAACGCGAGCAACAATGCCAAGACAGCCACCGGAACCATGCGCGACATCACACCGGTGCCCCTCCTTGCGATCATCCCACGCCTGCTTCGATAACCACCCGGACCCATCCTGAAGAAGCCCACCTTCCTCGCCCCTTTCCCTCACACCACGCGTACCCAGATCAGCAGGCCCGCACAGAAGCAGATCCAGAACCAGATCTCCACCAGGTGATACGCGCTCGATAGCACCATCGTCCACGGTTGAACGCGCCCACGTCTGCGGATCATCCGATATCCGCAGACCCCCACGACCACGCACATGATGACGACCATCACCCGTATCACAGCATCCAAGTCCCTATGGAAGCTCAAGCGATCGAGACCGCTCATCATGGAGAAGGCCATCACATCCATTGCGATGCATGCCGCCAGCATCTGGACGTGGTCGCCCACCACCCACGGACGGAAGCGATATCCGCTCTCCCGCGGATAGCAGAGGTCATCGGGGCAATACAAGCGACAAAGAAGCGCCGTCAATGGCGGGAACGCCGCGAGGAAGGGCACCGTCATGCAGCCGAGCGCCACAGAGATGAACCCAGCCGGAATGGTGGCGACCCTCATGACATCATGGCCGCGCATGATCGAACCGAATATCAGCGCAGACGATAAGAACGCGCCCACCCTGCCCATCGAGGATTGGAGGGGATAGCCGATGCTCCGAGAAGGCTGCAGATAGGGGATGACCTCCGAACGCAGGGGATATGCATAGATCAGATAGGATACGAGCGCCACGGCGATCAAGCCCACCACGATGCCCAAGAGCGGCAGCATGCATACCCTTCCGTGCACGGATATGCCCTTCGCGAGAGCATCGAGGCGGCGTGGTGCCCTCATAGCGGCCATCCGCCCCATAGATAGGCGAACCCTGCTTGGGATAGCGTGATGCACATGGTCCCCGACACCACCGATCCGAGATACATCCCCTTCGCATAGCCGTCGAGCCCATGGCGCTGCGCGATGAATACGTTGAATGCCGCGCTTCCGATCACCGCCGTCACGACATAGCGCACGAGAGCTCCCGTGCCCTCAAGATAGAATCCTGGATGCCCTAATGCGCGCAGGACGAGATCGAGGGGAGAGAACCCGTTCAGAGCGGAGCAAGCGCCCATTGCAGCTGACGTCCAGATCGTGACCGCCCAGAACATGGCTCCTTGCCCATGTCCCCTCTGCCCCCAGACCCTTCGCTCGTATGCCGCTCCCGCTGCACGCGTGAACTCAGTGCTGCTCACGAATGCCCTGACCTTGGGTGCCATCGATGCCAAAGCAGCGCGCATGTGCGCGAACGGCGCCCGACCGCTCTCCCCGGATGCTCCTCCGTGCCCACGTGACCGATCAGAGCCCATGATCGGCGTCGTCTTCTCTCACGATACCCTCGCCAGAATGCGATAGGGGGTTCGGCACAGGTGCAGGCGGAATGCAAGGGCGAAGCGCCTGCCTCGACACTGGCACAGGTGGGACATCGGAGCGGAGCACCGGGTCCAGCACAGGTGCAGGCGGAGCGTCCAAGGGCATCGGGACAGGATGCACGTCTAGCAAGGCATCCCCTGATGGTGGAACGGCCGCCGTTTCCGACAAGGCCACTTCGGCTATCACGCCCGACCCGTCTTCCATCCCTTCCGCTCCGACCGCCTCCAAAGGCTCTCCTTGCATCGCATCCGGGATGACGACTTCGTCCGCGACCCCTACCTCATCGGATGCGGACCTCTGGTCAGTCACCTCATCCTGCGCACAGGAGCAGCTTCCGCCGCCTGACCCCTCAAGACCATCAGGGATGCTCTCGGATGCCCCTTCTGCAGAGAGTCCAGGGGGCACGTCCGCCCCTTCCCACGCTGGCCCTGCTTCGGCAAGGACTGCCTGCGCTTGCCTCCACGCTGCATTCACCTCAGATCGCGCTTGCGCCTGCTTGAGCAATATCTCTGCGCGCTCTGCTTCGCTCTCGCATCTGATCCTCTCGTGCTCGAGCTCGGAGCGCGTGCGCTCGATCTCCTCTTTGCGATACCGCTTATCCGCTCGCTCCCTCCGCCGCTGCGCGCGGCTCTCAAGGCGCTCCCTCTTCCGCTCTTCAGCGATCTGGCGCCTCGCCTCTCTCCTAGCAGCACGGTCTGCGCTCGCCCGCGCCTTGCGATCGATGCGGATGTCCTTCTCATGCTGCTTCCTCTCGAGCAGCACCATTCGCTTGCCCGCCCTGAGCTCGATCTGATCGAGATAGCGCTTTCGGGCACCCTCGATCGCCTCTTCTCGCTTCCTGCGGAGCTCTCCCACAGCATCAGAAGCAGCGACGTTCGCTGTCTTCAGATCATTGATGCGCTGATCATGCACACCATTGCGGTCGACCTGTATGCGCGCGAGCGTCTTCAATTCGCCCAAGAACGCTTCGACCAGCGGGATCACATGCGCATCGTATTGCCCGGCATGGAGCTTCTGCTCGATGACGAGAAGGCTCTTGCTCAGCTCATCGAATGGGCACGCATCGATATGGCTGCCCGTGAACATGACGCTCTCCAATACCGATGCCCCGACCAGTGGTGCCGCACCCATGCGCCGAACATGGGACCCTTGCCGCTCCATCGACCCATCTTCAAGACCGAGCTCAGGGATCCGCATCGAGCCCGCCGGATAATAGGCAGGTGTCGGAACGTCGCCCTCGATCCTATCCTCTTGCTTGGACATCATCCCTCCCTCATGTTCCATCACGCTCTATCCCGGTGATGCATCGAGCACAGGCGCCGAAGAGCGCTTCGTTCTCCTTCTTGGGGACCGTCGTGAGGGCCGCATCATTCACATGTGCCAGCTCTATCGCCATCTTCCTGGAAGCGCCCCTCGAATAGCAGGAGAGCTTCGCCAGATATTCCATGCGCACGATCCGCTCATGCGTGGTAGCGATATCCTCCGCATCTTGATACTGTGCGAGGATGGAGCTCACTGCCGCCTGCTCCCGAGACAAGATGCTGCGCAGATGGGCTTCCCTGGACGCGAACTCTGCTTCCACGAGAGCTTGGCGGCGGCGCTTCCTCTTCATCGCCATATGCTCGCTCATCGCAGCATCTCCCTCAGAGCGGATGCTGGCATCTTGCATCTTCGAGGCCTTCTTCTCAGAGAGGGCTTCGAGGCTGCGGGCGACCTCATCGCGATCCTGGATCGCCTTCTCGAGCAGGGGCCTCAATCTGAACATCTCGCCGTTGCAATCCTGCCACTCCACATTGATGCGAAGATCGGCCTGTTGCGCGAGCTTGCGACAATATGGCGAGGTCACCTGCCCCTGCGATAGATGCACGCTTCCCCTACCCGCATCAAGATAGCCGCGCATCCATAGATGCATCCGCGTGAGAACGCTCAATCCTCTGGGGAAGAAGAGCTCGCGCCGCTTTGCGTGAGAGCTATTGCCCAGATCGTCCACGGTCCATCCCTGCTAGGAGAATTGGAGCTCTACGCGTCGATTCGCAGCCACATCCCCTTCACCATGGGTGCTGTCCTCACCCATCCCGATGACGGTGATGCGATCAGGCGACACCCCTGCAGACACGAGCAGATCGGCGACCGTTCGCGCGCGCTCTTCTGAGAGCACCTGGTTCGCCGCCTCGTCACCTACGGTATCCGTGTATCCACGAACCGCCACTGACATCTCTGGGAACGAGAGGAGCTGCGCGATCCCATCTTCCAGCTCGACCGCTGCTGCTCCCCCATCGACGAATGCGCTGGTCGCTGTCTCGAATGTCAATGCAGTGCCCTCTGCCTCATTGAACACCAGCGTATCCCCCAACCCCACTGGATTCCCATCGGGGTCGAGCGCGATCTTGGGCAGCTCGATGGGCGTCACGGCAGGAAGCCCGCTTGACGGAGCAGATGACCCTCCCCCTTCCATGAATTCCACTTCCTCCACGCCCCCTGCTGCGAAGATGGCTTCATAGAGGTCCTGCATCGCACGTCTCGTCCCCTCGTTCGGATTCTCTTGCGGGTCGCTCGCTTCGCCTAGGCCATACCAGATGACCCTATCGATGTTCTCGAGCTTTCCAAGGTCACCGCTCTGGCGCAAGCTCTGGACGAATGCATCTGGGTCGAGCAGCCCCTCACGAGCTGGTTGATCCTCCATGAAGCTGATGGGGCCAGATGTGGAGATGCCCGAATCGACGATGATGACCGATCGCTCCACATCTCCCGAAGCGCCACCCAGAGCACGATCTGCTTCCGTGATGGCTGCGAATATATCGGCCTCAGCGGTCCGCGCACTCCAATCCATGCCTGAGACGGAAGCTATCTTCTGCTTGAGCTCCGACTCGCGCTTGCGGCCATTCTGCTCGGTAAGCTCGAACGTGTCGGAGACGGATGTCGGCTTGCCGTCTGCTAGCACGCACGCCAAGAAGCCCTCGCTTGCTGCAACATCCTCGATATGCTTCAGCGCATTGGATGCATTGGCGCCCGAATTCGACCTATCCGCATACACGATGGCGGCGTCATAGGTGGTCACGTTCGGACGTGATGCGAAGCCAGCATCCTCCGTCGCTCCCGAGTCGCCCGACCCGCACCCGCCGACGATCATGCTGCTTGCCAACAAGACAGCCCCCAAGGCAGCCGAAAGCCCCCGATGTCGCCTCAACCTCAACCTTCCGCCCTCCCTCTATCCAACCTTGCCATTCGTGACCAGACGGCTCACTGCACAGAAATCATGAGCGTCCGCAGGATCGACGATGCCATTCAGCTGCGCTGCCAATTCGCTTATGCGGAACGAGCACGCAACGGCCTCCCTGTCCAACTCTCGCTCCTTCTCCTCATATCCCAGATTCTTGACCGGATCAGCAGCGTGCTGCGCATAGACGCTCATGTACAGGCGCCTATCCTCAGCAATGCACCCTTCAGCCAGCCTCAGCTTCTCACCAGCGTACGGATTGAACGAGCAATATGAGCGCACCATCTCCAGAAAGGCCCCGAGCATCATGACGCTCGTGATGAGAGCCGTCCTGATGAGAGCGCTCACCCGGTCGCTGGAGGAGAGCGCCCAGAAATCCGCAAAGGGGTCGAAGAGGCCATCTTGAGCAGGGGCACCGAACCCCGAGCTCGCAGAGAAGCCGAAGCCCTCCGCTCCTCCGAATGCATCCCCACCGCCGAATCCACCAGCAAAGCCACCTGAGGCATCAACGCTGACCTCATCGATGATGCTCTCGAATCGGACCATGGCGATGAAAGCCAGCACGACCATCAGCACCAGGAGCAAGAGCAGGAATGCGAACAGGGACGATGCGCCATGGAACGCTCTGAACTCCGCTAGCTTCTTTCCCGCTATGTCGCTGAACACCAGATACAGGACCACCAACGCCACGCATACGAACACGGACGGAGATATAGCTACTTGGAGCAAGGAGCCGCCATCAGCGAGGATATCGGTCACGCTCGCCTCACCCAGCATCCACGCGAATGCATCCTGAAGGAGATAGAAATCAGCTATGACCGAGAGCAGCACCGCAAAGCCCAGCAGGCGCGTCCATGCCTTGCCCGTCTTAGACGCCCTCTTCAGGTCAGAGATATACGTATCCCCTGGGAACGCCTTCATGCATCCGAACCACGCGTCACCCCGCGAGACCTTGGATCGCTCAGCCGATCCCTTGGATGCCTTTTCGACCTTCGAGAACATCCAGCTTGCCACTCCATCCGCTCCAGGCACACCCAATGCCATCTGGATCATTTCGTCTCGTATATCAGTGCACCGAGAAAGAGGACGCTTTGAACGCGAATGCCCAATGAGAGACGCAAGGAGCGATGGAGGCGCATGCGAGCCTCATCCCTGCTCCTTCTCGGTCCTCCTTCTTGCTATGGGCATCTTAGATTCGATCGAACATCCCCATTGCCCAATGAGCGATGCACACCCAGGTATCATGGATGCTGTGAAGATGTGCATGCTCGCTTGCAACTGATGGAAGGACAGATCGCCCGATGGCACGGAAACGCCCCCGAGCCGCGCGCGCCGTAGACGCCGTGCTCATGTCGCTCGAGCGGGAGCTCGACAAGCGCGGAAGCGACATGAAGCCCATCGAGATCGTGAAGATGGCCATATCCTCCTATCAGGCATTCGCATTCGCCGAGGACGCCGAGCACGGCAACGCATCAGCTGACGTCGAGTCGCAAGACAGCGCGGACCTGCGGCGGGGCACCCAAGCCGCGATCGACCGGCTGCTCTTCAACGCGAATTACTGGCGCGCTGCCTATGAGCAGCGGATCGTGGCCGCATGCGCACGCCCTGAAGACGCGCGAGCATGCCTGCAAGCCATATCGGTCTGGACCGCGCACACCATGAAGCTGAACACGCTCTCGCCCGATGAGACCGTTGCTGCATTCGAACGCTTCTGCCCACCCTTCAAGCTGAACAACAGGCGCGGCTCCCATGACAGCGGCCGAAGCGGCAAGGGACCCCTCCCCGACTTCGCACGCGCCATAGACGAAACCGCCGCCCATGAACCGCCAGAGTCGGTGCAGGCGCTTCGCGCGATCTTGGCCGACATGGAAGCCGAGGCCGCCGCCTACGAAGAGCTCGCACAGCAGGGCAGCCTCAATGCCCTGTTCGCCATCCTTCCCGCCTGGTGCCTTCAGAACCGAGTGGACCTCATCACCGGCACATGGTGGGATGACCACGATGTCATGAGCGCCATCATCGATGCGCTGCATGCCAGGTTCCTCGACCTTGGCTTCAGCGAGGCCACATGCCGCTACTTCTTGGACTCCTGCTATGAGGCGCTCGATGCGTATCATCGGGATCTGACCGGCGACGCTCAGCCGTACTGCGATCAGGCGATCCCTGAGATCATCGACCTCATCGCGCAAGCACGCGAAGCGCATCCCAGCTTCGAGACCGACGGCTATGGCAGCGAATTGCCCAACTGGCTCATCAGCAAAGAGCAGCTCATCTGGAACATCCTCGTGTGCTCGCTCTACGGGCCCGCCAGCGCTCGTCCGCTCCTCGTGGATTCACCCGGCTTGCTTGCCGACCAGGCGTACGCGGGCAAGACCGACGTCATCACCGAGCTCGCGCGCACATCGTTCATGCGCTACACCACCGACCGCATCGCGTCGCAAACCGATCAGGAGTTCGCCACCTTCGCCAGCCTGCCCACCGACCTGCGGGATTCCAGCATCGCTTACATCAGCAGCATCCACTCCAAGCTGGAGACGCTTGGATACGAGGTGCTGCCTGCGGGAAGCTGCTATCCCGAGCGTTGCGTGACGGCATTCACCGCGAGCGAGGTGGAGTGCTTGGCGATCCTCGAGCACCGACGCTGGCTGAAGGAGCGCGAGCGAGCAGGATGGCGCTACGGCGAAGCGAAGGACGTGGAGGCGAAGCGCAGCCCTTACATCGTGCCCTGGGAAGAGCTCCCTGACCGCGCGAAGGAGTGGAACCGCTCTGCCGTGCGCAGCATCCCTGCACTGCTCGGCAGCGTGAATCTCGCAGTCGTGAGGTGACGCATCCCCTGCGATGTTCAGGCGCAGGCGAGCTGCGCCCCTACGAGGATGCGCTCTAAGCGGACTTCTTCTTGGACGAGAGAGCGCCCTTGATGGCGGCGATGATGGCCGGAGCCACGCTGACGGCCACGATGCCGAGCACGATGACCTCGAAGTGCTCCTGCACGAAGGGCACGCCACCGAAGAAGTAGCCCGTGAGCACGAACAGGCTCACCCAAGCCACGCCACCGATGCAGTTCCAGAGCGTGAACCTGCCGAAGTTCATGTGGCCCGTGCCGGCGATGAAGGGCGCGAAGGTGCGGAAGAACGGCATGAAGCGCGTGATGACGATGGTCAATCCACCATACTTCGCGAAGAAGTGGTCCAGCTTCGCCATGCGCTCCGGCGTGAGCGCCTTCACCTTGCCTGAGTCGATGATGCGCTGACCGAGGAACCGCGCGATCCAATAGTTCGACGTATTGCCCAATATGGCTGCCGCGTAGAACACGATCAGGCTGGCCGCCAGGTTCAAGCCGCCGCCATCAGCAGAGAACACGCCCACCGCGAACAGGAGCGAGTCCCCCGGGAGGAACGGGAAGAACACCACGCCCGTCTCCACGAACACGATCAGGAACAGCGGCGAGTAGACCCACACAGGACCCAGAGCGATGATCCACCCGGCGATGAAGCTGCGCGGATCTTTCAACAGGTTGATGAAGAATTCGATGATGCCCAAGATGCCAGCTTTCGTATCAGTCGGAATGCAAGAGCACCCCGGACAGACAGGACGAGCTCGTCAGCGGTCCCTTATGGCTGCTTCCTTCCGGACCTGACCAGGTTCAGAACATGTCGCCCCGTCCTGCCAGACCGAGGTGCTGCTTGCGCGAACCGTAAGTATAGCGGTTCTCTATCCCTCGGAGCGCACGCGTTCCACCAAAGCCGATATCGCCATGAAGATCCCATCACCGTCCTCGGGGCGGTCGTTCCATTTCGTCATCTGCGGATTCAGCGGCAAGGTGTAGCCCGCCTGCTCCAGCACCGACGCTATCTCCCTCGGCCCTGCCTCGGCCCATCCCGTGGACCCGAAGGCGATGCCGATGCGCCCCTTCGGCGACAATCCCTTGAGATAGGCAAGGAAGGCACCCGCCTCTGGAAGGACGGTCATATTATGCGTGGGCGAGCCGACCGCCACATAGCGTGCATCCATGACATGCGTCATGATGTCGGATATGTCGCTCACATGCAGGTCGAAGGTGCGCACGCTCACACCCTGGGCCATGAACCCCTCGGTGATGGCCTCCGCCATCCGAGCGGTGCTGCCATACATGGATGCATATACCACCACCGCAGAATCCGTAGGCTCGAGCGCGCTCCATGCCCGATACCGCTCCATGATCTCAGGGATGCGCGAGCGCCAGATGAGGCCATGCGACGGAGCGATCATGTCCAGGTCGAGCTCTCCCACAGATGCGAGCGCCTTCGCCGTCTGCCGCGAATAGGGCATCACGATGTTCGCATAGTACTTCTTGGCGCTCTGGAAGAGCAGGCCTGCATCCACCTCATCATCGAAGCGCTCGGATGTGGCGAGGAACTGCCCGAAGGCATCGTTGGAGAAGAGCAGCCGGTCCTGCGGAGCGTACGTGACCATGTTGTCGGGCCAATGGACCATGGGTGTCTGCACGAACTGGAGCGTGCGGCTCCCGATGGACAGCTCGTCACCGGTCTTGACGGGGATGAGCTCGCGCTCGTCCCCAAGGTAGGTGGCAAGGATGTCTCGTCCCCTCGCGCTCGTGACCACCTTCGCCTCAGGTGCGCGCGCCAGCACCTCGCGCAGGGAGCCCGCATGGTCCTTCTCCGAATGATTGGAGACCACATACGCGATCTGCGCAGGGTCCACCACATCAGCGATGCGCTCCATGAGCTCGGATGCATGGTCCTCCGAGCACGTGTCGATGAGCGTCACCGCCTCATCCATGATGAGATAGGCGTTGTTCGTGGACCCATGGGGCATGCTGAACCCATGGATGTAGCGCTCATTCCATTCGAGAGCGCCGACCCACCAGATGCCGGGCTTGATCTCATATGCCTTGAACATGTCTGCTCCTCACCTCGTCCGTATCGTCATCCACCCGGCCGCCACCTCCGAGGGCCGGTCGCGCCAAACGCGCTCGCGCCTCTCTCCATGAAGGGAGCGCTCGATCCAACAATCCATAGAACCGTGCCGAATGCCCTCGCACGAGCAGATGGCAGAGCTCGTGGACCACCACATATTCCAAGCACTCGGGCGGATACGCCGCCAAGCGCGTATTGATGCAGATGCGCCCCGTGGACGGCTGGCAGCTGCCCCATCGGCTCTTCATGTTCCGATACGCCAGCTTCCCCGCCTTGACTCCCAGCACGGCCTCCCACTTCTGGATGAGCGGTGGCACGAATGCTTGGACGGTCTCCTTCCACGCTTGCTGCTCCTCTGCGCTCGCGTGCGCGCACGCATCCTCAGGCGCGCTCGCGACCCGGCTTCGCGCCCGTGCGACCCACGCCTGCTTGTCGCAGAGGAAACGCTCTATCTCAGCAAGGCTGACAGCATGCGGAGCGGATACCGCCACGGTCCCATCCGAGCGCACGCGCAGGTTGATGTTCTTGACGCGCTTGCGCGTGAGCTGGACATCCATGCCCGCAAGGCGCACCTGCTCGGGGCGCGCAGATGCGCTCCTGGCCCTAGGCATGGCGAGTCCCCTCATCCCGAGCAGCGAGCGCGATATCATACGCCGCATTCCGCGGTATCCCACAGGATGCGACGAGCTGCTTCGCTATCTCCTTCGGCCGCGCGCCTTGCGCCGCCAGCTCTGCAGCACGCTCATGCGCCTCCACCAAGGATGCATCCTTGGCCTCGTCGGCTTCTGCATCAGAGGGTCCGTCCACGACGATGGCTATCTCGCCCTTGATGGGCGTATGCGCAGCTCGCTCCTGGAACATGCGCGCCACTTCGCCCGACGGGCCTGAGACCACTTCCTCATGCAGCTTCGTGAGCTCACGGCAGACCGCCACCTCGCGGTGAGGGAATGCGTCCGCGATGGCCTCGAGCGCTGATGCGAGCCGATGCGGACTCTCGTAGAAGATGAGAGCGGCATCCACAGCGCGCATAGCCGCAAGCGCCTCCTGCCTCTCAGATGCCTTCTTGGAAAGGAAGCCCGCGAACAGGAAGCGAGTGGTGGAAAAGCCGCTCGCCACATAGGCCGTGGTCGCAGCAGACGCGCCGGGCAGCACCTCAGTGGCAAGCCCCTCTGCGCGCGCCGCCCGCACCAAGGCCATGCCTGGGTCCGATACGCCCGGCATGCCAGCATCGGAGCAATAGGCGAGCTGCTCCCCTGCTTGGATGCGCTCGAGCACCGCGCACGCACGCTCGCGGATGGTGTTCTCATCTAGCCGCACGAGCGGCTTCTCTATGCCAAGGTGAGCCAACAGCTTGCCCGTCACGCGCGTGTCCTCGCAGAGCACGGCATCCGAGGCGCGCAAGGCCTCGACCGCACGCAGCGTGATGTCGCCCAGATTGCCGATGGGCGTGGGAACGATGATGAGCTTTCCGATGCTTTCCATGCGAGGGATTATACGAGCACGGAGCGCGAACCCAAAGGGGATGGGGTCATCGAGCCGCCGCCGGGTACCCTTACGCGGCTTCGACGATGCGATAGGACTGATGATCGCCGCAGCAGGTCTGCAGCACGATGGATTCGCCATGGCTCGTGACCTCGGATGATATCTGGCTCCATTGGGTGTCGTCCGGCACATCATAGATATCGAACACGGTGTAGGTCCGCTCATCGCCATTGCCGTCGCGCACGGTGATCTGGTCGCCTTCGTTGAGATACATCACGCAATTGAACACGCCGGGATGGTGCCCGATGAAGTATCCCCAGCTCCCGTCCGTAGTGGAGTCGGAACCGAGCCAGAGCCCTGCGGTATCGTCCGGCGCTCGCTCGGCCTTGTAGGCATCCACATAGGGGATGACGTTCCCGAATATCTCGAGCGTGCCCGCAGAAGACGATGCCTGGGGCGGCACATCCATCGCACGCCATCCTGAGGATGCGCTTCCCGCCGACGTCCCCTGAGATGCGCCCTGATCGGCTTGCGTTCCGGTGACAGACGGGCTTCCCGAGGCGAACCCTATCTCATTCCCGTCAGCGTCAAGGCCACAGAGCTCCAAGAGCTTCGCTGCGCTGATGGAAGCAGCGGAGAACGCCTCGTCTCCCTGAGCGCCCACCATCTCCTCGGCAGCTTCCTCCTGTGCCTCCTCGAAGGAAGGGGCCAGCGCATACGCAGCTCCACCAGCCATGACCGCACAGAGAGCGCACGCCCCTACCACCGTTGCCACCCGCGTCCGCTTCCTCATGGCTCGCCTCCCTTCTGCTGATAGTGCGCTCGCACGCATGCGCGCACCTTCGCCTCTGAGCGCACGCTACTCCCCTTGAGCTGGATGCATCATGCGGGCTGGGCGTCTGTCATGGGCACGTGCTGAAGCCGTCACGGAACCGAGACGGAAGCTGACGCGAGCTATGGCATCATCGAAGATGCATTCGACGAAGAACCCAAGACTGGACCGATCGGAACCGATCGAGAGAGGAGCGATCATGTCATTTCTCATCCGTTGGATCGTGACCGCCGTCGCGGTGGCTGCGGCCGTTTGGCTCGTGCCGGGGATAGAGCTCATCGGAGGCGACTCCGCATGGGTGGGCATCGCGATATTCGCGCTCATCCTGTCGCTGGTGAACATCTCCGTGAAGCCCATCCTGCAACTGCTCTCGCTCCCCATCACCGTGCTCACGCTGGGCATCTTCTACCTGATCGTGAACACCATCCTGCTCTATCTGGCTGCATGGCTGGCAAACGGGCTCTTCGGAGTGGGCTTCTGGATATCTGGGTTCGGCAGCGCATTCTTGGCATCCATCGTGATATCCATCGTGAGCGCCATCGTGAATGCCGTGGTGGGCAACGACCAGTAGGCTCGACGAAGCGATAGGCGGCCAGGGCGCGCTGGCGCTCATAGCCGTCTGCGCATGGCAAGCGTGCGAGCGCAAGCATGTGAGCAGACCTCTTCAGCAACGCGGAGCTGCCACTGCGGAGCCACTGCATCCGCAAAGGTGGCACGGATGCACGATCCTCATTTTCTCGTGCACATGATCTGGATTCGTGCTATCCTTCCGCACCAACCCGATGCGAAAGGCGTCCATTGACCAACTTCACGACATGCAGCTCTTACGCGACCGCAGCAGCGGTTGCTGGCGCATGGTGGTGGACGAAGAGGATATCGTAACCGGGTCATCAACCTTCTCCGCATGCATGCATGAAGACCTCCGATGATCCGGGGGTCTTTTTTCATGCATCCAGAGACCTGCATCCGCCAACGAGGAAAGGACACGAAATGGCAGAGGCACGAGCAGCACAGGAACATCAGACCGCGCCATACCGGCTGTATCTGCGCGAGGACCAGATCCCGACGCAATGGTACAACCTGCGTGCCGACATGCCCGAGCCGCCCGATCCCATGCTCCTCCCGAACGGTCAGGTAGCGCGTCCTGAGGACATCGCCCCGGTGTTCTGCGATGAGCTGGTGAAGCAGGAGCTGGATGATACGACCGCCTATGTGGATATCCCCGAGGGCGTGCGCGAAATGTACAAGGTGTATCGCCCGAGCCCCTTGTGCCGCGCGTACAACCTGGAGCGCGCGCTGAACACGCCCGCGCATATCTACTACAAGTTCGAGGGCAACAACACCTCCGGATCGCACAAGCTGAACTCCGCGCTCGCGCAGGCATACTATGCCAAGGAGCAGGACTTGGACAAGATCACCACCGAGACCGGGGCTGGCCAGTGGGGCACGGCGCTCTCGGAAGCTGCTGACCACTATGGGCTGGACCTGGATGTGTTCATGGTCAAGTGCTCATACGAGCAGAAGCCCTTCCGCCGCAACATCATGGAGACCTTCAATGCGACCGTCACCCCCTCCCCCTCTGACACGACCGAGGTGGGCAGGAAGATGCTGGCCGAGCACCCTGACTCCACCGGCAGCCTGGGGACCGCCATATCGGAGGCTGTCGAACGCGCGCTCAACGTACCGAACAACAAGGGACGCTATCAGCTGGGAAGCGTGCTCAACCAGGTGGTGCTGCACCAGTCCATCATCGGGCTGGAGAGCTACACCGCCTTGGAGGAGCTGGGCGAATACCCCGACATCGTGATCGGCTGCGCAGGCGGCGGGTCGAACCTGGGCGGCCTCATCGCTCCGTTCATGCGCGACAAGCTCAAGGGCATCAAGCCCGACACGCGCTTCATCGCAGTGGAGCCCGCGAGCTGCCCCTCCCTCACGCGCGGCAAGTACGCATACGACTTCGCGGATACCGGTCAGACCTGTCCGCTCTGCAAGATGTATACGCTCGGTAACGGCTTCCTCCCATCATCCGACCACGCAGGCGGCCTTCGCTACCATGGCATGGCGCCCATCGTCAGCAAGCTCAAGCACGACGGCTACATGGAGGCCATCGCCGTCAAGCAGACCGACGTGTTCGGAGCCGCTGAGGAGTTCGCGCGCCTGGAGACCATCCTGCCGGCCCCGGAGAGCGCTCACGCGATCTTCGCCGCCATGGAGGAGGCGAAGCGATGCGCGGAGACGGGCGAGGAGAAGGTCATCCTCTTCGGGCTCACGGGCACCGGATACTTCGACATGTATGCCTATGACGCATACAACAACGGGAGGATGAGCAATCACGTGCCCTCCGATGAGGAGCTGGAGGCGGGATTCGCCACCATCCCCTCCATCCCGGGGGTGCAATAGGCAAAGGAGACCGCGATGAAGCCGCTACCTGAGATCGACGAGAAGAGGATGCGCGCCTCTGCGAAGGCGCATCCCAAGGACACGCTGGCCAATGATGAGCCCGTGGTGCTCGAATCCTCTGAGAGCGATCCGGAGTTCCCCGCCATGGAGGAATACGAAGTGGACGAGGATGGCCCCAAGGGTGCGAAGGGCAAGCATCCAGGGCTCATCTGGGCCATCATCGCCGTCCTAGCAGTGATCGTGCTCTGCTTCGCGCTGGCGCGGTCGGGCGACTGGATGAACCCGCAAGAAGCCCAGCAGGTGCAAGACGCGCAAGAGAACGAGCAGATCGTCCCTGAGGATATGGGGCGCTGACCCTTCCCCTAGCGCTTCAGGCTCTCGATGGAGGGAAGCCAGATGTTGAGGTCTACCTCCGTCGAGATGCCAGGGATGCTGCCTGTGTTCGAGTACTGCCAGATCTGGAAGTCGAACTGCGCCGTGGGCACCTCCGTCTCATACTCAGCCAGCCACATCGGATAGGCTTGGCTCACCGTCTTGCCATACCGCGCGATATCGCGCTGATTCCCGTAGATCAAAGGCGCATAGCCTGCCGCTTGGACCTTCTCGCAGAACGCGATGGCCATGGCGCTCAACTGCTCCCCATCCAATGCGTTGGCACGCGCACCCTCCACGTTCACCGGCTCATGGTCATAGGCGACAGTCTCGAATGTGACGCCAGCCTCCTCAGCTCGCGCAAGGGCCGCAAGGGCGAAGGCTGCCTCCTCCTCTGCCTCTTCGACGGTCACTGCCTGAGAGAAGAAGTACGCGGATACGGGGATGCCTGCGCTCTGCGCACCCGTGGCATTTGCCATGAATGATGCATCCTCGTACAGGACGCCTTCAGTGGCACCTCGGTTCCCCACGCGCACGAAGGCGAACTGCACGCCCGCCTCAGCCACCTGGGGCCATTCGATCTTGAGCTGATGGGCAGAGACGTCGATCCCCCAGCGCGATTCGACCACGCCATCAGGTGCGTAGGCCAGATGCTCCCCGTCACGCTGCAGCGCAGCCCAATCATAGGGGCTCACGTACCCCGGTGCTGCACACCCCACGAGAGCACAGGCCGCAAGCAAGGCCACGAGCGCAACCGCGATCATCTTGTTCAGAATGGTCCTCATGAAGGATATTCTATCGGATGCGCGCTGCATCATCCCGAACCGGACCATGCGGGCCCAGACAAGATCGCTCCTTGCAGACGTGCCGGCACGCCGGCACCTACGAGATCAGCATCGTGATGCCGTGCGCGATGCACAGGCGCAGACGATGTCAGTGGGAGCGCACCTTCCATAGAGCGACGATGAGGACCACGATGGACAGCAGCGCTGAGAGCCCGAATGCCATCTGATACGCAAGGACATCCGCTCCCGCGAAGCCTGCGACCGCGACGTTCGTGATCAGGAGCATCATGAGGGCCGTCCCGAATGATGCGCACGACTGCCGAAGCGTGATGAAGAACGTGGATCCGTCGTTCATGAGCGGTCCGGGGAGCTTCGCCATGCCCCATGAGATGAATGGCCCGATGATCGTGCTCACCCCGATCCCGCGGATGGTCTGCATGAGCGTGAGCAGCCAGAGCGGCGTGGCCGCATCCACGAACACCATGGATACCGCGCCCACCGTCAGGCAGGCAGCACCGCCGATGATGACCGGGCGCGCGCCGATCTTGTCAGACAGGATGCCACCGAGCGGATTGAACACCACTGCCAAGATGGTGGCCGGGATGAACACCATGCCCGCATCCAGCGCAGAGAGGCCACATATGTTCTGCACGAACAGCGGGATGATCAAGGTGATGCCCATGAACGAGGCGAACAGCGCGCACTGCCCCACCATGCTGGCGACATAGGTGCCGTTGCGCATCACCTCCATGCTGATGAGCGGATGCTCGATCCGCTGCTGGCGCGTGATGAACAAGATCAAGCATGCGATGCCCAGCAAGAGCGGGATGATGACCTGCGCGCTCCCGAACCCGAGGCGTGCAGCGTCCGTGAACCCGAGCAGAAGGCCACCGAAGCCGATCGTGGACAGCGCAAGCGAGAGCCAGTCAAGGCGCGCACCCTGCGCGGGCGCCTTCTCCCTGGGCACAAAGGCGACGGTGCAGACCAGGAGGATGGCCAACACCACGACGAGCATCACGAAGAAGCTGCGCCACCCCAAGCTGCCCACCAAGGCACCACCGATGAGCGGGCCGATGTTCGGAGCGAATCCCATGGCAACGCCTGCGATGCCCATGGCGGTGCCGGTCTTGCCTGCCGGAAAGCGCGTCATGGCGATGGTCTGGAGCACAGGAAGCGTGATGCCCGTAGCGATGGCCTGCGGCACGCGCCCAATCAGGAGCACGATGAAATCCGGCGCCAGCCAGTCGATGACCGACCCCAGCAGGAACAGGATGCATGACGCCAAGATCAGCTGGCGGACGCTCATGATGCGAGAGAGGTGCGCTACCAAAGGGACCGTGATGCCGATGAGCAGCATGTAGAGGGTGGTCAACCACTGGGATATGGCCTCAGTGGTCCCGAACGAAGCCTGTATGCCCAAGAGCATGGAGTTCATGGCCGTCTGCGTGAGGGAACCCAGCGCGCAGAGCAAGGTCGTGATGGCGAACATCACGTATATCTGCCTACGGCTGATCGCTTCCGTTGTCATGTGGCACCTTTCGTATCAGGGAACGCGCATGAGCGCATGATAGTACACGACATGCAGACGAACAGGGACAGCGGATTCGACAGATGCGACGCTTGCTGCTATCCGATCAGCGCAGAGGCGGAGACGATCATGGCAAGGATGATCCCCATGACCGATTCCCCGCCGAGCAGCCCAGATGCCAGGATCAGCCCCGTATCAGAATAGGCGCGATCGCGTGCGGCGCGCTCATCCTCCGACAGGTCCGCCATCCTCCTGCGATGGATGAGGTCAACGACCCCTTTGACCGCCACGCCCAGGAATGCCGTGAGCGACATGTAGAACGGAAGGTACATCCCCAATCCCAGCATCATGGCTGGGAAGCGCACGAGATAGAGCGCGAAGCCCGCCGCTGCTCCGATGAGGAACGCCGTCATGTTCGGCACGCCTGCGATCATCGTTGCCACCACGCTCGCTTGCGCCGACACGAACTCCTTGCCAGGGCCGAACGCATCAGGGCCGTAGGCCTGGAAGAGCGCGCTGATGGTGAGCGCCGCGACGATGGACCCCACGACAGCGCCGATGCCCTGACCGACCCATTGAGCGCGTGGGCTGGTGCCCAGGACCGCGCCTGCCTTGAAGTCGTTCATCACGTCCCCGGAAAGGCCGCACGCGACCGCCACGAGCGCAGCCACGAAGAACAGCTGCATATCAGCCACATTCGCCACGACCGCTACCAGGAATAGCACGATGAGGCCGAATATCTCCATCGGGTCGATGCTCGTCTGGCCAACGGACTGCGCGCTCATGGCGCAGGCCACGAATGCGCATGCAACGGTCAGCACGGATACCCCCAGAGGCAGGTCGAGCGCCAACCATGCAGCAACAGCAGCGCACGCGATGGCGAGGATGGCAACGCCTGAGCTGCATGCCGCCGCGCGCATCTGCGGGCGTGTGGCGCACGCCGCTGCCGTCAGCCCGAGCGGCTCGTTCAGGCGCACTGCCTGACCCGCCTTGCGAGCGATGGTGCGCACCCCCAGCGGGATGATGTCGCGGACGATGACCGCGATGCCGCACCCCATCATGCATCCCATTCCCAAGCATGAGGCCACTTGTTGGGCGATATCCACGCTGGCAAGCCCGAGCGCCGGCGCTCCCACGACGATGCCGAAGCTCCCGATCACAGCTCCCGCGAACCACACCGCCATGGCACCCGTTCCCACGAGGAAGCCAACAGCGAGCATCATGGGAGATGCGTATATCCCGAACACGACGCCGGGGATGGGAAGCTGCGCCACCATCGAGGGGATCAGCTTGAGACCGTCGCGCAGAAGCGACCAGAGCGCCGCGAATCCCATGGCACCGAAGAGCTTGACGCCCGTCCGGCCGCCAGCATCCCCCGCCTTGAGCGTCTCAGCAGCAGCTTGGCCCAAAGGGTATTCCAGCTTCGCCCCCTCTATGAAGTGGCGACGAAAGGCGATGGACGCCACCAGGCCGATGACGGAACCAGCGAGCGCTGTGACCAAGAGCTGCGCGGTGGAGATTCCCTCCCCGAGCCCCAGCATCCACGCACCGGGGATGGTGAACGCGAGGCCGCCGGCCACCATGGCGCCCGAGGACATGACCGTATGGGTCACATTGGCCTCATTCAGGGTGAAGCGGCCACCGCTCACGGCCTTGAGAGCGAAGAGGGCGAGCAGGGCAGCGAAGATGATCGGCCACGGCAGCGCGCCCATCTTGAGCGCCACATAGACCGACGACGCCGTGATCAGCACGCATCCCGCGCACCCGATCGCTATGCCCCGCATCGTCAATTGGCCCCTGATCTCCTGCACCATTGCCTCCTTCGGCCACCTCGCGCACAGCGCACCGATCCTGCATCCGTCATATGAGGATGGATGATTCTTGCACAAGGTGCGAAGCGCAAGGGGCTTAGACCGTGAGATCGGCGTATTCGGCACCTATGAGCTGTGCGAGCGCATCAGGAGAGGTCTCCAGTTGACAGCCGATGCGGCCGCCGGAGTAGAGCACCGCATCGAAGAGCTGCGCGGTCTCGTCGATCACCGTGCGAAAGGCGCGCTTCATGCCCACGGGCGAGCAGCCTCCATGAACGTATCCCGTGAGCGGGAGGAGGTCCCGCGCACGCAGCATGGTGATGGCCTTCTCCCCCACTGCCTGCGCCGCCTTCTTGAGGTCGAGCTCCTCGGCCACGGGGATCATGAACACGTAATGCTCGCCCGTCTTGCCTTCGGTGACCAGCGTCTTGAACACGCGCTCAGGCTCCTCGCCCAGCATCTGCGCCACCTCGACGCCGCTCGGCGCACCTTCCGTCTCGAACGTCCGATACGAGAACGGGATGCCCGCAGCCTCCACCTCGCGGATGGCGTTGGTCTTGGCAGGCTTCTTCGCCATGGGCGATCAGCGCGCGCGATGATCGCGCGGCTTCGGGTAGAAATGGTAGACAGGCTGCTCTGCAGGCTGCTCGGACTGCGCCGGTCGCTCGGACTGGACGGGCTGCGCTAGCAGCTCGGGTCGCGCTGGCTGCTCAGATGGCAAGGGTCGCGACAGGGGCTCGGGCTGCACCGGATGCTGAGGCACTGCGGCCTGCATGGGCGGCGCGAACCGATCGAAGCGCTCGGGCTGCAGCTCGGGACGCGGCATCGGCTGCACCTCGGGCACGCTCTGCCGGAGCTGCTCGGCCTGCGAGCGCTCGGGCTGCGCCGGTCGCTCGGGCGCGGGCACGACAGGCACAGGAACGCGCGACGCCTCAACGGGCGGCTCCCACCCTTCGCTTGGCTGCGGATGCGCCTCCGCTTGCGTCTCAACCGGAACCTCAGCCACAGCCCCAGGCACAGCCTCGGACGCCACCTCAGGCACCGCCCCTGATGGCGCTTCGGGCTCCACCGAGGGGAAGCGGAAGGCACCGGGGATGTTCACCGGCGTCTCCTCGGGCTTAGCGGATGGGCGCTGCTCGCGAGATGGCTCCTTCCCGAAGGCAGCATCAAGACGTGGGTCCTCCAGGTAGGGCTTCGCATACACGTTGCGTCGAGCAAGCTCCAAGCCATATTCGCGGGAGAAGCTGACCAGTTCGACATCTGCGATCTTGGACGTGTAGGGCATGCCGCATGCGCGAGCCGTGCAGAATATCTCTGCGGCCTTCTCTACCGTATGCGCGATACCGAAGGCATCATCCATGGTCTCAGCGGAGACGAACAGGCCATGATGCGGCCAGACCACCACCGGCGTGTGCTCCATGGCCTTCGCCGATTCGATGGCAAGGTCCACGCTGCCAGGCACTTCCCATGAGATGACCTCCACGCCCTCCTTGCAGATCAGCGCGCATTCCGCCAACTGCGCCCAGAGGGTGCGCGTGAACACGGCGCTGTCATGGGGCACGACGCAGGTCATGGCAGCCAGCTTGGCCGGATGGCAGTGATAGATCACCCGGCTCTTCCCCTGCGTGGCCGCCTTGCGCACCTCATGGTTGATGAGGTGCGAGGCCAGCTCGCTCGTGGGATGCGCACCGTCGCGGAAGCCCCAGCACTCGCGCCAGCACGTCCCCGTGCGGTCTATCTCTATGATGCCGAGCGTGCGCTTCGGGTCATGCGCGACGTTGCGGAAGTGGCTGCCCGCGGCCGTGATCATGAAGAACTCGCCCGCCAGCGTGGGGACCTCGGTATCCATGCTCACCCAGGGGCGCGTGCGGAACCCGCTTCGCACTTCGGTCACTTCCTCGGGGCGCATCCTGTACGACGCGTTCCCCCCGTTGGCCTCATGCCATCCGAACGTCCATCCATCGTTGCACATGCGGATGAAGCTGCGCGCGAAATCGGTATCCAGAACCTTCATTGACCGCTCCTGGTGTGTTTTGGGCTTTATGACACTTTATCAAGGATTGCAGCGGATGATGACGTCTCCGTCCGGTTTCTGCACGCCAGCGTCCGCATCGAGGAACCTGTCGGCGAAGTAGGCTACGAGCGCCGCACCCGTGGGCGTGGTCAGCTCGCCCTCCTCGTCCCCCGCGAATGCAGGGATGCCCTCGAGGATGTGCGCCGTCGCAGGAGCCGGGATCGGCAAGGTGCCATGCGCGCAGTCCACGAAGCCGAAGCCCGTGCAGACCGGGGTGGATGCGATCGCATCGAATGAGAGCCGGGAGAGGGCATCGCACGCAGCTACGATATGGGCGATCGCGTCCGGGGCACCCACCTCGTGGAAGTGCACCTCCCGAGCGCTGACGCCATGCGCCTTGGCTTCGGCAGCCGCGATGACGGCGTACACGCCGCGCGCGTCCTCCTTGACGGCCTCTGCCACCGGTGCCGCCTGGATGGCGTCATGCACCTCCTGGATGCTGTGGTGATGATGGTCATGCGCATGAGCATCCTGGGGAACATAGTCCAGGATGGGCAAGAGCTCGCGCGGCTCCGGCACCAACGAGCGGACCGCCTGGGCGAATCCGCTCTTGGTGGAGCCATGGGTGCAATCCAAGAGGAGCGTTGTCATCGGATCATCCTTTCCGGGGATGCGCTATGGATATGCCAGGACGTGCGTCGGGTCCGTCGCTCAGGGCAGTCGTCGGGCAGAGGTGCCATCACATCGCCGAGCCTGCTACCCGCACCCCACACCAGGCACAGCACGCCGCGCTCAGAGCAGCCGTCAGGCGCGCACGATCTTGGCTGCTGCATATCCTGCACCGAATCCATTGTCTATGTTGACCACCGTCACGCCAGCTGCGCACGAGTTCAACATGGCGAGCAGCGCCGCCAACCCATCGAACGAAGCGCCATAGCCCACGCTGGTAGGGACCGCGATGACCGGGCAGTTCGCCATCCCGCCGATCACGCTGGCGAGCGCGCCCTCCATCCCCGCCACCGCCACGATGGCGGAAGCCCCCAGGATGTCATCCACGCGCGCAAGCGTGCGGTGCAGCCCAGCCACGCCTATGTCATAGGCGCGCACCACGCGGCATCCGAGCATCTCAACCGTGATGGCTGCCTCCTCGGCAACGGGCATGTCGCTCGTGCCTGCGGTGGCCACCAGCACGTATCCCGGCGCATCAGGCTCGGGCACGCCCCCGACCACGCCCGTGCGAGAGAGGGGGTCGTACGCCACCGCCACGCCGCTTCCCGCGACCTCATCGGCCTTGTCAGATGCCAAGCGCGTGATGAGCACGCGAGGTTGTCCATGGTCCTCCAGGGTGCGGACGATGCCTGCGATCTGCTCCGCCGTCTTGCCTTCGCCATAGATGACCTCTGAGACGCCTTGGCGCGCCTGCCTATCCAAGTCGATGTTCGCATAGCCGATATCCTTGAGCGGCTTCGCGCGAAGCTCGATCTCTGCATCATCCACGGATACAGCACCGCTCGCGACCCCCTCCAAGAGCTCGCGCACATCACGTCCCATCAGATGCACCTCCCAATCCCTCGTTCAAGCTGCCCATGCGGTACCCATCCATATCAACGGCCACATAGGCGAATCCGAGCCCATGCAGCATGCGGCTCACCTCCGTGCGCACGGACGGCTGCACGAGCGACGCCATATCCTCCGCGGGCACCTCGATGCGAGCGACATCCCCATGAGCACGCACGCGCACCTGCGAGGATCCGTGGGCGCGCAGGATCTGCTCGGCCTGAGCCACGCGCAGGAGCGCATCCTCGGCCAAGGGCGTTCCATACGGGATGCGGCTTGCCAAGCAGGCCGAGGCAGGCGCATCCCATCGGGGCAGTCCCTCGCAGCGTGCAGCCTGGCGTATCTCCGCCTTGCTCAAGCCGACCTGGGCGAGCGGGCTTGCGATGCCGAGCTCCTCGAGCGCAGCTGCACCCGGTCGATAGTCGAAGGCGTCATCGGCATTCGAGCCGTCGCACGGGATGGCATCCAGCTCAGCTGCTGCAGCTGCCACCGCATCCATGATGACGCGCTTGCAGTGGTAGCACCGATCGGGTCCATTCGCACGCACGTCCGCGCACGCAAGCGGATCCACCTCCAACACGATATGCGGGATGCCGCGCTCGGCGCAGAACCGCGCCGCCAGCTCCGCATCTGAAGCGGGCATGAGCGACGAGCGCACCGTGATGGCCGTTGCCTGCACGCCAGCGATGCCCTGCGCATGCCCCACGAGGAAGGTCGAATCCGTGCCACCTGAGAACGCGATGGCAACGCGCCCCATCTCCATGAGCAGCGCATCCAACCTTCGCAGCTTCTCCGCCGCCTCTGCTGTCATCCCCGTTCCCGTCATGCGCCCATTGTAGAAGGTATCGCCGATCCGCGTGAGCGCACGCCCATGGAGCATCAGGCTCGCTTCGGCAGGAACGAGCGCACGGCGGGCAAGATGCCCCCTGCGATGATGAGCGCGCCGCCGATGGTCGTGGATGCGCTCATGGGCTCTTGGTAGACCAGCGCACCAACGGCAACGGATACGACGCACTCCCAATAGGCGATGGTGGAATACTCCACCGCTGGCAGGTTGCGCCCCGCCACCAACAGCAGCCCGAGCGCGAACGGTCCGCAGATGAGCCAGAGCGCTGCGGCGAATCCCCAGTTCGATGCCGTCATGCTCACATCGCCGAGCGGCCAGACGATGCACATGGACAGCGCCACGACCAGCGCTCCGACAGAAGCCGCGCCGAAGTTCCACACGCCGCGCACCACCGAGTCGCAATCCTTGCGGTATCCATTGAAGAAGAGGGAAAGCCCATAGAACACGCCGGAGAGGAGGCCGAGCATATCCCCAAGCCCCTTCTTCGGGTATCCTGGCTCTGATGCCGCCAGGTCGAACCCGACGCTCAAGGCGCCGTCCCTCACAGAGACGATGCCCGCCGTGAAGAGCATCCCCACGAACACGAGCGCAAGGCAAGCTCCCTGCCCTGCGCTGATGCGCTCGCCTCGGAACACGCGCGCCAAGAGCGTGCAGAACAAGGGTCCGGTATAGATCAAGAACACCGCGTCGGCCAGCGTGGTCAAGAGCGCGGATACCATGTAGAGCGACAGCGCCACTCCGATGCAAAGGCCACCGAGGAGGATGGATGGGGTCACGCGCGTCTGCGCGAAGGTGCGCACGCGTCGCGTTGCCAGAAGGAGGATGGCGAAGGTCAGAAGCCCGCATACCATGCGCCCGAGCGTCATGAACGCTCCGATGGATTCCCCTGCGACGTAGTCCGTGCCGAAGAAATCCGTGCGCGTGGCACCACGCGTCAGGCAGCCCGCAAGGCCCATGCCCGTCGTGGACAGGATCAGCGCGATCACGCCCGTGCGCTGGTCCATCTCATATCCTGCAGATCCCGTCGTGCGCATCACGCACCTCCCTCCTTGCAGAGGGCATGATATCCCTTATCGCACAGGGACCTTCGCGAGAGCAGCCTAGGCGCGTGCGAAGCGACCGAGGCGCTGCCGCCAGACATCCGGGATGCTGAGCTGCGCGAGGCATGCGCCGCCAATGACGCATGCGGCCCCTGCCAGCTGGAGCGTCGTCATGGCCTCTCCCAGGATGAGGGCTGACAGCACGACGGCTCCCAGCGGCTCGAGATAGCCGAGCACCGCCACGCTCTGCGCCTTCATCTCGGAGATGCCCGAGAAGAACAGCAAGCAGGCCGCACCCGTGCCCAGGATGCCCAGCTCAAGCATGGCCGGCACGCTGTGGAGCGGCAGGGATACGTTCGCCTCTCCCTTGATGAGGAGCACGACGAACACGGCAGCCAGACCTGAGAGCATCTGGATCGTCGTGTTCTCCAGGCCCTTGATAGCGCTGGCCTTCTTGGAGAGCATGACCATGACGGCATAGAGGCCCGCTGCCCCCAGCCCGCAGGCAACGCCCAGGACATCGAGCGTGCCCGTAGCCGCGCCGTTCAGCAGCATGACGCCGCCCACGACCACCATGATCCCCAGGACCTTGTTCCAGGTCAAGCGCTCCTTGAACACGAACGGTGCCAGCGCGATCACGATGATGGGACCGCAGTAGTTCAAGAGCGTTGCCATGCCCACGCCGATATGGTTGAAGGCCTCGAACAGGAGCAGCCATTGCAGCCCCATGGCGCAGCCGGACAGGACGAGGAACCCGAGCGCGCGCTTGTCATTCAAGCAGGTGACGCGCTTGCGGGTGAGCAGGAACACGGCAGCCAGCACGCCCGTTCCGATCAGCACGCGCAGGAATACGATCTGGGTGCTGGTGGCATCCACGTAGCTTGCGAATATCCCATTGAAGCCGAAGATCAGCAATGATGCCAGGTATTTGAGCGTGTTCTGCATGTCCTTCTCGTGTCCTTCCCTCCGCGCGCAGCTCACCCCATGCGCACCGCATGGAGCTTCGCGCTCGGTAGCCCTCTATGGTCTTGTGGTTCTCCGAGGGAACGTCGCGCTGATGCGCACGCCCGTGCTTCGGAGCTTGGACAGTTAACCACTACCCGCGATAGAATGAAAGCGAATGTTCATCATGTGTTCCATGACGAATTGGAATGGATAGCCGCTTGCGGAGGTGTGCACCATGGAGAATCTGCTGCAGAAATACGAAGCGCTGATCCAAGCTGTGGACACGGGCAGCTTCACGAATGCTGCCCGTGCGCTCTCCTATACGCAGTCCGGCGTTTCGCGGATGATCGCCGAGCTGGAGCGCGCTTGGGGCATCAAGCTCCTGATCCGCGGACGCGGAGGCGTGGAGCTCACGAGCGAAGGGCGCATCCTGCTCCCCTACGTCCGCGATATCGCCAACATGCAGCGCAACCTGCGCATGGAGATCGACAACCTCTCCGGCCTGCGCTCAGGCGTGATCCGCATCGGCACGTTCACCAGCGTCGCTGCGCAATGGCTGCCGAACGTGATCGAGAGCTTCCAAGCAAGCTATCCGGGAATGGACTTCGAGCTATCCATCGGGGACTATGCTGAGATCGCTGCATGGATATCATCCGGACGCGTGGACTGCGGCTTCCTGTTGCTACCCATCGAAGAGGATTTCGACACTGTGTCGCTTGGATCGGACCGCCTGCTTGCGGTGCTGCCACCCGAGCATGCGCTTGCGAAGAAGGAGGTGGTCGCTCTGACCGATTTCGAAGGAGCGCCCTTCCTCTTGGACGAGAAGGGCACGGCGACCATGGTGACCGAGATATTCCGCGAGGCTGGCATATCCCCGGACATCAGGCTCAAGACCTCTGATGACTACGTGATCATGTCCATGGTGGAGAGCGGGCTTGGCGTGAGCATCCTACCGGAGCTCATCTTGGAGCGCGTGCCCTACGACCTTGCCATACGACCCCTGGATGCGAACCCCATCCGAGAGATAGGGTTCGCTGTGCGCGACATGAGCTCAGCGAGCCTTGCCGTGCGCACGTTCCAGGAGTACCTGATGCAGGGGCAAGGACCTGCATCAGCGCACGTGGGCTGATGTGCGTGCACTAGTCGGTGATGGTGATGCTCTTGATGATGGGCTGCTTCGCCTCATCGCTGATGGCGCCCATGTTGGGGTCATCCACGTTCGGGAGGAAGTCCGTCACGATCTGGTCGATCACCTTCATGCCCGCGTCATCGATCGTGCCGAACGCAGCGTACTGCCCGTCAAGGCTCGCACCCACCTGGCTCGCATTGCCGAGCGTCACGAAGAAGGTGCTGGTGGCCGAGTCGGGCATCGTGGTGCGCGCCATGGCGACCACGCCGCGATCGAAGCTGTCAGCGAGCGGATTGTCCACGCCATTGGTGGAGAACTCGCCCTTGATGGACTCGAGCGACGGGTCATTGCCCGACGCGCTGTTGCCCAGCGTGCCGCCCTGCAGGCAGAAGTCGTCCACGATGCGATAGAAGGTCTTGCCGTCGTAGTAGCCATCCTTCGCGAGCGTCATGAAGTTCTCGACGCTCTTAGGCGCTGCATCGCCGTCCAGCTCGATGGTGATGGGGTCATAGCCCTCCACCTCGAGGGTGGCATGATGCACTCCCACGCCGTTATCGGCAGAAGCGCTGCTCGAAGAGGCTGATGACGCAGACTGCCCCGAGCAGCCGACCAGGCCGAGCGCGCACATGAGGAGCGCTGCCGCCAGAGCCGCTGCCGCTGTCTTGATCTTGTTCGCATGAGCGATTCTCATCATAGTGAGCATTTCCTTTCGTTCGCCTTCGTGATGGTGACAAGGATACGCTAGGCTGCCCCAGCGCGGCAAAACTTCACGGAATCGTTGAAGGCGACGGCAGCCGAGCAGGGCACCCGGCTACAATGCATCCTCGAAGAGCAACCGTGCGAGCAATCCGCGCGAGGACGCGTTCGAGGACGGGAGAGCATGAGGGCATTGATACAGCGCGTGAGCAGCGCGAGCATATCCATAGAGGGCACACCCGGCGGCACCATCGGCGCAGGATATGTCATCCTGCTGGGCGTTGGGCATGACGATGACGAAGCGACCGTGCGCAAGCTCTGGGAGAAGGTACGGAAGCTCCGCATCTTCCAGGACGCTGAGGGGAAGTCCAACCTGTCGCTGGAGGATGTGGGTGGAGACGCGCTCATCGTGAGCCAGTTCACTCTCTACGCGAACTGCCGGCGCGGGAATCGCCCTTCTTACACCGATGCGGGCAAGCCCGATGAGGCAGAGCGGCTCTACGAGGCATTCGTGGAGATGGCGCGCGCTGACCTGACGCATGTCGAGACAGGCGAGTTCGGCGCGGACATGGCCGTCCAGCTCGTCAATGACGGACCCTTCACCATCTGGTTGGACACCGACGAGCTGTAGGCGGCTTCAAAAGCGCGGCTCCGGCTTCCAAGGGAGGTGAGGGGCGCAGGATCGTCTGCACCCCTCATGCTCATTCGTCGCGCAGGGCCTCCACCACGTTATCCGCGCTGCAGCGCCGAAGCCCATACGCCACAGAGAGCGCCATGGCCACCACGGTCATGAGGAGCGCTGCGCCCACATAGGCCCACGGCAACGTGAATGCCAAGCCATCCAAGGAGCGCGACACCGCCCACCAGAGCAAGAACGACACACCTGCGGATATCAGCAGCCCAGGGATCAGCCCCGCCACCCCGAATGCTGCGCACTCGTCCACGATCATGCGCCTGAACTGCCCGTTCGACATGCCGATCGACTTCAGGACAGCGAACTCGCGACGACGCAGGATGAGCGAGTTGGTGACGGTGTTGAACACGTTCGCCATAGCTATCAAGGCGAGGATGGCAGCGAAGAGCAAGCAGAACACGTTCACCACCATGGACAGGACCTGATTGGAATCCATCTCAGCCTGATGGTCGTTATATGAGACGAAGGCAAGCTCGAAGGGCATCTCCTCAGATGAGAAGCACACGTGCCCGATATCGTTGAGCTGCTGCGCCAAGGCGGCATGGTCCCCATCTACGGGATCGAAATAGCTGCGGAACACTGGATCTTGCTCTACGAGGCATGTGGTCTGCGCGAGCGACATGGGCACGATCAGCGACACGCCCTCGCCGTGCATCCCCGCAAGGACGGGCGGCTCATCGGCGATGGCTGCCACCTCCAACGGGAGCGTGGCAATATCCAGCTCCTCGAGCGGATAGGACTCCCCCATCGCCACGGTGTCATCACCCCACACCGCATATCCGACGAATCCGCTCTCCGTCCTTTCCTCCGCAGCCACATTCACCGTCATCGGCGTGGTGCCTCCGGCCACGGCCGCCGTCACCGCTGACACCGTGCCCACCTCGCGCAGCACCTGCATCAGCCGATACTTCGTGCCATCATTCCCGTAGCCCTTCGCCACGCCGATGGCGCGCACAGCACCCGGTTCGCGGAAGCGCTCAGGATCGAGCCCGAGGCTCTCGGCATACGCATCGAACGCATCATCGGACACATAGGAGAGGCGCGCCATGGTGGCGATCTCGCCCGAGGCTGTCTCGACACCGTAGATGCCTCCCTCCTCAAGGGCGCTCCCCACCATCTGCTTCGGCATCGTGATCGGGCAGGACCCCGCTAGATACCATCCCACCGGCTGGGCATCAGGTGCGCCCGCGAGCGCTGAGAATGCGCCCTGGAAGGCTCGCTCCTCTTCTGCGAGCTCGCCGTTGCGCATCTGCATCCGCTCTTGGGCCGCGAGGGGAGCGCCATCCGGCCTGCCTCCTTCCTTTGCCTGAGCGGTCACGGACACCTCGCCTGCCGGCTCTCCACCCATGACGGCTCCCGTCAAAAGCGACAGGAGCACATTCAGGGAACCCGCTGTCACCAATAGGACCACCGCCAGCGCAAGGGACACCGATGCCGCACGCCCCTTGGACCTCGTGCGCTTCCGAGAGGCACGCGCAAGATAGCCACCTACCCCGAAGATGCGCGCGCCGATGCCCGCACCACGCCAGATGCGCTCAGGGTCCGTCGCCCTCTCAGCCTGAGCGCGCCCGCGCTTGGAGATGCGAGAGGTGCCGGTAGCCCTGATGGCATCGATGATGTTCGTCCGACTGGCACGCTTCGCTGGGATCCATGCGGAGATGATGACCGTCACCAGCGTGAGCGCCGCAGCCACGCCGAGCATGCGCCCATCCACGGCAACCTCGAAGGGGATGCCCAAGCCCCCGGCCAGATCGGAGATCAAGGGGCCGACCCATGCGAAGGTGGCCCAACAACCACCGAGCCCGACGAGGATGCCGAGCGGTATGCCCACGAGCGCCACCAAGAATGCCTCCAACAGGATCACCCGACGCAGCTGACCGCGCGTCGCGCCCACCGATGACAGCAACCCGAACTGGCGGATGCGCTCAGCCACGGAGATATCGAACGCGTTGTAGATGAGCGATACGCACGAGAGCATGATGACGGAAGCGAGCACCACGACGATCCCGATGAAGGTGGCCCAGATGGATGCGCCGCTGGAGATGCCCATGTAGCGCAGAAGAGAGGAGTGGAGCTTGACCCGTGCATCCGGGAACAGCCCTTCCGCAGCCTCTTCGACGCCCTCAGCGCTGCCCATGCCGGAGAAGGAGAGGTATGCTACCGCCGAGGATGCCTCATCAGCATCTCCCACCGTGAGCGCCGATACGCCCACATCGCTCGACAGCTCGAGGTTGGCGCGATCGAAGAAGCCCACCACCTCATAGGTGCGTGCAGACCCATCCACCACCTGCACCTCCGCGCTCGGGTCATCTTCTGCGGGACGCTGCAGCGTACCCACGGAGAACGTCAGGTCATCGCCAACGCGCGCCCCTTGCTCCGGCCAGACCTCGAACAAGAGGATCTCCCCTTCGTGCTCAGGGAAGCGCCCCTCGCTCGGACGGATGCCGAGCAGCTCGCCCGCATCACCTTCGACGGACACGATCGGCTGGCTTTGCCCCAGCATATCCTGCTGCTCAGGCGTGAGCTCGCCGTAACCGACGGTGGAGAGCACAGCCACGTGCTCCACAGATGGGTCTTTCGCCGCACGGGCAAGACCGTCAGAGAAGCGCGCGAGGTCCTGGGTCTGCGCTGAGGCCATCCAGGTACCGGAGGCATGCACCTCCATCTGATACAGGAAGTGCGCCAAGGAGGAGAACGTGGTGAACACTGCCGTCAGGAGCGCCGCCGCCAACGCGACGCCAGCGATGGTCACACCCGTGCGCACCTTGTTCGCGCGCAGCGATCTCACGGTGTAACCCGACAGGCTCCTCATCGCCTGATCCTCTCATCGCGGACGATGCTGCCATCCTCCACTGCGATGATGCGATCAGCTGCCAGCGCTATCTCCTCATCATGCGTGATGACCACCATGGTCTGGCCCAGCACGCGATTGGAGTCGCGCAGAAGCTGCATGATCTCGCAGCTGTTCTTCGTATCCAGGTTGCCGGTCGGCTCGTCAGCGAGCACGACGGAAGGGGCATTCATGAGCGCACGCCCGATGGCAACGCGCTGCTGCTGGCCGCCGGAGAGCTGGCTTGGCAGATGCCCCTCGCGCCCCTTGAGGCCCAAGGTATCCAGCAGGCTCGCCAGGCGCGCTTGGTTGATGGGGCGCCCATCCAAGATGACCGGGAGCGTCATGTTCTCCACCACACTCAGGACCGGCACCAGGTTGTAGAACTGGTAGATGAGCCCCACTTCGCGACGACGGAACACCGCCAGCTCGTCGTCGGTCCGCGAATACACATCATGCCCGCTCAAGAGCACGCGCCCCGAGGTGGGCCTATCCACGCCGCCCATGAGGTGCAGCAGCGTTGACTTGCCCGATCCCGATGACCCTACGATGGCCACGAATGCGCCCTCTTCGATGGAGAAGGAGACATCGTCGAGCGCACGCGTCTCAGATGCGCCCTCCCCATAGACCTTCGTGAGATGGCTCACGGTCAGGATATCCATATCACGCCCTTTCTCAGCGCCTATCATTCCATGAGCGATCATGACCGACGCGGATATCATGGCGCTAACGCGGATATTACAGTGTTGTAATGCAGGAAGGCAGCAGGTTCGCGCAGCGTGCGGGCCTTTCCCTGCGCCTTGCATGCGCAAGCGCGATCCGCATGCCGCCTGCGCCCCCCATCAGCGCTTGCGACCCCATCCCCCGCGAGCTGCGCTCACACCACGAGCTTCGGGAACGCGATGACGAACCGCGCGCCCCCATCAGGGCCATTCGACGCGGAGAGCGTCCCACCCTGCACGGACACGAGCGCCTGCGCCAAGGCGAGCCCTATCCCGAATCCCTGCGTGCTGGCATCCCCACGATAGAAGCGATCGAAGATGCGCGGGAGGTCATCGGGAGCGAAGCCGGGACCCGTATCCGTGATGACGATGCGCGTGGCGAGCGCGTCCTCGCTCGCACGAAGCGTGACCGCGCCGCCGCAAGGCGTGTGCTCCATGCAATCCTTCAAGATGTTCTCCACTGCTTCAGTGGTCCAGAGCATGTCCCCCGAGAACGATGCACCCTCCTCCACCTCCAGCACCAGCTCCACATCATGCAGGTCCATGGCCGCCATGAGCGGATCTGTGGCACGTGCGGCCATCTGCCGCACATCCACCTGCGCGCGCTCCACGCGTATCGCACCCGCATCCACCTTCGCTATCTTGAGGAGCGACGTGACCAGCCACGAGATGCGCTCGATCATGGACTCCAGCTCGCGCACGGCCTGCTTGCGCTCGCGCGCATCGTCGGCGCGCTCCACCTTCGGCAGCATCAGCGTAGCGGCCGTGAGCGGCGTGCGTATCTGATGGGACACATCCGCCAACGCGTCAGAGAGCGCATTGCGCTCCGACTCCAACAGCAGGTTCGTGCGCGCAAGGCGGCTGACCATCTTGGAGAGCTCATTGGACAGCACGGCGATGTCGCCTTCGCTGCAATTCGAGAAGTCGATCTGGCGACCCTCATGCAGCACCTCATCGATCCGGCGTGCGAGCCGCGTGATCTGCGCATGTCGGACGCACGACACGCTCACGAAGAATGCGAGCGCGACAACACCGCAGAGCACCACCCACAGGCGCGCGGGCTCAGGAGCCACGATCGCGAGAAGGGCGACGCATGCCACGAGGAGCGCGCACTGGATCGCCACCGTGCGGACGGAGCCCATCTCACTCGCCAACCTTGTATCCCAGGCCCCGCAAGGTCACGATGATGTGCGGGTCAGCCGGATCCGTCTCCACCTTCTCCCGCAGGCGCTTCAGATACACGTTCAATGCGTTGTCCGAGACGTATTCGCCCGCGCTATCCCAGATGGCATCCCGCAGGTTCTCGCGCGTGACCAGCTTGCCCTTGTGCTGGAAGAAGTAGAGGAGCAGCCGATACTCCAACGCAGAGAGCGGCACCTCCGCACCTGCCTTCGTCACCGTTGCCGAAGATGCATCCAACACGACATCTCCCACGGACAGCATGTTGCCCGCTGGGCTCTTCGCCCTGAGCGCATTGCGGATGCGCGACAGGAGCTCGCGCGGACGGAAGGGCTTGGTGATGTAGTCGGCCGCGCCCATGTCCAACCCGGCGACGGTGGAGTATTCGTCATCCGATGCCGTGAGGAAGATGACGGGCATGTCCGGGGAGGTGGACAGCGCCGCCGCGCAGACCGCGAAGCCGTTCCCCTCGGCAAGCGATATGTCCAAGAGCGCTATGTCGAAGCTACGCTCGGCGAGCAGCGCACATGCCTCACCCTGCGTCGCGCATGAGCAGACCGCCATCCCCTCGGCTTCCAAGAGGTCGGCTAGAGCGCGCACGATGGCGGCATCATCTTCTACCAACAGCACATCCATGACCGCCATTATCCCTCCATTCGCCCCTCTCACCCGGTGACAGTCCTGTAATGGACGGAAAAAGCGGCACGCTCCCCTCGTTGCGAGCTGCATCGTGGATAATGGGGAACATGACGCTCCAACAGCTCAGATATCTGCTCGCCATCGCCAGGACCGGCTCCATCTGCTCGGCCGCGCATGAGCTCTACGTGTCCCAGTCCAGCCTCTCGGTCGCCGTCAAGGACATAGAGAGCGAATGCGGCATCAAGATATTCGAGCGATCCAGCAAGGGGACCACGCTCACCAATGATGGGATCGAGCTGTTGAGCTACGCGCGGCAGATCGTCGAGCAGGCAGACCTCATGGAATCGCGCTACGCGAAGGACAAGAAGGCACCTGCGCAACGGCTGGCCATCGCATCGCAGCATTACGCATTCCCCGTGGAGGCATTCCTGGAGTTCGTCGAGGAATACGAGGGCGAGGGCTACACGTTCAGCCTGCGCGAGACCCGCACGCAGGAGATCATCGAAGACGTGCGGGAGTTCCGCTGCGATGTGGGCATCCTGTATCTGTCGAGCTTCAACGAGCAGGTCTTGGGACGCGCACTGGAAGAGGCTGGTCTCACCTTCACCCAGCTGTTCACCGCGCAGCCCCACATCTTCGTGGGAAGCCATCATCCGCTGGCAGAGCACACGCTCTTGAAGGTGGACGACCTGAGCGATTACCCGCGCTACGAATTCGAGCAGGGCTCCGCCAACTCCTTCTACTACGCAGAGGAGCCCTTCGCAGAGCTGCCCCACGAGAAGCGCGTCATCATCTCCGATCGCGGCACGCTCTCCAACCTGCTCACGCACCACAACGGCTACACCGTATCCACCGGCGTCCTGTCCAGCGAGATGCACTCCGGCATCGCCGCCATCCCCCTGGACACGAAGGAGCGCATGGTAGTGGGCTACATCGTGCACAAGGAACGCCAGCTCTCAGACCTGGCACAGCGCTACATAGAGATCCTGCGCCTCTTCATCGAGGAATACAACAAGGGCTTCGCGAGCCTATGACGAAGAGAAGGAGCACACGATGACCATCCACGCGAACGTGATCGACCTCGTCGGCAACACTCCCCTGATAGAGCTCACGCACTACGAAGAGGACCATGGCTTGGATGCGAAGGTCATCGGAAAGGCCGAGTGCTTCAACCCGGCAGGCTCCATCAAGGACCGCACGGCGAAGGCCATGATCGACGACGCCGTGGCGAACGGCAAGCTCGACCACGATACCGTGATCATCGAACCCACCTCCGGCAACACGGGGATCGCCCTTGCCGCCATCGCCGCCGCCCGCGGGAACCGCATCATCATCACCATGCCGGACACCATGTCGATCGAGCGCCGCAACCTCATGCGCGCCTATGGCGCTGAGCTGGTGCTCACCGAGGGCGCCAAGGGCATGAAGGGAGCCATCGCGAAGGCAGAGGAGCTGGCCGCAGAGATCCCGAACTCCTTCATCCCCTCGCAATTCACCAATCCGGCGAACCCTGCCATCCACGAGAAGACCACCGGCCCTGAGATCTGGGAGGGCACGAACGGAGACGTGGACATCGTGGTGGCTGGCGTGGGAACGGGCGGCACGATCACCGGAGTCGGACGATTCCTGAAGTCCAAGGACCCGAACATCCAGGTGGTAGCCGTCGAGCCGGCGGATTCCCCGGTGCTCTCGGAGGGGCGCGCTGGCTCGCACAAGATACAGGGCATCGGCGCTGGGTTCATCCCGGATACGCTGGATACCACCATCTATGACGAGGTCATCGCCATCTCGAATGAGGAAGCCTTCGAAGCGGGCCGGGAGCTGGCCGCGCACGAAGGGCTCTTGGTGGGGATATCATCAGGCGCCGCTGTTGCCGCAGCCGGAAAGCTGGCGAAGCGGCCCGAGAACGCAGGCAAGACCATCGTGGTCATCCTGCCCGACACCGGAGAGCGCTATCTGACCTCCGCCATGTTCGACGCATCCGCATAGCATCCCTATCCGCCCCGCATGCAAGGAGTGATGATGGACGAGCAAGAGCTCCGCTACCTACGACTGCTCTCAGAGGCATTCCCGAACATCGCCACCGCAACGACCGAGATCATCAATCTGAGCGCGGTCTTGAGCCTGCCCAAGGGCACGGAGATATTCGCCTCTGACATCCATGGCGAATACGAGGCATTCTCCCACCTGCTCCGGAGTGGCTCGGGCTCTATCCGCCTGAAGATCGAGGATGCGTTCGGAGAGGATCTGACCGCTGCCGAGAAGCGCGACCTCGCCACGCTGATCTACTACCCCCGCGAGAAGCGCGAGCTCATGCTTGAGCGCGTAGAGGATGAGCGCGCTTGGTACACGACCACCATCGAGCGCCTCATCGCGCTCTGCAAGCAGGCATCCGGGAAGTACACGTGCTCGAAGGTGCGCAAGGCGCTCCCTGAGGAATTCGCCTACGCCATCCAGGAGCTCATGAACGAGAACAACATAGCGGTGGACCGCGAGCGCTACCACCAGACCATCATCGACGCCGTCATCGCGACCGGGCAGGAAGCCGCATTCGTCGATGAGCTCTGCCGCCTGATCCAGCGCTTCTCGGTCGACCACCTGCACATCATCGGCGACATCTATGATCGCGGGCCCGCACCCGACGCCATCATGGACACCCTTGCGAACTATCACTGCCTGGATATCCAGTGGGGCAACCACGACATCGTCTGGATGGGAGCAAGCCTCGGGCAGCGCGGCTGCATCGCACATGTGGTGCGCAATTGCGCGCGCTACGGGAACCTGTCCATCCTAGAAGATGCTTACGGCATCAACATCCTCCCGCTGGCTGACTTCGCGCTGGAAGCCTATGCGGAGGACCCGTGCGTGGCATTCGGCCTCAAGGGCGACCCTGACCTGCCCGAGCGCCAGCTGATGATCAGCCAGAAGATACAGAAGGCCATGGCCATCATCCAGTTCAAGGTGGAGGGCCAGCTGATACGAGAGCGGCCCGAGCTGGGGCTCTCAGACCGCATGCTCTTGCACAAGATCGACCACGATGCCGGGACCGTCGTGGTGGACGGCGTGGAGTACGCGCTGACGGATACGGTATTCCCCACGCTCGACCCTGCCGACCCCTACCGGCTGACCCCTCAAGAGGAATCCGTGATGGCACGGCTCGAGCAGTCGTTCACCTCCAGCGAGAAGCTGCAACGCCACATGAAGCTGTTCTTGGAGAACGGGAGCCTCTACAAGATGGATTCAGGGACCCTCATGTTCCATGCCAGCGTGCCCCTGAACGAGGACGGCACGTTGATGGAAGCCGAGGTCTTTGGAAAGCGCTACAAGGGACGCGAGCTGTACGATGTGCTGGAGCACCATGTGCGCGACGCCTTCTTCAGCGAGGACGAGGAGGTGCGCCTGCGTGACCGCGACCTGCTCTGGTGGCTGTGGCTCTCTCCCGCCTCTCCCCTGTTCGCAAAGAGCAAGATGGCCACGTTCGAGCTGTACCTGATAGCTGACAAGGCGGCTCGCAAGGAGGTCAAGAACCCGTTCTACTCGCTGCAAGATGACGAGCAGGCCATGGCGGGCATCTTCCGGGACTTCGGCATGGATCCCGAGACGTCGCGCATCGTGTGCGGGCATGTGCCCGTGAAGGCGAAGGACGGCGAGGACCCCGTCAAGTGCAACGGCAGGGTGCTCACGATCGACGGCGGATTCTCGCGAGCCTATCAACCCACGACGGGCATCGCGGGCTACACCCTGATATCGAACTCGTATGGATTCGTGCTGGCAGCCCACGAGCCCCTCTCCTCGAAGCGGGAAGCCATCGAGAAGGGGCTGGACATCCATTCATCGCGACGCGTCGTGGAGCGCGTGAGCGAGCGCACGCTGGTCGCGGATACGGACAACGGCGCGCGCCTGCAAGAGCGCGTGGACGATCTGAGCCGCCTCGTGCACGCCTACCGCCAGGGATTCATCCCCGAGCGCAACCCGGGAGCACCGAATAGCCGCATAGCCAGCGCGTGAAGCCGCTTGGGGGCGCGATGCTAGCGCAGCGTCACGCCCTCGGGAAGCTCTACGTTGCGCCAGTCCTCCTCGGCATCCTCATCCTCTGCATCTGCGTCGTCAACGGGCGCCAGCACTTCTTCCTGCACAGGATCGAACGCAGCACGGAACGCATCGACATAGGCGCGCGGCACCGCGAACACGATCTTGCCGATGGAGCCGGGATGCTCCGCTATCCACGCTTGGATGATGCCGATGATCTGGGATGCGTCATAGCCGAGCCGACCGCATCCGAATGCACCCAAGATGAGCGTCTCGCATCCGTTCGCCGCCGCTATGCGCAGAAGCGTCTCGATGCGCGTGCGCAATGCGTTGTCACATTCGCGCTCTGAGCGATGGTTCTCAAGGGCACGTGCGCGCATGGGCTCTGAGATGACGATGACGTCCGCCTTCTTGATGGAGCCACCGCGCAAGAACACCACGTCAGGGCAGAGCACGGCACGGTCCGTGAACAGCATGCCGCGACGATAGTCCCGATTCTTGTCGTAATAGTCCTCCTTCAGCTCGCAGAGCACCGGATACAGGTTGCTCTCCGAGCAGAGGATCTGCTCAGGTCCGAACGCGCCATCCTCATACGCGCCGCCGGGGCGCGTGAACGACGCTGGATCGACCACCATCACGCGACCTTGCCCCTCGGCCCAGATCGCTTCGGGCACGAAGCTGGTCACGACGCGCGTCTCCGTGGCTTCCGCCTGAGCCTCCGGAAGCTCCAGCTCACGGCCAATGCCCTCTTCGTAGATGATGGCACCATCAGCGGACGCGTGCGCTTCCTTCGAGAATGCGCCGCGCATCAACCCGAGATGCTTTGCCGCTTGCTGTGCGCGCTCCTCGCGTTCGGCACTGCGCTGCTCTTTCCCGTCTGCCATGGAAGCTCCCTTCGCCGCTGAGATACGTGCAGCAATGATATGCCAAGTCGCGCCCGAGCAACAGGGAGAAGCAGGGACGGACGCTCAGCTGCGCTCCTACGCGACCGACACCTCGGCAGCGCGATTGCCCCCTGCCTCGGATGTCTGCAAGCGCCTCTTCGCCGCCGCGAATCCCACGCTCAGGAACGCCACCGCGAACAAGAGCAGCACCCCCAAGTCCAGGACCGCATCTCCCACGGCGCTACCCGGCCCCATCTGCGCAGCCAGCTGGCATGCATCCGTATACCAGAAGCCCGGTAGCCAATGCGCAAGGGCCATCACCTCAGGCGACAGCAGCTCGAGCGGCACCCACGCCCCACCCAAGAACGACACGACCATGCCGAAGATGTTGCCGAAAGCGTTGCACATGAGCGCGCTGACGCCGAATTGCCCCAGCATGAAGCCGAACGCGAGCGCCATGAGGGAATAGGCCAGGATGGCCAGTCCGCAGAATGCGAGCCCCTCCACGGAGATGGCAGCCACCGCATCGGGGAATGCGATCAGGCCGAGCAGGAGCGTCCATGCGCATGACACCAGCGCGAGGATGCCGCACGAGAGCGCAAGCTGCACGTTGTAGGAAGCGTAGCTCATGGGGGACGCCAGGTTCCTGCGGCGCACATCCGCGCGATTCATCGTGGATATCAGCATCCCGATGCAGACCACGATGCCCGCGAACAGCGTATAGGTGGACCACTGGAGGTAGAACACGAACCTGTCCGGTCCCGCGACAGCATCGCTCGCCTGCATCACCTGCACATCGGCACGCACGTCCATGACCTGCGCAGTGCGCATGAGCACCTCTTCGAAGGGAGCGTCTGGAGCCTCTACGATGAGCGAGCGCACGCACGACAGGTACGCATCCACAGCCTCGTCCATCAGCGCGCCATCAGCCGCATAGTAGCTGTACACGACATCCATCTGCGGCGCTTCCTCACCTGCAAGCGCCGCCGCGCGGAACGCCTCTTCATACCCCTCGGGCACGACCAGCAGATAGCCTGTCTGCCCCTTCGCCACCGCATCTTGGAATGCCAGCGGCGAATCGGCCACCTGCACGAGCGTGGCGCGCTCTCCCAAGAACTCCTCCAGCGCCTTCGACAGGGCGCTCTCGTCACGGTCGACCAGGGCAACCTCGACGCTCTCCCCCTGCAGCAGCTCCTCGGTGCCAGAGAAGTCGAATGACTGCGACATGAAGATGCCCATGAAGCTGAGGCCCACGATGTAGACCAAGAAGAACACCAGGTTCCCGCGGATGACGCGCAGGGCGCACTTACAAGCTTGCATACCGTTGCCTCCTGAGGGATCGGACCGATAGACCGAGCAGCACCGCTGACATCACCAGCAAGGCCGCGATATGCGTGAGGAGAGGACCCAGGCTGTCGTAATACATCACGCTGTAGAATGCCTGCGCGATCTGCGCCGCAGGGTTGATCCACGTCGTCCACGGAGCGCTTGCCGCTATGGCATCCGCGAGCTGCATGGTCGGCTGTCCGTAGAGCCCCGCGAACATGGAGGCAAAGCACACGATCCCCGTGAGCATCCCCGACTTGCCGTTCTCAGGCACCTTGGGGATGGCAGAGATGGCACACCCCAGGGACATGGCGGTCAGAGAAGCCGCCGCCGTGACAGCCAAGCACTCCGCATCGCGTCCGCCGAAATCTATCCCGATCGCGAAGCGCATGACCGCATAGGCGATGGCAAGGCATGCGAAGTTGATGATCCAGCATGCGATGAATGTGGCGATCACCGCCTTCCCATGGCTGAGTCCCCCGATGGCGCGACGTGCGCCCAGGGCAGAGAGGTTGGGGCGCATCCGCTGGAATGCCAGCAAGCTCACACCGCCTCCGAAGAGCGCAGCCATCCCCAACAGCGCGAAGTAGTAGCGCACCGACTCCTTCGGCTGATTGTGCGTCACATCCACCTGCGTCGTAGCATCAACGCCTTCGAGCGCAGACTGCAAGGCAGCAGGATCGGCCAGCATGGCGGGGTCGCGCGCGATCATATCGCGCAGCAACGCAGACTTCGATGCATACTCGTCCATGACCGTGCTCACGATCTGCGCTTTGGATAGCTCCATGCCCTGAGATGAAAGGTCGCCCGCGACATGGACCTCAGGGATGCTGCCCTGGAGCTGCACGTAGGCGACCATGCGGTCATCGTCGCCTGAGGTGTCCTCCACCACGCGCTCCGCTTCTTCAGCAGAGGCCGTGCGCACGACGCTGAACAGCCGCTCATCTCCCGTGGATGTCGCATCGATGAAGGCATCGAATGCCTCGCCTTCGGGCGAGTCCTCCGGCTCGACCACAGCGATGCGGATGGGGTCGAGGTTCGCCATCTCGTCGATCGGCCCGAACATCATGGAGAACACGCTCATGAGCACGATCGGGAAGACGAGGGACCAGATGATGATCTCAGGCAACCGCACGAGGCTGGCAAGGGTATATCTGATGGTAGTCAACATGACGTGGCCCCTCAGTCGCGCAGTTCGCGGCCGGTGATCTCAAGGAACACATCATTCAAGGTGGGCGGCTCAGCCCAGATGCGCCCCGGTGCTATCTTGGCCTTCGACAGCTCCGCCAGCACATCAGCGACGTTATGCTGGCCATTGCTGCATGCCACCCTGAGCCGACCGTCGTCGTAGGAGACGCGCACCACGTGCTCCAGCTTGCCGATCGCGATCACGGCAGCTTCGCTCACCTCAGCCTCGATGACGATCTGCTCGCCCGCCGCCACGATGGCCTTCAGCTCCTCGTTCGTGCCGCATGCGAGCGTGCGCCCCTTGTCCATGATCATGATGCGCGTGCATATCTCCTCCACCTCTTCCATGTAGTGGCTCGTGTACACCACCGTGGATCCTGCCTGGTTCATGACCTTGATCCCGTCCAGGATGGAAGCGCGGCTCTGAGGGTCGACCGCCACCGTAGGCTCGTCGAAGAACACGAGCTCGGGCTTGTGCGCTATCCCGCACGCGATGTTCAGGCGACGCAACAGACCGCCGGAGAGCTTCTTCGGACGCGCGCGGACATACTCCTCGAGGCCCACGAACTCCACCGCCTCGGCTACGAGCTGCTTGCGCCGAGCAGCATCGCTCACATACAGGCTGCAGAAGTAGTCTATGTTCTCGCGCACGGTGAGCTCTTCGAACACGGCAACATTCTGCGGCACCACGCCGATGCGGCGCTTGAGGTCGTAGCGGGTCTGCGACATGGGCTGCCCGAATAGCTCGATGCTCCCCTTGTCATAGGTCAAGAGCTGCAAGATGCAGTTCATGGCCGTGGTCTTGCCGCTCCCGTTCGGTCCCAAGAGACCGAATATCTCTCCGGGTGCGATCTCCATGCTCAGATGGTCCAGCGCCACCATGGAACCGTAACGCTTCACCAGGTTCTGCACGGATAGCACGCAGGCATTGCTCTCATTCATCGGCGATCCTTTCGACGCTCCCATTCTTGGGGAAGCATGCGCGCGCATCAACCGTGACATTTGTCACGGCTCCCTAAGACCCCAGCGTAGAGCCATGATCCGTCCAGCACCCACATGCGCGCTCACGGGTATAATCTCCTGCCATGGAATACTACCTAGATGAGATGAGCCTCTTCGCGCTCTGCTGCATCCTGCTGATCGCGCACCCCTTTGACCCCTTCGCCATCGCCGGGCTCCTCGCAGCCGTGACGATGGTCTGCGCCAGCAATGCGAGCGCTCCCGTGCGCATCGGAGTCGAGGTGGCGTTCACCACCATCGCATGCGCATCGAGCGCGCTCTTCGCATTCCTTCCCGTGGCCGCCTATCGGCTGATGCACGAGCGTCCGTGGGCAGTTCGCCTCGCATGGGTCGTACCGCTGATCTTGCATGGAGCGACCTTCGGCATGGATGCCCTCTGGGTGCAGGGATGCGCGATCTGCATCGTCGCCTGCGCGTTGGCGGTGCGCGACGCGCGAACGGTCACGGAGCGCTCAGGGCTCACCCGCGCATATGACGAGCTCCGGGAGCGCACCATCGCCCTTGCGAACAGGGAGGCAGATGGGGCTCGCGCAGCTGATGCGCCCAACGACAGCACAAGCCAGCCCGCCCTCTTCGAGGACCTCACACAGCGCGAGATAGCAGTGGCGCAGCTCGTAGCAGAGGGCATGGACAACCGCGAGATATCCCAGCGGCTCTTCCTCTCCGAGGGGACGATCCGCAACCACATCAGCGCCATCCTGTCGAAGAAGCAGCTCACGAACCGCACGCAGATCGCCGTGCTCTACTACACGAGCTGACGCACGCCAGCCGTCATGTGCGCCTGCTCACGCGCGCCTGCGCACGTGCGATCAGAGGGCGCCAGCTTCGATGAAGATGCGATAGAGCTCCAAGCGGGATTCGATGACCTCTGCCAAGCGACGGATGGCCTCGGTGATGCTCTCAGGGCTCTCATAGCTGAAGTTGATGCGCATGCTGTTCTTGCCCGCGCACCCCTCCGGATAGAACGAGTCTCCTGGAACGTACGTGACGCCCGCCTCCAGCGCTTCGGCCAGCATGCTCCCGGTATCAACGTAATCCGGCAGCGTGACCCAGATGAACAGTCCGCCTTCCGGATGCGTCCACGTGGCCTCAGGCGGGAAGAACTCCTCCAGCGCCGCCAGCATGGCATTGCGCCGCTCGGTATAGGTGGCGATGAACTTATGCAGCGTGCCCTGCCACGGGATATCCGTGAAGTAGTGCTCCACGATGGCCTGGTCGAGCGAGCTGCCGCATAGGTCTGCCCCCTGCTTCGCCAGCAGCACCTTCGACAGCACATGCCTCGGTGCCACGATCCAGCCCACGCGCAGGCCCGGAGCGAATATCTTGGAGACGGTGCCCAGATAGATGACCTGATCATCCAGCGCCTTCAGAGGGATCTGGTGTCCCCCATCGAAGCGGATGCGGCCATAGGGATCGTCCTCGATGATGAGGAAATCGTATTCATGGGAGAGCTCGATCAGACGACGACGGCGCTCGGGTGACATGGTCACGCCGCTCGGATTCTGGAAGTTCGGGATGACGTAGGCGAACTTGAGGCGCGGGTTGCCCTTGCCGATGCGCTCGAGCTCCTCCTCGAGCAGGTCCATGCGCATGCCCTCTTCATCCATATCCACCGCATGCACATCGGGCTGGTACGCAGAGAACGCCTGCAGCGCGCCCAGATACGTGGGACCTTCCGTGATGATGATGTCACCGGGATCGATGAACGTCTTGGCCAGCAGATCCAGCGCCTCCTGCGCTCCGCTGGTCAGCACCACGTTCTCCGGCTTCGCGCGCACGCCGATATCCCTCAGCAGGTGCGTGACCACCTTGCGCGTCCCAGGTCGGCCGTCCGTGGGACCATATTGGCACGCGACGGACATCCCGTGGATATCCTTGACCGCTGCCATCATGGCATGGTCGATATCCTCTTTCGGGAGCAGCCGCACATCCGGCATGCCGCCTGAGAGGGAGATGATGTCAGGGCGCGTAGCAGCGGAGAACAGGTCGCGCACCGGCGATGACCGCATGTGGTGTATCCGCGATGCAACCTTGCTGTTGGATGTGTCGAATTCGAGATGCGCTGTGCCAGTCACGTTCGCTCCTTTGCCCTTTCGGCAAGATTGTAAGGGATGGCGTCCCTCAAAGCCACAGAAGGACAGGCAGCGGGCGCACGCGGCACCCTCACGCGAAGCGCTCTATGTGCGCCTCTCCCGAGACGATAGCGCGAATGCCCCCGTCATGCTGGCGCAGCAGCATGCGACCGCGCTCATCCACGCCCGCGAAGCTTCCTTCGGTGACCTCGCTCCCCTCGCGGACGGCAACGACGCATCCCGCCAAGGCATTCGCCTCCTCGAAGCCTCCCAAGAACGACGAGAACGGTTGCGCGAGCCATGCCTCGTAATGCTCAGCGAACGATCCGAGCACGCAGTGAGCAGCCCTTGAGACCGTCACCTCCGCGCCCTCTGCAAGATCCAGGGCGTACGCGCACCGATCGTCGCGCTCAGCCCCTTCCGGTGGCAGGACATTCACGCCGACCCCGAGGCAGAGCGCATCAGGCGTGCCTTCGAGGGAGATGCCGCAGAGCTTCGCCAGCACGCCATCGCGAAGGACCATCACATCGTTCGGCCACTTCACCTTGATCTGCTCCGCGGCCTGCTCTGGGAGCATCCGACAGAGCCCCTGCCGGACAGCCAGTCCCGTCACCAGGCTGAGCGTCGGCACCTTCGCCATCAGCGCTGCCGCATCCTCAGTTGCCACGCGCTCGCGCGGACGCACGAGGATGGAGAGATAGAGACCGCCCTCAGGGCTCACCCACGCATGCCCCCGACGCCCATAGCCGCCGACCTGCTCCTTGGCCATGACGACCGTGCCCTCGGGAGCACCTTCGGCTATCAGCTCCTTGATGCAGCTATTGGTGGATGCGACCTGATCCCGAGCGTGGATGTCGAACGCGATCACATGCGCTCCGCAGCACCCAAGCGCTTCTCAGCGGGAAGCTCGCTCAGAGCATGCCCATTCGCCAGCACATGCCCCGGGAGCACGTCCTCGATGGGTCGCACGACGAAGTCGCGCTCTGTGGCGCGAGGATGCGGGAGCGTCAGCTCATCGGTGGCGTAGTCATACATCTGGTAATCCACGATATCGATATCCAACGTCCGGGGTCCGTTCGCTTCCGTGCGAACGCGCCCCAGCATGTTCTCGATGGCATGCAGGCAATCGAGGAGCTCGCGCGGCGGCAAGCCCGTGCGCAAGACGACGGCGATGTTCACGAAGTCGTCCTGGTCCTCCTTGTAGGCTGCCTTGCTCTTGTAGAACGGTGCGACATCGATCAGGAGCGTATCCGGCAGCTGGCAGAGCTTGCCCACCGCCAGATTGATCTGCGCCTGCTTGGCCTCATCCTCTTCGCCTGGCTCAGCGACCAGCGCCACGTTCGATCCCAGGCTGAGCACCACGTAGGGGCGCAGCTCCTTCAACGCCTCGACCGTTGCGGGCACCGCATGCACGCGCACGATGGATGCACCCAGCTCACACGCCATGAGCGCCTCGGTCGCCGAAGCTGCGTCGCGCGCTGCCACATCAGAGGCATCCAGCTTGTATGCACCGGTGATGAAGCGCTTCCGGGACACCGCGCACATGACGGGATACCCAAGATGGCGAACCTCGTGGATGTTGCGCATGAGCTCGATCGTCTGGCTCGGAGTCTTCCCGAAGCCAGGGCCCGGGTCGACGCATATCCTGTCGTGCGCCACGCCCGCCTCTTCCAGTAGATGCGCCTGCTGGCGCAGATAGCCGCAGACCTCGGTGACCACGTCCTCATACTGGGGGTCATCCTGCATGGTGGCTGGTTCGCCTTGCATGTGCATGACCACGAGCCCCACTGAAGCGTCTACGACAGCCTGGATCATGGCCGGATCGCGAAAGCCCGACACATCGTTCACGATGGAAGCACCCGCTTGGATAGCGCGCGCGGCAACATCCGCATGGCGCGTATCGATGGAGACGCAGATGCCCTCCTCTGCAAGGAGGCGCACCACCTCTCCCACGCGCTCCCATTCCTCCTCAGGCGACACGAGATCAGCCCCAGGACGGGTGGATTCCCCGCCGACGTCGATGATCTCAGCGCCTGCCTCAATCATCTGTCGCGCGCGCTCAAGGGCGACTTGCTCCTTGCCAGCAAGGCCATCGCCCGAGAACGAGTCAGGCGTCATGTTGAGGATGCCCATCACGTGAGGGCGTCGACAATCGAATCCGTATGAACCGCATCTCCAGAACATGGGGCAAGAGTATAGACGATGCAGCTCGCGCGCCAAGGAGGGATGAGCGCATCCGGCCTCAAGCGAGCACCGGATGCACCGAGGCATGCTCCATTCGAGCTGCGACCCGCTAGAGCTACTTCGCCTTCCGCATGATGAGGCTACCGATCCGCTTGCGCCCCGTGAGCGCCGCGACCACCAAGGCACCAGACACGCAGAGCAGGGCGACCGCCAAGAGCTTGCTCGCAACATCACCGGTCTGTGCGAGCGGAGACGAGTCGTAGCCACCGCCGACCGGACCGGGCTGCGGCTGTGGGCCGTCCGTGGACGTGGGCCCTTCGCCGCGCACGCCAGGCGCACCGCTACCGGCACCGTCACCCGAACCGCTCCCTTGCCCATCTCCCGTAGAAGGAGGTGTCGCACCCGGCTCCAACACCAGTGCGAACGGGCTGAAGTGCGTGGTCTGGAAGAAGATGTGCTCGAGGCTCGCGTCCACCCACGTCTGCATCTTCGTGCGCGTGCCGGTCGCGGGATCGATGTGGTAGAAGGCAAGGGTGCCGTGGCGATGCATCTCGCGCATGCCATCGTCCATCGGTATCTGGACGGTGAGCGGATACTGCGGCTTGTTCCACGCATGGTCGGCACCATCGCTCTTGTTGACGAAGTGGATGTCGTAGACGCCCTGGATGCGCGCGCCCTCGCCTGCAAGGCCAGCCACCGCATCGTCGATGGCTCCCCCTGACGTGCGAGAGATGGAGAGCGCGACGGAGTCCAGCTCGTTCAGGATATCTGCTGGGAACGCCTCAGCGAGCTTGATGGTGGCAGCACCCAACGGCGAATCCGCAGGTGCCGCGCACAGGTCGCTCGGTGCCTCCACCACGACCGTGCAGTATTCCGACCGCTGCCCGTTGGCCGTGGCCGTGATGCGACAATCCAGCTGCTGTCCCTCCCTGGTCAGGGATTCGCGCACGGGACGCACCACGCCATGCTCATCCACCGTGGCAACGCTCGGATTCGACGATGTCCACGTGAGGCTCACGCGCGGATCATCCGGATCGACCTTGGCGGTGAGCTGCTTGCCGCCGATGTCCCGGGTGCTGATCGTGAGCGCGCCCTTGGAGAGGTCAGAGCCCTCATGCTCCAGCTTCACGGATGCGATGGTCAGCGACGGCTCCGTCACATCATCCGGGTCGGGATGCACCGTGATGGTGTACTCATGCGTTGCGTTGAAGCAGTCCGTAAGCGTGATGCGCGCAGTGCCCACCGAGAGCGGGATGATGTCGAAGGGCGCGAGCTGCGTGACGAAGTCAGGGAAGTCGATGGGCTTGATCTCCACCACGGAAGGATCGGATGAGGTCAGGCTCTTCACGAACGGCTTCGCCCATGACGTTGCATAGGAGAGGTACTTGGCCCGAACGGGCAGCTTCACGGGCGAAGCATCAGAAAGTGCCCAGGCATCATCCACACAGATGCGCTGCGTGGAGCCCACCTGCATGTCATGATCTGCGACCGCCACCTCCGGACGATCGGTGCTCACCGTCACCTTGAACGTGACAGACTGAGACGGCTGCTGCTTGAGCGAGAGGGTCACGTTCGTGGTGCCCGCGCTCTTCGGCGTGAAGCGCAGATCATAGGTATGGCTATCAGGGCCCGTGACGACGCCATTCCCATTCACGAAGTACAGGCGAGGATTGTAGACGCTGGATATGACGTTCTCATCCTGGATGGAGATGTCGAAGAGCTCCTCGAAGCCGAAGGTGGCCGGTGCTGACCCCACTGCAGATTCATACCGGACCATGTACTGCTGCTCGTAATAGGCGAAGCCGCCCGAACACGGGTACTCATAGTAATAGGAATCCATGTAGGGGCTCGCGGACGGATCGAACGACGTGCTCTCGTAGGCGTAGGTCACGACCTCAGAGGAGGGTACGCTCAACGCGACGGCCTCATTGGGAGCATCCACCGCGCTCGCCTCGAAGTTGACCATCCCTTGATAGGTGACGCCCGTATCCACATGGCGATACTGGTAGTCGATCTTGATCCATGACCTTCCCGCTGCTTGAGACTCGAACACGAGGGCCGTGCTCCCATCCGTGTTCTCAACGCGTAGGGTTCTCAGTGCTTGGGGGTCGGTGGAATCCACCCTGATGGTGTCCAGAGAGTACTTCTCTGAGTCCTCGATGGACCGCCAGTCGTCATAGATGCCGTCTTGCCCGCTCTGGATGTTGGGGTCCACCCGGAAGCGCGCGTAGGCGCGCCCATCGTGCGCCGAGCGGTCCACGCACACCTTGTTCAAGCCGTTGGCGAAGGAGCGATCGTCGATGCGCTCGCTCGTAGCGGGATCGGTGCCATGCCACTCCTCCAAGACGATGGTGACATCCACATTCGTCTCCACGCCCACCTGATCGCGAGGCTGGATGCCAGCGCCCGGATCATCGGATGCGGGCGCCTCAGGGACCTCGGCATCCACAGGCTGCTCGGCAGCGCCATCCTCCGTCAGGGCACCATCCGCCGCCGCATCATCAGGCTGATCGCCCTCAGGAGCAGCTGCATCTTCCGCCTCCTCTTGCGTTGCAGGCGGATCGGATGCCTCCGGCGCTTCGATCGCGTCATCGGTGTCCGCCAGCGCTACGGATGGCTGCAATGCGAATGAGGGGACCAGGAGGAATGCCAGCAGCACCGCAAGCCCGATGCGCAGTGCCCTGCTCGCCACCGTTCCCGTTCGAGCACCCTCTGCACGGATGCCCTCATGTGCACTCCCATACCCCATGATCTCTCACTCCCCATAACGCATTCCCCATTAGATACCGAAACGATACTTTCTCAGGTCAACATTCGACCTGAGATCGCATCACGTATCATGGAAAAACCATGCGATATGGAGACGAAGAACGCCCCTCGCTGCTTGCAAGGGGCGTTGCTCCATATACCCATACCCGACCTTCTGTGCTCATGCACGGCACCCTCCGTGGGCATGCAGGAGAGCGCCCATCGCGCACCTCGTATCAGCGACGACCCTTGTCGGACTTCGCTCCATACGGATCATCGTACGGGTCATCCAGATGAGGGATGCTCACGTACGGGGATCCCAGCATGATGTCCTCATGCCGTATCTCATCATCCACCTGCTCTTGCGTAGGCTCATCTGACGCATCGGCATGCTCAGCAGGCTCACGGTACGGACCTGACGCATCCTGATCGCCCGGCTCCACGCGCTCTTCGCGCCAATCTGGATTCGCCAGCGTCTCGCCGGCATCCGGGTCAGCATCCGCATCAGATGAGGGAGCAGGGGCCGCCACCGGGACCGGAGCGCCCGTGGGAGCGGGAGCCGCCTCCTGTCTTGGTTCGGAGGCATCGTTCCCTGCAGCCGCCTCGGATGCTTCCGACTCCCCTGACGGACGTGGAACAGCAGGCTGCTCACCCGCTGCCGCGCTGCCGAGGACGGGAGCGCTCGCTCCATGCGAGCCATCCGCGCCCTCCTGATCCTGCATCTCCGCACCAGCCGCTGCATCGGCCGCAAGCTCCGGGTGTGCTTCAGCATCCTTCGCCCGCGCTGCCTGCTCTTCGCGCTTGTGCTGCTCGATGATCTCGCCTTCACGAGCCAGATACTCAGGCCACGTGTTGTCCAAGAGCGCTTGGCATGCCTCGCCCTCGATCGTCTCGCGCTCCAACAGCACGCTCGCCATGAGGTCCATCTGCTCCGCATGCGCGGACAGGATGGCATGCGCCCGATCGTGCGCCTCCTTCATGATGACGGAGACCTGCTCGTCGATCTTGCGTGCGGTCTCCTCAGAGTAATCCTGCGTGTTGCCATAATCGCGACCAAGGAACACCTCGTGGTTCGGCTGCCCGAACACCTGCGTCCCCAAGGGGCTCATACCGTACTGCGTGACGATGGCACGTGCCATCTTGGAAGCGCGCTCAAGGTCATTCGACGCGCCCGTGGTGATGTCGTCGCAGAATATCTCCTCAGCCACGCGACCACCCATGAACACGGCCAGCTCGTCCTTCATCTCGGAGAGCGAATTCAGGACCTTGTCCTCATCGGGGATGGAGAGCGTGTAGCCCAGCGCACGCCCACGGGAGATGATGCTGATCTTGTGCACAGGGTCCGCATGATCCAGCAGATGCCCCACCAGCGCATGACCGCTCTCGTGATAGGCGATCGTGTGCTTCGTCTTCTCGTTCATCACGCGACCCTTGCGCTCAGGACCCGCGATCACGCGCTCGAGCGATTCGTTCACCTCGCGCATCGTGATGATCTTCTTGGACTTGCGCGCGGTCAGGAGCGCGGATTCGTTCATGAGGTTCGCAAGGTCGGCACCTGTGAAGCCAGGCGTGATCTTCGCGATGGCCGCAAGGTCCACATCGGACCCGAGCGGCTTGTCCTTGGAGTGCACCTCCAGTATCTTCTGGCGGCCACGCACATCCGGCGTATCTACCACGATCTGGCGATCGAAGCGACCAGGCCGCAGCAGCGCCGGATCCAGCACGTCAGCGCGATTCGTGGCCGCGATCAGCACGACGGACTCGTTCGCCTCGAAGCCGTCCATCTCCACGAGCAGCTGATTCAAGGTCTGCTCGCGCTCGTCATGGCCACCGCCCAAGCCGGTGCCCCTCTGGCGACCCACCGCATCGATCTCGTCGATGAAGATGATGGAGGGTGCCGCTTCCTTGGCATCCTTGAACAGGTCGCGCACGCGGCTCGCGCCAACGCCCACGAACATCTCGACGAAGTCAGAGCCCGAGATGCTGAAGAACGGCACGCCCGCCTCGCCTGCCACGGCGCGCGCCAAGAGCGTCTTGCCCGTGCCCGGAGGGCCCACCAGAAGGCAGCCGCGCGGGATCTTCGCTCCCATGGCTTGATACTTCTCTGGATTAGCCAGGAAGTCCTTGACCTCCTGCATCTCCTCCACGGCCTCATCCACGCCCGCCACGTCCTCGAACTTGACGTCCGGTCGCTCCTCGACGGTCTTCTTCGCCTTGTTCTTGCCGAAGCTCATCTGAGAGTTGTTCGCCTTCTGCATCTGGCTGAAGAAGAAGAACAGCAGCGCCGCGATCAGGAGGAACGGCAGGATGGAGATGAGGATGGAGGCCCATCCGGAGGGAAGCGTGATCTGGTATTGAACGTTCGGATGCGCAGCCAAGAGGTTGCCTAGGGAATCAGCGCCCACGTACACGCTCGTGAAGTCGCGCTCCGTACCCAGCGTGAACCTATCGAGCGTCTTGGTGGTGATGCCACCCAAGCGATCCCCGTTGCGGTCCGTCTTCTGCGCCATGAGCGCATTCATGGCATCGAAGCCCTCATCGAACGCGTCCACGATGGATGCGCCCGGCGTGGATGCCGGGTAGTACTTCCCGTTCACCGTGTAGTCATTGGCGGCATAGACGACGCTGGTCACGCGATCCTGCTCCACCGCCTGCACGAATTCGCCCGTATCCAAGCGGTCCGTCGCATTCGTCTGGTTCATGGAGAACAGCTGGCTGCCCAGGAAGAATCCGATCAGGCAGAGGATCACCACCCAGATGATGATGTTGCGCGAATTGCGCAGCGGCTGCCCCTGCTTGCCCGGCTTCTGATCGTTCTGCTTGCTTGGCTTGTCTGGCATTCGATACACCCTTTGCTCACTTGTATATCTCTGGCTTGAGGATCCCTATCTCAGGGAGATTGCGATAGCGCTCGGCGAAATCCAGCCCGTATCCCACGACGAACTCATCCGGGCAGTCGAACCCAAGGTACGCGCAGTCCACCTCTTCGGTGCGAGGAACATCCTTGCGGAGCATGGCCGCGACCTTGATGGAGAGCGGCTCGCGCGTCATCAGGTGCCTGCGAAGATGGTTCAGCGTCAGGCCGGAATCGATGATGTCCTCGGCGATGATCAGATGCTTGTCCTTGATGCTGCCGGTGAGGTCCTTATCGATGCGGACCACGCCAGAGCTCTTGGCCGCCGCACCATAGGAGGACACGGCCATGTAGTCCATCTCCAGCGGCAGGTCCACCGCCCGGGACAGATCAGCCATGAAGGTGGCCGCTCCGCGCAAGACGCACATCATCACGATGCCCTCGCCCGCAGCCACGCACGGCGCATAGTCGCGCGTGATGGCGTCCCCCATCTGAGCGACGCGCTCTGCTATCTGCTCAGGAGTGAACAGCACCTCTTGGATGTCAGCGTGCAATCTGCTTCCTCAACGTCCTTGCATGGCGCTCATCTCAAGCGCCCTCTCGTTAACCGCGTAAGTGTAACATTCGCACGCATCCGAACCGAACATGGACACGAAGATGACACCATGCGCCCCTACCAGGGAGCAGGTGACGGACGCCGCGAGCGCATGGGTGGCAGAGCGTCAGGCCCTCAGCTCGGGGTATTCAGCCAGAAGGCGCTCCACCGGAAGGCCCACGATGGTGTCGAATGCGCCGTCGTAGCGCTCCACCAATGCGCGCCCCTCGCCCTGGATGGCGTAGGCTCCGGCCTTGTCGAACGATTCCCCCTTGCGGAGGTAGTCCGCGATCTCCTCATCCGTCAGCTCTTTGAACGTGACCGATGAGGCGTCAGCGAAGGTGCGATAGGCAAGGGACACCTCATCCCCGGCACCCACGAGCAGCATCCAGAGCGACACGCCGGTGATGACCTGATGCGTGCTCCCTGCGAGCTCGCTCAGCATGCGCTTCGCATCATCCAGATTCCTGGGCTTCCCGAATATCTCAGAGCCCTTGACCACCATGGTGTCAGCCCCGATGACGGCGAACATGCCCTCTTCGCCCGTTGCCAAGAGCTCCTGCACGGCAGCCCCGGCCTTCTTCTCCGCCAGCTTCTTCGCTGCCTCCGCCGGGATCAGCAGCTCATCAGCCTCCAGCGTCTCATCCACTGCCTCTGCGGGCACCAGCACGCGCACGGACACGCCCGCGTCCTCTAAGAGCTTCTTCCTGCGCGGGCTCGCGCTTGCCAGGACCACCTTCATCTGCGGCGCTTCCGCTGCCTGCCCCTCAGAGCCGTCTCTCATCTAAACCCTCTTCCTCCGAGCACGGAATGCGCTCATGGGCTCTATCCGCACGCCAAGCTTGTTGGCGCTTATGGCGATGTCACCCTGTATGTTGTCAACATGACCGCTCACGGGACGGCCGTCTGCGAATGCCTCCAGCACGCGCTCCACGCTGCGCGCGTCGATGCGCTCCTCAGCCCCCAGCATCCCCTTCAGCACCGCATGCACGCATCGGCGCTGGAGCGGACGCGCCAACGCACCGAATGCCGGCTCCAAGAGGAACCCCTGGTCAGGTGCACCCTCCTCCAACTGGATGGCGCACGAGGCGAGCGCCTCATCAGCCATGCCATCCAGCATGTCATCCTCATCGGCGATCAGGTTCATGGAGCGGACCAGGTTGTCAGTCGCCCGCACATCCCATTCGCGCGCCTTGGGCACGATGTTCTGCCGAACGTAGGCGCGGAACCTATCCGTATGCGCGTTCGTGGCATCCTCGCGCCAGAGGCCGTCCCTCGCATCGCGCACGATGCGAGCATCACCCGCTTCCGCAAGAGCGCGAACGAACGTGCGGAGGTCTGCTCGCGTGCAGTCGAGGAGCGGCCGCACCACGTTGCCGTTCCGATAGAGCATGCTGCGGAAGCCGCCCGGTCCCGTTCCCACGATGGAGCGCATGTAGAAGCTCTCAACGCGGTCATCCGCAGTGTGAGCAGTGACGATGCGCCCCTCCGAGAGCGGAACGGCCTCGTGCATGCACATGGACCCCAGCGCCTCGGCTGCAGCTGCATAGCGCTCGCGCCTCCCTTGCGCCTCCACATTCTCATGCGCGAGCTCCGCTTCGCGCGCCACATCCACCTCACAGCAGAAGAAGGGGAAGGCGAGCGCGTCGGCGAGCTGCTTGCAGAATGCTGCATCATCCTCGGCGTCCTGCCCGCGCAGCTTGTGGTTCACATGCAGCATGGCCACCGGCCCCACATCACCCGATCGGGCGAGCTCATGCATGGCATATGCAAGAGCTGTGGAATCAGAGCCGCCTGACACCATGAGCAGGCATGCCGAATCAGGCCCGAACAATCCCCGCGCCTGCGCCGTCTTCCGAGCGGCTTCGATGATATGTCTGCCCTGGTTCGCCATGGTGTAATCTGTGTGCCGACAACTGTACCAGATAGGGAGCAGCCATGGCACAGAACCGCAAACCCCGCATCCTCTACGTGGCGAAGATGCTCTTGGAGGAGACCGATGCCGAGCATGGGCTGACGCGCCCTGAGATCGAGGCTCGCTTGGAGGACTACGGGATCTCGTCTGAGCGCAAGGCGCTCTATCGGGACTTCGAGAACCTGCGGGAGATCGGGTTCGATATCCAGACCACCAATACGAGGCCTGTCGGCTATTACCTGGGAACGCGCCTGTTCACGCCACCGCAGATGGCGCTGCTCCTGGATGCCGTCCGCACGTCGCGCTCCATCACCGAGGAGACCTCGCAGGAGCTCTTGGGGAAGCTGCATCGCCTGCAATCCACGCACGAGGCAGCGCGCACCGAGCAGAGCGTGCATGTGACCGGGCGCGCCAAGACGCAGAACGATTCCGTGCTGACCACCATCGCGCAGATCCAGCAAGCCATGCATGAGAAGCGCGATATCTCGTTCTCCTACATGCGCTACGACGCCTCCCTGCGCTTGGTCGAGGCACCCGCATCAGATGGCAAGGAGCGCGTGCGGACGCCACTGTTCCTCATCTATGCAGATGACCGCTATTACCTGCTCGCATTCGATGAGGATGCTCCTGACAACATCCGAAGCTATCGCGTGGACCGGATGAAGAACGTGATGATCCGCGATGCGTCGGACCCTGCGCACAAGCCGGACGCCTCGTTCGACATCGGTCGGTACGAGCGCGAGCGCCTCGGCATGTTCAACATGGAGCCCGTGCGCATCAGCCTGCTGGTAGCCGAGGGCTTGGTCGGCAACATCGTGGACATCTTCGGCGTTGACGGTGCCACGGCAACACCCGCTGATGATGCGGGCACATGGGCGCACATGCATGTGAGCGCGTCCCCGAGCCCCGTGCTCTTCGGACAGATAGCGCAGTTCGGAGGGGACGTGCGCATCACCGGCCCCTCGCGCGTCGCGGATGCCTACCGCGCGCACTTGGAAGCGTGCCTCGCTGGCCAAGAGGGCCAGGAGGGCTGACGCGGCCCGCCGTTCGCGCCGCTACGCCTATTCGGAGCGCAGCGCCTCCACCGGATCCTTGCGGCTAGCGCTGCTAGCCGGGATCAAACCAGCGATGAAGGACAGGAACACGCTGATGATGATCAGGATGAGCCCGGCCATCCAAGGCAAGCTGGCCACGTTCGGCACGTCGAAGAGCGCATACACGATGGCGCTGGCCGGGATGCAGCAAAGCGCCGTGATCCCCACGCCCAGCACGCCCGAGATCAGGCCCTCGATCACCGTCTCCGCGTTGAATATCTGGGATATGTTGCGCTTCGACGCGCCGATGGCGCGCAGGATGCCTATCTCCTTGCGCCGCTCCAGCACGCTGATGTAGGTGATGACGCCGATCATGATGGAGCTGACGATCAGGCTGATGGACACGAATGCGATGAGCACGTAGGAGATCATGTCGATGATGGTGGTCACCGAGCTCATGAGCGCCCCCACGATGTCCGTGTACGTGATGGCCTTCGCCTCTTGCCCTGACGAGTTCATGCGATCGTTGTACGCATCCAGGATGTCGATGACGCCCTGCTTCGCCTCGAAGTCCTTCGCGAAGATGTCTATCTCGTAGGGCTTCTCCATCTGCGCGTAATCCAGCTTCGCCAGGTTGTTATCGAAGGATGCCTCCTCCGGCGCCATCATGGACATGATGAGCTCGGTCAGCTCCTCCTCGGTCATATCGAAGCTGAATGCCTGCTTGAACGCTTCCTCGTCGATGCTCATGGCCGACGACATGCTGGATGCCAGACCACCCATGGCCTTCGTGAGCGCCGCAGTGATGGCCTGCTGCATCTGAGCGGAGAGCGTGGTCATGGTCTGGGTCATGTAGTCGGTCATGTACTGCTGGATGTAGGCCTGCATGGCCGTCATCTGCTGTTCCTGCATCTGCTGCATGGTGTCGGCATACTGCTTCATGATCGCCTGCGCACCCGGATCATCGTTGAGGTACCGCTGGATGGATTCCCGCACCGCATCGGGCGTCGTTGGGAATGGCGGCGTGAGCTGAGCGAGGTATCCAGCCATGAGGGCCGATATCATCTGCTTGGAAGGCTCGATGCTGGCATCACCCGAACCGTCCTCACCGCTTCCGCCACCCATGGCGCTCGGGTCGAAGGGTGGAGGCGCAGGCAAGCTGGATGCGTCGAAGTTGATGTCCAAGCCTGAGAGGTCCAGTTGCAGCTTGCTCTCGTCGAACTTGAACGCCGCAGAGAGCGCATCGGTGTCTATGGTGAAGAGGTTCTCCATGCCGAAGTCCTCTTCGCCACCGCCGTCCTCCGCCTCCTCAGCGAAGGTCTTGCCATTGAACACATCCACCGACGGATCGGCCAGCTGATCCTTCACGATCTGGGTCTGACCCGCCACCTCGATCAGATGATCCGTGAGCGCCGGTGTGTAATAGATGCCCGAGCTCATCATGGTGGAGTTGCCGTCATCCTTGGGCTGGATGATGCCGGAGATGACCAGGTCCTCGCTGTTCGCGATGACACCCTTCATGTAGTCCTCATCCCCCGACTTATCCACCCAGACGTCGAACTCCTCGTCGTACTGATAGAAGTCGGCCGAGCACACGAGCTTCAGCTTCAGGTCCAGGAAGTCCCGGTACGTGAACTCCTTGCCATCATCCACCTCGGTGGTGAACTCCTCTTCGTTCACGAATGCGCGCACCATCTCATCCATGACCGCGCGGTCGCGCAACCCCAAGATGTACAGCAGGAAATCGCTCACCGACCCGTTGTGCGTCAGCACGAGCACGCACTCATTGGGCTTCTCCGGCCAGTGGCCCGCCTTGACGTCGTAGCCCTCCTTCGCCATGTCCACCGTGCCCATCATCTGTGCGAACATGTCGGTGCTCATCATCTGCGACATGATGCCGCTCGTGGAGATGCCCGACCCGATGCCCATGGAGGCGAACGTGGTATCCGGATTCACCTGCGTGACGCCGTCTGATGTATCAGCCAGGAACACGTTGGCCGTCACGTTGTACTTGTATTCGATGTCGTTCACGTACTGGTCGATGCCGCTCTCACCGCTCTCCAGGAACTCCTTGAGCGACGCTAGGTCATTCGACCCCACGCTGTCGAACATGCGCCCCATGATGGCCGCCTCGTTCACCACCGTATCGTCCCCCGCGTCGGCCGCGTCCCCGCCCTCAGCGTCGTCATCGGTCGTGCCACCCATGCCCATGGTGGACACCATCATGGAGGTCATGTCGAAGCCGGTGGAGGTGATCTGCAACGGATAGGAGGAGAGCGTCTCCTCCTCTACGCTGGCGATGTAGTTGTTGACGCCGTTCGCCAAGGACAGGATGGCCGCGATGCCGATGATGCCGATCGACCCCGCGAAGGCCGTCATGATAGTGCGACCCTTCTTGGTCATGAGGTTGTTGAACGAAAGCGAGAGCGCCGTCAGGAAGCTCATGGAGGTGCGGCGCGCCTTCTTGCCGCTGACCTTAGCCGCCTCCTCGGGGGCAGGCAGATACGGGTCGGAGTCGTCCAGGATATGGCCGTCTGCCAGGTTCACGATGCGCGTAGCGTACGCATCGGCCAGCTCGGGATTATGCGTGACCATGATGACCAGGCGGTCCTTCGCTATCTCGCAGAGAAGGTCCATGATCTGGATGGATGTCTTGGAATCCAATGCGCCGGTGGGCTCGTCAGCCAGCAGGATCTCAGGGTCGTTCACGAGGGCGCGTGCGATGGCTACGCGCTGCATCTGCCCACCCGAGAGCTGGTTCGGGCGCTTCTTGACATGCTCCCCCAGCCCCACGCGATCGAGCGCCTCGATAGCGCGCCGCGTGCGCTCCTCCCGGCCCACACCGGACAAGGTGAGCGCGAGCTCCACGTTCGCCAAGATGGTCTGATGCGGGATGAGGTTGTAGCTCTGGAACACGAAGCCGATGCGATTGTTGCGGAACGCATCCCAATCCCGGTCCGTGTAGTCCTTCGTAGAGATGCCGTCGATGACCAGGTCGCCAGAATCGTAGTGATCCAGGCCGCCCACGATGTTCAGGAGCGTGGTCTTGCCAGAGCCAGACGGCCCCAAGATGGCCGCGAACTCGTTGTCGCGGAAGCTGATGGATATGTCATCAAGGGCGACTTGCGTGAAGCTGCCCGTCGTATACGACTTGGAGATATGCTTGAGCTGTAACATGGAAGCGCCTTCGCCGAAGGTATCTTGGATCCCCATTCTACAGCGAAGACGCCGCGCGAGCCTTGGATATTGCCTTACCTTCTCGTAAGGTGCGAGGGATGACCCGATAGATGCGAAGGGCGCACATGATGTGCGCCCCTGCGAGGTCAGACCGGGAGCAGCGTCCCTGCCCGGTCATCCGAACGGCGATGCGCCGTGAGCGGATGAGCTATTCCGCAGCCAGCGGAGACGGCACGCTGTAGGTGCGGGCACCGTACTCCTTGTCCAGCTCGAAGAGCGAGTGCTGGTCCTCGCCGAACAGCGTCAGCTTCGTGATCATGTCGCGTGCGTTGTCCTCTTCCTCCATCTGCTCGTCGATGAACCACTTGAGGAACTGCTGCAGGCGGTAATCCTTGGCCTCCAGCGCTGCCTCATAGATATTGTTGATGAGGCTGGTCACGAACTGCTCGTGCTCGTACTGGACCGTCAGCGGGTCCATGTAGGTCTTGTACTCCTGCGCCGGCGCATCGATGGCGAGCAGCTTCGGGCACTGATCGTTCTCCAGGAGGTACTTGCGGAAGATCATCGCATGGTCGCGCTCCTCCTGAGCCTGGATCTCGAAGTAGGTGGCGAAGCCGTCAAGGCCCGCATCCTTGTAGAAATCGGCCATCTCAAGATAGAGATATGCAGAGTAGAGCTCCTTGTTGATCTGGTCGTTCACAAGGTCATACAGCTTCTGATCCATGTCGGTTCCTTTCGCAGTGATGCTGTTTCCATGATCGTCGGAAGTATACCGCTTGCGCGAGCGCGGAAAAGACGAGCGCAGGAAAGTAAACTGCAAAGAAACGAGCGCCTTACAAAGGGATGCAAATAGCGCCGGGGGGCTCATCTTGCCCATGAGGGAGCCTAGAATCCTGCTCATAGGATGAATCCAAGGAGCAAAGGAGCCCACCATGGCTGACATCATGAACGATCTCACCACTTCCGAGGCCGCAAAGGCAGAGGATGCCGCGAAGGACCTTGAGCGCATCGAGCAGGAGGTCGTCGCTGAGGCAGAGGCCTCCGTCCAGGACTTCGACGCAATGGGCAACGCACAGGCCGCCGCTGAGGCTGCCGAGACCGCCTTCACCTTCGAAGAGGCCCAAGGCAAGTAAGCAGCAGGCACGCAAGCCCTGCAAGCGAGGAGCCCTTTGTGGGCTCTTCGCTTCGCTCGTCTCAGAGCACCACGTCGAACGCGCCCCTTCCACCCTTCAAGGAAGAGGCGCGTTCTGGTTCTGGCGAAAGCCGCAGAGCGCTCGCCATGGCTCTGTCGCTCTGGTTGGCTGGATATGCATGCTCTGTCATCCTACCCGAAGCGCGAGCCTCACCGAGGTAGCACCCCGGGCAAGGTGTCCGGTCCGTGCCTACGCGTAGTAGCGCGAGGGGCCGTCCCACACCTTCCAGTCGGTCTCCCACCAGATATCCTGCACCTGCGCCACCGAGTAGCCGCGCGTGGTCTCTGCCGTCGTGTCGCGCGGGTCGGTCCCGCGGGATGCCCACATGATGTTCGCACCCGCCTGAGCGCAGAGCTGGCTGGGCTCATGCGAGCAGTTGCCCTTGACGCCCATCCCGGTCCCCAGCGCGATGACGCCTGCGTATGTGGCCAAGCGCCCATAGGAGATATCCCCGAATTCCTCGAACACGCTGCCCGGAACCGTCGTGCGGCGCATGGCCCCACTGAACGAGACGCCCAGGTCGCGCGCGCAGATGATCAGGTCGGCGATCTCTCGAGGATCGTGCTCTGGCCCGATGGGCTCGATGCAATTGCCTACGGGGATGCCCGCCTCAAGAGCGGATTCGATGGTCCGGATGCGCATCTCCGGCTTGCAATTCGTGTACGTGCCCTCGCCAAGGCGGATGACGTGATACACGCCACCGATGCCGATGTCGGCCAACTCCCGCGCATAGTCCGGCCCGAAGTCCGGGATGTTCGCGACCAGCGGGATATCCGTCTTGAGCGCCGCCTTCACCTGTGCCGCCGTCTCCAGGAACGCACGCTTCCCGTAGAGCACCGTGGTCACCAGATACAACGCATTCGCCCCTGAGGTCTCCAAGTCCTGCGCATCCTGGATGACCTTCTCTATCGGATAGGTCACCTTCTCCGTGAACACGCCATTGACCTCAGCGAACGAGCAGTACTGGCAGTTCATGGGGCACGGTGCCGCATCCAGGCCGATATGCGCATGCACCTCTGCGTATCCGTCGTTGAGCTGAGAGGTCATCTGGCGACCTGCCTGCCAGATGGCGAATGCCTCGGGAGAGAGGTTCTTGACCGACAGCAGCTCCACGATCTCCGCATGCGTGAGGAGCGTCCCGTCGAGCGCCTTGTTGATCAGTTTGACGATGCGTGTATCCATGCTCAGCTCCGTGTTGGTCGTTTGAATGACATGGTCTGATGATAGCGGATGACGAAGGCGGAGACCATGCTCCTAGAACGTCGCACCGTGGATGGCTTCGCGCATCCGACGCGCTGCAGCCTCATTCATCTGAGGGATGCGATCGGCATGTCCGCTCCTTTCCCGTATCGGTGAGCCACAGTAGCGCGTATCGCGTGCCATCTCAAGCGGATGGCCGAGCCGCGATGACAGGAGAGCGAAGAGGATGGGCGCTGCGATGGCGAACAGGCACGGGCATCTTGCCACGTGCACCAAGCGTACGCAGATGAACTGCGCCCCTCCGGGCACCATGGCCCCTTCGATAGGCTCGCGTGGAACGCAGGAACGCCGTCATCCCCCGGTACCGTCGTGCGCTACCTGTGCGAAAGGGGCAGCTCGAACGAGAATCGCGTCAAGCCACCTTCGCTTGATGCGGCAAGGTGCGCACCCAGCCTATCGGAGATGCCCTTCGCGATGGCAAGGCCCAACCCATGACCGGCGCCCTCTGCGCGAGACCCATCCACGCGATAGAACCGGTCGAAGATGCGATCGATCTTCTCAGGAGGGATGCCACCACCGGTGTTCTCCACGCTGAACGTGGCACACCCGCGCGCTGCATCCTGCACGAGCCTCACCGAGACGACGCCACCCACATCAACGTACTTGCATGCGTTATCCAGCAGGATCTGCACGAGGCGCGCGACTGCATCGGGATCAGCGCGCACCTGCACGCCCTCCTCGATGTGGTCCTCCACGGAGAAGCCACCCTCGAACGCGCGGGACTCATGCTGGAGCACCGCGCCCTCGACGACGCGCGAGATATCAGCCGCAGCACCGTCCGCATCCGACGCGCCCTGCGCGCTCCCACGCACCGCACCCTCGTCGACGCTTGCCAACACCAGCATGTCATCCAATAGCTGCTCCATGCCCTCAGCTGCCTCCAGCGTGCTGGAAAGCCACCGTTCCTGCGCAGCCACGGGCACCTCCGGCTCGTCCCGCACTATCTCCGTGTTCGCCTTGATGATAGCAAGCGGCGTCTTGAGCTCATGCGACGCGTTCGCCACGAACTCCCTCTGCTGGTCCCATGCCTGCCGCACGGGCCTCAACGCCCATCGAGAGAACAGGATGCTGATGATCAGGAATGCCACGAGCGCGCCAGCGCCCACCACCGCGAAGATGACCCCGAGCCCTTGCAGGGATGCCGCAGCGCTGTCATTCGCACAGGCGACATACGTGCTGCCGCGAACCTCTCGCTTGAGGAGCACCATGCCCTCTGATGTGCGGACGATCTCATCGAAGGGCGCAGTGACGGCCGCATCCGCTACGCTGGCGAGCACATCCCTATCCAGCAGCGCGCCAGAGCGCGGCGCCACCTCGAGCCCTGAGCCATCCAAGGCATACACGGCAACGGGATCGCCCATGCGCTCGTCGGGATGCCGACCGAGCTGCGGCGGAGCCGACCATCCCTCAGCAGGTCGGCTGCCCTCCCCCTCGAAGCGATCCACGCCCGGCGCACCTGCGCGTACATCAGGCGATCCATGCCGCTCATCAGCAGACATGTCTATGGCAGCGTTCAGATCCGATGCCAGCTGCTCCGCTGAGCGCTGGTAGCTCAATGCGCCGATGCATGCGAACACCGCGAGCAGAATCGCGGTCACCACCGCCATGACCATGCCCACGAATCTCATCTGGAGCTTTCGGAACATCACGCCCCCCTCATCCCATGCAGAGCCGGTACCCTACGCCACGCTCGGCCTCCATGCGCGCGCTCGACCCCACATAGCGCAGCTTCCTCCGCACCATGGAGGCATACGCATCGATGCTGTTGTCGCTCACATGCGCATCCGCACCCCAAGCACCTTCCGCGATCTGGGCTCGCGTCAGGATCTGCCCCGGATTCTGCATGAAGAGCTCAGCCACAGCCATCTCCTGATCGGACAGGCGAATGCTCTCCATGCCGCAACGCAGCTCGTAGGCATCAAGGTCCAGCACGAGATCGCCCGCCCGCACTTCCCTTGCCGACTGCCCACCTTGGCGCCGCAGGAGCGCACGGATGCGCGCAAGCAGCTCCTGGGGTGAGAACGGCTTGGTCATGTACGCGTCCGCGCCGCCATCCAACCCCTCTATCGTATCGGGCACCGCCCCGAGCGCCGTGAGCATGAGCACGGATGCGCTCACGTTCGCCGCCCTCATCGCGCGGATGGCGCTGAATCCATCCATCTCAGGGAGCATCACGTCCAAGATGATGATGTCATAGAGGCCGCTCTTCGCATACTCGACGCCCAAGAGCCCATCGCTGACCACGTCCACATCGAAGCCATCGCGCCGCAGGATGTGCGCAAGGATCTCCTGGAGCTTCCCGTCATCTTCGACGATGAGCGCTCTCATGCCTCTCCCGCACTCCTTCCTGGACCCTGCTCTCCTTGACTTGCAACCTGAGGCGCACGCCCCCTTCCCATCCCCGCGGTTTGAGCCGCATCCAGCATATCCCCCATGACCAGATCGGTGCTCGTGTCGCCAACCTGAACGGAGCATGCCTGCCCGTCGGCTATCTGCGGGCTGGAGGCGAAGACGGTGGAGAAGTCAGCGCCCGCCACGAAGGATGCCAGCACTGCGCCCTGCTCATCGAGCAGCTGGACCTCTTGCCCCGCTGTGCCCGCAACGCTCGCGTACACGACAGGCTGCGTTGACGCGTCCAGGCCTTGCGTGTTCCCCACTGACCCCATCAGCAGGATGGTCCCGCCCGTCACCTCAGCGCTGATATCGTAATCCAACGCTCCGTCCATGCCCGCATCCGGCCCTGATACCAGCACGGTGCCGCCGTTGATCTGCACCAAGCCATTGCTATCCACGCCATCCGAGCCTGCGGTCAGCCGCAGGGTGCCCCCGTTGATCTGGATGAGGCAATCACTGCTCGAAGCCGCCATCTGGTCGCCATCGAAGCCGCTGCCAGAGCCTCCTGGCGCGCCCTGCGCATCAGGAGGCGCACCGGGTGCCTGACCAGCATCCTCGCCGAGCGCACCCGGCGTCCAGCCGCCACCCTCCTCAGGCGCAGAGGCCGGTGGAGCTGGGCTGCCGCCCTCAGGCACGCCAGCAAAGCTGCCTAAGGCGTCCATGCCCGCATCTCCTCCGTCCGCGACCCGCGCCGCCTCGTCAGCATCGGCTACATCAGCGTCCGCATCATCATCCGACAGCGCCGCATTCAGGGCATCATCTTGCGCCGTGATGGTGTGGTCGCCCCCGTCTATGATCACCTGCTCTCCCTCATAGCCCTCATAGCAGGACTCGACCGTGATGGTCCCATCCTTCGCATAGAAGAACGCATCCGAATGGAACGCGTCATCACCCGCCTCCACGACGAAGCTCCCGCCCGCGATCTTGATGCAGTCCTTGCCCCGGAAGGCATCCTGCACCGCTGTCACGGCGAAGGTGCCCCCGGTGATGACCAGGTCGTCATTGGAGCAGACGGCGTGCTTGCAGCTAGCCGTCACCGCAAGCGAGCCGCTGCCATTGATGATGAGGTCATTCTTGCTGAAGATCACGGCGTCCCTCTTGTCATCCTTATCTTCCAGCTGATAGGCAGCCCCATCCGACAGCGCATTCTCGGAGCCCTCTACCAACGTGAGGACGCACGCATCCGCATTCGCCACGAAGAGCGCAGGACCCACCTCGTTGTGGATGGATGCGCCATCCAACACCAGCTGCACCGCATCCTCATCTCCCGCATCCACCACGATGCTCCCCTGCTGCACCGTCCCGCTGATGACGTACGTGCCTCCAGCGCTGATCGTGACCGCCGTGCCATCCGCCTGCGCTCCGTTGCCCTGCACCTGCACGCCCGCATCCGCCAGCGTGATGGTGCACGCAACATCGACGTCATACGATGCATCCGTGTCGCGCTTGGAGAACTCCAGGTCAAGGCCATCCAGGCCTGCGTGCGCCTCCGCTTCCTGGGATGCTGCACGGCCATCCCCTGGATCTGCAGCAGCCACCTCTCCCGCCGCGCTCGCATCCGGGGCGGCGCATCCCGCAAGCGAGAGCGCCAATGCGACGGCCAACGCACCCGCTCCCGCACTCGCTCTCATGCGCGCTCCTGCCGAGCGCGTGGCATACCCTCTGCATCCCTTCATGTGCGTCTCCTTCCTGATGTGCTCTAGAGGCTGCTCTGGATGGTCGGTGCAAGGCCCAGCGTGATCCGCAGATTCCCATTCAAGCAGCGCAGCTCGTCGATCATCTGCTTCTCCTCGCCACGACGCTTCATGCGCACCCGATACTGGATCTGATAGAGGCTGCCCATGTTCGTCGTGCGCACCTCGGTGAGCTCGAAGCGCTCTGTGAAGCGACCGAGGACACCATCGAACGCGCCTTCGAACTCAAGGTCCTCAGGGACCGTCACGGTGAGCATCTTGGATGGCTGGCTCTGCTTCCCGAACGGGGAGATCGCATAGATCACATTCGCCACCGAGACGATGGCAGTGAACAGCAGCGCGAGGCTCAGGAAGCCCATCCCCGTTGCCAACCCGATGGCCATGGCGAAGAACACGCTGCCGATATCCTTCGCGCTGCCTGGGATGGAACGGAACCGGACCAGATTGAACACGCCCATCACCGCGATCCCGGCTCCCAGATTCCCGTTCACCAGCGTTATCACCACCTGCACGATCAAGGGGAGCAGGGCGAGCGTGACCACGAAGCTCTTGGTGTGCTCATGGCGGTACATGTAAACTGTAGCTGACACTGCGCCGAGCACCAGCGACGCGAGGCAGCACCAGAGGAACTCCGAGCTGGTCACTCCCGCTACCAGCGAATCCGACGTACCGAAGATGGATGCGAATGCGATATCAGGCATAGCGCACCTCCTCTCTCCTCGTGCGCTCTAAGGGCGCACCTTGAGACCTTTCGCATGCTTCATAGAACCTCCCATACTTGGAGAACGAGGAGGGGCGAACGCATGCCATGCTCAAAGCGCTCGCTAGCCAAAGAGGGTACGCACCCAGACACTTCACCTCCATGACCGCGTGGTCATCCGCTATGAGCGCATGGCGCTCGTCTCCGCCGAAGAGCCCCGCAGCGCGCAGATGCTCATCGAACGTGATGCGCACACCACCCTCATCGTCGCTGCCGAAGGATGTGCGGTCGCACGTGATGAGCACCGAGGGGATCAGATCCCCCATGCGCGCACGAGCTGCATCCAGCTCGCAAGCTATCTGGATGCGCTGCGCTGATGGCGCATGTGCAGGACCCGCTCCCTCAGCGACGATGCCCGATGCCTCGACGGCGAGGTCCGCGCACGGGACTCCCTTCAAGAACGAGCGCGCCTGATCCGCCGTCATCTGCAACCGCCTCTTGTAGACGATGCCCGCGAGCTTCTTCTTCAGCTCAACGAATGCCGCATCCGCATCTTCCAGCGGGCACGCGCCATACCACCGCACGCGCAGCTTCTCCTTGTACAGGGGGCGCTCTAGGGACCGCGCGATGACGCTGCGCTCGCGCGTATCCAGATAGATGCTGCTCACCGCTCCGCGCCCGAACTCCCCGAGCGGCAGATGCTTTGCCACGCGCGCTCGCACCTGTACGAGCTGGGGGCCATCCAGCAGATGCTTGATCTCCTTGCGATCGAAGGTGTCCTTGCTCATGCCTCTCCATTCCCTCTTCCGAACGGAAGCAAGCGTATGGGGGCTTCCTGAATGGAACCTGAACGCCCCGCTTGGCGTATCATCAGCACCATCGGATAGCAGTCGTGAAGAGGTCAGGAGGCAGCCATGGCGAAGAAGGTCGTCGTAGTGCACTGCTCGCCGCGCGCGAAGGGCAATTCCAGCATGCTGGCAGACGAATTCATCCGCGGAGCCGAGGAGGCAGGCAATCAGGTCACGCGCATGGATGTGGGACGCGCGAGCATCCATGGATGCATGGCCTGCGAATACTGCTTCTCCCATGAGGGCGCCTGCGTGCAAGATGACGACATGCAGCAGCTCTATCCTGCCTTGCGCGAGGCAGATGTGCTGGTCTATGCCACGCCCATGTACTTCTACAACCTCCCAGCTCAGATGCGCGCATTCGAGGATCGCACCTTCTGCCAAGTCGGAAAGCCGTTCAACGTGAAGCAGACGGCGCTCCTGCTGTGCTTCGAGGACAAGGACATCACCACCGCCGATGCCGCCGTGGGCACGTTCCGCCAATGTGCGAGCTACTGCAAGCGCAAGATCCTGGGCGAGGTGATCGTGAACGGCGTGTACGAGAAGGGCGCCATCGCGGGGAATCCAGGGCTCCAAGAGGCCTATCAGCTGGGGCTGAGCATCCGCTGATGCGCTCAGGGAAGCGCACGCCATGAGCCACGTGGGCGCACAGGGACGGCAGCTCCTCGGGACGGCCGCAGCGCTCTTTGGAGCAGCGCTCTGGGGCTTCTCGGGCGCCTGCGCGCAGATATCGCTCGGAAGCTCCGATATCTCGCCCCTCTTCATCACGCTCGTGCGCGCATGGATCGCCGCAGTCCTGCTCATCGGCTTCTCGCTGATCCGCTATCGCCGCCATGTGACAGCCCTGCTCTCCTCGTCAAGGGACCGGCGCCTGCTCCTCGTGTTCGGCATCGGGCTCTTCGCAAGCCAGCTCACCTACGTCCAAAGCGTCTCCCTCACCAATGCGGGCACGGCCACCGTCCTGCAGAGCTTGGCCACCGTCCTCGTCATGGCCTTCGCCTGCATGCGGACACGAATGCTCCCGTACGCACCGGAGGCGGCGGGGCTCGCTTGCGCGCTCGCATCCACGTGGCTCATCGCCACCCACGGAGACCCTGCAGCGCTCGCCATGCCCGTGGAGGGGATCGTCTGGGGACTGGCGAACGCGCTTGCTGTCGCGCTCTACATCATCTGCCCTCGGCCTCTCTATGACCGCCATCCCGCCATTCCCGTAGCAGCGCTCGGTCTGGGCGCGAGCGCCGTGCTCTCGCTTTGCTGCTGGATGGCGCAAGGCGCGCTGGGCGGCAGCACGCCGATGCCCTCCCTGGATGCGAGAGGATGGGTCATGCTCGCAGGAGGGATCGGCGTTCTGGGTACAGCATGCGCATTCGGGCTCTACCTCTTCGGCGTCGCTGTCGTCGGGTCCGTGAAGGGGAGCCTGTTCGGGGCCGCAGAGCCGGTCAGCGCCATGCTGCTCACCGCGCTCTGGATAGGCACGCCCATATCAGCGAGCGAGTGGGCAGGCCTTGCGCTCATGGTGGCCATGATCGTGCTGGTCTCATGGAACGGGCGAACGCCAGCGCGCACCGAGAGCGCTCTGCCGCTACCATCGCAAGCAGACGAGGATCAGCGCTTGAGCGCGTGGGAGGGGCGATCGCTTCCTCTCAACGACACCGAGGAGCCTCCATGTTCCAGATGACCGACGAAGAGTTCGAGAGCGCCATACGAGAAGCGCTGGATGGGATGCCCGCGCAGTTCATGGAGGCGCTGGACAACGTCGCCATCATGGTGCAGGACGAGCCCGATGATGATCAGCTCGATCGCGTAGAGGAGCCGCCTCTGCCCACCACCGAGGGAGCATATCCAGAGCTGCTCGGGTTGTATGAGGGGGTGTCGCTCTTGGAGCGCACCGATGGCTATGACATGGACGTGCCGGATATCATCACCATCTTCAAGGGACCCCATGAGCGCATGTTCGCAAGCCGAGAGGAAGTCGTGCGCGAAGCTCGCAAGACCGTCATCCATGAGATCGGGCACCATTTCGGGTTGGACGACGATCGGCTGCACGAGATGGGATATTGACGGGAGCGCAGCGCTCGCAAGCCGTTCGACCATCGCCCGTTTCCTGCGTGCACGTTCGCGCTCCATCGTTGTATGCTTGACCCTCCCTTCCTCCGACCACGACCAAGGAGCACTGCGAAGATGAGCGAAGAGCCGCTGCGCACCACCGATACGAGAGCGGAAGAGCGCGTGACGCGCATGGGCACGGCTTCGGTGCCCAAGCTCATCGTGGAATTCGCCGTGCCGTCCGTGGTGGGCATGGTGGTCAACGGCTCCTATAACCTGATCGACTCCATCTTCTTGGGCCATGCGATGGGAGAGGTCGGGCTCTCGGCAGTCACCGTGGCGAACCCCATCATGATCGTGTTCATCGCGCTCGCCATGCTCGTGGGCAATGGCGGGAACGCGCTCGCTGCGCTGCGCCTAGGCGAAGGCGACAAGGATGCCGCTGAGCGCTCGCTCGGGAACGTGGTCACGCTCTCCATCATCCTCTGGGTCCTCGTAGCGCTCGCCGCCGCGAATCCCACCCTCATGGACATGCTGCTCACCGCTTCCAGCGCCACCGACGAGGTGAGGCCCTACGCGCGCACGTTCCTCCAGATACTCTGCTTCGGATTCATCCTGCAATCCATCGGGATGGGCGTGAACAACTTCATCAGGACCTGCGGCGCGCCCAACCGCGCCCTTGGCACCATGGTGATCGGCCTGGTGGCAGCCACGGCATTCAACTTCTGGTTCGTCATCCTGCTCGGCTGGGGCGTTGCGGGAAGCGCCCTTGCCACGCTGGCTGGACAGGCATGCTCAGTGGCAGCCGTGCTCTGGTACTTCCTCTTCACGCCCGGTGTCCCCTTGAAGCTGCGCCTGCGCTGCCTCGCGCCGAAGCCACGCGTCATGGGCACCATCCTCGCATTCGGGTTCCCCAGCTTCGCCATCCAGGCTGGCATGGCCATCGTGAACTTCGTGCTGAACTACCAGCTCGCTCGCTACGGTGCGGCAAGCGATATCGGAGCGGTGAATGCGCTCGCATCCATCGGCGTCATCAGCCGCATCGGCATGTTCTCCGTCATGCCCCTGGTCGGAATCGCCATCGCCATCCAGCCACTGCTCGGATACAACTACGGGGCGAAGAAGATCGGGCGCGTGCGGCAGACGCTCTGGCTGGGCATCGCTGCCGCATCCGCTATCTCGTTGCTGGAGTGGGGCGTCATCATGCTCTTCCCCGAAGCCATCGTGGCAGCATTCGGCATCACGACCGAGAGTCTAGTGGCATTCACCACCTTCGCGCTCAAGGTCCAATTCCTCATGCTCCCCTTCGTCGGATTCCAGATCGTGGGCGCCAATTACTTCCAGGCAACAGGGCAGCCCGCGAAATCCATCTTCCTGACGCTCACGCGCCAGATCCTGTTCCTCGTGCCGCTCCTCATGGTCATGCCGGACATCCTGCCACAGATCGACCCTGCGCGAACGGGCCTGGATGCGCTCTACTTCGCAACACCCCTCTCTGATTTCCTCTCCATCTTCACCACGGTCCTGTTCATCGCCTGGGAGATGCGCCGCCTGCGCCAGATGCAAGGCAGCACCCGATGAAGGACGTGCGCGCAGGCGAACGCGTGCTCTGCGCCATGAGCGGCGGGGTGGACAGCTCCGTTGCGGCATTGCTGCTGGTGGAGCAGGGGTTCGCGACGACCGGCGTCACGATGCATCTCTTCGATGCTGCAGCCCGCGCTGGTGGGGATGCGCATGGGTGCGGCACCTCAGAGGATGTGCGCGATGCGGAAGCGGTCTGCCGTCAGCTCGGCATCCCCCACCGCACCATCGACTTCACGGACCGCTTCGCCACCTGCGTGATCGATCGCTTCTGCGAGAGCTACCTTGCTGGTCGCACGCCGAACCCCTGCATCGACTGCAACCGGCATCTCAAGTTCGCTGGGCTCCAACGCTACCGATGCGAAGCAGGTGCGGCCTACGTGGCCACCGGTCACTATGCGCAGCGCATCAAGGACCCACGAACGGGCCTGTGGCAGCTTGCGCGCGCGAAGGATGCGACGAAGGACCAGAGCTACTTCCTCTACCATCTGACCCAAGACGATCTCGCCCACATGCTGTTCCCCTTGGGTGCCCTCGAGAAGAGCACGGTGCGCGAGCGAGCTGCCCAGCATGGATTCAGCAACGCGCACAAGGCTGAGAGCCAGGATATCTGCTTCGTTCCCGATGGCGACCATGTGGGCTTCATCGAGCGCTGGGCGCACCCGTCCTGCACCGATGCCGCCTTCGCTCCGGGAGACATCATCGACGCGGATGGGCGCATCCGAGGTCAGCATCGCGGCCTCATCCACTACACCCTCGGTCAGCGCAAGGGCATCGGCATCGCGAACCCTTCCCCCCTCTACGTGAAGGACAAGGACGTCGAGCGCAACGAGCTCATCGTGTCGGAGCACGAAGGTCTCATGACCGATGAGGTGCACCTTGAGGACATCAACCTCATCTCAGGGGACTACCGACCGCGCACGATCCCCATCACGGCGAAGCTGAGCTATCGGCATGATGCAGTGGCTGCGGAGCTGCATATACGAGGAAGGGATTCCGCTCACCTGAAGCTCGCAGAGCCCCACGTGCGCCCCGCTCCCGGCCAAGCCGCCGTTGCCTATCGCGACGATGTGGTCATCGGCGGGGGGACCGTCAGCCGCTGATGCGCTGCGCGCACCTCACGCATTGAAGAGCTTGCGCATCTCCGCGGCCAGCTGCGTGCGCGTGAGGCCGAGCATGAGCACCAGCAGGAGCACGGACACCACCGCACTCGCGATCGACAGCGCCGGTGTCCTCACCACACCTGCTATGAGGAAGGCCAGCGGCACCATGCCCAGGACCACGTCATAGAGCAGATACTTCGCATACCCCTGGACGAACGAATCCCGGAACAGGATCACCAGCACCCCGTTGGAGAGCAGCGCGATGATGCAGACCAAGGGAATGGCGAAGCTGGGTATCGCACGCGCTCCGGTAGCGAAGAAGAGCAGCAGTGCCACGCCGAGCAGCACGAGGAAATAGCGCTCCACCATGCGGATGAAGTCAGGTGCATGCACGATGATGTTCCGCACGAACACGTAGTTCAGGAGCACTGCGAGCGCAACAGCGCAGATGAGCACCACGGAAGCACCCACGAGCACCCCTGCCGCAACGGTGGCGATGATGCATGCGATGGTGATGCCCAGAAGCCAGCGCTTCGCGAGCTTCTTCGGCTTGACGAGCGCGCTTTGGGGGAACACGGCGTCTGTCGGCGTGCCCTCCAGCGCGCTTCCGCACAAGGCGCATGCGTCGAGATGGCCCGTATACCCGATCCGGCAGCGAGGGCAGCGCATCATGAGCGCATCACCCCCCGCCGCTCAGGCCCCTTGTGCATGAGCGCTTCCTCCAGCTGCGCTTGCTTGAGGTCATGGTCCACCTGTGCCGCATCCTTGCTGACGCTGATGGTGCCCTCGATCCCCAGATCCGTGAACACGGCGCAGAAGCGGCGGATGACCTCATGCCGCACGAACACGGTGGATATGCCGATGCTGAGCACATCGCCGAAGGTGCAGAGGACCATGTTCAGCCCCCGGGTGGAGGTCAGGACGTTGATATCGCGCACGTAGGCAGCAGTAGGCTCCTCGAGCTGGATGCGCCCTATGCTGGATACCGTAGTGGTCACGTCCTTGGCGGCCTTCGCCTCTGCCAGCTTGAGCACGGCATCCTTCACGAAGAGCGGAGCCACGCGCAAGGCAGGATTCTTCTCCAGCTTTATCATGCGATTCATGCGCCGCTTGAGCGCGTCGGGATCGGTGGCGCTCAGAAGCTGCTCCTGCACCACGCGGGCGATATCCTCGAGCGGCTCATCCGAGCCGCATGGCACGTAGCTCACGAACGCGAGACCGAAGAAGTTGCGCAGCGTATCAGACCCGAATAGCTCGCGCAGGTCAACGGGTATGTCCATGTGGATGGCACGCGTGCGCTCAGAGGCGGGCATGACGTCCCGTATGCTCGCGATCAGCGCTGCGATCACCAATGAGGTGACGCTCACGCCCATGCGCTTCGCGTGCGCGTGCACCGCGCTCGCCGAGAGATGGTATTCCATGAACGTGGGGTCAGCCAGCGCCTTCCAGCCCGTGAGATGGTAGACCTCCTGCTTGGCATCGGACCCCGCCTTCGCGCGCTCGAAGTTCGCCGTGTAGCTATCCTCCGTCCGCCGCTCCTGCGGGATGGCGCTCTGCGGGACGGAGCAGACTGGCTGGTAGCGCTCCTCGACATAGGAGCTCAGCAGCACGCGGAAGAACTCCAACGTGCCACGACCGTCCGAGACCATGTGCGACATCTCCATGTTGATGCGCGTGCCGTAGTAGGTCACGCGGAAGAGCACGCTGTCGGTATCCACATGCAACCGAGCACAGACGGGCAGATCCTCCGCATGGACGCGGGGTGCTTCTTCGGCGGGTTCCAGGTAGTGCCAGAAGAGCCCGCTGCGGAGCTTGACGTTGAACCCGGGGAAGCGCGCCACGGCACGGTCGAGGGCAGCTTGCAATGCCACCGGGTCCACCTCGTCAGCCATGGTGGCCGAGAAGCGGAACACGGTCTGGCCGTTGCGTCCCGCCTGCGCGGAATAGAACTTCCCGACGTTGTCTAATCTGTACCAATCAGAGCGAGCCACTTCGACCCATCCCCCTGCGGAACCCCGTCGCCATCCAAGAAGCTCTCGATGATCTTGTACGTATCGCGCACGAATCCGAACACCGTGGGATACAGGAAGTACCCATGCACAGCATCCAAGATGCGCACGCATTCGACCTGAGCCCCCTCTGCCTCCAAGCGCGCAGCATAGGCCTCCCCCTCGTCGCGCAGCGGGCAGTACTCAGCGCTCACGACGAGCGTCCGCGGTTGATGGGACAGATCCGGCATCAGCAGAGGCGCGAAATAGGGATCCTCCCGATCCTCAGGCCGCGAGAGGTACATGTCGATGTAGCCCTCTATGTCCTCGCGCGTCAGGATGTAATCCTCACCGTTCTCGCGAACGGAATCGAAGATGGTGGTCAGGCTGTGGTCATCATAGGTCAGTGGATACAGGAGGATCTGCGTCGTGGGCATGAACTCTCCCCGATCGCGCGCCATGAGCGAGACCACCGCCGCAAGGTTGCCCCCTGCCGAATCACCGAACAGCACGATATGCTCAGGGTCCACATCGGGCAGGAGCTCCTTCGCGAACAGCTGCCGCGCCACCTCATAGCAATCCTCGGGAGCTGCGGGGAACGGATGCTCGGGCGAGCGACGATAATCCACCGCCACCACCCTGCGCTCCAGCTTGATGGCCATCTTCATGCAGGTGTCAGCATAGAAGTCGACATCCCCGTTCGCCCAGCCGCCGCCATGGAAGAACAGGATGGTCCCCTTGAAATCCTCATCCACATGCAGGCCGGCCTTGAAGGAGAAGTCTATGTCCAGGGGCGTGAACACGCGCAAGGGTATCTCGTAGCCATCCACGGCCTTCGCGCTGAGGGAATCTATGCGGCAGCGCGGGTCAGCGATGGTCAGCTTGCCCGACGCCTCCTCAGCCGCGCGCTGCGTCTTGTACGAGCCCTTGATGCTCGGGCGCAGCTTCGTTATGGCCTTCACGGCCGCAAGGGCCACTTTGTTCATGATGCTCCCACCTCCGTGCGTCTCGCATGCATGCTCCCATGCTATGCGATGATGCCCCATCCCGCAGGAGGAGATGTGCGCCCGTTACGAAGATGAGGGCTGCGCTGCACCCCTCACGCCACGCGCGACTTCTTCGTGACCGGACAGGTGATGGAGCCGCCACGATGCACGTAGTGGATGAGGAAGCCGATGCCTGCCAGCGTCAGCGCGCATCCGAGCCCGGTATAGAAGAACGCCACGAACCAGCCAGGCACGAGGCCGAATGAGCGCAGAGCGATGCCGCCGCCCATCATCACGATCATGATGATGTAGCCCTTCAAGTCGAAGAAGCGCATGACATGCATGAGGCGTTCGCCGTATCCTCGGATGCGGTCGGAATGCTTGCCCACCAGCTTGCTGAACATCATATGGAAGAGGAGGAATGTCCCGGGGATCCCGATGATCAGGAGCCAGAGAGGCGTTCTGCCCTCCATGATGGCCACGATGCCCAAGCGGACGATGTTGGCTCCCGCCAGCACCCATACCACCGCCGCGACGATCAGCAGGTATCGAGAACGAACCTTCAACATATCGGAGCTCCTCTCCGCTGTCCTTCCTGCCGGGATGATACTGCTCCCCACGAGGGAAGTATAATAGCGGCATCTGCACGAAGCGAGCTAAGGACGAGGGAAGATGGCAACAGAGGAGACCGGCGCATCCGAGGCGCGCTTGCGCCTGGCGATAGACGGCATGCACTGCGCGAACTGCGCAGCGAACATAGAGAAGCACTACCGCGCCACGCCGGGTGTCGTGGATGTGGCGGTGAACTTGGCGAACAACACGGGGAAGGTGGTGTTCGATCCGGCGCAAGCCAGCGTAGATGACATGCTCGCTGTGTTCGACGACCTCTCCTTCACAGCAGAGATCATCCCCGAGGATGCCCCGCTCGTGGACGAGAAGCGACGTGCGCGCGAAGCCGCACGGGCGAAGCGCGATCGTGCGGTGTTCACCTTCTCTGCCGCGCTCACCGCAATCATCGTCTGCATCGGCATGATCCCCGGCTGGCACATGGGCGTGGGCAGCGCCCTTGCGAGCGCCTTCGTCCCCGACCCCACGCACGCCCAAGCCATGTTCGCATGCAATATCCTGCTCATGGCCCTGACGCTGCCCGTCCAGTTCGGATGCGGGGCACGCTTCTACAAGGGGGCATGGGCCTCGCTCAAGAGCGGATCGGCGAACATGGATGTGCTCGTTGCGCTGGGAACGTCCATCGCCTTCGCGTTCTCCGCATACATCACGTTCCTTCCAGCCCTCTCTGGGGACTGGGGACCGAACAGCGCAGCCATGGAGATCAACGATGGGATGCCCTACTTCGAGACCTGTGCCATGCTCATCACATTCGTGCTGCTGGGCAAGATCTTGGAAGGGCGCGCGAAGGGCGCGACGAACCAAGCCATCGAATCGCTCATGAACCTGACGCCACCGACGGCGCATGTGCTGCGCGGCGGCCAAGAGCAGGACGTGCCGCTCGCTCAGGTGGTAGCAGGGGATGCCGTGCTCGTGCGCCCGGGCGAGAAGATCCCGGTGGATGGCGTGGTCATGGAGGGATCCACCGAGGTGGACGAATCCATGCTCACCGGGGAGGCCCTGCCCGTGATGAAGGTCGCGGGCGATGCGGTCACCGGCGGCACGCAGAACGCATCGGGCTCCGTGACCGTGCGCGCGCTGCGCGTGGGCACGGATTCCACGCTGGCGCGCATCGTGCGAGCCGTGGAAGAGGCGCAGGGGTCGAAAGCGCCCATCCAGCGCATCGCAGACAGGATCGCGTCAGTGTTCGTGCCCGCCATCCTGATCATCGCGCTCGCGGTGTTCTGCATCTGGTTCTTCTTCGTGGAGCCGAATGTGCCGGGGCAGCGCCTGCAGCAAGCGCTCATGCCCGCCATCGCGGTCATCTGCGTGGCGTGCCCCTGTGCGCTCGGGCTGGCTACGCCCACGGCCCTCATGGTGGGCATGGGCAAGGGCGCGCAGATGGGCGTGCTCATCAAGGACGGCTCGGTGCTGGAATCGCTCGGCGGCCTCAAGGCAGCCGTGTTCGACAAGACCGGCACGCTCACGATAGGCGCTCCGACGGTCGTGGCGTGCAGCGTTGCGGATGATGCGCTGCGCATGGTGGCTGCCGTGGAGGGTAGGAGCGAGCACCCGCTCGCCCGCGCTGTGGTCGCCTATGCTGAAGAGCGCGGGTTGGCTCCCTTCCCCTCCGTGGATGGCTTCGAAGCCATTGTGGGCGAAGGCGTGCGCGGCACCGTGGAGGGGCATGAGGTGCTCGTGGGCATCGGACAGGATAGGGATGGCGCTGAGGGCGCGACAGGGTCGATCGTGCGCATCGACGGCGAAGCGGCAGGGAGCATCCAGTTCCGGGACGAGCCGAAGCCGGATGCGGCGGATACGGTCCGCGCGCTCTTGCATGACCATGGCGTCACCTCCTACATGGTCACGGGCGATGCACCACGCGCTGCCGCCGCCATCGCCGCAGAGGTGGGGATCAGCCCCGAGCACGTGTTCGCCCAGGTGAAACCCTTGCAGAAGGCAGACCGCGTGCGAGCGGTGAAGAGCGGCGAAGATGTGACCGCTTTGGAGGAGCGGACTGCCGCGCTCATGGACGCTCAAGGCACCCCAGACAGCTCTCGCGATGCCTCACGGGAGCAGCGCGAGGAAGGACCGCTTCCCGTGGTGGCATTCGTGGGAGACGGGATCAATGACGCTCCCGCCCTTGCAGCTGCGGACGTGGGTGTGGCGCTGGCCTCGGGAACGGACGTTGCCCTGGATGCAGGCTCGGTCGTGCTCATGCGCAACAAGCTCTCCGACCTCTTGGTGGCGCTGCGCCTCTCCCGTGCCACCATGCGCAAGATCAAGCAGAACCTGTTCTGGGCCCTCATCTACAACTGCATCATGATCCCATTGGCCGCAGTGGGCATCTTGGCCCCAGCGCTGGCCGGAGCCGCCATGGCGCTCTCAAGCGTATCGGTCGTCTGCAACTCGCTCCTGTTGAAGCGCTTCAGATGACACCAAGGCACAGATGCGCACCGCATAGCTAGAGTTGGCTAGAACTGGCTAGAACTGCCGCGCGCGATACAGCCTCGCGGAGAGCAGTGCCGAGAGGAAGAAGACCACGATGGCTGCGCTCGCGATGATGATGCCGACCACGACAAAGGGGCCGCCGATGTGGGCGAACATCTCCTCGAGCGCGCCCAGGCCCCCTGGCAGCGACATGGTCAAGAGACCGCTCTCGCTCGCGAGCCAAGGCCCGAGGGCGAACAGGAGGACGAGGATGACCGGGACCAGCCGCGTCCCCTTCGTCATGCCGAAGCGCATGAAGAGCGGGAGCGTGAGCGCTGCCACGAAGAGGATGAGCGCGCTCGCACAGCTGATCACGCCGAAGATCACCGATGGCGGATTCTCGGATGCCATGAGGCCGAGCACCTGCATATCAGGAGGAGCAACGCTCATGACCCCCATCACCACCAGAGAGAACAGCGCCGCCGCCACATCGCAGATGACCACCATGGCGAACACGGATGCGTACCGACCATAGGCCACCTGCGCGCGGCTGATGGGCAACGTCAAACGGAACCGCTCCCAACCGTTCAGCTCATCGTAGGCGCTGATGGTGAAGGCGTACATGAGGGGGACCATTGCGCAGATGGCCGCGATGCTGACCACCAGGCTTCCAGACATCACCACCATCACCACCGCAACGATGGCGCAGATAAGGGTGAACTGCCCGAAGGATCCCTTCATGGTCACGAAGTCAGAGGCTATCATGGCTCTCATAGCACCTCTCCTTTCAAGGTCATCATGAGATAGTCGTCAAGGGAGACCCTATCCACAGGGATGCCTGGATGTACCTTTGCGAACGCGAACCGATCCGGGACCAATACGCTCACGCTATACGCCTCGCGCATGATGCGCACCCCAGCCGTCGTGAGCGCACCTTGTGCGATCAGCTCATCCACCTGCGCAGCACGACAGCGCACGATGCCCGCTTCGTCGCAGATGGCATCCTTCGGCAGATCGAACCTGACCCGCCCCGCCTCCAAGCAGATGATCCGATCGGCTAGACGCTCCAGATCAGAAGTGATGTGCGATGCCATGAGGATGGAATGCGCCTCATCCTCCATGAAGGCGCGCAGCATGTCCAGCATCCCGTCCCGTGCAAGCGGATCGAGTCCCGCCGTCGCCTCATCCAAGATGAGCACGTCGGGCGCATGGCTGAGCGCGAATGCGAGGGAGAGCTTCATCCCCATCCCGCGGGAGAGCTCCTTCACGCGCTTGGCGCCATCTATCCCCGATGCTGCCGTCAGGCCATCGAACGCAGCTTGGTCCCACCACCGATACGCTATCCTGCCCACTTGCGCGACATCGCGCACGCGCATCTCCTGTGGGAACGCACACGTATCCAGCACCACCCCGATGCGCTCCTTCGTTCGCGCGGAGAGCCCCGAGGTGCGCGTGAGGGGATCTCCCAGCACCTCAAGCTCACCGGCATCAGGCTCCACCAGGCCCAATAGGCACTTGATGAGCGTGGTCTTGCCTGCCCCATTCGCACCCACCAGCCCTACGACCGTCCCCGCGGGAACATCCAGGGACACCGGTCCCAACGTGAAGTCGGCGTAGCCCTTCACCAGGCCATCCGCCTTGATCGCATATCGCATGATCGTCCAGCTCCCTCATTCGGCAAGCGCCGCGCTCAGTCGTCCTCCATCAGCGCATCAACCATCTCATGGAGTTCGCGAGCGGATATATCCGCTACAGCCGCTTCGCTGATGGCCTGCGCCAGCAGCTCTTCGACGCGCTTCAAGCGCCCCTCCCGCAGAAGCTCCCGGTTCCCTCCAGCAACAAAGGAGCCCTTGCCCTGCACGGTGTCGATGAATCCGGCATCCTCGAGCTCCGCGTAGGCGCGCTTCGTGGTGATGACGCTGATATGCAGATCGTTCGCGAGCGAGCGGATGGAGGGCAACGCTTCGCCCTCGGTGAGCTCGCCTGAGAGGATGGCATCCTGGATCTGCGATGCTATCTGAGCGTAGATCGGCTTATCGCTTGCATTGGCTATCAGTAGTTCCAAGCTCGTTCTCTTCCGTTGGCAGAGGAGCGCCAGACGTCTCCGGTGTTCCTTTGCATCAATAGTGTATATACCCTATATATACACTATACGCAGATTGGCAAAGGTTGTCAATGGGCTCCTGAGAGCGGACATCCAGGATGACGGCACCGGGCGCAAGCACGCTGCGCCCCTACGGCGATCCTCTGCTGCAAGGCGAATCTCACTAGGATGCCCATATCGCATCAAGATCGTGCTCACGATGCGACCAAAGCGCGTCGAAGCCTTGCTGATCCCACGCAGATGCGCACAGGAGCAGATGCGATCGATCCACGCTCTCGTGATGACCGTACGGCAGATATCCGTCAGATGTCGTCCCTATGCTCTCAGGAGAGACCGATCGAGAGAGAGGACATGCATGAGGGATGGGATGCTCGAGTTCAAGGATGCGCCGATGTTCGGGAGGGTGATGAGGGATGCCGACATCTGCAAGGAGGTGCTGGAGCGCTTCTTGGGATTTACCATAGAGCGCATCGAGTACCTCAACGCAGAGCAGGTCCTGGACCCTGCCACCGATGCCAAGGGCGTGCGTCTGGATGTGTTCGCGAAGGGAACAGGTGCGGTCTTCGACATAGAGATGCAGGTGGCGAGCACGCCATCTCTCGGGAAGCGCCTGCGCTACTACCAGGCATCCATCGACCAGGCCTGCCTCGACAAGGGATGCGACTACGATGCGCTCGGTGCGAGCTACATCATCTTCGTCTGCGACTTCGATGCCTATGGGAAGGGCCTTCCGGCATACCACCTAGAGCGTGCATGCCTCGAGGATGCATCCGTGGATGTCTCTGACGCATCCCACTGGCTCGTGCTCAATGCATGCGCGTGGGACAAGGATGAGGACGCGAGGCGCTCAGGGCTGCTAAACTACATCCACACGAGCAAGCCTGCTGATGATGTGCTCGTCAGCAAGATCAGCTGTGCCGTGAAGAGCGCCAACAGCGATGCCAAGTGGAGGGAGAGCGCCGTGGGATTCATGACCGTGGAGCATTCTCATAGGGTCGCGCTGCGCGACGCACGCAGAGAGGGTTTGGCAGAAGGCCTAGAGCGTGGGCTGGCAGAGGGCATCGACCGTGGTCGCCAAGAAGGCATTCAACAGGGCAAGGAGCAGGGTGAAGCTCGGTTCGGCAAGCTCGCTGACATCCTCTTGGACAAGAAGCGCATCGATGACCTCAAGCGCGCCGCAGATAATTCCGCATATCGCGATGCCCTCTTCCAGGAATACGGCTTGTAGCTAGGGCGCTAGCCTGCGCATAACAACGGGCGTAGCCAAGCAGCGCCGAAAGCGATCAGCTGTCAGTCCTCGCCCAGCTCGGCTACCCAATCGATATCAGGAGGAGGACCCAAGGGCATATCCTCGCCCCCGCCACAGCCATCAGCGGAGCCGCTCGCTCCCCGGGAGCCATCCGCCACGGAACAGCCGTCCCACAGGTGCTCCTCCATGAGGACGCGCTCCTCATCATCGAAGGCGACGCCTTCTGCCTCCAGCATCGCGCGCTGCTCTCCCGGTCCGCCGAACGCGAACCCCGTGGCCATGCGCCCATCCTTGAACACCACGCGATGGCACGGGATGCTGCCGGGCTCGGTTCCCGGTTCAGGGTTGGCGCGCAGGGCATAGCCCACGTACCGCGCCGAGCGAGGCGCACCGATGAGCCGCGCCACCTGCCCATACGTGGACACCTTGCCACGCGGAATCTGGCGCACCACCGCGAATACCCTGTTCGCGAAATCTCCCATCAGCGCTCCCCTCTCACGCACTCCACCCTCGGCCGATCAGGATGCGGCCAATGAGAACCGCAGATAGACCGGGTTGTGATCGGAATAGGCGAAATCAAGATCGAGCGTGCGCTGCTCAACGCACGTGACATCATCTGAGCAGATGAATGCATCCATGACCCACCGATCGTTCGTGCCATCATACGGGCGACCCGCATCACGGCACGTAGCAGCCGAATCGAACGTCCCCGCATCCATCTGGGCCTTCGCGATCACCGTGAACCCTTCCGGCACGCTGGCGAAGTCGAAGGGCTTCGCCCAGCTCGCATCCGTGTCCGTCTGGTTTCCGAACACCTCGTTCGACGCGCCGATCATGTCGTGGTTGAAGTCCCCACCCGCGATCACGTAGTTGCCCGCTGCGCGCTCCCGCTCCATATCCTCGAACAGCATCGCACGCTGCCCATCCATGATGGCGGCATCCGCGCCATATGCGGACAGATGCACGTTGAACAGCACCAGCTCAGGGCCTTGAGCCGTCGGGATGCGCGTGATGGAGTAGCAGCGATCCAGATCCAGGAGCTTGCTCAGGCCATCCGATATGGGCAGGCTCCGGCGCAACGCGCTATCAGCTGCGAAGCGCGTGAACGTGACCATGCCCGCACGATTGGCTCCATGGGGAGCATACGGCGGCCATGCCAGATATGGCGAATCGTAGTTCTGCGCGAACACGGAACCGAAGGCAGGGAAGGCATCCACCAGGAGCGCATATTCGTCCACCTCATGGCTGCGCGTCCCGAAGACATCCACCTCCTGGAATAGCACGAAGTCAGGGTGAAGCGCTTCGATGGCCTGCGCGCTGCCCTCGATGTTGGCGCGAACGACCTCGGCGCTCTTCGCCACCGAACCGGTGCCACCATCCATGAAGAAATCGAAGTCGGGCCCATATGCTCCGAATCCCAGATTCGCGGCCACCACGGTGATCTCGGCATCCTGTGCGCTCAGCTCTGGCAGCACGTCCCCGCTCGCAGGCGCTTGCACATCCAACGCAAGATGGTCGTCCAGCCGATAGTAGCTGGTCATGACATATGCCGCATAGGCGACCACTGCGATCAGGATGGCACCGATGATGATGCCCGCACCTATCAAGACCCTCTTCGCCATCTCGACCTCCCAGCAAGAGAAGGGCGGCGCTCACCGCGTCATCCCTTTGGGAACACCCTGCCGCCACCGTGCGCTCGACTCATTCGGCCTATGATAGACTACCGCGATTCCATCCTGGAGCAGCATGAGCGCACGGCCCCTGTCGTGAGCGCACCTGCCCATCAGGCAGCAGCGTGCAGCTCAAGGAGCGCGCTGCGCACGGCCTTGAAGGGAGACGAGTGATGAACGCCAAGAGCGATACGGCTGCGCCCATCTCAGTCAAGAAGCACCCCGTCCGGGAATATACGCTGGGCGAGGAGATAGCGAACTCCATCACCCATGGCATCGGCGCGGGCCTGTCCGTCGCAGCGCTGGTGCTGCTCATCGTGAAGTCCGTGGCCGATGGCGCAGGGCTCCTCCTGCTCTCAGCGCTCTTCTTCGGCATCGCGCTGTTGGTTGAGTACCTCATGTCCACGATGTATCACGCCATAGCCCATGAGGGTGCGAAGCGCGTATTCAAGGTGCTCGACCATAGCTGCATCTACCTCCTGATCGCTGGCACCTATACGCCCTACTGCCTGGTGACGCTGCTGCCGCAAGGCGGATTCTGGCTCTTCCTCATCGTATGGGCCATGGCGCTCATCGGCATCGCCTTCGAGGCCTTCTGGACCTTCCGCCCACGCTGGGTATCCGCGGTCATCTACATCGTCATGGGCTGGTGCATCATCGCGTTCATGCCGGCGCTGTATGCCACGCTCGATCCCATCGGATTCTGGCTGCTGCTCGCAGGGGGCCTGAGCTATACGCTGGGAGCTGTGTTCTACGTCCTCAAGAAGGTGAGGTTCATGCACTCGGTGTTCCACGTGTTCGTGCTCGCCGGGTCCATCCTCCAGTTCTTCTCCATCTACCTGTTCGTCATCTGATCCTGCACTGCAGCCTGGATGCCCAGGCGCGCTCAGAAGGATTCGACGAGGTCCACCAGCTCTTGCCGCTTATGGATGGACAGCTTCGCATAGATGCGCTTCGAATGCGTGCGGATCGTGTTCTCGGATACCACGAGCACCTCAGCGATGCGCGCCACCGAGTTCCCGCGCGCCAAGAGCTCCATCACCTCCGCCTCGCGTGCTGAGAGGCGGTAATGGTCTCGGATGCGCTGCGCCTGCGCCGCGATGCGATCAGGTGTGTCAGCGCGCTGCGGGTCTACTACCCCACCTGCTGCCTCGCTCGACCCCACCCCAGCCGCTGCAAGGGCGGGCGCCTCCACGTCCTCCACGAGACGCAGCGCCACGAGCTCGATGGCCTCGGGGCTATCCTGGCGAGAGAGCGCTGAGGTGAAGCCGCCCGAGCCGACGAAATGCATGAGCCCGAGCGCCCAGATGGCCACCAAGGCCACGACCGCGAGCGGATCGACCCCCATCACGCGCACATCCTCAGCGAACGTGCCACCCAAGAAGCCGATGCTGTGCAGCGCATAGACGATGGCTCCGAAGAACCCGTAGATGAACACCGGATTGATGCCGCGATCACGCGATATCTGCGCGCACTGCATCATCATCAGCATGATGTAGGCGCTGTAGACCGCATAGAGGATGGCAGCCAGCCAGCGCGCATATTCGTCGCTCAGCAGGGGCAAGAGCACCATGGACGTGATGAGGAACGGGAACACGACGCGGTAGGTGTCGGTGATGGAGAGGCGCACGTCCTTCAGCGTCCAGAGCCAGAGCACGATGATGGCAGCGATGAGCATGCCCGCCATGGACAGCACGTTCACGTAGATTCCCAGCGTCGGCTCGGCCACAGCAACGGAGCGCATGACGCCCGCGCAGAAGCCTACCGCACCCACGCACAGAGCGCCCCTCCAGTGGTCACCCAGCGCCTGGCGGTACACCTGCGGATGCTCCTGCGGCACGTCCGCGAACATGGGCTGCTCAGCATTGATGGTGCGGCTGCAGAGCGTCACGCAGAGGCCGAACAGCGGCAAGAACACGAGCGGGATGAGATAGGCGGTCACGGCCTGCGGGATGAGGTACAGCGCGAAGTAGAACACCGCACCCCATGCACTGCCCACCAGCAGGCTCACATTGCCCGCATCCGCATCCTGGCTCGCGAACAAGCGCTGCCAGAGCATGTAGAAGCCCGTGGAGCCCAAGCCCAGGAGCGCACCTCCGATGCACACGAAGGGCAGTGCGAGCGCATCCACGTAGATGGCTGCGATGAGCGCGCACCACCCTGCGAAGTAGATAGCGCTCGTGAGCTTCACGAGGAACGTGCGCGTCGGCCCCGGCAGGAAGTAGGAGCCCACGCAGCTGACGACATAGCTCAAGGAGAAGGTGACGGACTGCGCGAAGAAGAACCAGAACACGATGGTGCGCGTCTGGAACTCGAAGGGAAGGAAGGGGAACACGCCTCCCCACACCCCCGCAGCGTTGATGGCAAGGAACAGCGCATAGCCAAGCGATGCCACGTTCGGCACCATCATCTGCAAGAGGCTCTTTCGGCGTGCGATCTGCATCGGCAAAGCATAGCAAACGCCCTGCGGCACAAGCCCAGCAACGCGGTGAGCATCACCCATCTGAACGGGCAACCTTCAAAAATCACCCGCTTTATGTGACACGCTTGGCAGCGAAGCGGATAGAGTTCTTCGCCAAGGACCCGGCCCAGGAGAGGGGACATGCCGGGAACGCGCGGGAGCGCGGGCATCCGCAGCAAGGACGTGATGTGCATGGCACACGATCGCGCGCCATGCACGCTACAGCCTCACCCTCCCGCTGTCAGGAGAGAAGGAGGAGTACATGCTTGACACGAATGTCAGTCGTCGAACGTTCCTCAAGACGAGCGGCGCACTCGGCGCGCTCGCTGCCGCAGGGGGGTGGCGCAGCAGCCGCCGATTCCCTCTTCGGGAGCGGGACCGCTGAAGCGTTCGCCGCAGCTGAGGAGACGACCACCTGGAGGCACTGCGCCATCAACTGCCCCGGCCGATGCGCGCTGAAGATGCACGTGAAGGATGACGAGATCGCTTGGGTGGATACGCACACCACCCCCGACGCCACCTTCGACACGCCGCAGGCGCGCGCATGCCTGCGCGGCCGCACCTACCGCCGCTGGGCCAACAGCCCCGATCGCATCAACTACCCCATGAAGCGCGTGGAGGGGACGAAGCGCGGCGAGGGCAAGTACGAGCGCATCAGCTGGGATGAGGCGATCGACACCGCAACCGACAAGCTCAAGGAGATCATCGAGAAGTACGGTAATGAAGCGGTGTTCGTGCCCTATGCCACTGGCGTCTCAGCCACCACGTCGCGTCCGTTCAATCGCTTTCTGAACCTGGTTGGTGGCTATCTGAACCGCTATGGCGACTACTCGACTGCCCAGATCACCGCCATCACGCCCTACATGTACGGCGAAAAGGGCCACATGGGCAGCTCGCTGTCATCCGGGGAGGACGCGAAGCTCATCCTGTGCTTCGGCTCCAGCCCCACCGAGACGCGCCAGGGCGGTCTGACCACGCACTATGACTGGGTGCACATGCGTGAGCGCACACCCGCCAAGATCTACATCATCGATCCGCGCATGAATGATTCTGTCATGGGCCACTCTGAGGAATGGCTTCCCATCAATCCGGGCACCGATGCCGCTCTGGTGGCAGCGCTCGGCCATGAGCTGATCGCCAACGGCCAGACCGACGAGGACTTCCTGCACACCTACTGCGTGGGCTATGACGAGGAGACCATGCCCGACGCCTACAAGGGGCAGAACCTGTCCTACAAGGACTACATCATGGGCACAGGCTATGACAAGGTGGAGAAGACCCCCGAGTGGGCCGCACCCATCACCGGCATCTCCGCTGAGAGGATCCGCAGCCTTGCCAACGAGATAGCCACCACCAAGCCGGTCTACGTGGTGCAGGGCTGGGGCCCGCAGCGCCGCTCGAATGGCGAATGGAACGCGTGGTCCATCATGGCGCTTCCCTGCCTGGTCGGCCAGGTGGGCCTGCCCGGCACCAGCAACGGCACCCGCGAGGCCCGCAACAGCCCGAAGCTGGAATCCTTCCCGCAGGGTAAGAACCCCATCCAAGACTCCATCTCCTGCTTCCTGTGGACCGATGCCATCGAGCATGGCGAGGACATGGGCGCCAAGGACTGGGGCGTGCGCAAGACCGACAAGCTCAAGAGCAACATCAAGTACATGATCA
>CAJURX010000011.1 GCA_910589125.1 uncultured Eggerthellaceae bacterium
AGGTGCAGGGCTCGAGCCACATGTCCGAGCTGTAGCAGATGGTGCCCGCGCCGCCGGTATTCGGGCTGCCGAACAGGTTGGTGAACTTGTAGTGCAGGTTGGACTGGGTGCGATAGGTGCCCTCGAAGAAGGCCAGGGTCTCCGCGCCATACTTCTCACGGAGGTCAGCGAGCCTCTCAGCGATCTCGTCGAAGGCCTGATCCCAGCTGATCTCCTCCCACTTGCCACTGCCACGCTCGCCTGCGCGCTTGAGCGGCTTCTTCAAACGATACGGGCTATACTCGAAGGACTTCCAGCGATCCTGCTCGAGTCGCGAGCATACGAAGCCCTCGTTGTGGGGGCAATCCGGGTCGCCCTCGATCTTGACGATGCGGCCGTTCTCCTTCGTGCAAAGCACACCGCAGTTCAAGTGGCATAGGAAGCATGATGCGCGCTTGACTTCTCTCGTCGTGTCTTCGGCCATGTTGGTCCCTTCCTCTCGGTTTCCTTCATCTCTGCAAGCCTCCCCGCCATCCTTGTCAGCCTATGAGCCCTTTGCCATAATCGGCTCATCCCAGACTTGAAGGTGCTTGCAAGACGTTGGGGGAACCGTATCGCGCTGGTGCCTGTGGATGCATCGTCCACGGTGCCTGATTTAGAGCTAGATGGCGGGAAAGGCATCTCATCATCAGATGCTGAGAGCGGAATATCGGGGGTCATCAAGGATGGACGAGACCGAGAAGAAGCGCACTGGAATGCCTGTACAGGACGGGTTTCTCAGAACGTTCGGCGCAGGGCTCATAGCAGCAGCGGGCTTTGCTTGCACATCTGCGTGGGGGATCTATGTGGTGCTCTCCCCATCCATGCCGATCCTCTCATTCGCCTCCATGGATCAAGCCATCAGCTGTCTCATCATCTCGAAGCTGGCCTCCGTTGTGACCCTTCTGCTGTTCATGGCACGGCCTTCCATCCTTCGCGATCATCTTCGGATGCTCATCTTCCCATGCATGGCATGTGCATATCTCCCTGTTGTGATCTGCGCTGTGCTCGGATGCTCGCAGGTGCCCATCCCGTTCGTCGTGTTGGGCGTTGCCTGGGCGCTCTGCGGGGCGGCCGATCTGGTGCTGCCCTTCGCATGGATGTCCGTGTTCTCCTTCATGCCAGCGCGACAGATCGCTCTCTCCATCGCTCTGGGCGGCATCTTGACCACGCCGCTGTTCTTGCTCGTGGCATGTGCCAGCTTTCCGCTCGTGAGCGTGTTCGCTGCTGTGGGGATGTTGGTCGCCAGCGCCGTGGGTGCCTACAAGCTGATCGGCTGCGAAGCTGTGGGGCCTTCGGAGCATGTTGAGAGCGGCTCTCCCTTGTCCTTCAGTGCCATGCTGTCCATGGCGGCTCATACGTTGGTGTATGGATACATGGCCGTGATGCTCTGCTCGTTGAGCTTTGCTTCCATCCTGATAGCGGGAAGCGCTGGCCTTGTGAGCTCGTGCGTCGCGGCATGGTGGTTGCGTAACTTCAACAAGCACAATTGGGATACGGACCGGTCACAGCGGCTCACGGTCCCTTTGGTGGTGATCGCCATCCTCATCATCCCGCTCACGGGGGAGGTGGGGCGGACGATAGCCGCGGCGTGTGCCATCGCGGCGTTCTCCTATGTGACGCTCATGGAGTGGACGGGTACGGCGATCGCCAACGCCGAGTTCCGCCTTTCTGTGGGGATCCGCCAGGTGCAGGGCATGACCGTTCGATGGGTGGGATTCGCAGTGGGTGCCATCGTGGCATTCTTCGCGTTCTATATCCATCCTGCTTCTCCCATGGGCCTCGTGGCCATATCGAGCGCGCTGGTCGTGATCGCAGTGACCGCGTTCGCCGTCTATGAGGGAACGGAGCGGAAGGAGGTCAACGAGCTCTTGAAGCTGGCGGTGGGCGAGAGTCGCGAACTGGTCATCGATCCGCCGAAGAACGCTGCGCCCTTCCGCGATCGTTGCAACGCCATCATAGAGGCCGGTGGATTGACGCCGCGCGAGGCTGAGGTGTTCCTCTGCCTCGCCAAGGGCCGCAACACCGAATACATCCAAGGCAAGCTCTATATCAGTGCGAGCACCACGCGCACCCACATCCTCCACATCTATCGCAAGCTGGAGATCAACTCGCAGCAACAGCTCATAGACCTCGTTGACCTGAAGCAATGACGTTCAGCGGTCTGGGGTTGCTGTAGGGGCGCAGCTCTCTCGAGGATGCGGTTCGCTTGGGGGTGTGCTTTGCAGGTCGCAAGATCAGCGAATCGCATTAGCGCAGGGGTGCAGTTGGTTCGTGCCTGTGGGGATGGATAGAGGGGTATGGCGAAGGTGAGGTGTCTCGCGGATGGCTTGATGCGCTCTTGGCGAGGGCGCGGAAGCGCGGTGGGACGAATGGTGTGCTTTGCCGTATACTGTCCAACCGAATTGCAACTGAATAATCGGTCACCGGAGGGCAGCGTGCCGTAGCACGGGGGATCGTAGGTTGGATGCCTGCAGTCCGCCTGCCGGATAAGGTGTCGAGTGAGCTCGGTCATAAGCGATCCATGTCGCTATTGGCCGGGCTCTTTTGTTTGCAAGCGGGCATGTAGACCTGCCCGAGCTTGGCTGCAAGCCAAGGTAGTGCCGAGGAGGATCATATGAGTCAGGGATCGAACATATTCGCAACGCTTCCGCCAACGAAGCTCTTCTTTCGTTGTGCGATCCCTGCGGCAACGATGTCGGTGTTCGGTGCGCTCTACTCCGTTGCTGATGGGATCTTCGTAGGTCGGTTCCTAGGGGAGGATGCTCTGGCCGCAGTCAATCTGATCACGCCCATCGTCCTCATCGCCGAGGCGCTGTCGAGCATGGTGGCGACGGGGGCGTCAGTGAACATAGCCATGTTGCTGGGTCGAGGTGATCGCGAGGCAGCATCGCGCCTCTTCTCCTTTGCTGTGAAGGCCATCATCGCATTCTCGTGCATGATCGGGATGATGGGCCTCCTGTTCGCACGCCAATTCGTCACCCTCATAGCACCCGGCGCCAGCGAGGAGACGATCCGGTTCGCTGTCGAATACCTTATGGTGTATTCGGCGTTCGCGCCGTTGATACCTGTATATTTCGCGACCGACGACTTCTTGCGCGACTGCGGGAAAGGGCGGTTCGGCATGGTCGTGGGCATCGCGACCCAGGCGGCGAACGTGATCGCGGACTTCATCCTCATCGCTGTGCTCCATCAGGGGGTCGTGGCCGCAGCAGCATCCAGTTGCGTTGCCATAGCAGCGGGTTCTGTCATCACGCTCTTCGCCTTCCGGAAGAGGAGGCTGGATCTTTGCTATGTGCAGGGGCGCCCTCCTGCACGGCAGCTCGCACGCATCGTAGCGAACGGTTCGAGCGAGCTCTTCGGCAGCATCGCAGCTTCCGTCATGAGCGTGATCACGAATCTGTTCCTCCTGCGCTATGGCGGAACACCGGCTGTTGCAGCGTTCTCCATCGTGATGTATGTCGACTCGATCATAGGGATGCTGGCGTTCGGCGTATGCGATGCTCTTCAGCCTGCGATCAGCTATTGCTGTGGCGCGAAGCTGTACGGTCGCATGAGGGCGATATTCAGTCGTGTGCTCGTGGCCACTGTTGCCGTGGCCGTTGCGTCCTTCTTGTTCATGTTCTTGGTGGGGCCTCAGGCTGCGGTCCTGTTCGTCAAGCCTGGCGAGGAGGAGTTGCTCGCTCTGAGCGTCGTTGGGGTGGAGCTGTTCTCGTTCTCGTATCTCGTCGGTTGGATCGACTTGTGCTTCTCGTCCTACTTCACGGCTCTGGACCGGCCTGTGCGCTCTTTGGTGGTATCTGTCTCTGGTGTGCTGGTGTTTCCGATCGCATTCATTGCGTTGTTGACGCCGCACTTCGGTCTGAATGGCATTTGGCTGTCTGCAACTGTCTCTGGCATTGCAAGCGGGCTGTTCACTTTGACCTTAGCGAAGACATTGAAGCCCGATCTGGCGCGCGCAGACGATCCGGAGGTGAGCCGTCGAGGTTGCGGCAGCGGCAGCAGCAAGCTGCAGCCCTACGGATGATCCACAGTCTCCCCTGGGCATGGCTGCCTCTCTGTCGAGGATCCGGGAAGCTGCCTCCCTGGGACGTGCGACTTGATCGCTGTTGCTGTAGGGGCGCAGTTCGTCTGTGTCTGTGATGACATCTGGACCGTCCCCTGTCATCATTGATGTTGACCGAGCGCGTTCCGTGGCGTACACTTTGTCATACGGTATGACGAAAGGATGCACATGGATGCTATGGTATCAGCGCGTGTGCCTGTGGAGTTGCGCGACCAGGTGAATGCTGGGTTGCGCGCGATCGGGTCATCTCCCACCGAGCTCATCAATCATGCGTACGCATTCTTCTTGGAGACCAAGCAGCTTCCCGCATGCCATCCCTGCGTGAAGAGCGGTCGACGAACGCTCAGCGACGATCAGGTCAGCGCCCTTGCCAAGAGCATCGCGGAAACGTCGCATGCAGTACCAGGATCATTCTTTCAGGATGCTGACTATGAGCAGCTGCTCGAGGACGAGCTGAGGGATGCCTATGAAGCTCTTGCTTGATACGAACATCCTCATCGATTACTACGCGCAGAGGCGTCCGTTCTTCGAAGATGCCGTGAGGCTTCGCGTAGCTGCCATGTTCGGAGATGTTGAGCTATGGGCAGCATCTGCATCGTTCGCGGACGTGGAATATGTCTTGCGAAAGGCCATTCCCGTCAAGGAGCTGCGTCCTCTGATGCAACGCAGCTTGGAGTTCATCAGGATCGTTGCCCCTACTGCGGCGGATGCGGAAGAGGCTCTGGGGTCGACATGGCCAGACCTGGAGGATTTCCTCATCGCACGTTGCGCTGAGCGCATAAAGGCGGATCGCATCATAACGCGCGACAGCAACGGGTTCGTTGGGTCGTCCATCCTCGCACAGTCCCCCTCGGGCTTCTTTGCATGGTTGGAGGAGGAGCAGGGCATCGTCTACGATGAGGTCGCGTTCTAGGGCAGCGCAGCACCATGCATGCCGAGCTCTGCTGGTGAAGCGCTATGATGACGTGCTCAGGATGATGGCAGCCCGATCGGAGGAGGCAGCATGGCGGACGGTATCCTGTTCCTGGAATACCCGAAATGTTCTACGTGTCAGAAGGCGAAGGCATGGCTCGATGAGCAGGGGGTGCGCTACGAGGACCGGCATATCGTCGAGGATAACCCTACTGCTGACGAGTTGCGTCAGTGGCACGAGCGCAGCGGCCTTCCGCTCAAGCGGTTCTTCAATACGAGCGGGATGCTCTATCGGGAGATGGAGCTGTCGAAGAAGCTTCCCGATATGGATGAGGCTGCCTGCTATGAGCTGCTGGCCACGAACGGGATGCTGGTGAAGCGGCCGCTCCTCGTGACCGATGCAACGGCCATTCCAGGTTTCAAGGAAGCGGCATGGGCTGAGGCTCTGGCTGTATGAGCCCTCTTCGTTGGTGCATGAAAAGACCCCTGTTGCGCAGGGGTCTTTGACGTTGCTGATGAGGCGAGCCTTAGATGACCGAGGGCCTAGCGATGGCGCCCTCCGTGATGGCCACCCCCGTAGTTGTGACCGGTGCCTCTGCCCGTGCCACGGTTAGCATAGTTGTCGCATACACCATTGTTGTCCGCATCCGTGTACGACGGGCAGTCGGTGTAGCCGCCATTCGCGCAATAGCCACTGTGATATCCGTTGTAGCAATTGCCTTGAGCGTAGTTATCGCAGATGCCGTCGCCATCGTTGTCGATGAAGTAGGGAGCATAGGACTTCGAAGCGCTTGCGTTGGCAGCTGCTTCAGCCGCCGCTGCTTCGGCTGCGGCTTGGGCCTCCGCTTCAGCGGCAGCCGCCGCTGCAGCGTTGTTCTGATCGACGATCGTTTGTGCCGCTGCGGCGAGGCCATCAAAGGACTTGCAACCCTGATTCATCCATGCGACCAGCGTGTTCGAGATGTTGTTGGACGCTTTGACCGATACGGTGCGACCTGCAGATGCTCCTGCACCCGTGGTAGGCGCTCCTGCCTGAGCGAATGCAAAGGTAGGGACTGCGAGCGCTGCGCAGAGCGAAACGGCCAGCATGCCGATCGCGAGCTTCTTCATGACGAGGCACCTCATTCGAGCGATGGTTTCCGTTACCCGTATAGTGCCCGTTTCCTCCTGAAAGTCAAGGTTCGGAGGGCGATGAGGGTAGAGGAAGCGCATATGCCGATCGGGAGGAAGGAATGCGTCGATATCGCTACATCGACGCTGTGGAACGATCTTCTCCGTGCAGGGAATTACAATGCAGCGACCAGAGCTCGTCGTGCTCTGCTCTATCAGGTCGCACTGAGTCGGGCAGAAGGGAGGGACCATGAGCGTGTTCGAAGTGACGGATCTCAGCATCGCCTACGATGCAACGGAGGATGCTGATGGGGCGACCCCTCGCCTTGATGGTATCTCCTTGCGCTTGGATGCGGGACGCATCTATGACCTCACGGGTCCTTCGGGTGCCGGCAAGTCGATGCTCTTGCGCGCATGCGCCCAGCTCATGACCATCAAAGGGGGAAGCCTGACCCTTGATGGCGTTGATAGCAGCACATTCAGCTATCAGGAGTGGCGCCGTCATGTCTGCTTGGTCCCCCAGCATGCCTCGCTCATCAGGGGCACCATTCGAGACAATCTCCTCTTGCCGTGGACGCTCAAGGTGAATCGTGGGACACAGGTCCCTCCCGATGATGAGCTGAGGGAGCTGCTGCAGGCGGCGCAGTTGGATGTCCCACTCGACCGGGATGCTGCAAAGCTCTCCGGCGGTCAGGCGGCTCGCGTGGCGCTCCTGCGCGCGTTCGCTACGAAACCGCGCGTCTTGCTGCTCGATGAGGTGGACGCCGCTCTTGACGATGCTTCCGCACAGGCAGTGGGAGAGCTCACCGTGCAGATCGTAGGTCGTGATGCCACGTGCTTGCGCATTCGCCATCGGCCACCCGATGGGAAGGCATCCAGCACCTTCCATCTGGAGGGTGGTCATCTTACCGTGCTCGGCATGCGCTCAGATATGGCTCCTCGGGAGATGGAGCCCACGGATCCTGTGGAGGCCTCGACGCCGCGCGACGCTGCGCAGCCATCAGGAGGTGAGGCGTGATGGAAGGTGGCGTCATCGACATCGGCTATGTGGAGCTCTTCGCTGCGAGCGCCCTCATGCTCATCGCGGGTATCGTCTCGTGGCGGCTCTCGCTCGGGCAAGAGAAGAACATCGCCATCTCCACGGTGCGTGCATTCGTGCAGCTTCTGGCCATGGGCTTCCTGTTGGTGTACCTCTTTCGCTATCAGAGCTGGTGGCTCGTGCTCCTCGTGCTCTTCCTCATGGCGCTCTGTGCGACGCAGATCGCAGTGAGCCGCGTGAAGCAGGGCGTGCGTGGGTTGCATCTGCCCGTATTCGCATCCCTGATGGCCTCTTCCATGGTGATCGCGTTCATCGTGGTGGAAGGGGTGATCCAGCCCGACCCGTGGTATAGCGCTCGACAGCTGGTGCCCATTGCAGGCATGGCGCTTGGCAACACCATGTCAGCGACGGCGGTAGCCATCGACCGGTTGTTCTCGGACATGGATAGCCGCTCGGATGAGATGTTCACGTTGGTCGCGCTGGGTGCCACACCGCGCGAGGCGGCGTTCCCGTCTATCAAGGCAGCGGTGGGAGCAGGCATCCTGCCCACGCTCGCCACGATGTGCGCTGCGGGCATCGTGCAGATCCCCGGTATGATGAGCGGTCAGATCCTGGCGGGAGCCGATCCGGTCGTAGCGGCGAAGTATCAGATCGTCGTGTTGCTCATGATGTCAGCGGCCACCACGCTCGCCATCGTGCTCATCTGCTTCCTCACGTTCCGCAAGCGCTTCTCGAAAGAGGGCTTCTACCTGGATGCGGGCATTCGGTAGAGCATTCGACAAGGATGGTCGTTCTGCGGGGAGCGGGCTGCGGAGGTCAGGCTTCCGGAGGGGTCGTGCTGCCCTTGGCAGCGGAGTTGGACGCAGGCTCCCTGAGAGGCTGGCCTGCGTGGAGCGTTGCATCAATCGGTGACGTTGCCAGACTGATCAAGGCTGATGGGTTCGCCGCCGAAGGTCGGGGGTGCCTTGACGGCCACCATGATCAGGTCCTTGGAGCGTGCAGGGATCTCGCGCAAGTCCCAGATCAACTGCTCCTTGAAGGTGTGGAAGTCCGCGGGCACGCCGATCGCATCCAGCCCTACGCCAAGCGCATCGTACAGTGCACGATAGAGGTGGTATGTCTGCGTGGAGATGATGACGCGCTCAGCGCCGAACACGTTCTTCGCTCGGTGCATGGTCTCATAGGTGGAGAACCCGGCGTGATCGCAGAAGATGTTCTCCGCAGGCACGCCCCGATCAACGGCGTACTGCTTCATCGCGCGCACCTCGTTGTATGAGACTGTGCCGTGATCGCCGCTCATGATGATCTTCGGGGCAGCTCCCGCTTGGTACAGGGTGATGGCGTTGTCCAAGCGGTCGCGTAGGATGTCCGAGGGCCTTCCGTCCGGGTGCACGTATGCGCCTAGGACGATGATGGCGTCTGCTTCGCGGCCGGCGGCCTCATCTGTTGTGGTGATGTGCTCTGATGCGGTGCCGATCACGATCGCATTCGTGATGCCGAAGAACGCGATGGCTGCCACTAGGCATGCTGCGATGGCATAGACGATCACGCGGAGGCCTTTGCTTCGCCGCCACAAGGAGCCTTGCTTCTCTGTGCGCGTTCCCTCATCCATGCAGCCATGATACCAAACGCCCCCTCATGAACGGCTCCGTTACGGTATGCGATCCTTGGGCTTACGCAGGCACGTTCGCAGGCAGCTTCGCTCACATTGCGCACTAGCATCGTCTCCGTAGCGAAAAGGGCCCCGCCTGGCCGTGAAGGGCCGGAGGGGCAGCGTTGATAGGAGACGGATCATGGCTGAGAGCACGAACCCCATCAAGACGATCGACAGCGCACGCGTCGTAGAGGCCATGGAAGAGGAGCGGCCCATCATAGATGTGCGCCCTGCTGCCATGTATGAAGCCGGCCATATCCCCGGTGCGGTGAATCTGCCGCTCGTTCGTCCCGAAGATGGGTCCATGGTCCCTGACGAGGAGATCGTGCAGGCCATGGAAGCTCAGGGCGTGGGACCTGAGGATGATGTCGTCCTCTATTGCCAGACCGGCTACCATGCCGCGCTGGCTGCGCAGACCCTCGCGCATGAGGGATATGAGGACATCGAGCTGTACTCCGGCAGCATGGAGGATTGGAACGCGCGGAGCATGCCCGTCGAGGACTGAGCGAGCGAGGTCTGATCGCTCAGCCTGAATGCACCCCACAGGTTGGGCGCATGAGCTGAGCGCGCAAGGCTCAGCGGGTCATCAGCGAAGGGGCGTCAGCTCTCCGACCAAGGATGTGGTCATGGAGCGCGCCACTTCGCTGGCAGCAAGGCCCGCACCGAAGAGGTGCATCATCTTGGTGAGAGCTGCCTCGCATGTCATGTCCAGCCCACTCACCACGCCCGCTCGAGCAAGCGCGTCCCCCGTGGCGTATCGCTTCTCTTCGACCCCGCCCGCAGGGCATTGGGTCACGTTCACGATCACCGTTCCTGCCTTGATGGTCTCGGCCATCAGCGCGGTGAACCATGGCTCTGTGGGGGCGTTCCCCGCCCCGAATGTGCGGAGCACGATCCCCTTCAGCGCTGTTGAGGCAAGCTGGGGGCGCAGGACGGATTCGGTGATGCCGGGGTAGAGGAACACGACGCCCACGGCGTCGTCCAGGGCAAGCGCTGGCTTGAATGCGACGTCTGCGGCAGGTCGCCAGAGCAGCTCCTCATTGAAGCGGATGTGGAGGTCCATCTTCGCCAGAGGGGGATGATTGAACGACTTGAAGGCTCCGAAATCCGTGGAACTGGCCTTCGTGGAGCGATTCCCGCGCCACAGGAACCGCCCAAAGGAGATGGCTACCTCTTGGACCATGGGCTTGCCCGTTGCCTCGTCTCGCGCTGCAGCGACCTGAAGCGCCGTGATGAGGTTCTCGGTCCCGTCCTCGCGGATCTCTCCGATGGGCAGCTGCGACCCGGTCAGGATGACCGGTTTCGCCAGCCCGGGGAGCATGAATGACAGCGCCGATGCGGTATAGGCCATGGTGTCGGTGCCGTGGAGGATGACGAAGCCGTCGTAGTCGTCGTATCCGTCTACGACAAGCTGACAGACCCGCTGCCACTGCCGTGGGTCCATGTTGGAAGAATCTATGGGAGGGTCGAGCTGTGCGTGGTGGATGTCGTAGCCCAGGCGCCCGATCTTGGGGACATTCTGCAGCAGATGTGCGAAGTCGAACGGTACGAGCGCGCCGGTGGTCGGATCCGCCGTCATGCCAATGGTGCCGCCGGTGTAGATGATCAGGAGCCGTGGGCTCCCGTTGCGGCGCGTGTCCTTGGCATTCGCCATAGCTCTCCCCTCCCGACGCAGGTTCCTGCTTCTCAGGGAGGCCTGCGGTCCTACTTCTTGCTCTTGTCCAGCATATCGCGAACCTCGCCACGGCCTTCGTCATGCAGAGCCTTCTCGTCGGGAGCCAGGCGCTCCAGCAGCTCCAGCAGCTCGCCCATATGCTCGCGCTCTTCGTCGCGGATGTCAGAGAGCACCTTCTTGGCGTCCTCGTTGTCCGTGGCTTGGACGTGTGCATCATACTCGTGGATGGCTTCGAGCTCCCCTACGAGGTCCTGACGAATGGCGTTCACAAGCTCCTCGTCGGTCAGCTTGCGCGGGACCTCCATCACGAACGGATCAGACAGGATGGCCATGGCGATCACTCCTTTGCTCGTTCTCGCTTGCGCATGGCAAGCGCTCTTGACCGGAACATGCGCATCACGATATCCGTTCAGAGAAGTGGCGAAGGGAGCGCCGCCATGCTTTGGATGACCTGTTCACGTGCTGTTACCGGACGTATACCTTGGGGGAGGGGGCAGTGATCTTGCGCTGCACATAAAGTCACGTTGGGGGACCGGTGCTGCCAAGGTAGCACCTACGAAGGGCGTGGGTGCGAAACGGTGTCGTGATCGGGACCAGGCGGGCGCACTTCATGTGCGCCCGTTGCCGCGCCCTGGATGTGAGCAGCGGATGCCTATTCTTCGACGATGATGCCGAGGCATCGCGCGAGGGAGGCTGCTTGGTAGACGTTCAGCTTCGCGCCATAGAACTCGGTCATGGAATCAGAGAAGGTCACATTCTCCAGCAGCGACGTGGTGAAGTCGATGCCAGCAAGATGCGTGCGGAAGAAGCTCGTGTCAGCGAAGCGGCATTCGGATACGCGCACGAACCGTTGCTCCATCTCAGCCATGTCCGCGCCGGTGAGGTCGCACCCGTGCAGGGCCATGTGCTTCCAGCGGCTCTGCGTGAGCGCGCTGTAGCTCAGCGAGCAGTCCTTGAGGCGCACGTCCTCGAATGAGCTCTCAAGGAAGGATGCGCCCGTGAGCTTGCAGCTGGTGAAGGAGCACCGCACGAATCCCGTGCTATCCATCTTCGCATTCGAGAAGTCGCAATCTTCGAAGGCCACATCTCGAAAGATGCTCTGCGTGAAGTCGCATCCTGCGTAGCGACAATGGCTGAATCGCGCTCCTTCGATGTCGAGCTCCGTGAAGCTCTCTTCTAGAGCGGTCTCATCTGTGCAATCGAGGTTGCGCACCTCCACCTCGTCAGCAGCGACCAGGTCACGCAATGTGCCTGGCAGCAGCACATCGGGGATGGTGGGAGGAACGGCTTCTCGCGAAGCTGCTGCTTTGTCGAAATCACCTTGGACCATGCTCGGGATGATCACCGCCTCGTGCGCTCCTCTTGGCTCGTGTTCGCTCATGCGAACGCCTCTGGTCAGGGTATCAGATGGTCTGGGGAAGGAGGCAGTGGCTTTGCGTTGCTTGCACGGCCATGTGGAGATCGGGAGTGCAGGGGTATCATGGGGGCATGACGATCCAGGGGGAGCAGATGAAGGGCGCGTGCAAGCGCATGGATACCGGTGTCCTGACCGGGCTTATCTGCTATGTCCTGTGGGGGCTATTCCCGCTGTATTGGCGGCTCCTAGATGGGGTCAACCAGTATGAGATCGTTGCTCAGCGCGTCATCTGGTGCTTCGTGTTCACGGCGCTCATCTGCGCGGTGGTCCGCGTGGATTTCTGGAAGCTGCTCAAGCAGCCGCGAGCACGGCGCTTCCTCATCCCGGCGTCCATCCTCATCACGCTGAATTGGAGCCTCTACATCGTTGCGGTGGCTACCGGACACGTGATCGAGACCTCCATCGGCTACTACCTGAATCCGCTCGTCTCCATCGTGCTGGGCATGGTCTGCTTTCAGGAGCGCCTGACGCCGCTGCAATGGGTAGCGGTGGCGCTGTGCGCGACGGGCATCATCCTGTTCACCATCGGATATGGCAGCTTCCCAGCCATCGCCATCTGCCTTGCGGTCTCGTTCGGCACCTACGGCGCGGTCAAGAAGCGCGGTGGGTATCCGGCTCTTGAGGCCATCGCAGTGGAGAGCGCTGTGATGACGCCGGTGGCTATCGTGTTCGCCGTGGTCCTGGCCATCACCACTGGTGGGCATGCATTCATGGGGAGCTTGGAGAGCGCAGAGGGTTGGAAGACGACGGCGCTCTTGGTGGGTGGTGGCGCTGTGACAGCCATCCCGTTGATCCTGTTCGCGAAGGCGGCTAATTCCATTCCGCTCACCCTGCTTGGGTTCCTCCAGTATATCAGCCCTACTTTGGCGCTCATCGTGGGCGTATTCGTGTTCGGGGAGCCGTTCACCACGTCGCATGCCGTCTGCTTCGGCTTGATCTGGTGCGGATGCACGCTGGTGATCGTGGATTCCCTTCTGCCTGCTCGCCGATTCCGAGCAGAAGAGCCGCGCGAATCGCGATGAAGGATGCCGAAGGCGAAGACGAGGGCTGAGGTCAACGGGCGCACGTGAAGCGCGTTCCTACGAGATCGAGCCTGCGACCCGCATGCGAACAGAGGATGATGGTGGGGCAGCTTGCCTGCGCCCGGAAACCGCATCATGTGAATGGGCGCGATCGATCGCGCCTCTACGAAGGTCTAACCTGCTCCCTCAGGCTCCTAGAACCCCCACTGGCGAACTTCGGGTTCTAGGGTGACGCCTGCGCATGCGCGAACGGCGTGCTGCACGTCAGCGATCACCTGCTGCACATCGGCTGCGGTGGCTCCGCCGCAGTTCACGACGAATCCCGCATGCTTGGGGGATACCTGTGCGCCTCCGACACGATGTCCCTGCATTCCGGCATCTTGGATGAGCTGCCCTGCGAAATATCCTTCGGGACGCTTGAAGGTGGATCCTGCAGAGGGCATGTCCAGGGGCTGCTTCGCCTCGCGGCGCTGCCGAAGGTCGTCCATGCGCTCGCGGATGGCCGCAGGATCATCGTGGGTCAGCTTCAGCCCCACTGCCAGCACGATGTATCCCTTCTCCATCATGCAGCTTTGGCGGTACCCCCAGCAGGCCTCCTCAGCTGAGAGTCGGATGATGCAGCCATCGGGGGTCAGGCAGCGCACCCATTCGGCAACATCGGAGAGCTGGCCACCATAGGCGCCAGCGTTCATGACCGCTGCTCCGCCGATGGTGCCTGGGATGTCAGCGGCGAACTCGAATCCAGCGAGCCCCGCGTCGCACGCTGCGGCAGCAATGGCATCATTCGATGCGCCAGCTTGGGCGGTGATGCATCCGTCGCCTTCCGTGGTGATGTCCGCGAAGCGCTCAGCCAGCTTGAGCACTACGCCGGAGACGCCCTCATCAGCGGCCAGCACGTTAGAGCCCAGGCCCAAGGCATGCAGTGGAGTCGACGTCTCCTGGCACAGCGCATTGATGGCGGCTATCTCCGATTCCTCGCGAGGCAGCACGAGCCATTGTGCTGGGCCTCCTATCTGGAAGGTGGTGTGGCGACAGAGCGGCTCCTGTTCAAGGACGTTCTCGCATCCGACCGCATCCTGCAAGCAGCGCGTCAAAGAACCGCAAGCATCCAAGGCAAGTCCTTTCGATCGAGCATCGCTTCCTATTATGGACGATTGCCATCAGGATGTGCGGTGTTCGCGATGGAGCGATCGTGCGATCGCCTGCGCATGCTCTTCAGGTGCGATCCGTGCCCGCGGCAATGCGATCAGCGGATCATGCTCAGTCCCTGTTGGAGCGTTTGCGCATCGAGCATCCCGGCGGCGCTTGCCACGACGTTGCCCTGCGCATCCAGGAAGTACGTGCGCGGGATGGACGAGAGGCCGTAGGGCACGGATGCTTCACCATCCACGTCGAAGAACACGGGGAAGGTGTACCCGTTGTCGGCCACGAACTGCTTTGCGCGCTGCACCGATTCGCCATTGAAGCCGGGGATGTCCACCATCGTGAACCGGACCTCGTCGCCCATCTCCTCGAAGGCAGCCTGGAACTCAGGCATCTCGCGCTGGCAGGGACCGCACGTGCTTGCCCAGAAGTTGAGCACCATGGGCTTGCCGAATAGGGAGCTCAGCGACACGTCGTTCCCTTCGGCATCCTGCATGGTGAAGTCAGGTGCAGGCACGGTCTGAGCGTCTTCGGAGCCGTCCTGCTGGTTGGCCGCATCGCTTGCGCCATCGAAGGAGGTGGTCTGCTCCTCTCGGATGGTGCTGGACGCATTCGGGGCGAGTGCGTTATAGGCGATGGCTGCCACGATGATCACCACGGCTAGCACCACCGCACCGATCAGCACGCCCTTCTTGGAGCTGCTCTTCGCCGTTGTCTCTGTGGCTCCTTTCGCAGGAGCCTTCGCCGCTTTCTTCATGGTCATCCGATCCTTTCGCGAACAGCTCAGCTCAAGAAGCCGAGCAGGTTCCCCATCAGCCCTGTTGCCATGAGCACGCCGATGCCCACGAGGAGCCATCCGCATACCTTATTGATGATGTCGTAGTGGCGCTTGATCGCGTCGAACGCGCCCTTCAGCTTGTCGATCAGCACGGCGCTCGCTACGAAGGGGACGCCCAGGCCCGCTGAATAGCAGAGCAGCATGAGGGTGCCTGTGAGCGCGGAGCCTTGCTGCGAGGCGAGCATGAGCGCAGAGCCCAGGAATGCGCCGACGCATGGTGTCCAGCCGATGGAGAAGACGATGCCGAAGAGCACGGCCGAGGGGAAGCCCAGCTGCTTCTCGGTGACGGAGGTATCGAGGCCGCGGAAGAGGTCGAGCTTGATGAAGCCGAGGAAGTACAGGCCGAACAGGATCACGATGAGCCCGCAGACGATGTTGAGCGCTGTGCGGTATTCCAGGAAGAATGAGCCAACGGTGCCGGCCAGCGCGCCCATGGCTACGAACACGATGGTGAAGCCCAGCACGAATCCGAGCGCGTTCTTGAGGACGGTGGGCGTGCGCACTTCCTCGCCCGCGGCGAAGTACGTCACATAGATGGGGATCATGGGCAGCAGGCACGGGGACACGAAGGTGATGATCCCCTCAAGGAACGAGATCAGGTAGTCCATGTGCCTCCCTTCGCGGCCATCGCGTTGCGCGCCATTGCGTGTCTGCTGGTGTAAGTTCGCCGTTCTGCTCTTGCGTGCGCGCGACGCCTACCATAGCAGATCCGAGGTGCGGCGACGTGGCGAAGGGGACCTTCGCCACGGATCGCGTTGAGGTGGCAGGGGTGTCAGGGTGTGCCTGTGCGGGATCAGCCGTTCAGATGGGTCGCAGATCGCAAGGCTAGCTCTCAGAGGTAGCGCGTTCGGTTGTTCGCTACTCCTCTATCGGGCGCGTGTCGTCAGAGATCCAGCCCACCCAGCTTCCGGCATAGCACTGCTGTCCTGTATAACCTTGGGATTCCAGGAGGTCGCAGGCTTCGCGCGCAAGGCCGCCGTCATAGCAGTAGACGATGAACTCATCCTCGGGGCCAAGGCCCGCCTTCGTGAATCCTTCGACGAAGCACTCCGCGGTATCGCGTGGGGATTCCTTCGCCTCGATGAGTTGGATGGAGATAGCGCCCGGAATGCGGCTCTCCTCGTACATGAATCCAGGGCGCACGTCCACGAGGGGAAGGACCCCGAGGTTATCCAGCACGTAGTCAGCGTCAACGATCCGGTAGGCCATGATGGCTCCTTTCCTTCAAGCGTGGGGATTCGCGCCGAAGGATACGGAACGCGTTGCTCTGCTGAGGGCGCGTGCTCCAAGCGCTATCGGTCGGTATCCCGATCGTTGCGCAAAGGTTGCGTGGCGGAAGCTGCCCGCGCGCCTTGCATGCCAAGGAGCCGCGTGGCCCCATGGGCCGATCTGCTCGGTGAGCCTTAGAGGTCCAGGAGCGTGGCGGCGCGATCGAGCTGGGCGACGATGGGGATCTTCTGCGGGCAGACGGATTCGCATGCGCCGCACTGGAGGCATTCGCTCGGCTTGCTCTTGCCCTTCCGCTCTCCCCCGACGATCCATTCGTTCTTGTAGCTCCCGAACATTCGATGCGCGTTGAGCGCCAACAGCGCTCCGGAGATGCCGATGTTCACGGGGCACGCCTTCGCACAGTAGTCGCATCCCGTGCAGGGTATGAGATCGAACTTCTCGAACTCCTCCTGCGCCCGGTGTACGGTGGCCATCTCAGCTTCGCTCAAGGAGGTGAAGCCTGCGAGGGCTTCGATGTTGTCCTCCATCTGCTCCATGGTGCTCATTCCAGAGAGCACCACTGCCGCGTCTGGTTGGCTTGCTGCGAAGCGCAGGCCCCACGAGGCGCACGAGGCGGCAGGGTCAGCTTCGTGGAACACGCGGCGCACAGGCTCGGGCGGGTTCGCTAGCAGGCCACCACGGAGCGGCTCCATGATGACCGCGGGCTTGCCGTGGCTTCGCGTCACCTCTAGGCACGCGCGGCTCTGATGGATGGGATTCTCCCAGTCCAGGTAGTTCACCTGCAGTTGGACGAACTCGACCTCGGGGTGGGCGGTCAGCACCGCATCGAGCGCCGCGGCATCGTCGTGGATGGAGAGGCCCACATGGCGGATGAGCCCTTCTGCCTTCTTCTGCTGCGCGAACTCCCACATGCCGAAGCGGTCGAATGCTTCGGTGCGAACGCTGCCGAGGTTGTGCATGAGATAGTAGTCGAAATATCCGGCTTGGGTCCGCTGCAAGGACTCGTCGAGCTGCGCGTGCGCCTCTTCAGCTGTCTCGCATTTGGACCACGGTGCCGCTTTCGTGGCGAGCAGGAATGAGTCGCGCGGGTACCGCTCTACGAGCGCTTGGCGCGTGGCTTCTTCGCTGCCCACGTAGGCCCATGCCGTGTCGAAGTAGTTGAATCCGGCCGCGAGGAACGCGTCCACCATGTCGCAGACCTGGGGAACGTCGATCTTCTCGTCGTGCTTCGGGAGTCGCATGAGCCCGAAGCCCAGCTTCCCGGAAACGTCATCGAAACAGCCCATGGGCGCCCTCCTTGGAACGAGCCTCCTTTTCGCAGGATTCTATCGCATGGGCGGAAGCGCGCTGACGCCTTCTCAACGTTCTAGGTGCGAACGAGCGCGCGTTGCGGGGCGGGCAGTATGCTTCCGTTGCCCGTACTGTGAAGGAGGCGCCATCATGACCGCATCGCACGCATCCCATAAGAGCATCACCGCCGCAGACGTCAAAGCCGCTGTCGAGCACGCCTACGAGCAGGTGCGCACGACCACTGGCGGCAAGAATGCAAGCTATATCCCCTATCTTGCGTCTGTCGATCCCAACCTGTTCGGCATCAGCGTGTGCCTGCTGGATGGCACGGTCATCTCTGTGGGTGACAGCACGCACGCATTCGGCATCGAATCCGTGTCGAAGGTGCCCACGGCCATCCTGGCCATGCGCGAATACGGGGCAGTGGATGTGCTGGAGAAGGTGGGTGCTGATGCCACGGGGCTGCCGTTCAATTCCATCATGGCGCTCTTGCTGGAGAAGGACCGACCGTCGTCGCCGCTCGTGAATGCGGGGGCCATCGCGGCATGTTCCCTGGTGGAGCCGGTGGGTGACGCGGATGCGAAATGGAAGGCCATCGTTGACAACATCACCGAGCTCACGGGCGTGAAGCCGGAGGTGATCCAGGAGCTCTACGCCTCCGAATCCGCGACGGATTTCAACAATCGCTCCATCGCGTGGCTGTTGAAGGACTATGGGCGCATCTACGATGACCCCGACCTGTCCTTGGACCTCTACACCCGGCAGTGCTCTTTGAGCACCACAGCTGAGCAGCTCTCCGTCATGGCTGCCACGATCGCCAACGACGGCTTCAATCCCGTGACCGAGAAGCAGGTGTTCAGCCCTGATCTGGCGCCACGGGTGACATCGCTCATCACCACGGTGGGATTCTACGAGCGCACGGGAGACTGGCTCTACAAGTCCGGCATCCCGGCGAAGTCGGGCGTAGGCGGGGGTGTGCTCGGTGTCATGCCGGGCATGTTCGGCATCGCTGCGTTCTCGCCGCCGTTGGACGAGGCGGGGAACTCCGTGAAGGCGCAGTTGGCCATTCGCTCGATCATGCAGGAGCTGGGGCTCAACATCTTCGCTGCAAGCCGCCTATGCGTTTGCGAGTGCAGCTCCGCCCGGTCGCGATCGTGAGCTGGTGAGCTGGCGGGTTCGCAGCTGCGGGCGCAGGTGGGCTACGGGCGCAGACGAGCTGCGTCCTTACAGGGACTTATGCCGTGAAGAGTGGTGCGTGCTTGATCGGTCGTAGGGGCGCACTTCATGTGCGCCCGTTTGTAGGGTGCGGCTGCGGGTGGTGTGAGGCACAAGGATGCCACGGCCCGATGATGAGCCGTGGCACACGAGAGAGAGGGGAGGTGCAAGCCTTGCTCGGGAAGCTGCTTGGAAGGTGAAGATCCACGGGCGACGATCTAGGGGGAGGCGTCGCTGTGTCTCCCAAGCTGGCTTCCGTTCCCGCGGCCTCACGCGGTCGAGCGAAGGCTTCAGCTCCAATGCAAGACTTGAAGGAAGAGTATGGCTTGCTCCTTTTCGCCTCACGGTTTCGCGCCCGTTCGGCCTTGCTTGCATGATGTACCCATTAACACCGAAGATCGGCTCGGATCGGAGCGCAGGAAGCGTCTGGCAACAGAAAGAAAGGATGCCGTCACGAAGACGGCATCTTGGGATCAGGTGGAGCGGGCGACGGGAATCGAACCCGCGTTAGAAGCTTGGGAAGCTCCTGTTCTACCATTGAACTACGCCCGCATCGGTCAGCTATTATACCGCTCCTGCCCTCTTTTCCTCGGTCATTTCAGGGAATCCTCACGAGCAGTGTCTTAGGCGGCGGCCCGGAGGAGGTTCATGTAGCGCTTTTCGACGCATCAGCTCGACTCGTGAATGCGCTTGATGATCCGTGCTGGGTTGCCAGCCACAACCGTATCAGCTTCCACATCCTTCGTGACAACGGAGCCGGCAGCCACTACGGCGCCGTTGCCGATCGTGACGCCGGGCAGCACGATGGAGCCGGAGCCGATCCAGACGTCGTTTCCCAGCCTTATCGGCCTCGGCGTCATTCCCCCGCGGTGTTTCGGGTCCATATGATGGTTGAGCGTCGCCAATACTACGTTATGCCCGATGAGGCACCTGTCCCCAAGGAAGATGCCTCCCTGGTCTTGGAACTTGCATCCGCTGTTGATGAACACGCCTTCTCCAAGGAAGATGTTCTTGCCGCAATCCGCATTGAACGGAGGGAACATGGAGAAGCCGGCAGGAACCTCGCGGCCGGTCAGCTCTCTCATGAGCGCTGCAAGTTCGTCTGGCGTGTGGTAGGTGCCGTTGATGTCCATGCAGATGCGAATGGCCTCTTGGCTTATCTCGTGCATCATGAGGTGCATCTCGCTGCCAGCCTCTATCGCCTCGCCCGCCAGCAATCGTTCCAAATACTCTTCGTGCGTCACGGCCCTTTCCTCTCTATCAGTACCAGTTGTGCTTCTCGTTGCGATCCAATGCGGCTATCGTTGCCATCTCGCCATCGGTCAGGCTGAATCCATAGATGTCGTCATCCTCACGGATATGCGACGGGTTGCTCGACCTCGGGATGACGGCGACCCCGCGCTGTAGACTCCAGCGGAGGATGACCTGCGAAATGGACACCCGTGCGTCGTCGCGTCCGCCAGGTAGATGAAGCCTCGTCGGGTCATGACGCTCATGCATCTTCCTTTTCGCTTGGGTTTGTTCTGGGCAGCTTACGGCTTATCCATACTTATATCCAATTCATATAAAATATAGATACTTATACTTGTTTGGTATTTTGAATGGGATCCGCCAATGGATATACGCGAGATGGAATACTTCCTGGCCATCGCGAAGGAAGGCAGCTTCACCAAGGCGGCCGAATGCCTCCACATGACACAGCCGCCGCTTTCTCGCCAGATGAGGGACCTGGAAGCGGAGCTAGGTGTCACCCTGTTCGATCGCAGTGGAAGGCGTATCGCCCTCACAGAAGACGGCCTGGCGTTTCGCGAGCGGGCTCAGGAGGTCGTTGACCTCATGCATCAGGTGAAGAGCGACATGGCGTCAAATGTTGGGAACTTGGTGGGAGAGGTGCGTCTTGCATGCGGGGAAACTGAGGCCGTCACGATCCTCGCCAGGGCAGCCAGCGCGCTGCGTCGCGAGCATCCTGCCGTGAGCTTTCGCCTGCTCAGCGGTGACAGGGACTTCGTAGTCGAGCAGCTCGAGAAGGGCGCGGCGGAGCTAGGGCTCCTCGTCGCGTCGAGCGTCGACAGCGGCAGCTTCGACTTCTTCCAGCTTCCCGCCAAGGACACATGGGGCGTCTTGATGCGCGCGGATGACATGCTGGCCGAGAAGCAGAGCGTCGAGCTTTCCGACCTTGTCGGCAAGCCCCTCTTGCTTCCCTACCGCGCCGCCCTGGGAAGCGATCTTATGGCCTGGTTCGGAGTCGAGAGAGAGTCGCTTGACATATCGGCGACCTACGACCTCGCATACAACGCCTCACGCCTCGCCAAGGAGGGATTCGGCTACGCCGTGACGCTTGACGGCATCGTGGACGCAGGGCACGGCAGCGGTCTGGCGTTCCGGCCCTTGTCGCCCCAGCTGGAAACGAGCCTGTTCCTCGTCTGGAAGCGGGGTCATTCGCTGTCCCGAGCCTCCCACGCCTTCCTCGAAAGGGTGCGGCTCGCTTCCTAGGACTCGGCGCATGTCCAGATGAAGCTGCTCGAGAGGATATCGAGAGGATGTCTTGAACGGGTATCTGCTTGATAAACGTATACCGTACGGGTATGTGTTGCCATTCGATATGGATATTTCTCTTTTTGTCCCTACGCAGATACCCTTTTGAATGCTATCTACAATCGGCACAAGGAGGTTGAAGCGATGGGCTCGCTGATTCCAGCCTCGAAGATGGGCTTTGGCTGCATGAGGCTGCCCCTCTTGGACGAAAATGACCAGGCCAGCATCGATATCGAGCAGTTCAAGCAGATGGTCGACGCCTTCATGGAGGCGGGCAACACCTATTTCGACACCGCGTTCGTCTACCACGACGGCGCATCCGAGACCGCTTTGGGAGAGGAGCTGGTGGCGCGTTACCCCCGCGAGTCGTTCACGCTGGCCACCAAGTGCCTCGCTTGGGCGATGCCGGACGAGGCATCGGCGAAGAGGTGCCTTGACGTGTCGCTCGCGCGCCTGGGCACCGACTACGTGGACTACTATTTGCTCCACAACGTAGGCGGGAAGCGCACGGCGAAGTTCGACGAGTACGGCATGTGGGAGTGGGCGCAGCAGCAGAAGGCGGCGGGCAGGATACGCTACGTCGGCTTCTCGATGCACGACGACGCTGCCTGCTTGGAGAGGCTGCTCACCGCGCATCCCGAGATGGACTTCGTGCAGTTGCAGGTGAACTACCTCGATTGGGGCGACCCGCACAACGAGGCAGCGAAGCTGATGGAGGTGGCGGCTCGTCACGGCAAGCCCATCGTCATCATGGATCCGGCGCGCGGCGGCCGCTTGTGCAATCTGCCCGAGCAAGCGGCGCGCATCCTCGAAGTGGCGAACCCGGGCGCAAGCCAAGCACAGTGGGCTTATCGGTTCTGCTGGAACCTTCCTGATGTGGTCTCGGTGCTATCGGGAATGTCCACCATCGAGCAGGTTCGCGAGAACGTCGCGAGCTATGCGGCGAACATCCCGTTCACGCCCGTGGAGGAGGCAGCGCTCGCCGAGGCGGTCGGCATCATGCGTTCGCTCGCAGGCATCCCCTGCACCGCCTGCAACTACTGCATGAAGGGCTGCCCCTCGAACGTTCAGATCTCTCAGATCATGGAGCTGCTGAACCTAGAGGCGATGACCGACGATCATGCTTTCGTCAAAGGTCTCTACAGCTGGCAGGCTGCCGAGGGCAAGGCCAGCTCATGCATTCGGTGCGGGAAGTGCGAGACCATGTGCCCACAGCAGATCGGCATCATCGACGAGCTCGCCCGCGCCGCAGAGCTGTACGAATAAGCCGCCTGGCCAGATTGGGGAGAAGGTGAAAGTAGTGGCGATCAATGGCAGCGCACGACGCGACGGCAACACCGACAGGCTTATCTCCGAAGCGTTTCGCCCCCTTGAGGATGCGCACGGAAGGCAGCCCGGTGCCGTCTATGGTGGCGAATGGCACATCGCGTATGGCACGCAGTAACCTGAGGCACCACGAGGCGTCTACGATGCTGCCGTCAGGCACTACGGCAATGTCAAGCCCTTCGCACGAGCGCATCGACTCGAATAGCTGGTCGTTTGCATCCATCATGCTTCCTGTCTAGCGCTCTATGGCGAGGAGGTCTGCATAGAGCCTCTCGTCGGTATCGGTGAATACGTCGAAGACGACCGTCATGTCCGATGCGTGGGCGCCAAGCCACCTGCGCACCGCAGCGACCGCTATCGGCGCGGCTTCTTCTTGGGGAAAGCCGAACACCCCTGTGCTTATGCAGCAAAAGGCCATGGAGCGCAAGCCGTGTTCGGCGGCGAGGTCGAGGCAGCTTTCGTAGCACTGCGCCAGGAGCCGCCCGTCCTCCTCGGTCGGCCGCCCGTTCGCGATGGGCCCGACGGTGTGGATGACGTGCCTGGCGGGAAGGTTCCACGCGCCCGTGATCTTGGCCTGTCCGGTCGGCTCTGCGTGCCCCTGCGCTTCCATGATCCGGGCGCATTCCGCGCGCAGCTGCATGCCGGCGAACGTGTGGATAGCGTTGTCGATGCAGAGGTGGTTCGGCGTCCAGCATCCCGTCATGCCGCTGTTGGCGGCGTTCACGATGGCATCGACGGCAAGCGTCGTGATATCGCCGCGCCAGAGAAGGAGCCGCGGGTCGATCGCCGAGCGCGCGGCCTCACGGGCAGAGCGGATTCCCGCCCCCGCGACCATGCCACGCAAAAGCTCGTCCTGCCGCGCCAGCATGTCGCTGGGCGCAGGGGCGGCCTCGCGCGTGTTCACGAGAGCACGGAATGCATGCCAGAGCTCCGCGGTGTCTTCGAGACGAGGCATCTCGACCCCGCGCTCTGCGCATAAGTCGCCTATCAGCCCCTGCAGCAGCTCCCGCTTGCGTTCGTCGTTCATGCCGTCTTCGCCTCCCGCCTTTCGGCCAGCTCGCGCAGAACGCCGGATATGTCAGCATCTAGGATGACGGATCGATCCTCTATCTCCTTGGGCGCGTAAGCATCGCCCAGATTAACGCATGCGTAGGTTGCATGCGGATTGCTGCTCGTCATCCGCCAGAAAGGGAACTTGATGATGACAGGCGTGTTCCCGCCGACACCCAGTTCAAGGAAGAGCACCTTCTGTCCATCTTGCGCACGTGTTCGCAGGAAGTCGCTGTAGCGCCTCTGCGCCTCATGCCAGCCCGCATCCTCGACGAACCTCGCATCCGCCCGCAGGTTCATCGTCAGAGGGCGCCCGCAATGCGGGCAATGCGGCACGAGGTCACTCGGCACGGCCATGGCAGGCGCGCCTTCCTCCGGCACTAAAAGCTCGCCGTCCCGCCCAACGGCAAACCCTTGGGCGAGCACCATGGCTCGCGCTACCTCCTCGTTGTCGAAGGTCTCGGCGCAGCAGGGCGACGAGCATTGGAAGAGGCCGTAGTCGCCCTGGGTGTAGAACAGGCGCTCCTTGGCGAAGCCCGAGCGCTGGAAGCAGTGGTCCACGTTCGTGGTCAAGACGAAATGGTCCTTGCCGTCGAGCAGTTTCAGCAAGTCGCCATAGGTGGTGCCCGGAAGCGGGCTGTAGCGATTGGTCCAGATGTAGCGGCTCCAGTAGGCCCAATGCTCTTCCAGAGTCTCGTAGGGGAAGAAACCGCCGGAGTACATGTCACGGAAGCGGTACCTTCCGGCGAAGTCGGGAAAATAGCGCTCGAAGCGCTCGCCTGCGTAGCTGTAGCCCGCGGCAGTCGATAGGCCCGCACCGGCACCGACCACGATGGAGTCGGCGCCCTCGATAGCCGAGGCCAAGCGGTCGATGCCGATGCGTTCCATTCTCATCGCTCCTTACGCGCTCTCGGGGTGATTCGGGGTCGGGCTATTCCGTGAAGAAGAAGCCGGCGGTCATGTCCAGGTAGTTCTGGCCGGAATAGCCGGGGAAGGCCTCCCCCACCGCTGCCACGAACGCATCCTTGCTGTCGCATTCGGCGGCGATGCGCGTGAGTTCCTTCAGGTAGTCGATCTTGGTCTGCACGTCCTTCAGGTCCTCGGGCGTGTAGTGGGAGGTGAGCACGAGGTCGAAGCCGCCGGCCAAGTAGCCTTCCAGCTGCGCGACGATGGCGTCGGCGTGCCCCGCGCCCGCCACGATGGAGTGGCAGTCGTGCCCGAGCATGTGGGTGTAGACGGCGCCGAGAGCCGGGATCTCCACATCGAACGCATCGTCGTTCGGCAGGATGTTCACCTCGATGCCGGCCAGCGTGAGCGGGCCCGCGCCGACCGTGTTCGTCACCGTGCAGACGGAGCCGTCGAAGGCATCGCCGAACGCACCTACGAAGTTGTCGATGAGGGCCTTGCCGCCGCCAGCGTGGCCGTAGGCATCCGCGCTCTTCGTAGCGTAGACGGGCGTGCCTTCGAGGAAGGTTGCTCCAGCCATATGATAGGCCGCGAGGATGCCTACGGCCTTGATGCCGGCATCTGTCAGATAGGCCTCCAGCTCCTCGATGTTGTCAAAGAAGCAAGGGTACTCCAGCACGAACCCGCGGCCGTCCTTCTCCACGACGAACACCTCGTCGTCGATGAGGTCGTTGGTCTGGTAGGCGTGCAGCCTCACGCCGTCTCGCTCGTAGACGCGCACGTTGCCCTTGGGCAGCTTCACCTCGCGGTAGTCGTTCTTGTTCATCGCAGTCTTCCTTTCTCTTTGCCTTCAACCGCTTGTTTAGGAACGAGGCATAGCTTAGAATCGTAGGTATCGTATGAAAAGTAGGCACCTTATTGTGCTGTAGGTACCTTTTGGTAATCAATGAGTCCGAACTGGAGATGAGAGTAAACTGATGAATGCGCGATCATTGGACGAGCTGCCCGCCTGCCCGGTGGAGACGACGCTCGCCCTCATCGGGAGCAAGTGGCAGGTGCTCATCCTGCGCGACCTGTTCTTGAACGGCACGATGCGGTTCAAGGAGCTACAGCGCTCGATCGGCCACGTGTCGCAAAAGGTGCTCACGCAGAACCTGCGAGCGATGGAAGAGGCGGGAATCGTCCATCGCGAGGTGTTCGCCGAGGTTCCTCCCCGTGTCGAGTACTCGCTCACCGAAACCGGTGAGACGCTCAAACCCGTGATAGACGCCATGTGGGCCTGGGGCGAGGGCTATAAGGCGCGCTTGCGCGACGAGGGGCAAAGATCAGAGGAGCCCTGACTCCCCATCAAGGAGCTTTGCTGCGAGGCAAATAAGGGCTAAACCATAGAGAAGGACGGTCTTCCACTCACTTCAGTCGCGACATTCACGCCGGAAGAGCTGAACGGCTCTATCAAGGTGGAGTTCTCCTTCGACGGCAGCCAGTTCGCCGGGCGTCGCACGGTGGTCTTTGAGAACCTGGCGCTCGAAAGCGAGGTCGTGACCGCGCATGAGGAGGTTGGGTAGCACGAAGGAAGCTGCCTCGTTGCGTCGATGTTCCGCTTTCGGGAACGCATGGTATCGAGCTGGTGTTCAGGGCAGTAAAATACAGCGAATCAGAAAGGTCGCTACATGGATCTAGCCAAGCTCGAAACCTAGAGGGGGAATAACCGTCTCGAAGCCAAGGCCGCCCAGGGAGGCCTGCCGAAGAGCATCTGGGAGACGGTTTCCGCTTTCGCCAACACCGAAGGCGGAGTCATCGTGCTTGGGGCCAAGGAGCGCAAAGACGGCACTCTGGAGATCGCCGGGCTCGGTGATGCCGACAAGATGCTTGACGACTTCTGGAACGCCGCGCTGAGCAAAGACAAGTTGAGCGCCAGGTTCCTGAACGACGAGGATGCCCGCATCGAGGTGATTAATGGCAGGGAGATCGTCGTCATCGAGGTGCCTCGCGTCAGCAGGCTTATGCGCCCCGTGTTTCTGAACAAGGACATACTTGGCGAGACATGGCGACGTGCGCATACGGGCGACCACCGCTGCACGCGCGAGGAGATCCAGTCGATGCTCCGCGATGCCGAGTCGTCAAGCGATGACTCTCGCATTGCAGAGATGGCGGAGATGGACCACATCGACTATGAGACGGTTCGTAGGTACCGCACCCGCTTCGAGTTCAGGAACGAGGGGCACGTCTGGAATGCCGCAAGCGACGATGACTTCCTTACGTTTCTCGGCGCGGCCGGAAAAGACGCAGAAGGGATTCTGCGGCCGACGTACGCTGGAATGCTCATGTTCAGCAAGGATTGCTGGATAACCCGCGTGCTCCCGGATTACTTCCTCGACTATCGGCAGGAGACTAGTGTTGATACTCGATGGGAGGATAGGTTCACATCATTTACTGGGGACTGGTCGGGCAACATCTACGATTTCTACATCAAAGCGTACAACAAGCTCAAGGCTGCGTTGCGAGTTCCGTTCAAGCTGGAAGGAATCGAGCGTGTGGATGACACCCCCGCGCATGAGGCTCTTCGCGAGGCTCTGGTGAACTGTCTGACCAATGCCGATTACCATGGGAGGAGCGGTGTTGTTTGTGTTTGGCGAGACGAAGCGCTGACGATCTCCAATCCCGGCAACTTCCGCATTCCTTTTGAGAAGGCCGTGCAGCCAGGCGAGTCAAGCCCTCGCAATGCGACAATGCTCAAAATGTTTGCCATGATCGACGCAGGCGAACGCGCAGGAAGCGGTATAACCAAGATCTTCCATGGGTGGAAGGAAATGGGTTATGCAGAGCCCTCATATAGAGAAGATTCTAACCCTGATAAAACGATTCTGACGTTGCCCCTTTCCGAGGTATCTGCCGGTCACCGTCAGATACGAACGGCAGATATTAATGCTTCCTCATCTGGGGAAAAAGAGTATAGCAAGGCTGGCATAGTCCAGTATTTGACGGCGCATGGGCCTTCCAAAACGGCAGATATCGCATCTGGAGTTGGGCTCGGCGTTTCTTGGACCAACGAGCTTCTAAGGACGCTTGTATCCGAGGGGATCGTCGAGGCCAAAGGAAATGCCCGCGCACGGAGGTATGCGCTGCGTACGACCTCTGATCAACAGAAGAACTGAGATGGCTGAAGAACGATTCGGCATAGGCCCGTTCTCAATATCTTCCAAGATGGTTGTCTCAGGTCTTCTGGTCACTTGATGGTCGAGATGTCATCTGGACCGCCCCCTGTCATCAAGCGCATCGCCTGATCGGCATGACAACGAGCGGGGACAGGTTTTTCGTTCGCCCCTGTGATACTCTGCAAGAGCACATCCAACAACAAGGAGCCATCCCATGGGCAAGATGATCACGGGTGCCGAATACCCCTTGAGCAAGATATTCAGCTCCGACTTCGAATATCACATACCGCAGTATCAGCGGCCCTACGCATGGACAGAGGAAGAGGCCGGCATCCTCTTTGACGATCTCTTCGAGTTCTTCACTGACGAGGAGGATGACAACTACTTCCTGGGGAGCGCTGTGCTCATCAAGCAGGAAGGAGAGCCGCTCTCTGAGGTGATCGACGGTCAGCAGCGTCTCACCACGCTCACCATCCTGTTGGCAGCCATTGCGGAGGTGTTCTCAGGGGACATGCGCGAGGCGTGCAAAGGGTACCTCGTCGAGAAGGGCAATGTGATCCAGGGGCTTGCGCCCAAGCCGCGTCTCATGCTGCGCGAGACTGACCGGGGGTTCTTCGAGGAATACGTCCAGAGCCTGCGCATCGATGAGCTGCTCAAGCTTGACCCCGCGCAGCTCGGCAGCGAATCACAGCAGCGCATCTGGGAGAACTGCAAGGTGCTTCGCGAGCGCGTGCAAGCGACGTTCTCGGGTGACGAGACGAAGCTGGCCGCATTCGCCAACTTCCTCGTCACGCGGTGCTATCTGGTAGTGGTCTCCACGCCGAACCAGCCGTCGGCTTACCGCGTGTTCTCTGTCATGAACAGCCGTGGGCTCGATCTCTTGCCCACGGACATCATCAAGGCTGACGTCATCGCGAAAGTGCCCGCTGCTGAGCGCGACGCCTACGCCAAGCGATGGGAAGAGCTTGAGGGGTTAGCTGGGCGCGATGGGTTCGAGGATGTCTTCGCGCACGCTCGCATGGCGTTCGCGAAGCGCAAGCCCAAGCGTGCGCTGAACGAGGAGTTCAAGCAGTTCGTGATCGGACCGGTGTTCGACGCGGCGCCCGATGAGGCAACAGCGGCGAAGATGCTCGTCGATGAGATCATCGATCCGCTGACGATCGCCTACATCACCGCCAAGAGCAGCAGCTATGAGGCGCTCTCGAACGCAGATGACGTGAATCGAAGCCTCACGTGGCTGAACCGCATCAACAATTCCGATTGGCTGCCACCTGCGATGATGTTCTTGATGCGCCATAGTTCCGACTCGGCATATGTGGCGTGGTTCATGCGCAAACTCGAGCGCCTAGCGGCGTATCTGCTCGTCACGTCGAAGGGCGTCAACAAGCGCATCGCGCGCTTCGCCGAAGTGCTGGAGGAGATGGACGCGAAACCCGACACCAGCCGCAGTGATGTGCTGCAATCGGTGGAGCTCACGCCGGCGGAGCGCCGGGAGTTCGCAGAGGCGCTCGACGATGAGATCTACACGAAAGCGGCTGCGGTGCGCAAGTATGTCATCCTACGGCTCGACTCGTTCGTGTCGGACGGAGCGGCCTTCTACGAGCCGTCCGTGTTCACCGTCGAGCACGTGCTGCCGCAGACGGTGTCCTCGAAGAGCGCTTGGGCGAAGGCATGGCCGGACGTCGCTGAACGAACCTTCTGGACGAATCGCATCGCAAATCTCGTGCCGCTGAACCGCCGCCGCAATTCCGCGGCGCAGAATTATGACTTCCCTGTCAAGCTAGAGAAGTATTTCAAAGGCAAGAGCAACGCGTCGTCCTATGCGCTCACCACGCAGGTGCTAGCAGAGAGGTCCTGGACGCCTAAGGTGGTCGCGCGACGTCAGGACGACCTGATGAACACCTTCAAGCGAAACTGGGAGCTGTGAGGGGGGGGTATCACAGAACCGTCCTATGTGGTTCCAGGGAGCGCTCCATCGGCACGCTCAAAGCTCTCGGTAGGCTTCTTCGCTCACCGGCTCGCACCATTCGGTGCTCATGTTCGTGCCGCTCGCCTCGAAGGCCACGTGGCTCATCCAGCTATCCTTGGCGGCACCGTGCCAGTGCTTCACGTTCGCCGGGATGGCAACGCAGTCCCCTGCGCACAGTTCCTGCGCCTCTTTGCCCCATTCCTGATACCAGCCTCGGCCATCGGTCACAAGCAGGATCTGGCCACCGCCTTCCTCTGCATGGTGGATGTGCCAATGGTTGCGGCAGCCTGGCTCGAAGGTCACATTGGCGACGGATTGCGTCTTGGTCGGATCCGTCAGCGGATTCAGGTATGAGCGCCCCGTGAAGCACTGCGCGTAGGCGTCATTGGGCTGTCCCAGCCCGAACAGGCCGCCGTGAGCTTCGGGCTCTGCAAGGCCTTGTGGGTCATCGGCGTAGACCTTCACGGCCATGCGGAAGGCTGCCCAAGCGTTTGGCCATCCTGCATAGAAGGCCACGTGCGTGAGCATGGCTGCCATCTCAGGTGCTGTGATGCCGTTCTTCTTAGCTGAGATGATGTGGTATTCGAACGACGCGTCCACCAGTCCCTTTGCCACGAGCGTCGTGATCGTGAGCGCTGAGCGCATCTTGAGCGTCAGCGTGTCATCGCTCCACACTTCGCCGAACAGGATGTCGTCATTGATCCGGGCGAACATCGGGGCAAGGTCACCTAACTGGTCACGTCCTGCTGTTTGCTGCACCTTTGGCATCGTTCCTCCTTTGTCGTGGGCTCTTCGTTGCGTAGTGGTTCGTCTTGATGCGATCGCGCTTGTGTTGGTGGTCGTGGGGCATGTGCACGCGCATGTGCTTGGGAGACCGGCTTGAACAGCGCAGATCGACGTTCGGTCAGGGGGATGCGATCTGGCATCTCCTCTTCAGTGCCGCGATCTCTGCGGGCAGTTGACTATCCTTCATGTTGCGAGGCGCGTCGCACGTCCCCGCTTCGGCTGCTGTGTCATAGAACCAGCATTTGTACGTGATGTAATCGAGCGTGCTCTGCAGCTCTGCAAGCTGGCGTTGGAGCTCATCACGGCGCTTGTGCACAAGCGCACGCCGCTCTTCGATGGTCGCATCGCCCTTCTGATACAGGCTCGTGAACTCGCGAATCTCGCGCAGCGTCATGCCCGAGAGCTTCAGGTGGCCGATGAGCCTCATCCACCCTACGTCCTCTTCGGTGTAGATGCGAATGCCTCCCTCGGTGCGCTCTATGCTGGGAAGCAGCCCTTTCGATTCATAGTATCTGAGCGTGGACGATGGCATGTTGAGCATCTCGGACACCTGTCCGATCGTGTAGCGCTTTTCCTCCATGCGCATCCCCTTTTTCTATGTTGCGGTCGTTGTGGGGTCCATTATCAACTTGAACCATGGTTGAAGCTCAAGGATCGTCTTGGGGCGATCCTGCGAAGATGCGAGCGAGACGGTCATCTTCCTATGCCAGCAAGCTGGCATCTACGCCCACCAGAGAGCGGGTCCGTGGTCAGAGACGTGGCATTCGGTGTGTCCCTTCAGCGCGTTTCACGGGTACGTTACAGGTCATCGCAGAGGGGTCGTTCGGGCTTGCGGCTCGCATAGAGTCTCGTACGTGCATGCGGCGGGGTGCTTGGAAGCGTGCCCCTGACGATAGGGAGGTTCTCATGGAGATCAAGAAGGTCACGGTTGCTGGCGGCGGGGTCTTGGGAAGCCAGATAGCGTTGCAGAGCGCATATAAGGGGTTCGAGGTGACCCTTTGGTTGCGCAGCGAAGGCTCTATCGAGCGCACGCGTCCGAAGCTGGAGCGCTTGCGTGGTATCTACAAGCAGAGCCTTGCAGCGCTCAAGACCGATCCGCGCGCATTCTGCCCGGGCCTGACCGATTCTCCAGACGTGCCATCCGATGAGCTTGACGAGCTGATCGGACGGGTCGATGCGGCGTTCGACAGCTTGGTGCTCACCACCAGCTATGAGGAGGCGTTCGGTGATACGGATCTTGTCATCGAAGCCATAGCGGAGATCATCGCCGGGAAGGACGCCTTCTATGCCACCATCAAAGACGTATTGCCCCAACGCACCATCCTGTGCACCAACTCCTCAACGCTGCTACCGAGCGCCATGGTCGGTTCAACCGGGCGGCCGGATAGGTTCTTGGCCCTTCACTTCGCCAACAACATCTGGAAGCAGAATACCGCCGAGGTCATGGGCACCGCGGAAACGAGCCCCGAGTCATATCAGGCTGTGGTGGACTTCGCGAAAGCCATCTCCATGGTCCCGTTGGAGCTGAAGAAGGAACAGCCTGGCTACTTGCTGAACAGCATGCTCGTCCCGTTCCTGAGCGCTGCTGAGGCGCTGCTCGCCAACGATGTGGCGGACTTCGAGACGATCGACAAGGCATGGACGCTCGGCACCGGCGCTCCACTCGGACCCTTCCGCATATTGGACATCGTGGGCCTGACCACCGCATACAACATCGTCGCCGCCAGCCCTGCTGCCCAGGAGCCGGACAGCACCGCAGCACGCATCGCAAGCTTGTTGAAGCAGCGCATCGACGAAGGCAAGACGGGCATCAATGCTGGAGAAGGCTTCTACAAGTACGACTAGCTGCGCCTTTGCAGGAGTCGATCCCTGGGTCGGTGGTGTGACGTTAGGTGCGTCGCTTTTGTCGCGCCTTGCGCTGCATGCTAGGATGATGCGACCGGAAAGGGGAGGTGCCATGGACAAGGCGCAGAAGAAGGAATTGGTCGAGGCGTACAAGAATCGCTGTCGCGAGATGGGCGTCATCGCCCTTCGGTGCACGGCAACGAGTGAGTCGTTCTTGGGCGCTTCCCAAGATGTGCCGGCGGACTTCAACAGCGCTCGCGCGAAGCTCGATCTGGGTGGTCATCCCAACAAGAAGCTGAGCGCGCTTTGGGAGCGCTATGGCGAAGAGGGGTTCGAGTTCATCGTCCTGGAATCCTTGGAATGCGAAGATCCTGCTGAGGACTATCGCGCTGACCTTGAAGAGCTTCGCGAGCTTTGCCTTGCCGCCGATCCGAAGGCGGAGAAGATCTGGCGCTGACCTGACGGCGGGTGGGCTGAGCTCAAGCACGGGTCGCTTCTCAGATCGATCGCGGATTCGCCCGAACAGATGGTGACATCATCCCCCTCGACTTGCGTCATCACACGCCATCTGGACCGCCCTCTATCATCTGCTAAGCTGCCGGGGTGTTCGGTCGGATGAAGGGAGCGGAGCACCTTGGCGAAGGATGCCTATCGGGTCATGCGCGATGACAGCCTCTGGCCGCGTGGGGACATCACGCGGGAGGCGTTCGTGACCCATGTGTGGGAACAGGGTGCTGAACATGAGCGCGAGCTCCCGTGGCGGGACATCGACGATGCGTATGCGGTCCTCGTGTCCGAGGTCATGCTCCAGCAGACCCAAGTGGTGCGCGTGGAGCAGTACTGGCCGCGATTCTTGGATGCATTCCCCACGATAGAGGCGCTGGCGCAGGGCAGCGTGGCGCAGGTGCTCTCGCTCTGGCAGGGGTTGGGGTACAACCGCCGGGCGCTCTCATTGAAGCGAGCAGCAGAGCAGGTGATGGAGGCGGGGTCCGGTCAGCTTCCCGACACGTTCGACGAGTTGGTCGCGCTTCCTGGCATCGGGCCTGCTACAGCAGCGGGCGTCATGGCGTTCGCCCATCAGAAGCCATCCGTCTACGTGGAGACCAACGTGCGCGCGGTGTTCATACATGCGCTGTTCCCGGATGAGGACAAGGTGCCCGATGCAGCGCTCCTGCCCTACGTGGCGGACACGGCGGATGTGGATGATCCGCGGCACTGGTACTACGCGCTGCTCGACCATGGAGCGGCGCTCAAGCGCAGCGGCATCAATCCGACGCGAGCGAGCACGTCCTACAGCCGGCAGTCAGCATTCGAGGGGTCGCGACGACAGAAGCGCGCTGAGCTCGTGCGCATCGTGTTGGCGGCAGAGGGTGGCATCCCCTTGGAGGAGGCTCGTCGCCTCCTTGATGCGATGGAGGCGGAGCATGGGCGTGGTGCCGTTGATGATGCGCTGTTCGATTCGCTGGTGAGCGATCTGGTGAGCGAGGGATTCATGCACGCCGATGGAGATGTGCTCTTCGTTGAGGCATCGTAGAGCGCGCCAGCTCAGTCGTCCAAGAGCGGGTTGTGCACCATGCGCAGGCCTCGGTCGAGCCCTGCTGCGATCCCGAGGACGGTCAGTGCCGCATTCAGCCAGGCAGGAAGCGCGAAGGTGGGCACCGAGAACCCTAGAGGGAAGCCGAGCGCTGCAAGGCCATTCGATATCCCATTGATGGCGTTCGGTATCTGCGTCACCAGCGCTACAACGAGCACGACCCACGAGATGATGGCGATCATCCGGCTCAGCGTGGGATGCTCTTGGTCGAAGCGCTGTCGTGCTGCTTCGGCGGTGCCAGGCAGAGGTGAGAGCGCGCGGCCAGGCTTATCGCGTTCGAGGATATGCGCCTGCTTCATGCCGTAAAGGCTCATGGCTGCCTTGATGGTCGTGTCCTCATCCAGCACGAAGCGAGCAGGCGACCTCTTCACCTCGGCAAGGGTGCCGTTGCGGTACAGCTTCACCTTCTCACCGGGATCGAAGAAGTCGACCTCCACCACATAGCCTGCACCCGCGTGCTCGGTTCCGTACAGCCCACGCCAGATCACGTCCGTGGGCTTCGGTGGACGCAGCGTCGTTGCGGTGCTCTCGGTGCTCATGGCATGACCCTCCCCGTGCTGGTATCTAATACGTTCGTATTATATTACAAGTGTATTAAAATAACGAGACACGCACAAGAACTAAGGATGCCCAGCGGATCCAAGGGTAGCCTGAGCAGCGAAGGAGGATCCATGCCGAAGATCGTCGACGGGCAAGCACGGCGCGAGCGCATCGCCGAGGCGGTGTGGGCCATCGCGGCTCGCAACGGCCTTGGGAGCGCCACGATCCGGACGGTGGCTGCAGAGTGCGGCTTGTCGGTGGGCTCCATCCAGCACTCCTTCGCAAGCCAAGCGTGCTTGCAGCGATTCGCCATGGAGCTCATCGTCCAACGCGTCACCGAGCGTCTTTCCGCGCCCCTTGCATCCGACCAGCTCTCAGAGGCAGGCGTGACAGACGGCATCATCGCGCTCTTGCTCCAATTGCTCCCCCTCGATCCTGAGCGAGAGGCTGAGGCGCGTGTATGGTTCGCGTTCTTGAACGCTGCGCTCACCGATGATGAGCTGGCACCCTACGCAGCTGAGATCGATGCGCTCATAGGATCATTCTGCCGGAGCTGCCTCGAGCAGCTTCCCACTGCTCGCGAAGATGAGCATGCATCGCTCGAGGAGCGTGCGACTGCCCTGCATGCGCTTCTGGATGGCTTGACCGTGCATATGCTCGCCGCGCCCTTCGCCATGGATGGCGCAGGAGCCGAACGCATCGTGAGATCGTTCCTCGGCCAGACGCGCTAGCTCGTCATGCTCTCGTAGGCATCCCCAGTGGTGTCTATCACCATGTTCTGGAAGCGCTCCGACATGAAGGCATTGCTGAAGTTGTCATCCACCCACTGCTCGAATGCATTCGCCGGAGGGATGCCCGCATCGCGTTCGGCGCGGCGATCGAAGCACATGATGGTCATGAAGATGTCCAGGATCAGATAGATGGAGAGCAGCGTCACGAATACCGCTTTCCGCTTCGTCGTCGGCGTACCCAAGCCCCACAGCAGGTCAGGCATGACGAGCTTGTACCACAGATAGCCGAGCAGTCCCCAGAAGAAGAGGAAGGGCACGGCCACCCATTTGGTGATGGCGCCCGGAACACCGCCGGCGATGTAGTCCCACGAGACCGCGCCCATGAACGTCTCCATGCCCCAGCCGGTGATCTGCTCGAGCAGGCCGCCGACGAGCATGGAGACCAGGAACACGATCCAGCCCTTCGCGTGTGCGCGCCGCAGCTGAAAGGTGACGAGGGTCAGCAAGACTGCGCCTGCGCCGTAGAGCGGGCTGAACGGTCCCCAGACGAGCCCCACGCGACTCTCCGTCACACCCGCCGTGATGAACATCCAGACCTCTTCGAGGAGAAGGCCGAGCACTGACCCGATGAAGAAGATCATGACGAGCTGATACCAGCCGATATGCAGATGGTCAAGGAAGCTCTCGCGGATCTGCTTCTCTGCTTTGCGCACCTCGGCAAGCTGCTCGCGGTCCAGATGGAGCTTTTTCTCCTTCTTGCCACCCTTGAGCTTCTGGGCAGCGCGGACAGCTTCTATCTGAGCGATCATCCGTCGCGTTGCTGGTGTGACGGCGTCGGTGTCAGCAGCATTGCGCAAGCGCTTGCCGCGACCGAGCCATGCCCAGAACGTGCCGATGGCCCAGATGACCAGCATGATGAACAGAGCGGTCAGCACGAGGCTGATGATGGAGAGAAGCATGCGACCTCCCGTTGCGCAAGGATCGATCAGGTCAGTTGGTGAGCGTGGTCATTCTACCGGATGCGAAAGAGGGCTCTCGTCTCAAGATGAGCCTTCGCGACCATCGTGGATAGAGGGTGGATATCCCCTGGTCAGAGGCCATGTCAAAGACTTTTGACAGAGGGATATGGGCCCTTATGGCGAAGGGGGCAGCTGCGGGGTGCTAGCCTTGCTCGCGCTTTGGATGGTTGGATGCAACAAGGAGGATTCTCTATGATATCCACGAATGCTTTCATGATCTTGGTGCTGCTCTTGGGAGTCGCAACGGCTCTGCTGGGCATCGGGCTTGTCTGCCTGACCACGCAGACGAATCAACGCCTCAAGAGGCTTGAAGCGCGGCTGGTGAAGATGCAGGACGCGGATCACGTCGAGTGACGGATGATGGATAGGAGAGGGACCAGGCAGTGCGCGCAATGGAGCTTTCCCGTCAACTGAAGAGCAAGCGCGTGCAACGAGGCCTCTCTCAGGATGAGCTAGCAGAAGCCATCTACGTATCCCGTCAGACCATCTCCAACTGGGAAACGGGCAAGACCTATCCAGATGTGCAGAGCCTGCTGCTCTTGAGCGAAGCTCTTGAGACCTCCATCGACGAGCTCATCCAAGGGGATGTTGTCGTCCTGCGCGCTGCCATGCGCGAGGATGCGCAGAAGATGAGGTGGCTGACCTGGGGAGCGATGGTGGCATCAGTGCTCGGCATCATGTTCTTCGCGGGGCTGACCGCTGCCTGGACGGATCCTTCGGGCATCGGTGCGCTCTCGAAGGGCGTCGTAGCCGGACTTGCGGTGTTCGTGCCCCTCTATGTGCTTGGGGCGGGGATGGCGTTCGCCGTCGAGCGCATCAAGAAGCGGCATGACCTTGTTACCTATCAGGAGATAGCCGCGTTCTCGCAGGGAGACATCGGAGCGCTCGTGCGCGATGCGGAGATACCCTCGCGCACGCATCCGGTCCTGAGCATGATGGCGAAGGTGCTGCTCGGCATTGCAGCGGGCGCGGGCATCGGCATCCTCGCATACAAGCTGCTGGGGTGAATGGGCGGCTCGCGCGAGGCGCGGGCGATGGCTGACGGTCCCAGATAACGGGTGCAGACGAGCTGTGCCTCTACGCCCCTACGGTCATCCTGGCATATGGCTTGCCTTGCGCAGGACGAAGGCCGCGCGATATCGTATCCTGTGGACCCTACGACGTTCCCCGTTCACGTTGAGAGGTGGCACCATGATCCACGAGATCACCGACGAGAGCTTCGATGCCGAGGTAGCCCAGAGCGAGGTGCCCTGCGTGCTGACGTTCTCGGCGGGCTGGTGCACCATGTGCGACGAGATGGCGCCCGCATTGGAAGCGCTCTCCGAGAGCTTGGGCAGCGCCATCAAGGTCTGCCGCATCAACATCGACGAGCAGCGAGGGCTGCGCATCAAGTTCGCCGTGGCGGCCATCCCCTACATCGTGTATGTGGCAAACGGCACGAAGACGCCGCTCTTCGATGGGCTGACCACAGCCGAGCGCCTTGAGGAACGCGTGCGCTTCATGCTCGATGGCGGGGAGGCACCCACCACGATGCCGCTCTGAGCGGCCATGACCTTCCGGGCCTGAGAAGGAGCTGCACCACCCTCTGCCCTGATATATGACAGTAGCGTCACGCTCCTTCGCTCTCAGGGGGTCGCTAGGGTCGCTTGGTAGAATACGTGATCGCACCGAGGTCAAGCGAGATGCGCGGAGGGGCCATGGCTACGGTCTACTACGTCGAAGACGATGAGAACATCAGGGAGCTCACCCTCTATGCGCTCAGGCATTCCGACCTCGAGGCGCGTGGGTTCTCCAGCGTTGCTGGCTTCTTCGAGGCGTGCAGCGAACAACGCCCGGATATCATCCTGCTCGACATCATGCTCCCCGACACCGATGGGCTGCAGATCCTCGACCGCATTCGCCATGATGAGGGCTTGCAGGACATCCCTGTCATGATGCTCACGGCGAAGGATACGGAGCTGGACATCGTGACCGCGCTGGATCGTGGCGCTGACGATCATCTGGCGAAGCCCTTCGGGATGATGGAGCTCGTCTCTCGGGTGAAAGCGCTCCTGCGTCGTGCACAGCGGCCTACGCTCGGGGAACAGCGCCCTTCGATCGCCCATGGCGACATCCTCGTCGATGAGGGGGCGCATCAGGCGAGCATCGGAGGCGTGCCGCTCGATCTGACGCTCAAGGAATTCGAGCTCTTGCGCGTGCTCATGCGCCACGCGGGGAATGTGCTCACGCGCGCTCAGCTCTTCGAAGCGGTGTGGGGCTCTGCGTTCCTGGGCACCACGCGCACCGTGGATGTTCACATGCAGACGCTGCGCCAGAAGATGGAGGCTGCGCAGCCTGGTGCGAGCGCCGCCATCCAGACCGTTCGCGGCGTTGGCTATCGGTTCGGGGATGCGAGGTCGCACGCATGAGGTCCGCTGCAGGGAACGTGGGCGGCACGCGCGCTCCCAGTCTTGCGCGCACGGTGTTCCTTGCCGTGCTCGCCTTCGCCATCGCGTCGCTCGCCATCACAGCGGTCGCGCTGGTGAGCATCTCCTACCATGCTGAAGAGCAGCGGTCAGAACAGGCCCTCGTGGGTCAAGCGCGCCTCTGCGCACAAGCGCTCGAAGGCAGGTCGGAAGCGCAGCAGATAGAGCTCCTTTCCGAGCAGATATCCAGCACGGTCCGCTTCACGCTCGTGAGGGCTGACGGCTCCGTTGCCTACGACTCCGCCGCTCCTAATGATGGCTTCGACGATCATCTGACCCGCCCCGAGGTGCTGGCTGCCAAGGATCAGGGCGAGAGCGTTGTCGTCCGCCGCTCGAGCACGCTGCATCAGGATACGCTGTACGTGGCCGAACGGCTCGATGAGGGTGCGTTCCTGCGCCTGAGCGAGGAGCGCATGTCCCTGGTTGCCTTCCTCGGCTCCATGGCGCTTCCCGTCTGCATCGCGCTCGGCTCAGCGGTCATCCTCGTGGTCCTGCTGTCCCGGCTGCTCACGCGACGCATCATGAAGCCGCTCGATCAGTTGGACCTGAGCGATCCTCTGGCGGGGGACGCCTATGAGGAGATGCGCCCGCTCCTCGCGCGCATGCAGGATCAGCAGCGGCAGCTGCGAAGCCAGAACGAGGAGCTCAAGCGTGCGGAGGATGCGCGCCGGGAGTTCTCATCGAACGTGTCGCATGAGATGAAGACGCCGCTGCAGGTCATATCAGGCTACTCGGAGATGATCGGAAGCGGCATGGCTGCTCCCGAGGATGTGCCTGCGTTCGCGGGCAAGATCAACGACGAGGCGCGGCGATTGCGCTCGCTCATCGATGATGTTCTGACGCTCTCTCGCCTTGACGAACCCTCTCTGAGCGATGGACCCACCACTCCCGTGGAGCTTCTCTCGGTGGTCGAGCGCATCCGTGACAGGCTTGCGCCGCTGGCTGAGGAGGCAGGCATCACGCTCACGGTCGCAGGGGAGCCTCTGGCGATCGAGGGGAACGAGCCGCTGCTCGAGCATGCGGTGGCGAATCTCATGGAGAATGCCCTGCGATACAACGAACCTGGTGGCACGGTGGATGTGTCGGTGCTGCCCACGGACGACGGATGCGCTCTCGTGCGCGTGGCGGATACCGGCATCGGGATCCCTGAGGAGGACCAGCCCAAGGTGTTCGAGCGCTTCTATCGCGCCGACAAGAGCCGCTCCAAGGAGACCGGTGGCACGGGGCTTGGGCTTGCCATCGTCAAGCATGCTGCCCTGCGCCACGGTGGAGAGGTACAGCTCGAGAGCACGCTCGGCGAGGGGAGCTGCTTCACGCTGCGCATTCCGCGTCGAGCGTCGGAGCAGGATGCGGCGAACGCGGGGGCCGAGCAGGCAGGATAGCGGTCACGAGCTTCGCCATGAGCGGGACCAGCGGCAGCCAGATCAGCGTCATGATGAGGTTGAAGGCCGTGTGCGCGTTCGCTATCTGGCGAGCGATCACATCCACCTCGGCTCCTGTGGGCGGGATGGCTGCGATGAGCGCTGCAAAGGGGCCGATCAGCCCGATGAAGAGCAGGCAACCGGAGAGGTTGAAGATGCAGTGGGAGAGCGCCAGTCGCTTCGCGTCGCGCGACTGGCCGATGGAGGCCAAGAGCGCGGTGATGGTGGTGCCCAGGTTGTCGCCCAAGAGGATGGGGAGAGCGCCGTCAAGGCCGAGGATGCTGGCACCATCTGCCCCTGGTTGCGAGGCGAAGCTCTGCAGCACGGCGATGGTCGCGCTGGAGCTCTGGACCACCAGCGTCATGAGCGTTCCCACGAGCAATCCCAGCACGGGGACGTTAGCCACCTGAGCGATCAGGTCCGTGAAGAAGGGGCTCCCCGCGAGCGGCTTCATCACCGAGCCCATGGTCTCGATCCCTACGAACAGCATGCCGAATCCGAAGATGGCGCGTCCGCTCAGCTTGAGCTTCTCGCGCTTGGCGAGGGACATGATGGCGAAGCCCACCACCACGAAGGCGAGGATGAAGTCCGAGAGCTTGAAGGCGAGGATTTGCGCGGTGATGGTGGTGCCGATGTTGGCCCCCATGATGATGGGGATGGCTTGGGGGAGTCGCATGAGCCCAGCGCTCACGAAGCCGATGGTCATCACCGTCGTTGCGCTGGAGCTTTGGAGGACGGCGGTGGCAAGCGCACCTGCCAACACGCCGACCACGGGATTCTTGGTGACGGCGGCGAGGATGGAGCGCATCCGCTCCCCCGCCGCTTCCTGGAGGCTGGAGCTCATGGTGCTCATCCCGAACAGGAAGATGGCCAAGCCTCCGAGAAGCCCCAGCCCTACGGTCACGATCCCTTCCAATGCTGTCCCCTTCGCTCGTTGCCTCGTTTGCGGGCAGTGCGGTCCTTGCCGTGCATGATGATAGGGAGCGGATATCTGGGCCTCGTCAGGCGTTGGTAAAGTCCGTGTAAAGCCTTGTGAAGCGGGGGCTTCGCAGGTCATGCTGAGGCATGGAGAGGTGGCGGAGCAGAGGTGTCCTCGTGCGGTGCGGGCGGAAAGCCCAAGACCGTGGCTTCCGGGCCGGGAGAGGGTCACAGGCTTTCGTCCTCATGACACCTATACTGAGGAGGAAGGCTCCTCATTGCGAAAGGCCCCGATCGGTGCGAAAGCTCCTCCATACGAGCTGGTTCTGCGAAGCGTGCGCGTTGGCGACGTACTTCGTGGCGCTCGTCATCCCCGGGCTCGTGCCCGAGGGCGTGCCTGTGGGCATCCTCGGATATGCGCTGTTCTTCCTGGCGACTGCGCTCTTCGAGGAAGGGGTGTTCTGCGGCATCATGCTGCGCCTCTTCGACCGGGCGTCCCTTGGTGGGCGCAGTTCCGACCGCGCACGGTTCGTGCGTGCTGCCCTTGTGACGGCTGTGCTCTTCGGGCTGGCTCATCTGCGCTTCGAGCCTGGCAGCCTTGGAGAGGACGCGATGCCCGCCATCGGCCTTGGCCTGGCGAAGGCGGTGCAGGCAGCAGCGTTCATGGTGTGCATGACGGCGCTCTATGCTCGGACAGGGAAGCTCGCGGTTCCCGTGGTCGCGCACTTCGCATTCGATCTTGCTTATTTCGCGGTGCCCTATGGGGCGACCGGAACGCTCCCGCCGTATCCCCTTGCGCTCTCGTTGGACGCACACCTCCTGTTCCTGATCGTCACGGCGTCCTGCTTCGTAGGAGCGGCTATCGCGTTGCTCAAGGTGGGTTTCTCAGGTACGCCGCGGTGGCGGCAGCGCGAAGCTGGATAGCTCTCACGCAGTGCGGTGCGTGCGGTTTGATACCATGCTCCGCTATGCCTTCTCGTGCACGACATATCCCGCCCTGGTTCTATAAGGCGCTCATGATCTTGGCCACCGCCATCTGGGGGCTGGGCACGGTCGTGGTGAAATCCACCGTGGATGACTTGACGCCATCATGGATCGTGGGCATCCGGTTCTTGGGGGCGGGCATCCTTCTGGGTGTGCTCATGGCGCCCAAGCTCGTGCGCCGCTTCGACGGCGGTCATGCAAAGGCAGGTGTGGCGCTTGGCATCCTGCTGTTCCTCTCGTATTGGACGAATACGCTCGGGCTCACTGATACCACGGCATCCAACAGCGCGTTCCTGACCACCTTCTACGTGGTCATCATCCCTTTCCTTGGCTGGGCGATCACGAAGCGCCGACCGAGCCGATTCACCATCATCGCGGCAGCGCTCTGCATGAGCGGGCTCGGGTTCGTGGCCTATGGGGGGAGCATCAGGCTTCAGCCTGCGGTTCGGGGACGTGGTCACGTTGGCATCGGCCTTCTTCCTGAGCTTGCATGTGCTGCTCACGGCGCAAGTGGCGAACGGGCGCTCCGTCACCGTGCTCACGGTCATCCAGTTCGTGGTCGCGGGTGTCATCGGCATCACGCTCGGAGCCTTCGCGGAACCGATGCCGGACTTCGCATCGTTTCCCTCTGATACATGGCTCAGCCTGGCATACCTGGCGGTATTCGCCTCATGTGCGGCCTTGCTCCTCCAGAATCTAGGTGTGGCGCATACGGAACCTGCTCAAGCATCCCTCTTCCTCTCGTTGGAATCCGTGTTCGGGGTCCTGTTCGCTGTGCTGATGTTGGGTGAGATGCCTGCTGGTACGGCATATGTGGGCTTCGTGCTCATCTTCGCGGGCATCGTGTTCAGCGAATACGTTCCCTTGAAGGTGGAGAGCTGGCGCAGACGGAAGGGCGCTGCGGATCCAGCAGAGGCGTCGGACCCGATAGAGCCGCGCTCTGCGGCAGCGGAGGAGCTCTCTGAGATAGAGGAAGCCGACGCCTTCATGCGGTGATGGCGCGGCGCGCGATCCTTTTCAGAATATTATTCATCTCTGAAATAAAATCAGTATTTGCTAAAATATTTCAAAAATATGAAACATTTTGAAGGAATGGTCATGGTCAACAGAGAGTCATATCTTGCAAGGATCAGACCCTTCTACGATGCACAGCTCGTCAAGGTGATCGTCGGGGTTCGGCGCTGTGGGAAGTCTGTCCTCTTGAAGCAGATACGAGATGATCTGTTGTCTGCCGGTGTCGGAGAGGATCAGGTGACGCTCATCAATTTCGAGCTCTTCGCCAACAAGCACCTTCGCGATGCAGATGCACTGCATGCTCATATCGCATCGAGGATGCAAGAGGGTGCGATGCAGTATGTGCTGCTCGATGAGGTCCAGCTCGTTGATGGCTTCGAAGATGTGGTGAATTCGCTGCAGGCAAGTGGATCTGCAAGCGTGTTCATGACGGGATCCAATTCAAAGCTCCTTGCGGGCGAGATGGCAACGCTGCTCAGTGGACGATACGTCTCATTCCAGGTCATGCCCTTCACATTCAATGAGTATCTGCAGTATCAAACGCAGAGAGGTGGGCAGCGAGGCGCTTCGCGTGAGCATGCAGCATCCCCAGAAGAGGAGCTGAGCGAATACCTTGCGTGGGGAGGCTTTCCCCTCGTATGCGAGCAGGATGACCCTGACTCGCGGGCGGTGGTGCTCGACGACCTCTATACCTCCATCGTGCTGCGGGACATCATGGACAGGAATGGCATAGCGAAGGGCGAGCCGTTGCAGAACGTGCTCGATTTCCTGATCGCCAATTCATCGAATCTTGTGAACGGGAAGAAAGTGGCCGATACGCTCACCAGCAATGGCATGAAGATATCCATGGCAAAGACCTACAGCTACCTCCAATGCATCGAGGATGCCTTCATCGTTTCGTTCGTGGAGCGATACGACATCGCTGGCAAGGCTGCATTGAAATACGAGAAGAAGGCGTTCGCTTGCGATCTGGGATTGTTCCACATGAAGAAGAATCGCAGCAAGAGAGAGCTTTCCCATGTCGTCGAGACTGTCGTGTTCAATGAGCTAATAGCTCGCGGCTGCAAAGTGTATGTGGGAAAGACCAGGAAAGGTGAGATCGACTTCGTTGTGATGCGTGGGGATGAGCGTTGCTACATCCAGGTTGCATATGTGATGCAAGACGAAGAGACGATCGAGCGAGAGTTCGGAGCGTATCGGTATATCGATGATGCCTATCCGAAGTACGTCATCTCGATGGATCCGATCACGAGCAACATCGATGGGGTGCAGCACCTCAAGCTGATCGACTTCCTCAGGGATGCTTCGCTCTTGCGCTTCGGGTAGCCCTTCGCATCGGCAGGTTCTCATCACAGCACTCGATCCGTCCCTCCTCATGCCCTTTGACGGGGCGACTGTGACAAACACCTGACTTCCTCCCTCTATTCCGGCATTTCTGACAGCGGATGCGCTCCGCTCTCCCTCGTACGCTCTTTCCCATGCTCATGCATCGGAGCGGATCGGCCTGTCATGGGCCCATTGCCAGCATTGGAGGGAATATGGGAAAGCAGATCACGACCACCATCAAGACGATGGGGTTCTGCGGTCCATGCACAGCATCGGACCCCGCAGAGATCGACGTCGCTGACGGCAAGATCCTGCGCACGCGCCCGTTCAGCTACGTCAAGCACCAGAGCAAGGACGGCCTGAATCCCTGGGTCATCAAGGCCAAGGGCAAGGAGTTCCCTGCGAAGGAGAAGTCCGAGCTGTCGCCCTTCGCGATCGCGCACAAGCAACGCGTCTACTCCCCGAACCGCATCCTGCATCCCATGAAGCGCGTGGACTGGGATCCGAACGGAGAGCGCAACCCGCAGAATCGCGGCACATCCACCTATGAGCGCATCAGCTGGGATGAGGCTACGGACATCATCGCCGCTGAGATCATCCGCATCAAGGACACCTACGGTCTGAATTCCATCCTCGTCCAGTCCGATGGCCATCATCTGGTCAAGACCATCCATGGGCCACGCGGCACCGAGGGGCATCTGCTCGATCAGATCGCCATCAAGGAGACTGGCGTGGAGCTGGTGAATGACTTCTGGATGCATGAGGACGCTGGTGCCGTTGAGACCGGACGCGTCAAAGGCGGCGGCTACACCATGCAAGCTCGCAACCCTGATAGCTGGGAGGGGTGGTATTGGGGCGCCAAGCATATCTGGGGCCAGGACCCCGTTGGTGAGGGCGACCAGTACAACCTGTATCACGATGTGGCGAACAATGCGGACTCCGTCCTCTTCTGGGGATGCGACGTGGAGACGACGCCGTGGGGATGGGGCGGCTGCTTCCCGAGCCGCTACTGCTTCTTCCTGACGGATGTGGGCGTGAAGCAGATCTACATCTGCCCTGATGTGAACTACGGCGCTGCCGTGCATGCTGACAAGTGGATCCCCATCCTGCCCAATACGGATTCTGCGCTCCAGCTTGCCATCGCATGGGTGTGGATGCAGGAAGGGACCTACGACAAGGAGTATCTGGAGACGCATGCCATCGGCTTCGATTGGTTCGAATACCACGTGCGCGGCGGGGATGATGGCATAGAGAAGACGCCGGAATGGGCTGAGGGCGAATGCGGTGTTCCGGCACGGCAGATCAAGGCGCTCGCCCGCCATTGGGCGAAGCACAACGTCTCCATCGCTCACTGCAATGGCGGGTCATTCATCCGCGCGGCCTATAGCCACGAGCCTGCGCGCTTGGAAGTGGCGCTTCTGGGCATGCAGGCGCTTGGCAAGCGCGGCCGCAATCAGGTGAAGATGATGGAGTGGCAGCTGTTCGGCCTTCAGAGCCAGATGCCCGCGCCGCGCAGCGAATTCGTCCCGAACCTGAATGACATCCTCTGGCCCTACGCTGCCGACCAGCGTGAATCATTGGTGCCGGAGACGCTGATCCCGGAGGCGCTGGCGGGCGACTACACCCACGAGCACCCGCTGGAATGGTATGGCGTCACCTGCGCAGGCCTTCCCACCGAAGACCAGTTCGTGAAGTATCAGTATCCCGTGCCGGGCAGCGAGCGCATCCATATGGTGTGGACCGACTGCCCGAAGTGGACCAGCTCATGGAACGGCGGCAACGAATTCATCGACGCTATCCGCACGGATCACATCGAGACGTTCATCGCGCAGCATATCTGGATGGAGGATGACTGCCTGTTCGCGGACATCATCCTGCCCATCAACACCAAGATGGAGGAGATGGACATCAATTGCGACATCTCCTCGGGCAATTACAACGTCCTCATGGTCGAGAACCAGTCCATCGAGCCCTTGGGCGAATCGAAGTCAGACTACGAGAGCACCTTGGAGATAGCCAAGAAGCTCGGCCTGTACGATGAGGTGACGGGCGGCGAGACCATCGAGGACAAGATGCGCCGCGGATTCGAGGGGTCGGGCGTGCAGGAGCGCATGACCTTCGAGGAGTTCATGGAGAAGGAGTGCTATGTCATCCCCACCGTGAAGGATTGGGAGGATGACAAGGCGGGGTTCCAGCGCTTCTATGAGGATCCCCTGACCTACCCGCTCACCACGCCATCGGGCAAGATCGAGTACTACTCGCCCCGTCTGGCCGAGCACTTCCCAGATGACACAGAGCGACCGCCCTATCCGCACTGGATCAAGGACGGCGACACGCATCCTGATGAGCGCTTGGGCGGTGAGCGCGCGAAGGAGTATCCGTTCCTCATGGTGTCCAATCATCCTCATTGGCGCCTGCACTCGCAGATGGATGACTGCACGTGGTTCCGCGAGATACAGACCTGCAAGGTCATGGGTCCTGATGGCTATCGGTACGAGCCGGTGTGGATCAATCCGCAGGATGCAAAGCAGCTTGGCATAGAGCACGGGGATATCGTGCGCATCTTCAATGATCGCGGTTGGACCATGGGTGGTGCGTACGTCACCGAGCGCATCATGCCGCATGTCGTGCTCCAGGATCACGGTGCGCGCATCGACCCGATCGTCCCGGGCGAGAGCGATCGTGGCGGAACCAACAACCTGATCTGCCCGAAGGCGATCACCTCCAAGAACTGTGCTGGCGAGGTCACGAGCGGGTACTTGGTGGGCATCGAGAAGGTGGACGTGTTCGAGCTGGCACGTGAATACCCCGAGGCGTTCAACCGTCCCTATGACGCTGACTTCGGTGTGCTGCAAGGTGCTTGGTTCGACGCAGACGCGTCCGCGTGCGCATAGGCAACAGCGTCCGAGGAGAGGAGACACGATGAAGGCGTTCGTAATCGATATAGACAAATGCAGCGGCTGCCACAACTGCCAGATCGCATGCAAGGATGAGCACTGCGGGAACGACTGGATGCCCTATGCGGCACCGCAGCCGAACTCCGGCCAGTTCTGGATGCGCGTCAAGCAGAAGGACCATGGGCAAGTGCCGAAGGTGCGCGTGGAGTACACGCCGTGGATGTGCATGCATTGCGACGAGCCTGCATGCAAGGCAGCGGCACCTGATGCGGTGAGCAAGCGGGACGATGGCTTGGTGCTCATCGATCCGGTCGCATCCAAGGGCAAGCGCCAGATCGTGGATGCCTGTCCCTACGGTGCCGTGTTCTACAACGAGGATCTGGATATCCCCCAGAAGTGCACAGGGTGCGCTCATCTGGTGGATGAGGGTGAGATCCCCCATTGCGTCGACCTCTGCGCAACAGGTGCTCTGCGCTTCGGAGATGAGAGCGAATTCGCCTCAGAGATAGCGGCGGCTGAGACCTTCGACATCAATGGCGCTGGCCCTCGCGTCTACTACCTGAATCTGCCACATCTGTTCATCGGCGGCGAGGTCTGGGATCCCAAGGCGAATGAGGTCATCGAAGGTGCGCAGGTCACGCTCACGATGCCCGATGGCACGACGCGCACCGCCAGCACGGATGACTTCGGGGACTTCTGGTTCCGTCGCATCGATGCGGGAACGTACGGGATCAGGATCGAAGCTGCGGGCTTCAAGCCCGTCGAGCGCACGAACATCCAGCTCACGGACAGCCTGAATCTGGGGGATTTCCCCTTGGAGACGGCCGAATAGGTCACGCAAGCGCGCCGAAGGTCGCAAGGGAAGAAGGAGGAGATATGCCACAGGTGCATTTCAAGGAGAACGCAGCTTCCGTGGTGGAGACGCTGCCCGACGGCACCACCGTGCACCGCACGTGCTCAGCCGGGATCGGCTGCCATAACCTCGGGTGCGGCATCAAGGTGCATGTCAAGGATGGCACGATCACCAAGATCGAGGGGGATGAGGAGAACCCGATCACCCAGGGTCGCTTGTGCGTGCGCTGCTTGACGGCGCTGGACTACGAATATCATGAGGATCGCATCCTCTACCCGATGCGCCGCGCTCGCGAGGATCGTGGGCTGGACCGGTGGGAGCGCATCAGCTGGGACGAGGCTCTGGATGAGATCATCACGCGCTATCAGCAGACTGTGGAGGAATACGGGATCGGCGCGGTGAGCGTGTGGTGCGGCACGGGACGCGAGGCGAGCCAGATCCATTTCCAGATGGCGAATGACGTGTTCGGCACGGTGAACGCCGTGCATCCGAACAGCGGCTGGTCATGCATCGTGCCGCGCATGGCTGCCATGCTCTGGACCATGGGCAGCTCCTACATCGAAGCCGACAACGCCATCGGCTTCCCTGACCGCTACGATGACCCTCGGTGGGAGTGCCCCAAGCACATGTTGATCTGGGGGCGCGACCCCCTGCGGTCGAACCCCGACGGGCTCTTCGGTCATTCCATCATCGACATGATGAAGCGCGGCATGAAGCTCATCGTGGCGGACCCGCGCGTGAACTGGTTGGCAACGCGCGCTGAAGTGCATCTGCAGCTCCGCCCGGGAACGGATGCCGCCTTGGCTCTCGGCCTCTTGAACGTGGTCATCACCGAGGACCTCTACGACCATGACTTCGTGGAGCGCTGGACGTATGGCTTCGATCAGCTGGCTGAGCGCGTTGCGGAGTACCCCGTCGATCGCGTGGCGGGCATCTGCGAGGTGGATGCTGAGGATATCCGCACGGCGGCACGCTGCATCGCGGAGCGTCCGTCCACCCTGTCCATGGGGCTTGCGGTGGACCAGAATCCCAATACCCTGCAGATCGGCCACGCCCTGCTCTCGCTCTTCGCCATCACGGGGAACATGGACATCCCGGGTGGCTGCTTCATGGGGTTGCCGCCCATCTTCGCGGGCATGGCAGAGAACGCGCCTTCCGAGGAGGAGGCGGGGGAGCCGGAGGGGCTTGCGAAGTTCGGTAACATCGGCGTGGAGCCGCTTGGGCATGATCGCTATCCTGCCATGAGCGCCATCGTCAACACGACGCACCCTGATGCCACGTTGGACGTCCTGGAGACGGATGTTCCCTACAAGATCCATTTCGCCTATCTCTTCGGGCACAACTCCATCTCCTGCATGGTCCCTCAGCCGAAGCGCTGGCTGGAGGCCATGCGCAAGATCGACTTCGTGGCAGCAGCCGACCTGTTCATGACGCCTACGCTCATGGGCGTGGCGGATATCGTGCTGCCCGCGGCCACCTTCTTCGAGAAGGAAGGGTACGTCTCCAACAACAACGCATCGCAGCCGGGTCAGCTGGGAGCTATCATCCCCTGCATCGAACCGGAAGGTGAATGCCGCGCTGACCTGGAGATCATGCTGGAGCTCCATCGCAGGCTCTATCCCAATAGCACCAAGCCCGGTTGGGCGTCTCCCTCGGACTTCATCGACGGGCAGCTGTCGAAGATGCGCGGGGTGGATGCCACCTATGATGACCTGTGCGAGCATGTGGTGGGCCAGTACGAGATCGAATACAAGAAGTACGAGAAGGGGCTCTTGCGCTCCGACGGCGCTCCGGGATTCAATACGCCCACGGGTCGCATCGAGCTCTATTCCACCGTGCTCCAGCGCTTGGGCGATGATCCGCTGCCGTACTATCTGGAGCCCAAGTTCAGCAAGATATCCCGTCCTGACCTGGCAGAGGACTATCCGCTCACGGTCACTACGGGTGCGCGCCGGTTCACCTCCTTCCATTCTGAGAACCGCCAGATAGAGCGCCTGCGCGAGATCCATCGGTGGCCCACAGCGCTCGTGCATCCAGCGACCGCGCAGGCATGCGGCATCGAAGATGGCGCATGGATCTGCGTGGAGAACCAGCTGGGACGCGTGCGCATGAAGGCGCAGGTCAGCCCGACCGTCAAGGAAGATGTCGTGGCATGCGACCACGGATGGTGGTTGCCTGAAGCTGATGCTGAGGACCTCTTCGAGGTATTCGAATACAACGTGAACAACTTGATCCCGCACGAGGAGAACGGCCCGCTCGGCTTCGGCACGCACTACAAGAGCATGCCGTGCCGCATCTCGGTGGCGGAGTAGGAGGCGTAGACATGACCCAATACGGACTTCTCATAGACAACGAATACTGCACCGGGTGCCATAGCTGCGAGATAGCCTGCCAGAACGAGCATGGCCTTCCAGGGGATCAGTGGGGCATCAAGGTGCTGGAGCTCGGCCCCATCAAGCTCTTGGAGGCGAAGAAGTGGGAGTGGCGCTACATCCCCTCGCTCACGAGCTATTGCGACCTGTGCCAGGAGCGCACGGAGGCGGGCAAGCAGCCGAGCTGCGTGCACCATTGCTTGGCGCAAGCCATCCAGTATGGACCTGTTGATGAGCTGGCGGAGAAGATGGCCGAGAAGGGGTGCATGGCTTCGCTCCTCATCCCGTAGAGCACGGAGATATGCAGCCTGCGCAGGCAAGAGGTGGCAGCGCGGGCGTCTCAGGCATACAAAACTTACCTTTTTCCCGATAGGCTCCGAACAAGATCGGTAGGCCGTGGGCCTAGATGGGGGAGACGGTCACAGGGAGGAGGTTCTCAGGTTCTGCAAGGAACGGCGCTTCCGATCCACATCCTTTTACCATTTGAAAGGGGAAAGACATGGCAGGAAAAATGAAGATCACGCCTGGACAGATCGGCGTGTTCGTAGCATTGATGACGATGTACTTCATCGCACCGACGCACAGCGCCATCAATGCTGTTTCTGCGAATCTCATCGAAGTGTATGGCGTTGATGCCAACGCCATCTCCTATCTCGTCTCGATCACGAATCTGCTCGAGATCCCGGCGGCATTCGTCATCGGCATGATCGGCGGGCGCAAGCTTAGCTACAAGGCTTGCACCATGCTGGCGACGGCGCTCGTGTTCATCGGCGGCCTTCCGGCCGTATTCGGCGCATCCATGTCCTGGGGCGTCCTGCTGGCCACGCGCTGCATCTTGGGTCTGGGCCTTGGCTGCTTCATGCCCATCGTCATGGCGGTCATCTCCTTGATCTTCCAGAAGGAGTCCGTCCGTGCGACCATGATGAGCGTCGCTTCCATCGTGTTCAACATCGGCATGATCGTGACCACCTCCGTTGCGGGCATCTTGGGTGCCATCTCTTGGAATCTGGCTTGGGGCATCTACCTGTTCGCGCTGGTGCCGTTCGTGTTGGCTGTATTCCTGATGAACCCCCAGAACATCCCTGCTGCGCCCGAGGTCGATGACAAGGGCGAGAAGGTCAAGATCAAGCTCCCTGCTCCTGGTTGGTTCCTGCTCGTGCTGTTCCTGTGCGCCATCATCATGAGCCAGTCGCTGTTCAATCTGGGCGGTGCCACCATCGGCGCGGTCGTGGATAATCCGGCTGTCATCGGGACCATCTTCTCGCTGTTCTCCATCGGTGCCATGGGCTCCGCCCTGCTGTTCGGACCGGGATACAAGTTCCTGAAGGCGAACGTCATCCCCGTGTTCTGGATCATCGGGCTCATCGGATACGTCCTGTGGTATGTGGCTCATCTCACGGGCAACATCCCGCTGTTCTATGTGGCTATCATCCTGGCGGGCTTCGGTACCAACACGTTCACCATCGGCGTGCCGATGATCCTGTCCACGCTGGTCGCTCCGGCAGTGGTGGCTGCGGTCATGGGCTTCAGCTACGTGTTCCAGAACGGTGGTGGCTTCATCGCCTCCCCGATCGATCAGGTGGTCTCCATGGTCGGTGGCGCTGACCCCATCATGAGCTCTGTCTGGATCTTCAACATCATCCTCGGCGTCATCGTCTGCGTGTGCCTCTTCTTCGTTGCCAAGAATGCGAACAAGATCGCGGCCGAGCAGAAAGAGGAAGAGGAGAAGGCCGGCACAGCCATAGAAGCCTAGCCTTTGAGCGATCCTCTTTGACATCTCCCCCTATGGAGGCCCGTCATCTGGGCGGGCCTCGTTCCAAGAAGAGGAGCTTCAACGCATGAAGCCATTCACTGAAGACGAGATGGTCCCGCTGTGCGTGCAGCCGGGCTTTCCGGGTGCCCCATCTCGCACCGTATGGCATTCCCCCTGTACGCCTCGGGAGAACCTCCTAAGCGCCATACAGGCGAAAGAGTGCTCGTTCCTTCCCAATGTTCTTGATATGCGGGGTATCAACCCTGCGTTCCTGTCCGACAACCGTGCTCGCGGCACCGTCATGGATGGAGGGGACCCCTTCGTTCCCGACCCTCATGGCGAGCGCGATGCCTTCGGCGTGGAATGGATCTACGACCCTGAGATCAATGGGTCCATGGTCCGACCGGGCGCCCCGTTGCTCGAGGATATAGAAGATTGGGAAGAGGCGATCGCATTCCCGGATCCCATGCTCTGGGATTGGGCAGGACAGGCTGAAGCCAGCCGCACGTATCTGGCAGATCCGCTCTACGCGCGCAAATCCACCATCTTCACCGGATTCTTCGAGCGGCTCATCTCCTTCATGGACTTCGAGGAGGCCGCCATTGCCATGGTGGATGAGGACGCGCAAGAGCATGTCCATGCGCTCTTCGATCGGTTGACAGAGCTCTACCTCACGTACCTGGAATGCTTCAAGGAGCATTTCGACATCGACATCCTAGAAGTGCATGACGATTGGGGCTCGCAGACAGCACCGCTGCTCTCAGAGGGCACCCTACGGGAGACGGTGCTCCCCTATCTCACGCGCTTGGTCAGCCGCGCTCATGATCTGGGCGTTGCTGTCGAGTTCCATTCCTGCGGCAAGATCGAATGCCTGGTGCCGCTCATGGTGGAGGCGGGCGTGGATATGTGGATGGGCCAAGACGTGAACGATAAGAAGGCGGTCGTCGACGCATGGGGTGACAAGCTGATCGTGGAGGTCGAGGTCCCTGAGCTTGGCGAAGAGGCCTCAGATGAAGAGGTCTGGCAGGCGGCTCAGGCGTTCGCTGATGACTTCATCATCCCGGGCAAGCCCGTTGCGCTCTCCATCTATTCGGCAGCTCGCGCGAACAGGCCGCTGCTGACAGACGCGCTCTACGAGCTATCGCGCAAGAAGCTTTGCGGTACGGCAGGAGGTGCTTGATATGGGAGACGTGAGCGCCCCTTGAAGGTCTGAGGGTCACCAAGGTCGATGGATGAGCGTCCATTGCAGGCGATGTGCAGCGAAGGGCTGCCATGAGAGATGAGAAGGAGAGCGCCATGCTCACACCAAAGGAGAATTGGCTCATCGCAGCTAAGGGAGGCAAGCCCGCATGGGTCCCCAGCTTCACAGAGGATGCGAATGTGTTCTTGCCGCCCATTTGGGGGATGGACCCCGAGACGGGGACGGATTTCTGTAACGTGAAATGGGTGACCGACGACACCGGTGAGATGCCGGACCCGAATTGGCGCGCCATGGAGGATGTGGCCGATTGGCGGGACGTCATCGCATTCCCGGACCTATCTCAGCTGGATTGGGAGCAGCTTGCTGCGGACTTCCATGGGGATGGGTACGACCCTGACAAGGTGGATATCGCCATGGCGAACACCGCGGGGATCTTCCTCATCCCCATCAACATGATGGGCTGGGTGGATGGCCTCTGCGCCATCTATGAGGATCCAGAGGAGCTGGATGCGCTCACCGCGGCGCTCACGGACTTCCTCGTCGAGCTGATCGGGTATCTCGGTCGATACATCAAGCCTGACATCATCTTCTCAGGGGATGACATCGCATCGGGGGATGGCCCGTTCTTCTCGCGCGAGATGTTCCAGGAGCATTACAAGCCTCATTTTCGAAGGATCGCCGATGCCATCCACGAGCAGGGCGCTCTGGCTGAGTTCCACTGCTGTGGCAACAATGGCTACCTGATCGAAGAGATATTGGACATGGGGTACGACATCTGCCAGCTCCCTGTTCCGAATGATGACCTGCGTGCCGACAAGGAGCGCTTCGGGGATCGCCTGGTGATAACGGGTGGTTGGGAGCGCCATGGGGATGCGGGCCTTCCCGGTGCCAGCGAAGAGGTGGTGCGTGCATCCGTGCGCAAGGCCATCGACGACTTCGGGCGCGATGGTGCGCTGATCTTCTGGGATGGCGGGATCATCGGAACGAGCGAGGATTCCAAGCAGAAGATGGAGTGGCTCATGGACGAGCTGCGCGAATACGGTTCAAGGATATATCAGCAGTGAGCGCGTGCGAAGCTATCGAAAGGAGCAGGGTCATGGAGATCTACGAGCAAATCTCAAGCGCAGTGCAGCGGGGGAAGAAGAAGGAAGTGAAGCCGCTCGTGCAGCAGGCGCTGGACGAGGGCTGCGATGCCATCGATATCCTGAACGAAGCGCTGGTGCCCGCCATGAGCATCATCGGAGACAAATTCAGCGCTGGCGAGGTGTTCGTGCCTGAGATGCTGGTGGCGGCACGTGCCATGGCTGCTGGCACCGATATCTTGAAGCCCTATCTGGCTGATGAGGGTGCTGAGCCTGTAGGCAAGGCCGTCATCGGCACCGTCAAGGGTGATATGCATGACATCGGCAAGAACCTCGTGAGGATGATGATCGAATCCAAGGGATTCGAGGTGACCGATTTGGGGGTGGATGTGGCTCCTGAGCAGTTCGTGGCCTTCCTGCAGGAGAACGATGATACGGACATCGTCTGCTGTTCTGCGCTGCTCACCACCACCATGCCTGAGATCCAAGCGACCATCAAGGCGATCGAGGATGCGGGCCTGCGCGATACGGTGAAGATCATGATCGGCGGCGCGCCGGTAACGCAGGCGTTCGCTGACGAGGTGGGCGCAGATGCCTATACACCCGATGCTGGTGCTGCCTCGGTGAAGGCGGTCGAGCTGGTATCTGAATGAGGGCACTTCGAACGGGCATCAGCGCGGTGGCTCTCTCATGAAGACGGTGATCATGGGTGGCTTCCTAGGCTCTGGGAAGACCACCCTCTTGCTGAAGCTCATCGAGCGCATCCGAGAGCGGTCGGATGCGAGCCTGCCTGTTGCCATCCTTGAGAATGAGATCGGATCGGTCGGGATAGATGATGTCTTGATCGCATCGCACGGATATCAGGTCTCCACGATGCTCTCGGGGTGCGCGTGCTGCACGCTTGCAGGTGAGCTACCCGAGGCGGTCATGGAGATCGAGCGCGACCTTGCCCCTGACCTTCTGATCATAGAGGCAACGGGCGTTGCTGTCCCTAGCACTATGGCAGAGAACCTGCGCAAGGCCACAGGCGCATCTCCCCGCATATGCGTGATCGTGGATGCTTCTCGGTGGAGGCGCATGCGCGTTCCGCTCGAGGTGCTCCTTCGACAGCAGCTGCGTGCCTGCGATGTCGTGTGCCTGAACAAGGCAGACCTGGTGGATGCGGATGAGCTCGCATTCGTGGATCGCTCCTTGGATGACTATGAGCACGGGGCAACGCGCATCGTCACGAGCGCCTCCGGTGGGCTCTCCGAGGAAGCGGCATCCCTCATCATGGGAGATGATGCCGCATGACCGAGCATGCTCATCATCATGGGAGGTCTGTCGTCGTCTCTCTGTCATGCATGGATGCCCATCTTGAGGCGCACGAGCACGAAGGTGCCGTTGCGCTCTCATGCGAGCTGCATCCGAACGCGGGTCGCATGATCGCCTTCTCGGCAGTGGTGGAGATGCTCGTGTCCCTATCGAGTGCGCTGGAGGAGGCGGGGGCGTTCATCGGCCATGTCAAGGCATTCGCGGAAGACGGGATGCATACCGCTTCGGCATCCGTGACCGATCTTGCTCAGGGTGCGGTCATCGTTGGCGATGCGGATATGGCTATCGGGCCGGATGCACGCGTGCAGGCCGTTGCCATCATCGTGGGCCTTCCTGTAGAGGAGGCCCTTGCCATCTTCACAGAGAGCCTGTCCTTCTGCTGATCGCCCCCAGCTCTCGAACGGAGAGAGCTGATCGTCCGCAGCCCTCATTCCCCATCCATGCAACAAGAAAGCCCTGGCAGTATGGCGAGCCAGGGCTTTTCCATATGCGGTCAGCAGTCAGCGTCTAGGGGGAGCACTGACTGATGGCGCGATGCGCTCAGAGGTCGTTCTTGGGCAGGAAGATGGTCGTCTTCGGACCGAGCTCGGGAAGTCGCTTCGCAAGCTCTTCCACGGGACCCCATTCGATGATGTTCGAGAGGCAATGCAGGGCGCAGGAGGGGACGCCGCCTGCGGCTACGCGGTCCTCGCACAGGTCGCAGAAGCTCGTGGGGATAGGGACGTGATCGAACTCCATCGTGCCGCCCTCCATCTCAAGCGGCCCCAAGTCCTCGACCTTGATGCCCCACGTGCCCAGGGGCCAGCCGTGCTCATTGCGGCAGGCTATCTCACAGCTCTGGCATCCAGAGCACCACTCATAGTTGAACAGCAGACCGATATTGCTCATAGGGGGCACCTCCTTACAGGACGCATTCTTCAACGGGTGTCTTGTACACCTTCACGGGCAGTTGCTTGTAGGGCGCTCCGAAGCCCATCTTGCCCAGCACGCGGTGCGGCACGAGGCTATTGACGTTGGACTTCCAGACACCGAACAGATGCGGCTCTTCGCCATCCTCTTCGGGGTACCACCAGCCATGGGCGGCGCTCACGACATCCTTGCGCATGATGGGCGTCAGGTGGGCGCGCTCATGGGCGATGCCCCAGGGGTTCTCGATGGTGACCTCATCGCCGTCCTTGATCCCCAGCTCAGCTGCGGTCTCAGGATGGATCTCAAGGTAGGGCTCAGGCGTCAGGTCGCGCAGGGACGGGATCTGCCTATGCTCTGAATGGAAGGATGCGAAGTAGCGGCGCCCCGTGGTCATGACGAGCGGATACTCGCGAGCCAGCTCAGGGCGCTCTTCTGCCAGGAGCTTCGGCGGGAAGTAGTAGGGCAGCGGGTCATCGCCGAGCGCTTGGTATCCCGTTGACCAGAGCTCCACGCGTCCGGTGGTCGTCTGGAATCCCGGCTCGCCGTCTTGGCGGATGAGGCCGCGCTCATGCTTGTGGTACCCGCCGATGTCGTTGGTGGCCACGACCTTCTCGGACAGCTCTTCCCAAGAGTGCCCCATCTTGCTCAGGTCATCCACCAGATACTCGTCGACCGTCTTGAACGGATACTCTTCGCCATAGGCCTTCTCATAGAATGCGTTGCCGAAGTGGATGAGCATCTCAAGGTCGGACTTGCACTCCCCAACTTGGAGCGCCTTGTTGCTAGCGCCCGCGATGCCCATCTGGCAGCCTTGGTTCGTCATGACGATGCCATCATGCTCTGCCCATGTGGCAAGGGGGAGCACCACGTCGGCGAGCGCCATGATCGTGGGATTCATGAACATATCCTTGGCTACGGTGAACTCCATCTTCATGAGCGCGTCGTGCCAGCGCTTCGGCTGTGCGGAGCACGTGGGGGACAGGAGGTTCGTCGAATCCAGCCAAGCCATCTTGAGCTCATAGGGACGGCCTGTCTCGAGCGCTTCGAGCGTGATGTCGGGGTGCGTGGTGTTCAGGAGCACCTTGACGATGGGATACACATCCCAGCCGATGCACTTGTTCTTGAGCTCTTCGCTCATGAAGTCGGTGGCACCGGTCATCTCGAACTGCATCTGCACGCCCACGACGGTGCCGCCGGGAACATCCAGATTGCCGGTGATGGCTGCCATGGCGATGAGGCATTGGGTCACCTGACATCCATTGGGGTTCTGGTCCACGGCTACGCCCATGAGCAGGCTCCAGTGGTGCTTGCCTCCGTCATAGCCCAGCTTCCGAGCGCAGGTGCGGATCTCCTCGGGCGTGATGCCGCATTCCTTGGCTGCGAACTCGGGAGTGTAGTCCTGGACGCGCTCGACGAGCTCGTCGTATCCGTAGCACCACTTGTCAACGAAGTCGTGATCGATCAGGTCCTCGTTGATGAGCACGTTCAAGATGGCAAGGCAGAGCGCGGCGTCCGTGCCGGGTATGATCTGCAGCACTTGGTCAGCGCGCGTGGCGAGCCAGCACATGCGGGGGTCCACCATGATGAGCTTGCTGCCCTGCTTCATGAGCTCGATGAGCGCGTGTCCCCACAGGCCGTCGGGATTCGACTCGAGCGGCTCCTTTCCAAGGCAGAACACGTAGTCAGGGCGCTTCCAGTTCGGGTCGTTCCAGACCTCAAGGGAGCCGCCGTTGTAATCCAGCTCGATGTAGGCGCTCCCCAGCATCATGGTCATGGCGGTCTGACGCGGTCCCATGCAGGACCATCCGGACTGCGCGTAGCAATTGTTCGGCGTGCGCAGCACCTTCGACGACAGCGTGAAGCCATAGCGAACGGCTTCACGGCCCGTGCCCATGTAGACGCAGATGGCTTCAGAGCCGTACTGCTCGCGGATGCGCTCCGTCTCGCTGACGATCAGGTCGGTCGCCTCGTCCCAGCTGATGCGCTCCCATGCGTCCTTGCCACGATCCTCGCGTGCACGCTTCATGGGGTAGAGGATGCGATCGGGATGATAGACGGCCTCCTTCAGCGCCAGGCACCGCGGACAGAGCCTGCCTTGGGTCAGCTGATGGTCGGGATCGCCCTCCACCTTGACCAGCTCTCCGTCTTTGACGAAGAGCTTGATGCCGCACCCTACGGCATGGCAGCCTGGTGGTGACCATGCGCATGTGCGGGTGACGATGGTGCCATCATCCAGCACTTCTGTCTTGGGAGCCGGGTCATCCTTGTAATGAAAAGCCATGGTTCTCCTCCCTCGTGATGAGCATTGCTTCCATTCGGCCTTCTGATCCCGCATGGCATGGGCGTCGGGTGAAGTCCTGCGTAGGGGGTCAGGAGCTTGCGGCGCATGGTAGGAGCAAAAAAGTAAGTTCTGAATAGGTTGCGTGCGCATCCGCCCTTATCGAGGCGCTGCAAGAGGTAAGTTCGCGTGCGCGAGCCGCTTCTCTCGCACGCATGCGCTGGATGGCGCCCTCAGGTGAGGACGGCTTTGGATGACCCGTCCGCTCAGCCCTTACAAACTTACTTTTTTGGGCATAGGATCCACAAGCAGCAGACATGCCAGACCGCCTCGCGCTTCACAGGATGAGCGCTCTTCTGTGGATGTCATCGGTTCGGCTTCTGTCCTTTAGGAACTGCAAGATGCGCTCTTGGATGTGCGGGGACGGGGTTCGTCTTGTTGGCTCAACAGCGTTGAGAGAGGAGCTGCAATGACCAAACGCATCGAGTTGGAAGTCGAGCAGGGCGGTCGCAATGAGATCCGTCCGGACTTCTTCCGAGAGCCTCCCGTGAAGTACACGGGTGGAGACCTGCCTTGGCAGTGGGAAGAGGACGGGATGATCTGCACGCGCTCAGGGGCCTGGGCTGCTCCCGGGTGCCACGACGGATGCGGCGTGATCATCTACACCGATAAAGAGACGGGCAAGTTCATCAAGGTCGAAGGCGACCCAGAGAGCCCGTATTACCAAGGGCGCCTGTGCGCTCGGTGCATCACCTTGAAGGATGCCATCTACCATCCCGACCGCGTCTTGTATCCCATGAGGCGTGCTCGCGAAGAGCGCGGCAACCCTGACGCATGGGAGCGCATCAGCTGGGATGAGGCTTATGACATGATCCTCACCAAGTTCGCCGAATACAAGGAGAAGTACGGCACGAAGAGCGTCGTGTTCCACCTGGGGACCGGCCGCGGCGGCGCACCATACATCTGCCGTCTGATGTACGCCTACGGGACCGCTCAGTATGCCTACATGCTCTCCGGCAACAGCTGCTACGTTCCGCGCGTGGCGGCCTGCACCGTGCTCATGGGAACCTATACGGTACCCGACTGCTCTCAGAATCACATCGATCGCTATGACAACCCGGAATGGGTCGCTCCGAAGAACATCTTCGTATGGGGCAACAACCCCATCATCTCCAACGCTGATGGCAATCAGGGACACTGGCTCATCGACTGCATGCAGCGTGGCAGCAAGCTGGTCGTGGTGGACCCGAAGCTCACCTGGATGGCGGCGCACGCAGAGCTCTGGCTCCAGATCCGCTGCGGCACGGACGCCGCGCTCGCCCTCGGGATGGGCAAGTACATCATCGAGCATGACCTGTACGACAAGGACTTCGTGGACAAGTGGTGCTACGGCTTCGATGAGTACTACGAGGCCACCAAGGAATGGACCCTTGAGAAGACCTCCGAGGTCACGTGGATCCCAGAGGAGAAGATCGCTCGCGCTGCCGAGATGATGGCCGAGAAGCCCTCTGCGGTGCAGTGGGGCTTGGCGCTGGATATGACCATGGAGTGCCTGGCGGGCTCTGCTGCCGTCGTGGACCTCTGGTCCATCACGGGCCAGGTGGATATCCCCGGTGGCATGGTCACCGTGCATCAGCCCTTCAACTGCCAGACATGGAATCCGCCCGACCCTGCAGAATGGCTGACCCCGCAGGAGCAGAACGACCGCATCGGCGGCAACGACTTCCCCGCGCTCAAGTATTCCGGAGTGGTTCTCACGCAGGCAGATATGACCATCGACCAGATGCTCTCCGACAGGCCCTATAAGATCCGCGCCAACTTCATCATGGCGTCGAATCCGTTGTCGTGCACGGCGCAGCAGCCGGATACGCGGATGGAGGCGGCATACAAGAACGCGGAGTTCAACGTGTTCCTGGACCCGTTCATGGTGCCCACCGCCCAAGCATGCGCAGACTTGTTCCTGCCCATCTGCATGTACCCTGAGCGCAACGGCATCCGCGCCATCTACTACCACATCCAGAACACCAACAAGGCATGCCAGGCCCCGGGCGAGGCGAAGTCCGACATGGAGATCTGCTTCGAGCTGGGCAGCAAGTGGCGCAAGGAGATGTGGCCAGGCGAGACCCTGGAGGATTTCTTCAGCTACACGCTGAAGGAGACGGGCATGACCTTCGAGGAGTCCCGTGAAGAGAACTGGATCTATCCGGAGTACCACTACTACAAGTACGCCAAGGGAGAGCAGCGTCCCGATGGTCAGCTGGGCTTCAATACCCCGACGGGCAGGATAGAGCTGTACTCGACGCTGTTCGCGCAGTGGGGGCAGAAGCCCGTCCCGCATTTCGCGGAGCCGCCATTCAGCCCCAATCAGGTGCCCGAGCGCTTCGACAAGGATGAGTACCTGGAGACGTATCCGCTCATCATGACCACGGGTGCGCGCCAGTGGGCCTCGTTCCATTCCGAGCATCGGCAGTTCCCGCACCTGCGCGCCCTGCATCCGAACCCAGAGTTCGAGATCGCTCCCGAGACGGCAGAGGGGCTTGGCATCAAGCATGGGGACTGGTGCTGGATCGAGAACCATCTGGGCCGCGCGCAGTTCAAGGCGAACGTGTCTCCCATCTTGGATCCGTCCACCGTTGCCCTCGACCACGCATGGTGGTTCCCGGAGCGCCAAGGGGAGGACCGCTTCGACAAGGACGGCAAGCGCATGGGCTCCTACGACACGTACGCATCCAACGCGAACGTCCTCGTGCAGGCCGGCTGCGGCGAGAGCGGATTCGGCAACAACTGCAAGTCGCAGATGTGCCGCGTCTACCGATGCGAGGACGACGAGGTCTACGGAGAGACCGACATGCGCGAGATCTGGGAGAAGTTCGCGCCTTGTGAGGAGCTGGTGTAAATGGCGAATACCAAACCGATCGGATTGCTGATCAACTACGAATTCTGCACAGGATGCCACTCATGCGAGACCTCCTGTCAGATGGAGCACGACCTTCCCTACGACCGCTGGGGCATCAAGATCCAGAAGATCGGGCCGTGGAAGATCGCAGAGGACAGATACCAATACGACTTCGTGCCGGTGCCCACCGATCAGTGCAACCTCTGCGCTGAGCGCACGGAGAAGGGGAAGCTGCCCTTGTGCGTACAGCATTGCCAGGGCGCATGCATGCAGTACGGTCCTGTGGACGAGCTCGTGGCGAACTTCGATGGGAAGACGCGCTTCACGATCTTCGTCCCGAATGCGGGAACCGTCCAAGACTAGCAGGCGATCCCCATGACAGCCCGTTTCATCGAATCGGAGAGGGGGCGGATGCTTCGCTTGAAGCTCCGCCCTCGCGGGGGTAGCCCCTAAGCCAGCGTTCGCCTTATCGGCGTGATGCTCGTCCTGCGTCGACCGCAGCTGTCCATGCAGGACGAACGCCACGGTTTCCCATTGATCGCTTTGTTCGGGTATCTTCCATGAAGGTGCCCATCACGACAAGGAGAACGTTATGGCATCTGGCAAGAGAACCACCTCCAAGCTGGGCACCAAGGCCACGTTGCTCTTGTGCGCATGCGACAGCAACGCGCTCGGCAGCGAGATGACCCCCATCCTGGCCGTCATCGCCCTGGCCTTTCCGGGAGAGAATGTCAATTGGCTCGTGTCCCTCCCGCCGCTCTGCATCATCCCTGCTTCGCTCATCGCTGCGAAGCTGTCGTACTACATCAGCCGCAAGACCATCCTCGGGATCGGGCAGACCTTGTTCATCATCGGGGGCCTCGGTGGCGCGATCGCGCCGAGCTTCGAGTTCCTCTTGGTGACGCGCGTGTTCTTCGGTCTGGGCTGCGGCTTGGTCTATCCCATCGTGCCCACGTTGATCTCGTATCTCTATGCGGGCCGCGAGCGCGTCAGCATGATGGGCGGGGCGAATGCCATGGGAAGCATCATCGCCATGGTGTTCTCGACGCTCTCCGGGACGCTCGCTGTCATCGGTTGGCGTATCCCCTTCCTGGTCAACGTGTTCTTCATCTTCGTGCTCATCATGCAATGCCTGTTCTTGCCGAAGGTCCCTCCTGAGAAGGACATGGAATTCGCCAAGCAGCAGCAGAGGCTCTCTCCTGAGGAGCGCCGGATCGGACCGCGTGCGTGGCTCTGCGCAGTGCTCATGTTCGTGACCATGACCATCGCCATGGTGTACCTCTTGAAGATGGCCATCTTCATCCAGGAGACCGGCATCGGCGACTCGGTCATGGCGGGGCTGGCATCTTCGTCCACCACATGCACGGCGCTCGTGATATCCCTTCTGTTCTCACGGATATTCGGCATATTCAAGCGCTATACGGTGGTCATCTCCATGGCAGCGGTCGCCCTCTCGTTCACGCTCCTGGCGCTCTCCACGGGACCGGCAGGAGTGTTCGCGGGAGCCGTCATCTACGGCGTGTATCTGGGGACGATCATCCCGTATCTGCAGACATCGGTCTCAGGCGTGGTGCATCCCTACCGCCGGACCTATGCGCTCTCCATCCTCTCCATGGCTATGTTCGCAGGTCAGGCGGCCTCCTCGCTCTACGTAGGGATCGTGGAGAGCATGATCGGCCCTTCGACAGCAGCGCTGTTCGAGGTCATGTCCGTCACATTCATCATCCTGCTCGTCGTGGTGCTGGCGTATCTCATCATCACGCGCAAGCATGCGGACTACCCGTATGGAGACATGGACGGTGAGGGCATCATCGCGGGTGAGGGAGACGGCACGGAGTCGCCGGAGGTGTGATCACCCCCTCCTGAAGCGGGTGATCGCCCAGCAGGTTCTGAGGAAGAGGCGCGTCTGAGGGGAGCGGGGCCTGAGAGGGCTCGCTCCCTGATATCGAGGAAGGTGGATCATGGAGGGCAAGAATTACGGGAAGCGCGCCGTCGTCGCGTATGTCGGCACCTTGGAGGACGGCACGGTGTTCGATAGCACCGAGGGCAAGGAGCCCTTGGAGTACGAAGTGGGGAACGGGCTCGTGATCCATGGATTCGATGAAGCGGTAGCCACCATGGAGCCGGGCGAGAAGCGCCATGTCCACCTGTCGGTCAAGGACGCCTTCGGGGAATATCGGGAGGACCGCATCGAGCATCAGCCCATGTACACCATCCCGAATGCCAAGGACATCCAGGTGGGCAAGCGGTTCTTCTTCGTGACCGAGGAGGGCATCCAACTGCCTGCCGTGGTCACCAAGATAGAGGAGGGCATCGCCACCATCGACTTCAACAACCCCCTTGCGGGCAAGGAGCTCGATTTCGACATAGAGCTCATCGAGCTGAGAGGATGAGGCTCGTTCGCTGGTGTCCTCGGCGAAAGGGTGCTGATGTGGCACGCGAGGGCCTCTGTCGCTGTGGGTTCCTACAGGGATCGCGCGCTTTCGCTGTAGCTTCTGCGGTGCCGGGGGCGAGGCGCGATCGCTAGGCTGTCCTTGCGGCCATCCATCGGCAAGGAAGGAGATGCGATGTGCTGTCCATGCAACCATTGCGGAAGGTGCCTTGAGAGGCAGGGCAGATGCATCTGCTGCCACGAGAAGCTCCCCGAGCTCTTCGCAGCGACATGTCCGGCATGTGGGGCTGAGCAGCCGCTCCCGCCCGGCGTGTCCGCTTCCGAGCAGGGACGCAGCGCATAGGCATCGCATCCAAGATCCTCGCTCGCTCCAAGCTGGACGCAAGGAGGCATCGGGTGGCACGATCAGTCTTGAGGAGGTGTGCGCATGGGTAGTCGCGAGGAGAACAAGCTGATCATGGAGCAGCGCATCTTCGATGCTGCGCTGGACCTGTTCTGCGACATGGGGTATCTGAGGACTACGCTGGCGGATATCGCCGCTGAGGCCAATGTGTCCACGAGAACGCTGTACAAGTACTTCCCGACGAAGGAGTCCATCCTCCGCAAGTTCGGGGAGGACAACATCAAGGCGCTGCGCGATTTCGCATTCGACCTTCCGCAGGACCTTCCGTTCTTCGACAAGGTGCTCGCTGTCATGACACAGGACTACAAGATGATGTTCTGCTTGTTCGACGTGAGCTACATCCTCCATTCGGCCCATGATGAGAGCGGCGTGCTCCAGAAGTTCGAGCTGCGCAACGTGCTGTCCACGGAGGCCATCTATCGGGATATGCTGCGCGAGGAGCAGAAGCGGCAAGGGGTAGAGCCCAACACGCTTCCCACCTTATGCGCGTCGGTCCTGATGGGGATCTATCGGCAATGCACCGACCTGTATCGCTTCCTCAGGAGGGGAGCGCTGGATCCAGATGAGGTGCGCGCGTATTATGCGAGCCATCTGGACGTGGTCTGGGGATCGCTCATGAGCGCTCTGGTATCCGAGCCCACGAAGGAGCAGAAGCGCATCCTCTCGGACGGGCGGCTGTTCGGCTCAGATGACCGCTGAGAGCTGTGGGTCCGAAGGGCCCTGCTCGGAGGGCGTGGAGGCAACGCCGGGCGCGCCGGGGTTCGGGGGCCTGTGGGCGCCGCACTCAGGGCAGCGCGTCTGAGAGCGCTCTAGGGAGGATCCGCATCGCGGACAGGTGTCGGTGATGCTCTCCATCCAGCTGCGGCACTTCCCGCAGCCATCGCAGCTATAGCATGCTCCCATGATCAGGCATCCCCTTCGTTGTGCGGACCTATCCCGATGATGGTGAACCTGTTCGTGGCGATCAGCTTGATCCGCGCGCAGATCTGCAGGTACTGCCTCGTCAGATAATCGTCCAGGTCCAGGCGGTAGGTCTTCTCGATCTTGTCGATCCGATAGATGACGCCGTTGCGATGCATGTGGAAGAGCTCGCCTACCTGCGTGGCCTTGCGCTCCAGTATCAGGTAGGCGTTCAGCAGGGGTACGTTGTTCGTGCCGTCGCGCTCATCGTCGTGCTCCATCTTGGAGAGGCGCGTGTGGTCCATGGCGAATCCCCGGAGCTCATCGTCAGCGAAGGGGTCCTCCCAATAGAAGCAGAACACGTCATGGAAGGCGAAGACGTTGTCGTGCTTCTTGCTGCCTGTGAGCATCCTGCAGCGCCGAACATAGGGAAGGTAGCGCTCGATGGCGGCGATCTGCCTGAAGGCGAAATGGGTGTCGCTCAGGACCTCATATACATCCGAGGAGAGCATCTCATACGGCTCGTCTAGCTGGAGCTCGGAGAGCTGCACGTTCGCATCCATGGCGGCATCCCAGGTGTCCGCATGGAAGAGGACGCGGATGCGGTCGCCTTCGATCAGCATCCAGTGCCGATGGGAGACGGAGCGGTCTATCCTGCGCGCGACGTGCTCGAGCTGGTCGCGGAAGGGATGCTCGATGGATATGCTCGCAAGCGTGAACATGCCATGGGTGGGAATCTGGAGCCTGTCGGCCTGCTCTCTGAGGAACACGCGATCCAAAGAGCCTTCCGTGAGGAGCTTCGCCAAGAATCCGCTCAGGATGTGGTCCTCGTTCGTGGTCCCATGGACCTTGCGCCGTGCGAGCCTGTCGCACATCTGGGCGAGCATGCAGAACGAATCCAGGAGGCCGTCGGTCACCTCTTGCTCCGGGCAGGTCATGACGATGTAGGCATAGAGGCTACCCTTGACGCGGACAGCGTGCGTGATGAGGCAGTAGGGGAACGGGGGTCGTGGCTTGTAGACGGCGATATCCTTCTGACGGTCGATCGTCTCCGATACGGGACCGCCATTCCGCTCCTCCTTGGTGAAGCGGTCCAGGTGGAATCCGCGGTCCACGAGCGATGCGTTCACAGGGTCGTCCGGGGATGCGCCATATGTGCGGGCGATGAGCGCATCGTTGGCATCCGTGATGGCGATGTACCTCTCGAAGAGGGGCTCTACAGCGCTCACCATATCCTGGAAGGAGCCGTTCGCCTTGAGAATCTGCGCAAGCGCGGCCTCCAGCTCCCCTATGCGCACCAGATAGTTCGAGACGACCGATATCAGGTCTCCGAAGCCCAAGGCAACGCCTTCCTTCGGGCACGCGAGCGCGATGCCGTGCTCTTGGCAGAGGGCGCGTGCGCTCTCGAGCTTCCCCTTTGGAAGCGAGCGCTCTGCGAACGCGATGGCTGGGGGAGCGCAGATATCCCTTCTTGCTGCGATGTCCTCGAAGCGCCCGATGCGGACGACCGCCGAGGGGTCCGTCGCGTAGGGAGGGAGGAAGGCGGAGTCGGAGCCGTCAGCGGAGATGATGGCGATGCGGCGCAGGCCACGCTGCTCCTTGGCGGCCTTGGTGACCACGCGGAAGCCGTGCTGCTCCAACGCATCCAAGATCATGTCCATGGTGGTGGAGGATGGCGTAGCCGAAGGCGTCGAGTGGTACTGGAGCTGCCGCATCCCATCTCCTTGGTCCTCTGCGCGAAGGCGCGTGACAGGCGGTCATGTGCTCGCCCGATTATCGTCGAGCACAGGTAAGTTTTCCAGCTTGACGACCTGCAGCCGCCCCGCACTGCCCGTTGTCTCACGCCATGGCCATTCGTCATGAAGTAGAATCATGGGAAACGGATCATCGGGTGGGAAGGGCGCATGGTCAGACGGTTCCTCATGGGCAATGAAGCGTTCGCGCACGCGGCGCTGGCGGCCGGTTGCGGTCTGTTCGCAGGCTATCCTGGCACGCCCTCCTCAGAGGTCATCGAAACGGTCGCGCGCCTGCGCAAGGACGGAGCGGCTGAGGGCGTCCATGTCGAATGGTCCACCAATGAGAAGGCGGCCCTCGAGGTGGCTGCTGCAGCGTCCCTCTCAGGTGTGCGCGTCATGGTCACCTGCAAGCAGGTCGGCTTGAACGTGGCATCCGATGCGCTGATGTCCCTGAACTATGTGGGCGTGAAGGGCGGCCTGGTCATCCTCGTAGCTGACGACCCAGGTCCCATCTCCAGCCAGACCGAGCAGGATACGCGCAGATTCGCCGCTTTCGCGAAGGTGCCCGTGTTCGATCCGGCCACGCCTGAGCAGGGTGCGGAGATGATCGCCCATGCCTTCCAGATGTCTGAGCGCTATCAGACGCCGGTCATCTTCCGGCCCACCACGCGCATCGACCACGCATCCACGTTCTTCGACTTCCCGGAGAGCACCAGCCCGCGCGCGGCCATCGGAGGCGGCTTCCATCGCAATCCAGCCGACTACGTCATCTTCCCGCCGCGCGCCTACCAAGCGCATGGTGAGATCAACGAGCGTTTGCGCTCCATATCGCACGACCTCATGTTCGATACGGACCTGGCCCCGTTCAATCCGCTGTTCGTGAATACGCTGCCGAACGGGGAGAGCGCTCCGGGGATCGGCAAGCGCGCATCGCTGCGCCTCGATCCCGATCGGGAGGTCGCGCCCGCGCCGGCGAAGGTCGGCATCGTCACAGGCGGCGTCTCCACGCAATATGCGCGCGAGGCTGTGCGCATCCTCGATCGGCTGGCCGCTCGTGCTGGCAAGCGCCTGCCGGCCCTGCGCTTGCTCCAGATCGGCACGCCCTATCCGTTCCCGGGGCGCGTGGCATCGCGGGCGCTCAAGGACCTGACGGACGTGCTGGTGCTCGAAGAGCTCGACAGCGTCATCGAAGAAGAGCTGCAGAAGATGGCGAGCACCAGCTTCCTCTGGCCACGCGTGCATGGGAAGCTCTCGGGCGAGGCGAACACGCGCGGCGAGAACACGACGGAGGATGCTGTCGCGCGCATCGCAGCGTTCCTGGATGCCTACGCTGATGCCGAAGAGGGCGATCGCGATCCTGCGCTGGGGACGTTCAGCGGCATCGTGAGCACGTTCTTGGACGCAGGGACGCAGTATGCATATCCCGGCAGCCTGCCCGCCCGTCCGGCGGTGCTCTGCGCCGGATGCCCTCACCGAGCGTCATTCATGGCGGTCAAGCGCGCGCTCGCGCAGTTGGGAATCAAGCGCGAAGAGGCGGTGTTCGCGGGCGATATCGGCTGCTATACGCTGGGCAACGCAGCTCCGCTGGACGCAGTGGACACCTGCCTATGCATGGGCGGTGGCATCACCATGGCTCAAGGCATCGCCGCCACCAATGCTGACAAGAAGGCCATTGCCTTCGTGGGCGACTCCACGTTCTTCGCCTCCGGCATGACTGGTGTCGTCAATGCGGCTTACAACGGCCACGACGTGACCATCTGCGTGCTCGATAACTCCACCACCGCCATGACGGGTCTGCAGCCGCATCCTGGCACAGGCGCTACGCTCATGGGGGAGGCGCGCAGCCCCATCAGCATCAAAGCCGTCCTCAAGGCGGCGAGCATAGAGAAGATCGTGGAAGCGAATCCGCTTGATGTCGTGGTCGCTGAGGAAGTGGTCGCTGAGGCGCTGGCGTTCGAGGGCCCTTCAGCGGTCATCTTCAAGAGCCCCTGCGTGTGGACCAAGCCCTTCGGCATCCCTGCGAAGGTGAACTCCAGCAAGTGCATCGGCTGCAAGAAGTGCGTGACGCAGGTCGGCTGTCCGGCCATCGGCTTCGAGCTGGGAGCGCGGGGAGCGAAGAGCGGCAAGCGCGGTCAGGCTGTGATCGACCGGACGCAGTGCAACGGGTGCGGCCTCTGCTTACCCGTGTGCCCCGTGGACGCCATCGATCAGACGCCGGAGGTGGAGCCGCAGCCCGTGCGTCAGAGCCGACTGAACAGGACCGCCGCTCCTGTAGAGGGGGACACCGCATCTGCGCAGGCAGCTCAGGCGCAGGAGCGCGTCGCGGATATCGGCGAGCCGGTCGAAGGCCGCGCGCACGATGAGGAGCAGGACCTGGATGCGCCCATGAGGGGCAGCGCACTGTCCCGCGCCTATGCTGACGAGAAGGCCGACGCCCACGATGGCCCGGGAGGCCTTGCCAGGATGAGGCTCTCGGGCATTCGCAATCAGGCGCTCATCATCCCGATGAACCCGTACGGGTCCGTCGAGGAATTCGAGGACGACGACCTGTACGAGGCCATGACGGCGCATAAGCGCTCCTCTGCGGCCAGAACGCAGGGGACGAGCAGCGTCAAGCGCGTCATCAAGCCCGAAGGCCAGCGCCGCTACTTCATGAAGGAGCCCATGCAGCGCAGTGCGGCTGCCCTGGTGTTCGCCTATACGCCGTCAGGGGAGGCATCTCAGGCAGCGCAGATAGCGCTGGTCAAGGATGCGGCTGGTTCGGCCGAGACCGCTTCGGATGCGGCAAGCCGCGCAGGTGTGGGCCGCACGGTGCCGGACTACGGTGGCAATTCCGAGCTCTCGCTGGACGCGCTCTTCTCCACGGGAGGCGGAGCGTCGGCTCAGCAGGCCGACGGCGATCAAGACGTTGGGGATTCGCCTCGCGTCCGCGAAGCAGAGAGCGCTCTCGATGAGCTCGATCTGACGTTTGATGGATTGCAGATGGATGTGGACGATCAGAGCATCACCGTGCACAAGCCACGAGGTCGCAGCTCCGAGCGCGATCTGAGGCGCGTCCACCACGACGAGGCCGATGCGGATCCCGAGCCTGTGGATGATGCGCCGCAAGAGCCTCAGGTGACAGGTCCTCAGGGGTCGCTCATACCGCAGGGGAAGCCACGCACATCGGCGGCACCGCAGACGCGGCAGCGCGTCCAGCCCGCATCTGCACCAGGAGCATCTCGTCCGGTGCGCTCGCGCTTCGCTGACTACGGCAGCTCCTCTGGTCCTGAGGGGACGGGTGCTGCGCGCGACCCACGCGATCCGCGACAAGGAGGTCGCTCATGACGAACATCCTGATAGCGGGCGTCGGTGGTCAGGGCACGGTGCTGGCTGCGAAGCTGTTGGCGGCAGCGGCCACGAACAAGGGCTGGCAGGTGCGTACGGCAGAGACCATCGGCATGGCTCAGCGCGGTGGCTCCGTGGTATCGCATGTGCGCATGGGAGACGGCGGCGAAGAGGTGCTCGCACCGCTGATCACGCATGGGACCGCTGACATGATCATCGGCTTCGAGCCAGGCGAGGCGGCACGCGCGGTGCCGTATCTGGCCCGTGACGGCATGGTGGTCACTGCCACCACCACGGTACAACCCGTGACCAGCTCGCTCTCAGGCGAGCCCTATGATGCGCAGGAGATCTTGAACGGCCTGCAGACGATGCTCTACAACGAAGCTGTGCGCATGCGCACGAGCGGACGGCGGCGTGCAGGGCGCGATGGCGCAGGGCTGCGCGAACCGGAGCTCGTCTGCGTGAACGACGCGGCCGTGTTGCGACGCCTCGGTGCTCCGCGGCGCATGCTGAACACGGTGATGCTGGCGGCGGCGCTCTCGAAGGGACGCGTGCCCCTCACGGTGGATGACCTGCGCGAGGCGATTCCGCATGTCATCAAGCCGCAGCATGTGGCTGCGAACCTGCGGGCAACGGAGCTGTAGGAGCATCCCTGCCTTTGCGGCGTCCGTTCTGGAGATTTCCCGCTGCGCTCGAAATGGCGAAGGGGGCACCCGACAGGGCGTTGGTGCAAGGGGTATACTTACTCAGTTCTTCACACTGACAAGGAGCCTTCCATGCTTGATATGAAGTTCGTTCGCGAAAACCTGTCGGCCGTCGAAGAGGCGATGCGGAACCGCAACACCTCGTTCGATACGCAAGCGTTCACGGATCTGGACGCGCGTCGTCGGGAAGCCATCCAGCAGGAGGAAGCGCTCCAGGCGGAGCGGAATGCTGCATCCAAGCAGATCGGCCAGCTCATGAAAGAGGGCAAGCAGGCAGAGGCCGAGGCAGCGAAGGAGCGCGTGCGCGCCATCAACGAGGAGATCGACCGTGCGGCGGAAGCGCGCGAAGAGGCCGATAGCGGCCTGCGCGATCTGCTGATGCATGTTCCGAACATGCCGGATGCCACCACGCCCATCGGCAAGGACGAGGACGACAATCCTGAGGTTCGCCGCTGGGGTACGCCCACCACGTTCGACTTCGAGCGCAAGGCGCACTGGGATCTGGGCACGGACCTCAACATCATCGATTTCGAGCGTGGCGTCAAGCTGGCCGAGAGCCGCTTCTATGTGCTCGGTGGCGCAGGGGCGAAGCTGGAGCGTGCGCTCATCAGCTTCATGTTGGATCAGCACACGAGCCGTGGATACAAGGAATGGTGGGTCCCCGCGCTGGCGAACGAGACCACGCTCACCGGCACCGCGCAGCTGCCCAAGTTCGAAGAGGACCTGTACAAGACCACTGAAGGGCTGTATCTGATCCCGACAGCCGAGGTGCAGCTGACCAACCTGCATGCCCAGGAGATATTGGATGTCGACCAGCTGCCGCTGCGCTACTGCGCATTCACGCCGTGCTTCCGCGAAGAGGCTGGCAGTGCCGGGCGCGACACGCGCGGCATCATCCGCGTCCATCAGTTCAGCAAGGTGGAGATGGTCAAGTACGCCACGCCGGATCAGGCATGGGATGAGCTGGAATCCATGGTGGCCGATGCTGAGAACATCTTGCAGAAGCTGGATCTGCCCTATCGCGTGATAACCCTCTGCACGGGCGATATCGGATTCTCCGCTGCCAAGACCTATGACGTGGAGGTCTGGATGCCCAGCTATGACGGCTACAAGGAGATATCCAGCTGCTCATGCTGCACTGACTTCCAGGCGCGCCGTGCGAACATCCGCTACAAGGACCCTGAGAGCTTCAAGGGCACGCGCTATCTCTACACGCTCAACGGGAGCGGGCTGGCAGTCGGCAGGTGCATGGCTGCCATCTTGGAGAACTACCAGAATGCTGACGGCTCCATCACGGTGCCTGAGGCGCTGGTCCCGTACATGGGCGGCATGCGCACGATCGCTCCCGAACAGGCGTAGCACGCCTGGTCCGCGTTCGCGCGGGGATGGTCCATCGTGGGCGAGAACAATCCAAGGCTGCGAAGATCGCAAGAGCTGGCTGAGGCGGAGCAGTCGTCCGGTGCTGGAGCGCTTGGTGCCCCGATCGCATCTGAGCCTGCTACCTCGGTCCCTGCACCCTCTTCCGATGGAGCGCCTGGCCTCTCAGGGGAGTTGCCTGAGGGAGCGGGATCGCGGCGTCGCGTGCGCGGGAAGCGACGCTCTGTGGCCGCATCGGGGAAAGTCGTGGATGCTGGCTCGTCGGGTGCGCTCGGAGGGAGCGGCCCATTGCCCGAGGCGGATGCGGAGCCTACCTCAGAGGAGGCGACGGCCGCGCTCGAGCGTCAGGCACGCGCTCGGATGGAGCGCATCGAGCGCGCCGAGCAGGAAGAGCGCAAGCGTCGGCGGCGCAAGACCATCCGCCGGGTCATCGTGGGCATCCTGCTGGTCATCCTCCTCCTGTTCGCCGGTCTTGCGGTCGCGTTCGGCATCTTCCGCTGGCAGACGTACGATGATGCAGCTGACATCCAGGGGACGTGGTATCACGAGGAGACGTCCATGCCCGTCACGATATCCGAAGATGAGATCGTGCTGACCGATGACGTGGCGTACCACTACGTGGTGGACCCCGAGGCGAAGACCATCCTGTTCAGGTTCGGGAACATGGAGGGTGGCGGCCGCTACCGGTTCTCGCTCGATCGTTCGGAGTTGGTCATCACCGATGGCGAATTCGATTGGTGGGACAACCTCGTGGACGATGCGCTCTGGACTGCGCAGTCGCTGATCGCGCAGTATGTGTTCGCGAGCGAGGTGCCGCTCTCTGATGGGGATGAGCGCTCCACGGTGTTCTCTCGCGAAAAGCCCTGATGCAGTGTGGGCTTCCTGTCCATTCGGGGCGAACGCGCTGCAGCCTGCTACAATTGAACCTATATGACAACCTACTTTGGGAGGTACCATGCCGAAGATCACTGCTGCTGATGTCCGCGTTCCCATGGATGTGCCGGCGGATGCGCGCGACACCTACGTCGACAACTATCTGAAGGCCACGCAGAGCACGGGCCGTCTCATGTTGTTCGCGTGCGACCAGAAGGTCGAGCACATGAACAAGGACTTCTATGGCGAGGGCATCGATGAGGCTGACGCCAAGCCGGAGCACCTGTTCCAGATCGGCAAGGAGGGCGTCATCGGCGTCCTGGCTGGTCAGCGCGGTCTGGTGGCGCAGTATGCTGCTGATTACCCTGAGATCAACTACCTGGTCAAGATGAACTCCAAGACCAATCTGGTGGGCACGAAGCAGGAGGATCCCTACTCTCCGCAGCTCACCGACATCGAGGCAGTGCTCCAGATGCGCGACAACGGCGTGAACGTCGTCGGCTTGGGCTACACCATCTATTTGGGCAGCGAATACGAGTCCACCATGATGGCCGAGGCTGGTCAGCTCATCGCTCAGGCGCATGAGCATGGTCTGCTGGTGGTGCTGTGGATCTATCCGCGCGGCAAGGCTGTCACGGCGGAGAAGGCCCCCGATCTCATCGCGGGTGCTGCGGGCGTCGCGCTCTGCCTGGGTGCCGATTTCGTGAAGGTGAATCCGCCGAAGCCCGAGGACGGCCGCACTCCTGCTGAGGCTCTGCATGTGGCAAGCGATGCTGCGGGTCGCACGGGCCTCGTTTGCGCAGGTGGCTCCACCGTGGATGCCAAGACGTTCCTCACGCAGCTGTGGGAGCAGATCCATGTGGGTGGCGCATGCGGCAACGCAACGGGTCGCAACATCCATCAGCGCTCTCTTGATGAGGCAACGCGCCTGACGAAGGCCATCAGCGCCATCACGCTGGCTGATTACAGCGTTGAGGACGCGCTCGAGGTGTTCGAGGGCACGAAGAGCTTCGGCTACGGCGATATCTAAGCGTTCATCTGAGGCTTCGGCCTCATCGAACATGCATGCAGGGGGTCGCAACGGATGTTGCGGCCCCTTTCTCTTTCATGGGGCATGCGGGCACAGCCAGCATCTGCGGAAAAGGGCGACGGGCGCAGGCGAGCTGTGCCCCTACAGATCCTCACATTGCTGCATGTTGGCTGGCCGATGCTGATGCAAGCCCTTGTAGGGGCGCACTTCACGTGCGCTCGCAGGCGGATCAGGGCAACGGGTTTCGGGTCCTTCCGGGGCCAGACACGCGTGCATCAAAAAAGCCGCCAACCTGAGTTGACGGCTTGATCTCCGTGGTGGAGCGTAGGGGGA
>CAJURX010000012.1 GCA_910589125.1 uncultured Eggerthellaceae bacterium
TGTAGCCCGCGAACGAGGAGGCCAGCGCCACCATGCTCCCTGAGAGGGAGGCGTCGCTCATCTTAATCGAACCGATGTTCGTCATGCCTGCAAGGGCGTTCGCCATGGTGCCGTTGACGTCGGCCATACCGCGGAGGTCTGCCTGCGTAGCAGCACTACCATGCAGCAGGCTCGCCGCACTGCTCAGCTCAGCACCGCGAGCACTTCCGACCTTAGAAGCATTCAGTGAGATGGTCTTGCTGCCCGTGAGGCCCTTCGCCGTGAAGGTCTCAGAGAGCATGTCCTCGATGCTGCCACCGTTGACGGCAACGTGATCGAGCGTGATAGACGCGCTCGTGCGAGAGCCGATGTAGAGATTGTCCTTGCCATCTGGTCCCTGCGTGCCGCCCGTGCCGCGGAATGCCGCGCGCATGGTGACATTGGCGCCACAACCAACAGCCTTGGCATTGATGGTGGTAGCCGCAGCCGCACCATCTGCGAAGTAGGACAGGTTGGCGTTCTCGCCCGCGCCCACGCCGTTGAGCGTGATGGTGTGGAAGCCAGCAGCGCCAGAGAGCATGTAGGTGAGATTCGCGTTAGAGGAGCTGCGCCTCACATCGACCGTGCTGCCGTACATGTCGACCTTGGAGCCCACGTTGGTCAGCGTTGCCGTGCCCGTGCCGATGACGGACTCGTCCGTGCCCGCGCGGAACAGCATGTAGGACATGTTGAGACCATTGCTGTTGCCCCACGTAGCGACGGTATCCATCGTGACGTTCGCGAGCTTGGGATTGTTCGCGAACATGTAGGACAGGTTGAGACCCGCCTGGTTGTTCTCATAGGCGAGGTTCTGGACATTGATGGTGTGCAGCTGTGCCTTCTCCGAACCCATGGCGAAGCGGAACGCCGTCCTGAGCGTGTCGGTGTTCCAGCCATAGCCGGCCTGGGTCGCAGCTTGCGCGTCCGTGACATAACCAGGACCACGCGTGTAGCTCATAGTGATGAACGCGCCTTCGTTCGAGCGCGTTGCTGCACCAGAGGACAGCGAACCATTCCACGGCGCAACATTCTGCGTCATCTCGTACTTGGTGATCGCGTTGCAGCCGCTGAACATCTCAGAGATATCCGTCAGGTCATCCGGCGCATACAGGTTGGTGAGATCAACGTCCGTCAGGTTCTCGCAACCATAGAACATCCGTGCGAGGCTGCTGCCAGCCGTCACGCCCGGTGCGACCAGAGCGCGTGCGAAGCGTGCCTCGTAGCCTGTGCCGTCAGCGGTCACGCCACCAGCTGACCACGGTGCCGGGTCAGAGGAGTCAAGCGGACGCAGGTATCCCCTGGTGATGCGGCCCGTCGTGCTGTCGGTTCCCAGCGGATCATTGACATTCGAACGGTTGTTCGCATAGAGCAAAAGCGTGCCTGAGCTGGGGTTCTCCGGCGTCTTGTTGCGGATCACCCAGATGACAGAACGCCCGTCGGTGTCGATCGCGGAGTCACCGATGAAGCCACCGGCCACGATCTGGCCGTACTCATTCTGACCCCAGGTGCCGAATGCGCTGGAAGTCTGAGCGTAGTCGAGAACGCTCGCATAATCCTGCGATGCCCACACACCGACATAGGTGAGCGCATCGCCATCAGCGGGGAACACGCGACCCGTGAACTCATACTTGGTGGAGCCAAGCTGAGCATTGGGGCGACGCATCAGGTTGGAAGCAGACTGCGGGCCGCCATAGACCTCGATGCTGACGGTAGGACGCAGCACGTAATCCGGATCGGCCGTAGAGGTGTTGCGGTTCCACACGAAGCCGTTGAGCACCTTGACGAACTTGGGGCCGATCTTGATGGTGGCCATATCGGAGGACTGACTGCCCGTAGCGTCCACCAACTTGGTGGCACCCGCGAACATGGAAGCCATGTACGTGGCGTATTCGCCATAGGAAGCATTGTTGCCTGCAACGTCAGCGGTACCGACGCCCGTCATGTCGAGCGTGGTGAGATTGGAGCAATTCTCGAACGCATTGCGCAGGTCAGTGGCGGATTGCACCGATGCCGAACCTTTGTTCGTGCTGTACGGCAGCTCCACTGTTGCCAGGTTGGACGCACCCTTCATGAAGTAGCGCATGTTGGGCTTGCCCAGGTTCACATCCATGATGCGGATGCTGTTGGCAGCCGCAGAGGTTGCAAACGCAGACTCGAACATGCTCTGAGCGTTGGTGGTGGCGCTCATATCCCACGCCACATATGCACCGATGCCGCTGGGCTTGGCGTCGTTCGTGCCCAAACGCAGATCGGCCAGATTCTCGGCGCCCTTGAACATCTCAGAGACATCAGCGGCTGCCTTGGTGAGAGCCGGAGCGTCGATCTTCTTCAGATAGCTGTGTGCCGGAGTGCCCGCATCGTCCGTTGCGACGACAGCGAACATCTGTTTGTTGTTGCCAGCAGCGGCAACCTCGCCGCCGTTCCAAGTGATGGAAGCGCCACGGTTGTCCATCAGGAAGCTGTTGACGAACAGTCCTTCCATGTTGGCGCCATTCTTGGCAAAGTCGGTCAGCGTAGCGATGACAGCCGTGCTGGTGGTCCACTTGCCCGCGGGCGTACCGAAGGAAGACGCGAATGCGTACTTCACGTTGGCGCCCGAGCCATTGGCGACATTGGTGACGTCAAGGCTGTTGAGCATCGCGCTGCCATCGAATGCGGACTCCATGTTGGCGCTCGCACCGTTGGCTACGTTCTCAAGGGTGAGCTCGGTCAGGCGATCGGAACCCTTGAAGAAGTTGCTCATGTTGGTGTTCGCACCATTGCCCGTGTTGGTGATGGTGACGATGAGCGAGGAATCCGTGTTAGACACCCCGTCGGGGGACAGGCTGGTGCCCGCACCCTCGAACATGCTGACAGCATTGAGGGTTGCGTCCTTCGCCAGATTGTTGATGGTGACGCGTGTCAGATTGTTCACGTTCTTGAACATGCCGTTCGCGTCCACTGTTCCGGACTGAGCCAGGAACGTATTGAGATTGATGGTGCCCATGCTGTGAGCGTTGACGAACATCTCCGCAGCATTGGTGATGGCGGAGGTGTCAGCGAAACCACTCGTGGCGCTGGCGAACTGCACGCCAGGACCGTTGCTGTTGATATTGGCCAGATCGCCGTTCACGCGACGCAGGTCAGAATCCGTGGTCGCATTCATATTGTTCTGCAGGCCCGTGAGCTGAGTGCATCCAGCGAACATGCGCTGCATGGTGGTAGTAGCGCTGGTGATCTTCAGGTTGGTGAGGTCTGCGTGCTTGAGCTGCGAGCAGCCTTCGAACATGGACTGCAGGCTCGTGTTCGCCACGATGCCCGGGTACACGCGCACCTGCTGGAAGGTGTCCTGATAGCCAGCCAGCTCATGCGCGGCCACACCGGACCACGGCGCAGAGTTGCCGTTGTTGTTGAACGTCTGCAGGGTGGTATCCGCGCCGGACTCAAGGCCCTCGGCCGGATAGATGAGCAGTGTTGCCACCGTGCCTTCGCCCTTGTCGCGAATGGCCCAGATGACGTTCTCGCCATTGTTCACGTCGCGCTTGCCGACGAAGCCGCCAGCCTTGATGCGACCGCCGAAGATGTCAGCACCGGTCTCGCCGATGGCGGAGCCGATGTTGCTGTAGTCAAGGCAGTTGCCATAGCCAGCCTGAACCCAGACGATGGCGTTGTTGAGCGCCGTCTTGTTGGAGAGCAGGATCTTGCCGGTGAACTTGAACTCAAGGGAGCCGACGCTGATGTTGGGGCACACCATGAGATCGTCCGTGCTGGTGGGACCGTTGTACACGATGACCTGCACATTGGGCTGCATGACGTAGGTGGGGTTGCCCGCCTGCGTGGGACGGGACCAGAAGAAGCCGTTCCAGATCTTGGTCCAGCCGGTACCCAACTTGATCTTAGCCGGATCGGACTCAGAGGTGCCGTTGGCCTTGCCATCAGCGCTCACGATCAGGTTGCAGTCCTGGAACATGCTGTGCATAGCAGTACGGCTTTCGCCATAGGCGCTGACATCACCGATAGCAGCGGAGGTGTCGAGGCCGGACAGGTCCACATCGTGCAGCATGGTCGCACCCTGGAAGAGGTACTGCATCGCGCGCGCACGTGCCATATAGATGATGCTGCCGTTGGCATCCGCAGTGCCCAGGCTGACCTTGGTCAGCGCAGAGGTGCCCGTGCTGTTGGCGAACATGGAGGTCATGACCACGGTGGGCTTGATGGACGCCGCATCGTCATAGCAGAAGAAACCGTCAAGGTTGACCTCCTTCAGCTTGGGCAGGTTCTGGAAGGTACCCTGGAAGTTGACCGCATTCATGAAGTTCGCACCCTGACGGAACAGGATGGAATTCTGATCCAGAGAGTTAGGATCGGTGCCGGCGCTGTTGGTGGACTTCACGTATTCGATGCGATTGAGACCCCGGAATGCATTGGCCAGAGACAGGCCGCCCTGCGCATCAAGACCAGCTGCGGTAGCAGCTTCGCGCGTCATGAACGCAGGCAGACCACGCATGTCAACGCGGTTGACGTTGGTGGCACCATCCAGGAGGCCAGACAGATCATAGGCCGCGCCTGCCGGAGCGCTCCAGTCGGAGGGCTGAAGGCTGATGGCGACGTTGCGATTCTGGCTTGCGTACCCATCAACGCTGTAGGAACCCGCGAAGAGGTTGGTGAGGCGCGAGCCTGCACCCGTGCCGACGTTGGTCAGGACGACCTTGACATCAGAATTGGGCGTATAGTTCTGATCCGCACCGATGTAGGAGAACATGCTGGTCAGGTTGGCGTTCGCGCCATTGCCGATATTGGTGCCCTCGATGTTGGAGATGGCGGTGGAACCCGCGAACATCTCCGTCAAATTGGCGTTCGCGCCATTGCCGACGTTGTTGAAGCCATTCGCCGTGCTGCTCATACCCGTATTCGCAGCCTTGCCGACGTTGCCCAGACCCTTCACACCGGTGAACATGTTGGTCAGATTGGCGCCTTCGCCGTTGCCCACGTTGACCAGATGCACGTCCGTGCGCTCAGCCGGAGCAACGGTGCTGTTGAAGGCGTTGTCGAACATATGGGAGAGGTTCGCCTGCGGGCTGTTGCCCAGGTTGGTCAGACGCACCGTAGCGTACTGGCCACGGTTGTAGTTGACGTAGTTATATTCCTTCTTGGCGTTGAACGCGTTGGCGAACATGCTGGTAGCGCTGAAGCGCTCCTTCTTGATTGTCTCAGAACCGTCAACGCTCGTGCCGTCTATCTCAGCAAGGACCAGCTCAGAGCAGCCATAGAACATGCGGTCTGCCATGGTGGTGCCGGAGAAGTCCCAGTTCTTGCCGAGCCACACGCCGTACTCGTTCACGTTCGGACGATAGGCGGTGTTGCTCTGGCCGGCATAGCTGAAGTTGCCGACGCTGAGGTGGCCGCTGTCGATGTTCGACACTGCGGGGAGCGACACGTCACCCTCGAACATGGAGGTGATGTTCTGCGTGTCAGAGGTGACATGCAGGTTGCTCAGGTCAGCGAGCTTGAGATTGGGCAGGTCAGCGAACGCCTTGTAGAGGGACTCGCTGGTCTTGACGCCCGGGTATGCGTAGATGCGCTCGATCTCAGCGGCATAACCGCCAGCCCAAGGAGCCGGCTTGGAATCAGAGAAGCTGGCCAGCGTGCCATAGCGATCCGGGCTGCTGGCGTTGTAGTTCTTGCCGGGATAGATGACCAGCGTGAGCTTGTTGTCCGTGCCACGGAGGAGCTTCCAAAGGACGGAATCGCTGAAGTCAACGGCGCTGGTGCTGTCTGCACCAGCGGTACCACCCGTGACCAGCTCACCGAAGGACTTCTGACCGGTATCGCCCAGGTCTTCGATGATGTATTCCGGATAGATCAGGTACTCGCGGAGAACCCAGCGGGTCATGTTCTCGTACGCCGAGCGATCCATGAGGTTGATCTTGCCCTCATAGGTGTAGGTCACATGGTTGTCCTCAGACTCTGCATTGGGACGACGCATGAGGAACGTCTCGTCCGAGGGGCCGCCGTAGACATCGACCGAAGGCTTCAGCACATAGTTGGGATACTGGTCGATGACGGGACGATTCCAGAAGAAGCCATTGAGGACCTTCGTCCAGCCCTTGCCGATGATGATCTTGGCGTTGGAGCTGGGGTGGTTGGCCGGAGTGGTGCCGTCACCCGTATACATATATACAAGGTTAGCGCAGCCCTTGAACATATCCTGCATGTAGGTGGCGCCAGGGCCAAAGGATGCGTAGTCGCCCGGGACCTCGGAGGTGCCGATGCCGGAGAGGTCGATGTTTGCGATGGAGCTGCCATCCCTGCCGGTGCCGAGCATGCCGCAGTCCTCGAACATGGAGCGCAGGTCCGAAGCGGAGCCGATGGCCGTGCCCTCAGATGCCGGCATGTAGACGGTAGCCAGCTTGGAGCAGCCCTTGAACATGCTGTTCATGCTGACGGAGCCAGAGGTGCAGATGTCCTCTACGTGGAACTTCTCAAGGTTGGTGCAGCCCTCGAAGAAGTTGGAGAGGTCGCGAGCGGTGCTGAAATCCAGGCCTCCGAGGGGGAGCACCGGGATGTTGTCAGTAGCGCTCTGAATCCACTGATCAGGGGAGATCTGCTTCACGCCCGTGAGACCCTTGAAGATGCCGTTGCCGCCCAGGGACGCATTGCCCATGGAGATCTCTTTGTTGCCAAAGACGGTGATCTTCTCGATGCTGCCGAGGTTGACGCCGTTGAGATTAGCGTCCTCCTGCCATGGCGGCGTGGTAGCCGGGATGTCATGCGCACCCGTGCCGCTGGGCCAGATGATCAGCGTGGGGTTCGCCTCGTAGCGAGCCTTGCGGATATCCCACATGATGCCCGGGCCGCCCCACTGCTTGGCACCACCGATGAGAGAGTCGACTCCGAAGATCTGATCGATCTGAGCCTCATAGCCTTCGGCTGTCGTGACAGGCTCGGAAACAGCAGCCGGGGCTGCGACCGGTGCAGGAGCTGCAGCGCGCTGCGGGACGAGCACCTGGCGGGATGCCTGGGCGAGCGTCTGGTTGTCGAGCGTGCGGACAACCGTGACTTCGCTCTCGCCCTCTTCGTACGCGCGAACCGTTCCGTTGGTGCTGACGGAAAGGTCAGACGCCGGGTAGTTGTACTCAGTCTGCACGCCAAGCGCTGCCAGCTGTGCAGTCTCCTGCGCGATGCGCGAGGCGGTCAGGTTGTTGGACTGGTCCTGAGCGGTGACGGTAGCGCCGCCTTCCGCGTTGACCTCGGCCGCAGCCTGGGCAGCTGCTTCCTGTGCGCCCGTGGCGGTTGCGGATGCGCCGCCGATGGCGCCGGCGGGCATTTCGGTGCCGGCTGAGGGGGCGCCTTCGTTAGGCGTGGATGCGCCCGGGGCCGTGTCACTGGAACCCATCGGCTGTGCGCCGGATGCGGCTTCGGTAGAGGATTCCGTGGCGTTGGCGGAGAACACATTCGCCGCACCGCCCTTTTCGATGGTCAGGGTGTCAACCGGCAGGCTGATGCCGTAGCTGACCACCTGGATGTTGGAAACGAGGAGTCCTTTCGCGGCGTTCCAAGCGGAGTTGTCCGCCTTGGTGTCCGGCACCAGGATGGTGACGCCGGTGCAGCCAGCGAGTGCGGAGTCTGCGACTGTCTCCACTTCGCCGCGCGCGACGATGGTGGTGAGGTTAGCGCAGTTCGCGAATGCTTCGCCGCCCACCAGGGACAGGGACTCGGGGAGCCAGACTTCACTGAGACCCGAGTCCTTGAAGGCCGCGTAGCCGATGGTGCGCAGGCTAGAGCCGAGGTCCACCGTGGTCAGATGCGTGGTTCCCTCGAACGCGCTCTCACCGATGGTGCGCAGGCTGGCGGGAAGGGTGAGCGTTTGGATGGTCGCGCCGCGGAAGGATTCCTTGGCGATGGAGCTGACGGGGTAGCTGACGTCGCCGATGTTGGCGCTGGACGGGATGTTCAGCGTGGTGGCGAAGGAGGTGCGGCCAGACCAACCCACCTCAACGGTCATGTCCGGGAGCAGCGTGTAGGTCAGACCTGCGGTTGCGGTGCCCGGCGTGAGCTCTTCACCCGGAGCGGTCAGCTGGACGTTGCCGGAGATCTGGCCGTCAGCATTCTCTGCGCCTTCGACGGTCTCCTGGCTGCCTGCCTCGCCGATCTGGACGAAGTTCTCGAAGCCGGCCTCGCGCCATGCCTGGCTTGCAGCCTCGTCCTCAAGGTTGGAGAGCGCAACGGTCGCGCGCTCGGCCGTGGACTGCTCGAACGCCGGCGGGGTGTCCTGCACCATCTCGCCGGATTCGTCCTCGACGGTGGTCTGCACGGCGATGCTCTGGATGACCGCCGGGCTGACGATGGAGGTGAGCGCCGTGGACGCGCTTGCGCTGAATGCGCCAGCGTCGATGACGGTGACGGGGAGCGCATGATCGTTGTAAACAGCCGTCTCCGGGATCACAGTTGCGGTGCCCGTGCCTGCCGCGCGCAGAACGATGGCTAGCGTGGCAGCGTTGTCCTCGTTGCCAGCGGTGACGGTTGCGCCGTCTGCGTCAACCGCGCGGAGCAGGAGGTCAGCGTTGGTGGTGAAGGTCTTGTTGCCGGACGCGATCTGGAAGCTGCTTGCTGCCTTGGCGTACGGAGCAGCCTGAGCGAAGAGGCTGGTTGCATGCTCCGGGATGCCGACGTTCTTCATGGCTGACGGGATGAACGCGATCTTGACTGCGTCCGCCTCGTGGATGGACTGGGCGACGTCATCTGTTATTAGCAGGGTGCCCATATGGCCGGCGAAGATGTCGTTCTCCGCGTTCACTTCGATAGCTTGCAGCTTCTCGAAGGTGGCGAGCGCATCTACATCTATATATGCAACGGTTGCCGGAAGGATCAGCTTGGCAAGCGCGGCGTCTTCAGCGGAGATGCCGTATGCGCCAGCGCCGTTACCGAGGAGGTGCTGGTTGCGGATCTCATCCGAGGAGGTGGGATCGGCAGCCAAGCGCGCCTGCTGGGCTGCGCGCTCACCAACGGCGACGACCGTGTACTCGGTGCCAGCGCTGGTGACGGTTGCCGGGATCTCGATGGTGTCGGTTCCCAGCTGACCATCGGTCAGGCCGATGACCGCGGCGGTGGGCGTGGTGTTGAAGTCAGCCGCGCGGTCGGCCGGGAGCACGGCGCGGTATGTGACGCCATCCACCTGGAAGACGTCCGCGTCCGAGCTCATGGACACGGTGCCGGTGATCGCCGTACCGGCAGCCGTGGAGTCCGAAAGGCGCGTGGTGGTGGAGATGATGTCCACGTTCGCGGGAGCGTTGTTGGTCGCCGCATTCTCAGTCTCCTGAGTCGCCGGTGTCTCCTGCGCGACGCCGTTGTCGGTGTCGGTCGCAGCGCCCGGCTGTTCTTGAGTCTGGGTTGCAGCGTTGTCGGCCGCCGGATCGACATCGGCATTGGTGCCGAATGCGCTGGCGACGCTGCCGAAGCACATGGTTGCAGCGAGGGCAGCCGCGGTGAGCGTGCGGAGTGCGACGCCGCGCTGGCGCTTGCGCGCGGGCTTGGCTGCCTTAGCCGTCTTGGCCGCGGCGCGAGCTGCGCGCTTGGGGCGGCGAGACGTGGTGGCTGCCTCTGTGGCAGTTGCGGTGATTGCGCGGGTAGCAGTGGCGGCAGTTGCGGCTGCTGTGCCGTTTGCGGCAGTGGCTGCGTTGGCCTCGGCGGCTGCTGCGTTCGCGGTGGACGTTGCGTTCATATCAATGTATTCACTCATGGCGATCATACCTTTATATATATGTGCGTTCTTATCAGCTGCAGGAATGCGGGACGCGCGCGTGGCTGATGGGGTAGCCTGCGCGAGCCTGGTATTCGTGGCATCCATGATGGACGCATCCTTGGGAAGAGGATCCACGTCCTGTGCCTGTGCGGTCGCATGCGCCTGTGCGCATGCCGGGCCTTCCGCCTGCGCGTGACCTTGGGCGGTCTGCGCATGAGCGGCCTTGGCGGCTGACGCGCCGATCATGGGATCGCTGCTTGATGCAACGACGGCCTGGGTCCGGGATTCCGGAGCTTGGCCTTGTGCGATCGGGTCAGCAGTGCACTGCTCAGGCTGATCAGCGGTCTTGGCGGTGAGGTCATCGCTCCGCCTGCCTCGGCTGATCGGGCAGCTGTTCGCAACGCGCACGATGCGCTTGCGCATGGTGGCGTGCTTCGGCCTTGCCTCTGCGGCAGACTGCGCCGCGGGGGCTGCCAGTTGCTCAGAGAGCGGTTCGGTGGCATAGGGTGCGACCGTGCGGTCTTCGCCCCCATGCCGTGCTTGCGAGAGCTTGGCTGCGAACTGCGCGCGCTTGGCGTTCAGCCGCTTGCTCCCTTGGGCACTCATACGTTCGTGATGACTCATGTTCTTTCCCCATCTGCGAGCATCTTGCTCGCGGTTGTGAGACTCGTCACGAACGTTCCCGATCCACCAGCCATGGCGCATTCCGTTGCGCTGTTCGCATGTTCGAGCGAACGACTGGCGGACGCGTTGCCGTGCATGACGCGCCCCGCTTTCCTGCCTTGGTGTTTCCCAGCACCAGCGTGATTCCCCCGTCGTATATGCGTGTGTACGCGCGCGTATAGACATGGTTAGCCACGTATAGCAATGTGCACTATACCCGCAGGTCACGCCATTCTTCAAATGGGCTTTAGATGCCTGAAATATGGTGGAATTGTGATGTGGAAAACATCCCTGGAAAACGGGCGTTTCCGAACTGTAACTTTTCCCTGTTCACGAGGTTAAGCACTACTTTTGCGATTTCGCAAGGGGGAATTTGGAAAAGTGAATTTGAGGGTGTGGACACTCTTGAAAAAGCTCCAAAAACCTTCAAATTTCCACAACTTTTGAACGCCGAATGAGTGATTTGATGATTTGAAGGGTCATCGTTTGCAGGGGGCAGAAAAGGGGTGAGCTTCGCCGCTTCGCGGCATCAGCATAGCTACGCTCTTATGTAGTTCTTCGTGTTAGGATGAAGAACGCTATGGGTACAGCTCAAGCTCGGGTTCGCTCTATCGCTCGAACGCAGCACGACCAGCAGCAGTGCTCACGAGCTGATCCATGACCGCAGACATCGTGAGACCCGCAGCCTTGCACGCCGTAGGGAACAGTGAGCGACTGGTCATGCCTGGGGATACATCCACCTCAAAGCACTTTGCCTGCGCACCATCCCATATCATGTCGATGCGGCCTAGATCGCGAACGCTATATGCACGATAGACCTCCAGCGCTGCGCGCTCTATCTCGGCACGGATGGCTTCCGCTTCCACAGGATCGCTCGAGAGCGATTCAGGTCTGACCGGGCAGAAGAAGTCCACGTGATCCGCGTTGAGGCGCGCATCTGAATCATAGAACTTGTTCTTGGGCACGATCTCAACAGGGGGAAGCGCATGTGCATCCCATCCATTCCCCAGGATCGAAACAGCTATCTCAACACCGTCTATCCACTGTTCGATATTCACTGCGTCATCATAGGAGAGGGCATCCAGGATAGCCTCTCCGAGCTCTTCCTGCGTCTCGACCTTGTGAATGCCCAGCGCGCTGCCGCCATGTGCCGGCTTCACTGCCACAGGGAAACCACCGATCACGCGCTCTGGCACCAGGTCAAGCGCTGTTGCAGCCCCCATCTCCTTGAACGCATCCTTCGATATGAAGATGCCTTGCGGCCATGATGCCGTACCTGCGTCACCGGTGATCTCGCGATACTTCGCAAGGCTGGAATGCAGCGCATCCTTGTTGTATGCGCGATGACACACGCTTGCAGGCGAACCTACGAAGGGAATCCCCAGGAACTCGAGCAAGCTCTGGATGGTGCCATCTTCGCCGTGCTTGCCATGTAGGGCGTTGTAGACGACATCCGGCTTCTCGCTGCGGAGCGTTGGCACGAGGTCCTTCGTGGTATCCAGCGGCACCACCTTGTGCCCAGCCTGCGTGAGCGCATCGCATACGAGCTTGCCGCTTTCGAGCGAGAACTCTCGTTCAAATGATTGACCACCCATGAGAACTGCGACTTTTAGCGACATATCTTCATCCTTTGAAAACGGTTTAGCTTGGATTATACAAAGGTTGGGAGTGAGGAAGAGGAGGTGTGGGACCTTTTCCGTATAATGCAGGCTGTTCACAACTTTGTCGAAAAGGTGAAGCATGGACCTCAATGAGCTCTATCACTTCTTGTTCGAGACGTATGCAGGCATCGGCATCTTGGTTGGTGCCGGGATCGTGATCAGCATCATCGCCTGCGTGATATTCGAGTTCCGCACCAAGAAGCTCTATAGGAACCATACCCCTGAAGCTGATGAATGGTCTCTCTTCGATGATGAGGTGGAAGAGGGCGAAGAAGAGGAATTTGATAAGATCAAGAAGAACCGCTGAAGGAAATGAGAAGAAAGCGAGCGAATCCATGAAGGATATCAACGAAACCGACCTTGCTGATCATTCGATCCATGGTGATCCAGAACCAGTCTTCTTGTATTCCCGAAACAACGAATACATACCTCGCATAGCCGCTGTCCATGACCTCTGTGGATATGGAAAATGCTCTCTTGGCGTCGCGATCCCCGTGCTATCTGCCGCTGGATGCGATGTATGCCCAGTCCCAACTGGCCTCTTCTCTTCGCATACCGCATTCCCTGGCTGGTACATGCATGACACGACTGCCATCCTCAAGGACTACCTTGCCGCATGGAGCGGGATAGATGTTCAGATCGATGCTGTGTATTCAGGGTTCCTAGGCGCGCCTGAGCAGGTGGATATCATTCGCTCTCTCTATGAGACGTATCCGGATGCCATCAAGTTCGTCGATCCGGTCATGGCCGACCATGGCAAGGTGTATCCAACCTATACACCGGAGCTCTGCGATGCTATGGCATCGTTAGCGCGGGACGCCGATGTGCTCACGCCGAATCTGACCGAGGCCGCCATCATCCTTGGTGAGCCTATCGGTGATGAATGGGAAGGTGCGGATATCACTGACGAAGAGGCGGAGCGCCTGGTGCATGCGCTGCTCGACCTTGGCGCGAAGAATGTGGTGCTCAAAGGCATACAGCGCCAGGATGAGACCGTGATGCGCAACTTCGTTGGTGGAATGGATACGAACGATATCATCCAAGTTGAGAACGAGTTCGTTCCCTACATGCTGCATGGTACTGGTGATGTGTATGCGTCTTGCGTGCTCGCAGGCATCATGGCTGGGCGATCCTTGGTCGAATCCGTAGCCTTTGCCGGGAACTTCGTGCATGATGCGATGATTGTATCAGCGAAGCAGCCGAATTTCATGGACCGCGGCGTCAGCTTCGAGCTGTTGCTAGGGAAGGTCAGCGACCTGTTGTAAGCCATAGGTGCGCAGGCGAGCTGCGCCCCTACGAAGATATTGCTCTTGACCAAATGATGCCCACATCTTCAGCGTGGGCATCATCTTTTCCATAGAAGCACAGTGAAATGCAGCATAGCCATACCGACGCCCTGTGATGCGTTCTAAGGTATGGTTTTGATTTAATTGGTATCCGAGGTCGCTTTCCTAACGAACTGCTTCTCAAAAGCGCTCTGAATAAGCTGTTTGCATAATTCGGGGAAGCTGATGCCTGCCGCTTTCGCTGCATCCGGTAGAAGCGATGTAGCTGTCATGCCAGGAAGGGTATTCGTCTCCAGAACCCACGCATCGCCATTCTCTTCCAAGATGAAATCCGTGCGCGACACTCCATGGCACGTGAGAGCGTTATGAGCTCTCACTGCAGTTGACTGGATATCATCCGTGGCCTCTTGGGAGATGCGTGCTGGGCAGATATGCTCAGACCCTCCGGGAGCATACTTGGATTCGAAATCATACGAGTCAGCTTTGGGAATGATCTCGATGATGGGCAAAGCTCGAGCAGTCTCACTTGCGCCCAATACGACTACCGTGAGCTCAGTACCTGAGATATACCGCTCGATGAGCACAGCTGTATCTATAGCAAGAGCGTCCTCTATAGCCTGCTTGAGAGCAGTCTCACCCTCAACGATGTATACACCGAGCGACGAACCTTCCGTTGCCGCTTTCACGACGCATTTCTGACCTAACTTCGCTGTGATCTCCGCCACATCGAATGGCTCACCAGCACGCACATATACCGACTCTGGCGTCTTGATGGCATTCGCGGTATAGAACACCTTCGCCTTCTGCTTATCTATGCTGACTGCGCTTCCAAAGACCCCTGAACCGGTATACGGAATACCTAGGAGCTCAAGATAGCCCTGGATAATGCCATCTTCGCCACCCTTCCCGTGAAGGCAGAGGAACGCTACATCGAACGGCTCATCCATCAATCTCTTGAGATCAGCCTTATTCGCCGGGTCAAGCCACTCAACCTGATAGCCCGCCTCTTTCAAGGCAGCCATCGCGCCATCTCTGGAAGCGAGGGATATCTTTCGCTCTCCGCTCGTGCCACCAGCGAGCAGCGCGACCTTACATGATTCGGGAGATTTCATATCGAACATATGTTCTCATTCCTTCCGAGAGCCTTTCGGGAAGTATAATTGCGAATCATCGTATTGTCACTGTATGAGCGGAGTCTGCTTCGATGGATATCAGAGATATGAGCCAAGATGAGCTGATCAAGATCATGGAAGAGCTCAATGAGCCAAAGTTTCGTGCTAAGCAGCTCTATGAGTGGCTTCACACGCATAATGTAGCTGATTATGACAAGATGACGAATCTCTCTAAAGCTCTTCGAGGAAAGCTCAACGAGCTCTATCCATTAGGAAACAGCGAAGTAGCTGAAATTGAACGATCCCAAGACGGCACGCGCAAGTATCTCATGGAGCTGGATGATGGCATGAGCGTTGAAACCGTTGGCATGCCGATCGCTTTTGATGAGAACAAGAAAGATGTGAAGCGCTTGACTGTCTGCTTCTCAACACAGGTAGGTTGTCCCATGGAGTGTACGTTCTGCGCTACAGGACAGCAGGGCCTCGTGCGAGATCTCAGTGCTTCTGAGATGGTCGATCAGATCATCATGGTCCAGGATGATTTCGGTGAGCGCGTTGGCAATGTCGTAGCCATGGGACAGGGTGAACCGTTCTTGAATTACGAGAACCTGCTCTTAGCATTACGCCGTATGAACACCGACCCAGGGCTTGGTATTGGAGCACGCAAGATAACCGTATCAACATGTGGGCTCATCGATGGCATCAAGCGATTCGCAGAAGAGCCTGAGCAATTTCGACTTGCTGTTTCCTTGCATAGTGCTCGGCAGAAGGTTCGTGACACATTGATGCCCCGCTGCGTGAATCAACCACTAGATGATCTTCAAGAAGCGCTGATCTACTACAACTTGAAGAGTGGAAGACGAGTCACACTGGAATACATGCTGATATCAGGAATCAATGACACGGTCTCTGACCTGGATGCGCTGGTCGCCTTCTGTGACGGGATCAAGTGTCATATCAATCTGATCCCCCTTAATAGAGTTGAGGGGAGTGCATACCAACCATCAAGCAGGAGCACGACTAAAGCATGGATCAGTCGATTGAACGCTGAGATGATACCTGTCAGCTTGAGAAATTCTCGCGGATTCGATATCAACGGAGCATGTGGACAACTGCGAAGCAGGGTAGAGAAGTGAAGAAGGATGGGCACAGCCGAGCTGGGGGCTTACGAATATCTTGCTCTTGAAAAGAAATAGCCACGTCTTTGACGTGGCTATTCTCTTATATCATGTCATTTGTGAGCTACTCATCAAAGCCAGCGGTCATCTCACGGAATAGACGTTCTAGCTCTGCTTCATCCTGGAACTCGATCTCGATCTTATTCTTGCCCTTAGATGTCTTGATCTTAACATTCGTCTCAAAGAGATCCCTCATCGCCTTTGCTACTGACTTATATCGTGGTGGGATGGATTCACGCTTCGTATTAGAAGAATTACCCTTATTAGCCAGCAGGCGCGCAATGGACTCTGTTTCTCTAACACTGAGCTTATTGTCGATGATCTTTTGAGTAAGAGATTCTCTACCCTCTTTGGTAGGGACGGAAAGGATAGCGCGAGCATGCCCAGCAGTGATCTTATCTTCAAAGAGGAGTTGTTGAGCATCCTCAGGAAGGTCGAGCAATCGCAGAGCGTTTGCGATGGTAGACCGACCTTTGGAGACTGCTTGTGCAATATCTGCTTGAGTCATCTTACGGCGTTCCATAAGGCGCCTGTATCCATAAGCCTCTTCGATGGGATTCAGGTCAGAGCGCTGGATATTCTCGATCAATGCAAGCTCAAGCGCTTTATCATCATCGACATTCTTGACCTGTATCGGAACCTTCTTCAAACCTGCAAGCTTTGCTGCCTGCCAACGACGCTCTCCTGCGATGATCTGATATGTTTCATCCTCTTGTTCCCGTACAAGGATGGGTTGTATCAGTCCTTCCTTCTTTATAGAGTTAGAAAGCTCTTCTAGATCAGATTTCTTGAAGTTCGTTCTCGGTTGATCTGGATTAGGAGATATCAATTCGATATCTATCTGTGCTATAGCGTCTTCAGCAACCTTCTCTTTTTCATTCTTCTTTTCCTGGGTGCTCTCATGCGATGTTTCACGTGAAACATTCGACTCTGTAGACTTTGAAACAGGAGAGGAATGAGAGATGGATGCGTTGATGAAATTCGAGGAAGGCTTAGCTGGTACAGATTCTCTCTCAGAAGGGGTAACTCTCTGCACTGTTTGAGCTTGTGGTTTCGGGGTAGCTTCAGTGGTAACCCTTTCAATGCTTCCCGTCATACCACTCAGCTTTGCATCTTGGCTTGAGTAATCTACTTCCTCGTTCTCGTTGTAGATGATCCTCTCACGCTCAGTCGTCCTTTGCGAGGTATCAGCTGCTCCATTGAGAAGAGAATTCAGACCTCTTCCAAGTCCACCACGTGTGTTCTTAGCCACGCTCGATCACTTCCTTAGCAAGCTCCTGATAACAAATAGCACCCTTGCCGTGTGGGTCATATTCAGTGATTGGCATTCCGAAACTTGGTGCTTCTGATAGCTTCACAGTTCTAGGAATCAGAGTATTGAATACGAGCTTCCCAAAATACCCTTGTACTTCATCGACCACTTGTTTAGAGAGAGTAGTTCTATTGTCATACATGGTGAGAAGCACACCGTAGATATCCAAAGTCGGATTCAAGCGAGATTTGACTCGTTTCATTGATTCAAGAAGTTTTGTCACACCTTCCAGTGCGTAGAACTCACACTGAATAGGAATCAGAAGCTTATCCGCTGCGACTAGAGCATTGACCGTTAAGAGACCTAGTGAGGGAGGGCAGTCTATAAGGATGTAATCATATTTCCCTCTTACAGCTCCAACGGCATCCTTGAGCCTATTCTCACGAGCCATCTCGGATACAAGCTCAACCTCAGCACCAGCGAGATTGATAGTTGCAGGCACGATATCAAGATCAGGATAGATGTCAGGAATGATAGCCTCTTCGATAGACACATCATTCAAAAGCACGTCGTAGATGCAGTTTTCGACCAACGTCTTTTCTATCCCTAGACCACTAGAGGAATTGCCTTGTGGGTCTAGATCGACAAGGAGAACCGATTTTCCTTGTTCCCCAAGTGCTGCAGCAAGATTAATCGCTGTAGTGGATTTTCCTACCCCGCCTTTTTGATTGATGATAGCGATGATCCTGGTTTGACCAATCACATGATCAGGGGGCTTCTTGTCTTTGTAGCTCTTGAGAGCTTTGACATGCATTTGATCTTCTACGGGAGGAGTCACATCCCGAATGACCACTTCAGCATTCTCGATATCGATCTCATTCATCTTGTAGACGTTGCCTCCTTTATATTGCTGCGTTTATGAAATAGATATTGAAACACCGTCTATATGATCGGCGGTGAGTATATCAAATACTCAAATAGATGTTTCACGTGAAACACCCGAATGGATGATTCAGGTAAGATTGTTTCACGTGAAACAATCTTATAAAGGAAAACTATGAGTACATACCAAGAAGAATTGGTAGATAGATATCTTCTAAGAATCCTAGAAGTCAATCAAACGATCAATTTGACTAGGATAACAGATATCAAGAGTGCACGAATGCTTCATATAGAAGACTCTTTATCTGTTTTAGATGAAATGAACGTTTCACCTGCTGGTCTTTATGGTGATCTTGGTAGCGGAGGGGGCTTTCCGGGTGTTCCTTTAGGAATATATAGCGAAAGAAAGACCATGCTCATCGATTCTGTTAAGAAGAAGATGTCAGCAGTGCAGGGAATCATCAATGAACTTGCTTTAGATGATGAGATATCTACATACGCAGGAAGAATCGAAGAGCTATCTCAAGAATACAGAGGTAAGTTCTCTGTTCTAACTGCTCGAGCACTGAGTTCGTTACCTTCTCTCATTGAACTTGCTTCACCTCTCCTTGTAGATTCTGGACATCTTATCTGTCTCAAATCTCAAGCTGATGAGGAGGAGATCTCTCAAGCAAAGGAGCTCGAGGAGCTTGTGGGTATGAAGCTCATCAAAGAACGTGACTTCTATCTTAGCGATGGTGAAACATACAGAAGGATATTCGTCTTTGAAAAGAGCAGTGAACCAGAGATCATCCTGCCAAGACGAATAGGTATGGCTCAGAAGAAGCCATTACAGAAGAAGTGATTGATATAACATCATTCAGCATGCTTGTAGGGGCGCAGATGAACTACACCCCTATAGAGATCTTGGTTGAAAGATGCCCATGCTAAAGGTGTAGGCTTCGCTTTTCTCAGAGATGCGCACTATAAGCGGCATGGGAGCTATAGAACTACAGTGGTTTGACCACTACGTGCCTATTCGGTCCTTCACCCTCAGATTCTGTTTCAACCTTCGGGTCATCCTTCAATGCGATATGAACAAGACGACGCTCATAAGGAGTCATTGGACGCATCGCGATATCTCTATCTTGAGAAACAGCTTTACGAGCAGTTGACTTCGCAATGCTCTCGATCTTCTCTCGCTGGCGATTCTTATATCCCTCAACGTCAATAACTACAGGATATCGAAAGCCAAGCTTCTTGAAATTGATAGTAGACACGATGAATTGCAATGCATCAAGAGTTCTTCCGTATCTTCCAATGAGAACCCCAAGGTCATCGCCGGTGATATCAAGGATGAGCTCATCCTCGTCGCCCTCATACTCATCGATGGTCACTTCACCTACATCGAAATATGAGAGGATGCCCTGAATGGTCTCTATGGATACATCTGCTATCTCATCAAGATCGTATTCATTACCATTACCCAGGCTCTCATCCTGAGCAACCTCGATCTCTTCCTCAGATTCGATGATATTCTCATTCATGATCACCCTCCATGATCTACGAGATAGACCATGCATGTTTCACGTGAAACATGCCTCTGATATAGATTAATGCTTCTTAGTAGGACGCTTCTTCTTCTCTTTGCGAACCACATCAACCTCAACTGGCTTGATCTCTAGAGCCTTCGCTGCTTCCTCTTCGGCATCTTGGCGACGACAGCGCTTGAGCGTGAATTGATTCTGAGCAATGCCGATCAATGAAGACACGCCCCAGAAGAGAAGAACACCTGCAGGTGAGCTCCAAGAGATCCAAAGCATGAATATGCTCATCACCACAGCCATGATCATCGTCTGGTTGCGTGTCTTGCTATCCTTGTTCTTCAATTGTTGTTGGATCATCGGGAAGAACGTGGCGCCCGCGAAGATGAGCATCAAGAGCAGATAGGGAACAAATGTTCCAATTCCCTGGCCGAGCGCTCCTGATGGCGTTTCAGTGAGGTTGGGAACGAGGTTATAGAAGGAGAAGTTCTGCACTTCTGCTCTGCCACCCATTTCCCTGAGAACTTGGAACAGCGCGATGAAGATGGGCATCTGCAACAACATGGGCAGACATCCAGCGATGGGATTGAACTTCGCTTCTGCATACAGCTTCTGCGTCTCTTGTCCTATCCTCACCTGATCCCCAGCATATTTCTCCTGGAGCCTCTGTATCTGAGGTTGGATCTTCTGCATCTTGTAATTCGACTTCGCCTGCTTATGCATGAGCGGTGCGACCAAGATACGGAAGATGACCGTGATGATGATGATAGCGAGACCCCAATCACCAACCATCCCATAGAAGAAGTTGATGACCTGGAAGATCCAGTCTTTAAATACATCCCACATTATGAATCCATCTCTTCTTTGTTCTGCTCCTTACGATAGACCTCAGGTACGGGATCATATCCATAAGGACCGCCAGGGCGACATCTGAGGATCCTCTTCGTTGTAAGAAGAATACCCTTGCAGAAGCCAAAGTGCTTGAAAGCCTTGAGCCCATACTCCGAACATGTCGGCACGAACCTGCAGCTTGAGGGCAACAGAGGTGAGATGAGCATCCGATAGAGCATGATCAGGCCGATAGCCACATACGTTGGGATGACCCCTATGTACGCGATGATCGATCTGCGTCTATCTGGGTGCTCGTCCATGAATGTTCTTCAAGGTCTTATCGCACGCTGAGAGCACTTTACTATAAGATTCCCTGAGAATCGGGGATCTTGCGACAAATAGGATGTCGTAAGCCTTCCATTCACCGTCAAGCGCCCTGTATATCTCTCTCAACCTACGTTTCGCCGCATTCCTCCATACAGCATTCCCATTCTTCTTCCCTGCAATAAAAGCAACACGACCATGTAGGTCGTGTTCGCTTTCAGGAATCTTGTCACAAGCGATGAATGTGACGAATCTGTTGGATGAACGCACTCCCTTGGAGAAGATATCGGATATCTCCTCACTGGATTTGATGACGTTCAAGAGCAGCGAGCTACACGCAGAGACGCTTGCGTCCCTTTGCACGCCTACGAGCAAGAACTGCACGACCACCCTTAGTGGACATGCGAGCTCGGAAACCGTGGCACTTAGCGCGCTTGCGCTTATTTGGTTGATATGTACGCTTCATCAGTAAATCCTTCTTCTAGAAATAGAGGCAAGTGACTCGAAAGTATATATCAGAGAAACCGCATGTCAATGGGTAATCTTCTCATGGAAAGGCCAAGGGATATCTTCTGGGGAGACAAAAGATAAGGTTCTAATGGATAGTGATAGTAATAAGGAATGTGGAAATAGGGAAAAGGGAAGATCTACCTGTTAGAAATAGAGATATCAGGATCGAGAACCCGTTGAAAATCTGTACGTCGGATCAACAGGCAAGGATGTATGGATCGCAATCGTCAACCATGCATGCATAGGCTCTCAATACGGTTATCAACATATGCATCTACAGGTTCTTGATCATCTTCTTCAAGAACTCTACTTCTTCTTGCACATTCCTGTTCTCAAGGAGCATGTTCTCTATCTTTCCTACTGAATGCATGACCGTTGAGTGGTCCTTATTGAAAGCGTTGCCGATGCTCTCATATGGTACGTCGAGGAATTGCCTGCAAAGATACATGGCGATCTGACGTGGGAACACTACTTCTCGAGCGCGTGAGGAACCAACAAGGTCGCTCAGCTTGATCTTGTAGTAATCAACGACCTGCTTTTGGATATCGTCAATGGTGAGGTTATTCGCGGAGATTCCCATGAAGTGATCCTCGAGGACTGAGCTCACTTCGCTGATGGAGACCGTTTCCTTATGAGAGAGGTTCATGTGATAGATGATGATGGTGACCGCACCCTTGAGCTCTCGGATATTGGAACCTGAATTCTCTGCGATATACGCCTGCACATCCTCAGGGATGAAGAGCGATTCATTGCCCTGCATCGTCTTGTATTCATTTATATAGCTCTTCACGATCGCGATCTTGGTTTCGACCTCAGGCGGCTGGATATCCACCGTGCCCCCTTGCATGAAGCGGGAGCGATACCGTTCCTCTATATCGATATGCTTAGGGGCCCGGTCAGCGGAAAGGATGATCTGCTTGCCTTGGCTGACGAGCTTATTGAAGATCTGGAAGACGATATCCAAGGTCTGGACCTTTCCTTGAAGGTACTGGATATCATCCACGAGGAGCACATCAGCCATCTCGTAATGGGTCTTGAAGTTCTTATAGCTGGATTTCTCTCGATCATGTTGCGCTGCTGCATCGGTGTATTCGCTGATGAGCTCTTCTGAATCCACATATATGGTCGTGAGGTCAGGGCGCGTGCGATTCACGTAATTCTGGATCGCACGCATCAGATGGGTCTTCCCCAATCCGCTCTTACCGTAGATGAAGAGAGGATTGAGGGGGGTATTACCAGGTAGCTCTGCAACTTGGATGGCCATGGAATAGGCCATGCGATTGGATTCGCCGATCACGAAGTTCTCAAATGTGAAGCTACAGAGCGCAGCGTCCGGGCTCATCAAGGATGCGTCCATATCCTTCTCTGAAGCATCGCTGCTTGCTTGATGAGAGGGAGCATGTGAGATGAACTCAGGCACTTGGAATCGCTCAAGATGCTCCTCATCGGAGGAAGTAACTTGTGGTATCTGCTCAGCATCTTGATATCTGCTTGGCGCGGGAGCCGGGGAAACAGCCACCTCCACTGGCGGGATGACTTGCTCACCGCTGTCATCTATCTCGATCATGACATTGAAGGGCATCTGGTAGATATCCTCGAGGGCGCGAAGGATGACACCCGAGAAGTTCTTCTCTGCCCACGTCTTCATGAAGCTGTTCTCAGTGGTGAGGAGCAGGAAGCCATCGCTGATGGCTTGTGGTTGTATGCGGGTCAAGAGCGCATTGAATTGCGAGTGGTTCACATCGGGGTATGATGAGATCTTCGTGCAGACCTCGTTCCATTTTTGATTGAGCTCAGGAACTGACATGATGTCCCTTCCTCGATGCGTGGATGACTATCGTGGGATAGATGAGTTTTGCACGATTGTAAGGGTTTTCCACAATGATATCTCATTGAATTTGCCGGATCAGATGATCCTAGAGTCGTCTCACGAGATCCTCTCCCAATGAGGTCAGCGTGTATTTCTTCCCGACTTGTGTGATGATCCCAAGGTCGCGCAGCTTCTTGAGCTCATTGAACATGCTGCCATTCGGGATATTGGTAGCGGTAGCGAGGTCCTTGATTCCCCAGATGTTCTCCGTTTTGAACAAGGGAAGGAAATCAAGGGCACGTCGAGAGAGCGTAGGTATCAACATATCTGCACTCGGATGTGAAGGCTGAGCATGGTTCGGTTGGATGTTAGCGTTTTGCTGTGGTTGCATCTCGCGCATCATATCCTCGTATGAGGGTTGTGGGGCATGTTCCATGACGCTGATGGTCACGACTGCACCTGAGTCAAGGTTATCCTCTATCTTGATGGTGCCATTCTTCGTCTCGAGATACTCCTTGACGATAGGGAGACCTGATCCGACTCCATGGATATATTGCTTCATCTCTTGCGTTGCAGAAGAGAAGCCGGGGAGCTGCGCTTTCTCCTTATCGATGATCCCTGGGCCTTGATCGGTGAAGCGGATCGTCTTCCCTTCGTCGAAGATAGAGACGACCATCTCGCTGAATCGTGCATGTATGAAATTCTCCGTCACTTGCAAGATGACCGTGAAGGGGATGGATCCCCCCGCATTCTTCGCTTCACCGTATATCGTAGAGGCAAGCGATCCGATGAATTCCCGCGTGGTATTCGGTTGGATATCTATGAGGCGCGGAGAGCTGAGCAAGTCGTCATATACTGCGATGCGCGCGGGGTTGCTCACATATGACAAGGTGGACCGAACACCCGTTTCGTTCGTGCTATCCGGGATATGCCCCTCTATATATGTGAATTCTTCAGCCATCTAGTTCCTCAGAGATCGAATCCATGGATACGGTACCTGAATAATGACCAACGTTGTTCAGGAATAATGAAACTGACTGGAATTTTCAGAGTTATCAACAAATTATTCAGAAAATGTGGAAAAAGATGAACACGAATGAAATCTTTCTAGTGGAATAGGTTCAAGTCAGTGAAAAACATTCTAATATTATTGTTGACTTTTGAAGATAGTAAGCGATTCCCTGATAGAGAGCTTGAGTTCTCATAGAGGCCAACTCGATGTGATCATCTCTAGATACGTTACATAGAACAGATATTCGATATTCGATAAAGATGAAACAAGTGCCAGTTCAAATGCTATATCCAATGCATCAAGATAGTCATCATCACAGGAAATTCACAATAGGATTCATGGGTTTGAAATCGGTTTTCCAAGCATAAAAGGCCATTTTCTTACCTTGAGAAACATTGAGTTCACGCTTATTCACATTTTCCACTAGACACGTGATCAAGTGAGTGGAAAAGCATTGGTGAGATGATGGGTTTCACGCGATTTTCAAAGCATTGAAAAAGAGATTTCAATGATGAACGAAAAAGTGAATATTCATGAATCGAAGAGATGAAAGCGTGAAAACAAGACAGCGCCCTTGATGATATGGTCAATGCTCGATGGTTCCCGAAGAAGAGCGGCCCCTATCGTATAATCCTCAAAGGCTTTAGATAGGAAGGCTCATATGAGATTCAGCATCAATAAGGTTGAACTGCAAAATGCGCTCGGCGTTGTGATGAAGGGTATCTCGACTCGTTCGACATTGCCTATATTATCTGGGGTCTACATCGATGCAAAAGTGGATACGGTCACCTTGCAATCAACCGATCTTGAGCTGTCTGTTCAGATAAGCGTGCCAGCCCTCATCGAAGAGGGTGGCAAGACCGTCGTCCCTGGAAAGCTCTTCTCTGATGTCATCAGGAGCCTTCCGGATGCTGCGGTCCATGTTGATGTATCCGAGTCGGATGCGAAGATCACCTGCGATACATCCACATTCTCTCTCCGTGCTCTGAATCCTGAAGATTTCCCTGGATTCCCTTCGGTGGCAACGGATCAGAGCATCACCGTTCCCTTCAAGGTGTTCGCCGGGATGGTGAAGAAGGTTTCGCGGGTAGTGTCGAAGGATGAGAGCCGTGCGATCCTCACAGGTGCGCTCATCGAGCTAGAGGATTCAAAGCTCAGGATGGTCGCGACGGACTCATATAGGCTCGCGTTGGCAACCTCGAAGATAGAAGGGAACACTGCTGAGGATTTCCAGGCTGTCATAGCAGGCAACTTCTTGAATGATGTGTGCGGAGTCATCAACACTGAAGCGGATGTGACCCTTGCGCTATCAGAGAACCAGATCGTGATCACCTGTGATCAGACGATATTCATCAATCGTCGGATCGAGGGGAATTATCCGAACTATCGGCAACTGCTCCCCACTGATTACAACACACGGGCGACCATCGATCTCAAGACGCTCACCGCAAGCGTCAAGAGAGCAGCGATCTTGAGCTCTTCATCTGCACCTATGCGATTCGATGTGAACAACACGACGCAGACCCTGCAGATATTCGTCAATTCCACCGAGGTCGGTTCAGTGCAGGAGACGATCTCTTGTGAGACTGTCGGTGATGATGTGGAGATAGCATTCAATTCCTCATATGTGAGCGATGGGCTTTCTGTCATGCATGGAGAGAAGATATTCTTCGACACGCAATCGAGCATGAAGCCGGGAATCCTGCGCACGACAGATGAAGAGGAGTTCTTGTATCTCATCATGCCTGTTCGCATCTGATGATCTCATGATGATATCGATGCATGAGGCAAGATGAACATTGTCACTTAGGATACGAGATATCTCCCTCACGAATTTCAGGTCGTATGACAGATTCACCATCGAAGGACTTGAGGATCTCACGATATTCTTCGGGCCGAATGCGATAGGAAAGACGAACATCATCGAAGCGATCCAGCTCTTGACCGCTCTGACCTCATTTCGCAAGGCAACAAGTCATGAGCTCGTGAAGCAAGGGAAGCAGGAAGCATCCATCTCAGCGAAGATCACTGATGGGAATAGGCTTCTGGATATCGACCTCCTCTTCATGGAGGGGAAGCGAAGATATCAACTGAATGGCAAAGGGCGTTCGATCAAGAGCCTCAAAGGATTGATCCCCTCCATCTCCTTTTCTCCTGAGGATCTCAGCCTGGTCAAAGGGTCGGATTCGCATCGGCGGCAAGAAGTGGACCTCATCGGCTCCCAAGTGAATGCGAATTACTATCAGATCATGAGAGATTTCGAGAAGATCCTCAAGCATAGGAATAAGCTGTTGAAAGAAGAGGCGTCAGAGAGCTTGCTCGATTCTTTGACGGATATATTCGACACTGTTGGCACGCAATTGGCGGCATATCGCAAAGCGCTCCTCGGACGAATGACACCCTTCATCGTGGATGCGTATGCGAATATCTCGAACGGTGAACGTTTAGAAGTCATATACGCATCCTCATGGGAAGAGGGGACAGGGCTCAGCGAGCAGCTATCAGCGTCTCGTGCCCAGGAGCGTGCTCGCAAGGTGACCCTCATCGGTCCGCATCGAGACCATATCATCTTCAAGATAGATGATATGGATGCCATATCCTTTGCGAGCCAAGGGCAACAGCGGAGCATCGTGCTTGCCGTGAAGATGGCTGAGGTCAAGCTGATAGAGGAGATGCTGGACCAGAAGCCCATCCTTCTCCTGGATGATGTCATGAGCGAATTGGATTCTGCTCGCCGCGATGCGATGGTCAAGAAGCTCTTACCGCAGACCCAGACATTCATCACGACTGCGAACCTTGATTATTTCGATGAAGAAATGATCAAAAATGCGCGGATTATAGACATCAAAAAAGAATACTTGGGTACTTAGTCGATAAAAGAGGAAACAGCGGCTCAAATCGGCTCATATTCCGCCATTTGAGGTACCTGTATGTGAAAAAGCGTATATCTGTATGATAAAATCATAACTTCTATATTAGAAAGCCCAGTTCAAAGCATATTTCCAGCAAGGGGGTTCTATGTCATCAGGCAGCAGTAATTATGGTGCAGAAAATATCCGCGTATTAGAAGGGCTCGAAGCGGTTCGCATCCGGCCTGGCATGTATATCGGTTCCACGGGTCCACGCGGTCTGCATCACCTGGTATATGAGGTGGTCGATAATTCTGTTGATGAGGCGCTCGCTGGATTCTGTGACAAGATAGAGGTCTGGATACACGAGGATAATTCCGTGACCGTTGAGGATAACGGTCGTGGCATCCCCGTTGAGGATCATCCTCAAGAAGGGATCCCTACGGTCGAGGTCGTGCTCACCATCCTCCATGCAGGTGGTAAATTCGGTGACGGTGGATACAAGACCTCCGGTGGCTTGCATGGCGTTGGCGTCTCTGTAGTCAACGCTCTCTCGACCAAGACGCGCGTTGCCGTCAAGCGCGATGGCTATGAGTATGAGCTTGATTTCGAGCGCGGCGTCACCAAGACGAAGCTCCATAAGATCGGCAAGGCGAGCGGCACCGGTACCACGGTGACCTTCTGGCCTGACCCAGAGATCTTCACTGAGACCACCACGTATGACTTCGATACGCTCGCGAACAGGTTCCGGGAGATGTCATTCCTGAACAAGGGACTGAAGATCGTCCTCCATGACGAGCGTCGCCGCAACGAGGATGGCGAAGCATTCACGGAGGTGTTCGAGGCACAGGGTGGCATCGTTGACTTCGTCAAGTATCTGAATGACGGCAAGGAGACATTGAATAAGCCGATCTACTTCGAAGCGGAGAATGCAGACGGCACCGTCGAGATATCCCTTCAATGGTCCAGCTCGTATAGCGCGACCATCATGTCATTCGCGAACAACATCAACACGACCGAGGGTGGTACGCACCTGGAGGGCTTCAAGAATGCTCTGACTCGCACCATCAATGATTATGCACGCGGGAAGGGACTGCTCAAGGATAAGGATCCGAACCTGACCGGCGAAGATGCACGTGAAGGTCTCGCTGCTGTCATATCGGTCAAGCTACATGACCCGCAATTCGAGGGCCAGACGAAGACGAAGCTCGGCAATACCGAGATACGCGGCTTGGTGGCGAATGCGGTCAGCCAAGGCCTTGCTGAATACCTCGAGGAGAATCCCACTCCTGCGAAGAAGATCATCAACAAGGCTTCTCAGGCATTGAAGGCGCGCGAAGCTGCTCGCAAGGCACGTGAGGCAACGCGGCGAAAAGGGGTGCTCGACTCATTCGCTCTGCCGGGCAAGCTGGCAGACTGCTCTTCCAAGGATGCCTCTCTCTCTGAGATATTCATCGTAGAGGGTGACTCCGCAGGCGGCTCTGCGAAGCAGGCGCGCGATCGCAAGTTCCAAGCGATCCTTCCCCTTCGCGGCAAGATCCTCAATGTTGAGAAGGCGGGCCTGCATCGCTCGCTCTCATCGGATACCATCTCTTCGCTCATCACAGCGATAGGCACGAACATCGGCGAGGATTTCGATGCTGACAAGGCGCGCTATCATCGGATCGTCATCATGACGGACGCCGATGTCGACGGCGCTCATATCCGCTGCCTCTTGCTCACCTTCTTCTATCGGTACATGCCCGAGCTCATCGCCCGTGGATACATCTACATCGCGCAGCCTCCTATCTTCGGCATCAAGAAGAAGAATTCACGGTCGACGAAGATAGAGCGGTACGTATACGACGAAGGTGCGCTCTCTTCCATCTTGAAGGAGATGGGTGGCTCCGAGAAGTTCGATGTTCAGCGCTACAAGGGTCTTGGTGAGATGGATCCCGAGCAGCTTTGGGAAACGACGATGGAGCCGCAGAACAGATTGATGCTCAAGGTCGAGATCGATGATGCTGCACAAGCGGAGCGTGTCGTGACCGAGCTCATGGGAGATCAAGTGGAACCAAGGAAGAAGTTCATCCAAGATCACGCAAAGGATGTGAGGTTCTTGGACATCTAGCGTCCAAGGATCATGACGCTGTAGTGACGCGGTGCGCTTCGGTTGGTCGGTCTGGTCGCTTCTTCATTGGATGAGATCAGGACAGGCATGCTCTCATGATCATCTGAGGCATCTGCGGACTTCTCCCCATCTTTGCTGACTTGTGCACTATCCGATCCGAAAGGGAATGGCATGGACGAATTCGAAGATATAAATGAAACAGGTACGGGACCAGATATGGACCCCGAAGAGGTTGATGCTGAAGAGACTGCTGACATGGTGGCTGCTGCTGAGATAGCAGAAGCCGCAGAAGAGGACGGCGAACCCAAGAGCGATTTCGCTGGGGAATTGTCCGTGCAGCCTGCAGAGCTGGGCAAGGAGATGCAGCAGTCGTTCTTGGAGTATTCCATGAGCGTCATCGTGGCGCGCGCGCTCCCTGATGTGCGCGACGGCTTGAAGCCCGTGCATCGCCGCATCCTCTACGCGATGAACGAGTCTGGTTATCTGCCGACCAAGCCGCATATGAAGTCAGCCCGTACCGTAGGCGACGTCATCGGCAAATATCACCCGCATGGTGACTCTGCCGTCTATGACACGATGGTCCGCTTGGCTCAGCCGTTCTCCATGCGCCTTCCCTTGATCGATGGTCATGGGAACTTCGGTTCCATCGACGGCGACTCGGCAGCAGCGATGCGCTACACCGAGGCTCGCTTGGATAAGCCTGCGATGGAGCTCCTGCGCGATCTTGATAAAGAGACCGTGGACTTCAACCCGAACTATGATGAGAGCCTGCAAGAGCCAGAAGTGCTCCCGGCGCGCTTCCCGAATCTGCTGGTCAATGGATCGAACGGCATCGCTGTTGGCATGGCAACGAACATCCCTCCGCATAATCTGGGCGAGACGATCGACGCGACCTGCCTGATGTTGGACAACCCTGAGGTCACCACCGAAGAGCTGATGACGAAGCTCCCCGGTCCTGACTTCCCTACTGGTGGCATCATCATGGGGAAGAAGGGCATCCGCGATGCATACGAGACCGGTCATGGCAGCATCACGATCCGCGCGAAATGCGAGATCATCGAGAAGAAGAATGGCCGCAACTCCATTGTGGTCAAAGAGATCCCGTATCAGGTGAATCGTAAGCGTCTGCTCGAGAAGCTGGGAGAGCTGGTTCGCGATAAGAAGCTGCCCGAGATATCCAATATCCATGACGCAGCTGACCGTCACGGCATCGACATCATCATCGATCTGAAATCGAATGCCATCCCTCAAGTCGTGCTCAACAAGCTGTACAAGCACACGCAGCTTCAAGTGGGATTCGGCATCAACATGCTGGCACTGGTGGATTCCACGCCACGCGTGCTCTCGCTCAAGGAGATCCTGTACTACTACATCCAGCATCAGATCGAGGTCATCATCCGGCGCACGAAGTACGAGCTGGCGAAGGCCGAAGAGCGTGCCCACATCCTTGAGGGATATATCATCGCGCTGGACAACATCGACGAGGTCATCCATATCATCCGCTCGTCTGAGACGGATAAGGAAGCGGCGGCTCGACTGACCGAGCGCTTCGGTCTCTCCAAGCGCCAAACGGATGCCATCCTCGAGATGAGGCTGCGTCGTCTGACCGGCTTGGAGCGCGCGAAGATCGAGACGGAGCTCGCTGAGCTCCGTGAGAAGATCGCCTACTACAAGCGCGTGCTCGGTGACGAAGGCCTCGTCCGCGAGATCATCAAGGAAGAGCTCGCTGAGATCCGTAAGAAGTACCAGACGAAGCGCGCCACGCGTCTTTCCACCGAAGCGAAGGATATCGACGTCGAAGACCTGATCGCGGATGATTCGATGGTGGTCACGATGACGAAGGCGGGTTACATCAAGCGCATGCCCACTTCTGTCTACAAGCAGCAGAAGCGCGGCGGCAAGGGGATGCAAGGTGTCAACCTGAAGGACTCCGACTTCGTCGAGCATCTATTCGTGGCGACGAATCACTCATACATGCTCTTCTTCTCAACGAAGGGCAAGGTCTACCGCCTGAAGGTGTACGACATCCCTGAGGCATCGCGTCATGCGCGCGGCACGGCTATCGTGAATCTGCTCTCCTTGGAGAAGGGCGAGACCATATCCGCGGTCATCTCCACCAAGGAGTTCCCCGAGAACGAATACCTCATGTTCGCCACATCGAACGGCATGGTGAAGAAGACAGCCATGAACCTGTACGATCGGACGCGCCGTGAGGGCTTGATCGCCATCAACCTGAAGGATGACGATCAGCTGATATCCGTGCGTCGTGTCGCGGAAGGCGAGAAGGTCATCATGGTGTCCTCCGCCGGCAAGGCGATCCTCTGGAATGAGAACGAAGTGCGTTCCATGGGTCGTGGCACGACGGGTGTTCGCGGCATGAACGTCCCCGCGGACGCGCATGTGCTGGGCATGGAGATCGCTCGACCTGACACCGACCTCTTCGTGATAACCGAGAAGGGATACGGCAAGCGCACTCCGATCACGGAATATCCCGAGCACCATCGTGGTGGGCAGGGCGTCTACACCATCGTGATGACGCAGAAGAAGGGCCTGTTGGTCGCCATGAACATCGTCTCACCTGATGATGAGGTTATGATCATCTCAGAGGAGGGCGTCATCGTGCGCACCTCTGTGTCTGGCATCAGCGAGCTTGGGCGCTCCACGCAAGGCGTGCACGTCATGAACATCGCCGATGGGGATCGCGTCACGGCGGTGGCTGTCACCGAGGAGTAGCGGACGCAGACGATCTTCGTGCCACGAAGATCGCGCGTGAAGAACGCGATCTCGTGGATGGGATCCGTAGGGGCGCGCTTCATGTGCGCCCGTTCGCATAGGAACCACGCTTCACCTCTGGCATCAGCGCGACCACGAAGACCTTGACCTTGACTAGAAGATGCCCGCACTGAAGGTGTGGACATCGCTTTTTGCAGAGGAATGGAAGAGTTGGATCAGCGCCAGGAACGTTGCCGGTATCGGGCTTGCGTTCGCTCGAGCTCTTCGCGCAGGCTCTGATAGGAATCGAGCCTCTGTTGGGAGAGACTGCCGGCTTCGATCGCATTGGTCACGGCGCATCCTGGCTCGTGGCCATGAGCGCAGTCACGGAATCTGCATTGCTCGGCAAGCTGTTCGATATCGGCGAAGGCAGCTGCGATCCCTTGCTCGGCATCCCACAGACCCATGCCCCTCACGCCAGGCATGTCCACGATCCTGCCGCCTCCCGGTACGGAGATGATCTCGCGTGAAACAGTGGTGTGCCTACCTTTGCCATCGACCTCGCGAACCTCTGAGGTCTTCCTCACATCTTGTCCTGTCAGCTGGTTTATCAATGTTGATTTGCCTGCGCCCGATTGTCCCATCAGGACAGCGGTCATATCGTCAGGGATCATCGCGCGAACAGCTTCGATATCCTCAGCGCATGCCTTCGAGATGGCGAGCACAGGGACATCTGCTCCGACAAGGGCGCTCACCTCTGCCACCGCATCTGCACGTTCCTCAGCATTCACCAAGTCAGACTTGGTCAGCAGCACCGCAACATCCGCATCGGTCTCGAACGCCAGCACGAGCTCGCGTTCCAAGCGCCTGAGATTCAGCCTGTTCATCGGTTGCACGATGAACACGGTGTCGAAATTGGCGGCCATCACCTGTCCAGCAGTGCGCTCTTGGGGGTCTCGTCGCGTGAGCTGCGTTCTCCGAGGAAGGATCCGATCCATCACGCACACATCGTGCGCATCAGGGATGCTGACCTCTACCTCGTCTCCGATGACCGCTCGCTCGCTTCCGTGCTTGACCAGGTCGGTCGCATGCTCGCACCGCACGCGTTCTCCATCTTGCAACTCTACGAGAGGCAAGGAGCGATCGAGCTTGACCACGGTCCCGCGCGTGATCATAGCTCGTGCTCTCTCAGTCGATGGAATGCGAAGAGCAGCACCACTCCGATCAGGACCAACACGATGCCAGGTATGACCTGTCCCATATTGAAGGGCGTGTCATTCACGTGGCCCTTTGCGACCACGGACACATTCGTAGCGTGGAGGTCGGATAGGCCCTCATGATCCTTGCAAGCAAGATTGAAGGTGCCTCGTATCTGCAAGGTGGTCCCTGTTCTGCTATAGGCACCGTATGTGTCGATCACATCAGAAGCGCGTTCGGTCATATACACCGCAACCTCGGCATAGGTGCCGTCGATCGCTTCCAGCGTGATCCAGCAATATGAGGGCGTGGTCTCTGAGACGACGCGGTCGCCCACCGCTTCTCCCGTCACCTGCACCGTTTGACCGTCCATGTAGGAGTCGGCTTTTTCGAGCGAAGATATGGTGGCGTCGTAGATGAATGAGCTATCGGGCAGCTGCGACGGATTCAGCCGATTGTCCAGCTGCGACTCGCTTGCTGGGCTGTCACCCTGAGGGCTGCTCTGGGGAAGATCCTCCGGAGCGCAACCATTGGACAACACCAGCATCGCCGTACAGAGCGTGACGACCGCCGCCACTCTCAGCACCTTAACCATCTGCTTCATCATCTGTTGCATGCGACCGATCATGCGCGAGTGGTCCTTTGCTTCGCCCGCGGTCGGGGGAGGATGGATGCGATGATCTGCGCCGCCAGTGCGAGCAGCGTGATGAATTCCAAACGGCCCACCCACATCTGGAAGATGTAGAAGATCTCAAGGGTGGGCGGCATGCCTGGCGTGGCGAGCCCGGTTATCAGGCCGCCATTCGACACCATGGCGATGGACTCGAAGATGGACTGATTGGCGTCATACCCGTGGGCGATGCCGACCAGTGCGCCGATCACGTAGGTCACCACGTAGAGGATGAACACCGTGGTGGCTTCCTTGACCGTGTCAGGCGAGAGGATGCGGCGTCCGATGTGGTAGTACGATTCGACGACGCGCGCTGAATCTGGAGAGACCGCCTGCTTCACCGTCTGCACGATGGATTTCGCGATGATGCCGACGCGGTACATCTTGATGCCGCCTGCCGTGGATCCCGCCGAGCCGCCCACGGCCATGAAGAGCGCGAGCGTCAGGAACGCGCCGCTGGAGAGGACGACTACGAGCTGGTTCGGTGTGATGACGGAGAATCCCGTTGTCGTGAATGAGGCGACCACCATGTACACGCCGCGCCGGATGAGCGCAGGCAGGTCAGAGAACAAGGTGGATGCGGAGAGCGATGCGACGAACACGGCTACCATCACGGCGATCCAGATGAGCGTGGTGCGGCTTTCGATATCCCGGAAGAATGACCGCGTCTGCCCCTTCCATACCTCGTAATAGATGACGAAGCTGATGGAACCCATGATCATCAGGACCATGGTGATGGTCTCGAGGATAGCGGAATGGTAATACAGGATGGACTGCTGCATGGGCGTGAAGCCGCCGGTCACGAACGCAGAGATGCTGACCCAGATCGCTTGCAGGATGGCGCGTGCCGGCTCAAAGCCCTTCGTGAGCAGCAAGGTCGCCACCACTACGGATGCGAGCGCGATCACGATGGCAGTCACCTTTGCGATGAATTGCGCGGTTTGGATGACGTTGGGCACGACGTGCTCGCTGCGCGCTTCGGACGAATAGAGCTGGCTGCCTGCGCCCTTGCCGAACATGCCAAGCGAGAGCGCGACGACGATGAGACCGAGCCCTCCGAGCAGATGCATCATGAAGCGGAAGGTGTTGTCAGCATAGGACAGATGATCGAGGTCGAGGATCAGCGATGCGCCGGTCGTGGTGATACCGGATACGCCGTCGAACACAGCATCGAGGAAGGTGATGTAGTGACCAGACAGATAGAGCGGGATGGAGCAGAACAGACCGATCACGATCCATGCGAAGCCAACGACCGCCAGTGCTTGCTGACGGTTGAGCCGCCCTGGTTGGATGCGGCAGAACCTGAGCGTGGCGCCGCTCACCAAGGCGATGCCGATGGAGAAGAGGTATCTGCTGACCGCATCCCATTCCTGGAAGATGAGCCCGACCACGAGCGGAGCTGCCATGAGCGCAGCTGACCACATGATGAGGACACCAAGGTAGTGGCCGATGACGCGAAGATCATAGAATGTGAATCGTTGCCACATACCGATGCCGCGCGATCACGCGGTCATGCCGATCAGAGCGGCGATCATGCGTACGGCGAAGGTGATGGTCCAGAGGAGGACGATGAACGCCAAGATGGTCAACACCACCAGCGACATGCCGGTGAGCGCTGACCTGAAGCTGGTTCGCGTCTCTGACCTGGGTTTCAACATGAGGGCATTATAGGTCAAGCAGGGTCGTGCCTATTCGGAGCAGGCGCGTGCAAGCGGGATGAGCTGGTCAGGGCTCTCGATATAGAGATCGGGTTCCGCGTCCTGCTCAGCGAAGTCGTGCTTGTGATGGTAACCCCACAGGACAGCCACTGCGAACACGCCCGCGTTGCGCGCGGCCTTGATGTCTCCTGGGGAGTCGCCGATGTAGACCGTATCCTCGGGGGCGGTCTTGAGCATCTTCATGGCTTGCTGGATCCCCGTAGGGTCAGGCTTGCGCGGGATCAAGGGGCTTTCGCCATACATCACGTCGACCTTGTCGGGCAGGCGCATGGCCATGATGAGATCCACCCCTGCTTGCAGCTTGTTCGACACCACGCCGATCCCGCACCCACGCTCCCGCAGGTCATCGAGCATCTCAGGGATGCCGGGGAATGGATGGGTGTTGTGGTAGTAGTCATGGAAGCTCTCGTTCCAAAGGTCCATCGCTCGCTCTTGCAGCTCAGGTGAGGAGCCTTCGGGAAGCGCCAGGTATATCAGCCGTCGCACGCCGGCCCCCACGAACGAGAGGATCTCCTCAGGGGTGCGCGTGGGGCAGCCTACATCCTCGAGGATCTTGTTCGTCAGAAGGACCAGGTCGGGAATGGTGTCCAGCAGGGTGCCGTCAAGATCGAAGATGAACGTGTCGAACGTGCGACTGGTCATGAAGGGTCCTTTCATAGGGTACGGGGCATCGTATCACGATGGGTGTGTCTCGATCTGACAGCTTGGCATCAATGATATATTGCATGCACTGTTGGAGGGGAGGACGCGTGCGCATCGGCCGCAGCAAGACCGGCGCAGCCGGGCATATCAAGAAGAACACACGGGGCACGTCCAATGAGATATCGTTCTCCGTTCTTGACAGCATGAAGGGACAGGACGAAGAGGACGACGGCGCATCTCCGCTCGGTCGCATCTCCCTGTTCACGCTCGGTGCGAAGAAACCTGCATCCACGCCATCCAAGCAGCCGACGCTTCCCGGCAAGACCGCATCGCGCACGCACGCGGCTCCTCATAAGGCTACATGGAAGTCAACGGACCATGAGGTGACGGCGCGCCGCTCGCGGCGCAAGCGAAGCCGCCGCATGGTGGTGGGCCTGATCAGCGTCGCATGCCTGATCGGGATCGTGTTCGCTGGCATCATCGGAGTGGGGCGCTATCAGCAGATGCAAGAGCGCGCCCTGAACCTGACCTCTCAGATAGAGGATGTGCGCCAGCAGTACAGCGTTGCCGAGCCATTCCTCACGCTGGTGAAGGACACGCTCGCCACGCCCTTGGCTGACATCGACCGCGCTGCTCTCGAACAGCAGCTGACAGGGTGGGAGTCTCGCCAGCAGAGCATCACGACGAAGCTGCGCGCCACCAAGACCGCGATCGAGAACATCGAAGGGCAGTCCTCAGGGGCCGAGCTGGAGCGCGCGAACAAGGCCATCGGCGTTGTGAATGCGACGATCAAAGCCATGGAAGCGGGGCGGACCGCTCTCACCGAGGTCTCAGATGCGGCTTCTTCCTATGCGCAAGCCGAGTCGTTCATGACGCACGCGATGGAAGGGGATGCTGATGCACGCGAAGCCGTCTCAGGAGATCTGACCGATGCTGCGGCGGCGAATGCAGCCATCGAGATGTCTGCGGCAGCCATCACAGAGTTCGCGGCTGCGCGCGATGCGGTGCAAGCAGTCATCGCGAGTGCGGGAGGGATGATCGATCAGTCCGGTCAGTTCGAGGCATCGGCTGCTGAGCTGCTGCAGCCATTCGTTGACTATGCGAATCTGCGCATCCAAGCACAAGAGCATGCGCAGGAGGCAGACAAGGGGTTCCTTGCCACATCCAGCCAGCAGATGATCGACGCGAATGCGAGCTACAACGCCGCTGAGGAGCAAGCTGCGGACTTGATAGCCGACCTTCGCGGGTCCTATCCCACCGACATCGTGCAGCGCGCGTATGAAGCGACCATCCCCACGAGCGAGAGCGTGACAGCATGGCAGGCAGAATGGACGCGCGCTCAACAGCTGCTCGAAGGGTAGCTGACTGCTGATCGGCGCTGCTCCTTGGTGCCATCATCTGCGCGGCCCAAGGCGCTGACACGTGCACTCCCGAACGTGCTCCTGTGTGCGACGGCGGATGCTGTTTCCCCTGCAATGATATACTTTCTGATGATTATGCCCTGACCGGCGACGAAAGGCATGTAATGGCAGAGGCGATAGAGTACGCTGCACGCTTGGCTGACACGATCGGTGCGCGACCAGCCGGCACGGAAGAGGAGCAACAAGCTTCGTTCTTCATCGAAGAGGTCCTTCGCGACGAAGCGGAGCTGCCTACGGAGACCGAGGAGTTCAACTGCAACCTGAACTACGAGCTCCCGCGCACGGTCTGCTGCGTTGCTACTGCTGTACTGGGCATCCTGTCCATCTTCCTGCCTCTCATGGTGGTCCCGTCGGTCATCATCACCATCATCACCGCTGCCCTGTTCATCGCAGATGCGTTCGACAAGTCACCCCTTGCGCGGTTTGGCAACTCGGGGATCAGCCAGAACATCCTTGCTCGCTACACGCCGCAGACCGATGCGGGAACGCGGGGTCGCAAGCGCAAGGTGGTGCTGGTCTCTCACTATGATTCTGGGAAGGTGCGCACTGAGGCCAAGGGGGGCATGCTCTCCGCTTTTCCCTACATCTATATAGCAGAGCTCGTGGGCATGGTGCTCGTGCCCGTTGCGCTGCTGATCCGCTTGGTATCGAGCGCGGGTGGTCCCATGCTCACGGCGCTCAATGTCATCACCGTCATCGGCGTGGTCATCTCGCTCCTTTCGGTGATCGGATTCTTGATCCATCAGACCGCGCAGTACAACAAGGGCGCGAATGTGAATGCGGCGGGCATCGCCGTGCTGCTGGAGTGCGCGAAGCGCGTCAGCGAAGAGCCCGAGGACCTGCTGGACGATATCTTGATGAGCGGCGAAGAGGAGCTGCGCGAGCAGGGGCTGATCCCCAAAGGCGCAGAGCTCACCTATGAGGATGACATCCTGCCCGATGGGGACGATCGCGCCCAGGTGGGATTCGATGCCGTGCTCGCGCCTGAACAGGTGCCTGCTGTCGAAGCGGGCATGGATGCAGCTGCGGTACCCCAAGCAGCAGAGGGCGGCGCAGCAGCCCCTGCGACGATGGCGGGAGAGGCGGCAGCCCTGGCAGCCACGATGGCGGGCGCAACGCTCGGCACGGTGGGTGTGTCCGAGGTAGCAGGGATGGACCAACGTGCTGCGTATTCGGCGGCTGTCTCGCATGGCATCCCGGAGCCTGAGCCCGAAGAGGATCCGAACGTTCCCGAGTGGTATCGCAAGGCGATGAAGAAGGCGAAGCACGAGGAGGACGATGGCCCCGTGCAGCGCTCTCGATTCGCCGATGCGCTGGATAACGCGAATGCTGTTAGCGCGAATGCGATCGAGGCTGAGCAAGCGCAGTCCGAGGCGGAGCGTCGCCTTGAGCAGATGCGCGCATCCATCATGGGCACAGCGGGCGCACCAGGTGTTGCCACTGCTGCAGCCACCGCGCACCAGCACTCGGGTGTGGGCGGCTATCTGTCCAGCATGACGGAGGCAGAGAGCTACGAGAAGGCAGCAACGGTGCCGGTGGCATCGCCGCTCACTCCTTCGCCATCGGTCGTGCCATCCGCAGCAGCCACTGCTGGCATCCCCGTTCCTGCTGCTGAGGTGCAAGCCGCAGCCGAGGCCGCTGCAGCCGCAGCTGCCGCAGCAACGGACAAGACGCTCTCTTTCATCCCCGTGGAAGTGGACACCGAGGCGATCCTTCGCGAGAACGCTGAGCTCAAGGGAGGTGCTTCCTCACAGGCAGCGCCTGCGGCAAGCGCGGACCCTGCGGGGACGGAGACGGCGAGCAGCGGCCGCAAGAAGCGCACCATCAGCCTTCCCAGCCTCACGGGCGCCATCGAGGGCGTCAACGCACGGTTGCAGAATGCTCCCTTGGCTGAGGCCGAGGAAGAGCCGCCCAGTGAGGAGAAGCGCACAGCGCGCAGGCAGGCACGGCAGGAGAAGCTGGCATCATCGCTTCCCTCGACGGATTCGCAAGATCTGCCCGAGGCTGATAGGACGCAGGCCATCAATCTGGCGGGATCGTTCGTCTCTCCGAGCGCGACCACCACATTCGAGCCCTTGGGTGATGAGCTGGTGGCAGACGTGGACGACGAGGATATCTACATTGATGATGCGGATGACTCGGATTACGCTAGCGAGTTCACGGCCACGGGTGCTCCCGCAGGGGCCGGCTATGTCGAGATGCCGCGCTCTCGGGCCTCGCGCATGTTCGGCCGCTTCCGTCGAAAGAAGCGCGATGACGATGTGAGCATCAGCGAAGCCTATGGCCTTGATGAGCAGTGGGACGCGCGGTCTGCCGGTGCGAAGCGCGGTGGCTGGGAGAGCTTCCGCGAGGATGATGGCTTCGACGCCTATGATGATGAGGAATGGAACGGCGGCGCGTTCTCCAAGGTGCGCGAGATGGCTGGTCGTGCAACGGGTGGCGCTGGTCGCGATGCCGATGCAGCAGACGGCGAAGGCCGCGGTGCAGGTCGTGCTGGTCGCGGAAGCCGCAGTGGTCGCAGCAGCAGGTCTGGGCAAGCTCCCCATGCGGAGGAGGGTGCTGAGGAGCGCCGCTCTCGTAGGAGCCGTCGGACCGAGAACCCCTTCGGCGATATCCCACTCACATCCATGCCCATCGAAGAGCGCGAGATCATCCAGCAGTTCCATAGCGGTGCCGTTTCCTGTGAGGTGTGGTTCTTGGCCGTGGGTGCAGAGCTTGCGAACAATGCGGGCATCAAGGCATTCATGGCAGCCCATGCTGACGAGCTGAAGGGCGCTGTGGTGATCGACCTCGATGGCCTGGGCGCAGGCGAGCTCTCCTTGATCGAGGAGGACGGCACGATCATGGTGAAGAAGCCGAACGCGCGCCTGAAGCGCTATGTGAACAAGGCTGCTTCGTCGCTTGGCATGAAGCTCGGGCGCGGCAAGATGCGTTGGCGCACCAGCGGGGCATACTGCACTGCGGCGCACGGGCTGCAAACGCTGCACCTTGCTGGCATGGAGGGCGGCAAGCCTGCCTACGGAGCGCAAGCGGACGACGTCATCGACAATCTCTCCGAAGAGATGCTCGACCAGAACACCGCATTCGTGATGGAGGTCCTGCGTCAGGTTTAGTCGCACCTTCGCTGGATAGCCTTTGATCCATGGTTCGGTTTGGTAACGAAAGGGCCTCGGTCTGGCCCACGATCAGCAACGCCCTGTATCCTGACCCTCACATCTTTGGGAGGGTGCATGGGGAACTTTGAGAAGAAGAGAGATTCGCTGGCTGTAGCCGTACGCGTGACGGCGGTCTTGGTCGTGCTGTTCCTTGCTGCATTCTTCATCGTGACGGTGAATAACATGGCCACCATCTCCAGTCAGGTGGAGGAGATGAAGGACGGCCCCTTCCCTACGTCCATTGCGGCGGGGCATATCGAGACCGACATCGCTCAGGTGGAGACGCTGGCAACGCACATCACCCACTACCGGTATCTGCCTGAGAAGACCAACGACCTGGAGCTGCATTTCCAAGAGGTGGATGCGAGCATCCGCGAGCAGCTGTCGCAGATAGAGCCTGACTCGCTCAGAAATCCTGCGGAGGCGCACGTCCTGCAGGCAGATTACGACACCCTCTACATCCGCCTTTCGAGTGTCATCGAGCTCCTTCAAGACGAGGGGACCAGCAATGATGTGATCGAAGAATACGTGGATGCTGACATCATGCCCTTGGCGAACAACATGCTGGAGTTGGCGAACAAGATCCTGGACGAGACCACGGATAAGGTGGATTCGACATATACCATCGTGAATCGCGCTTGCATCCAAACGATCATCTTCGCGTGCGTGCTCATGGTGTGCGTTGTCGTGATGCTTTTCCTCTACATGCTGATGTTGCGACGCAAGAACCAGCAAGAGAAACTGCTGCGCACGCATCTTGAGGATGCGCTTGCGTTGGCGCAGAGCGCGAACGCGGCCAAGAGCGAGTTCCTGTCGAACATGAGCCATGACATCCGGACGCCCATGAACGCCATCATCGGCTTGACCGCCATCGCGGATGACAGCATCGACGATCCGCTGCGCGTCAAGCAGTGTCTCACGCGCATCACGACCTCTTCGAAGCATCTTCTGAGCTTGATCAACGATGTGCTGGACATGAACAAGATAGAGAGCGGCAAGGCCATTCTCTCAGAAGAACGCTTCTTCATGCCCGACCTGGTCGAGGAGCTCATCTCCATCGTGCAACCTCAGGCTGCCGAAAAGCATCTGAACACGGATATCATCATCAATGACATCCGTCACGAAGCGTTGATCGGTGACGCCATGCGCTTGCGCCAGATCATCCTCAACTTGATATCGAATTCCATCAAGTACACGGACGAGGGTGGCGACGTGCGGATGATCATCACGGAGGACTCATCTGCGAGCGAAGACGTTGCCAACATCCAGATCGTCGTGAAGGATACGGGAATCGGGATGGATCCTGGATTCATACAGCACGTGTTCGAGCCATTCGAGCGCGAGCGGAATGACTACACGGTGTTCACCGAGGGTACGGGCCTCGGCATGGCTATCACCAAGAACCTCGTGGAGCTCATGGGGGGCACCATCAGCGTGAGGAGCGAGTTGGGCCAGGGTACGGAGTTCATGGTCTGCGTGCCGCTCAAGGTTGCTCCTGATGCGACCGAGCTTGACCTTGCTGGGTTCGCGGGATTGCACGTCCTGGTCGTGGATGACAACTATCTGGTCATGCAGAATGCCGTTCATGCGCTGACGGAGTTCGGCGTAGAGGTGGAGGGAACGACGGCAGGAACGGACGCAGCGCGGTTGGTGGCAGAAGCGCGTGCAGCGGGTACCCCGTATGATCTGGTCATCGTGGACCTGAAGATGCCAGATGTGGATGGAGTGGAGGCCGCTCGTCGCATCCGCGAGGCTGTAGGCGAAGATGCACCGCTCATCGTGATGGCCTCATATGGATGGGAGGAGCAAGATGGCGCCTCTCAACCAGAAGGAGTGGACGCGCTCATCGGCAAGCCTCTGTTCCGCTCACGGCTGCATGGAACGGTGAATCGCTTGTGCATCGAGGGAAAGACGCTGGATGCTCCCGTTGTGACGACGCGCGAGCCCGTCAATGGGCGCGTGCTCTTGGTTGACGACAACATGATCAACTTGGAGATCGGCCTTGAGCTGATAGCGAAGCTGGGTCCAGAGGTCGAAGGCGTTGATAGCGGACACGAAGCGGTGGCGAAGATCAGCGAGCGACCTGATGGCTATTACGGGCTGGTGTTCATGGATTGCAAGATGCCGCACATGGATGGGTTCGAGACCACCAAGGTCATCCGAAGGCTCTTGCAGGAGAGGAATCGCTCTCATCTGCCCATCGTGGCCATGACGGCGAATGCGTTCGCCGAGGACCGCGAGCATGCGTTCGCGGTGGGCATGGATGGATTCATGTCGAAGCCGATCGACATGGGCGAGCTGGAGAAGACGCTGCGCACATTCCTGTGAGCTGGTGGAGCGGAAGCGCACTGGTGATGTGCCTCGTATGGTCTCGTGATGCACAGGTGTTGGGTGGCACGACGGCCGTGCTGTGTGCGGGGGAGTGTAGCGTTGAGGCTACAATGGTCGGATGAAAGCGTATCTGCATAGCATGGCCCGGCGCGACCGATGGATGCTCCTGGCCTTGTCATTGCTGCTCTCTTCGTGTTGCGTGTTCGGGGTGTCCTATGTGGTCGGTGAGGGCTGGGCGGTGCTTCCGCTCTGGGCAGAGCTGCTTCTCACGCTAGTAGGCATCGTGCCATTCGCTCTCGGGTTGATAGGAGCCGATCGGCTCTTCGCTCATATCAGCGCACCACCGAGCGCTGCCGTTTCCATCCGCCGGCAGACCTCCCGGCGGCTTCTGTGGTCGTCATGCTTGCAGCGGCTTCCTCGGAAGTGCCGTCAGCAACACCGGCAGCTCCCCTTCTGGGCGCTCTTCGCCATCATGTGCGTCCTTTGGCTTCCCTGGGTGATCCCGAACTTCCCTGGCGGGACGTACTGGGATACGTATTGGCAGATGTGGCAGGTGTATCCGGAGGCGCATCCTGTGCCGCTGATCCAGTGGGCCGATGTACGGGAGGATACGCTCACGGATGCGTGGCTCGTGGACCATCATCCGGTGTTGACCACGCTCCTCTATGGTGCGGCTGCCTGGGTATCCGACCAGATCACGGGCACGTGGATGGTCGGGGTGCTCGTGCTTTCGCTCGCACAGGTGCTTGCGTATGCGGCGCTGTTCTGTTGGGCCGTCTGCTGCTTCGGGAGGTGGGGCGTGCCTGCGCCCTTGCGTGCGTTCGCCTTCGCGTTGTTCTGCCTGCTGCCCTCATTTCCGGTATGGGCGGATTGCGTCGTGAAGGATTCCACGTTCGGGCTGTTCTTCTTCCCGTGGTTCATGATGCTGGTGGATTGTTTGCGCACGCGCGGGGCGAGCTTGGAGCGCGGCTCTTCCTGTGTGGGGATGGTGGTCTTGGCGCTCATGATGTGCTTGACGAAGAAGACGGGCATCTTCATCGTCATCGCCACGGCGGTCGTCCTGTGTTGGTGGTTCCGCCATCAATGGATGGATGGCCTGCGGACGGCATTCGCGACGTTCGCATGCCAAGGCGTCGCGTGCTTCATCGTGATGTGCATCGTGCTCCCCTTCGCTATCTTCCCTCTGGCGCATATCTCTCCCGGCGGGAAGCAGGAGGTGTTGGGTCCGCTCTTCCAGCAGACAGCGCGCTATGCCCAAGCGCATGAGCTCACGGAAGAGGAAGCGGCCATCATCGATGCGGTGGTGGATGTCGAACGCGTGCAGCATCACTACGACAGCGACTTCCAAGACGCGGTGAAGTACTACTACCGCGTGGATGCAACGCCTGAAGAGCTTGTTCGCTATCTGGGGTTATGGGTGCAGCATGGGCTGCAGGATCCAGAGGCGTACCTCGCATCGGTGGCGGCCATAGCAGGGCAGTATGTAGCGCCGACGACGTATCTGAACCTGCGCATGGTGACCGTGGACACGAAGCTCGGGGAGGAGAAGCGCCCGGTCCTCTGGAATCCGCCGGAGCTGGATGGCCTGCGGAAGGGGCTGGATGAAGGTTACAAGGCGCTCGCTTCGGTGCCGGTCGTGGACGTGCCGTTCTTGACTGTGACCTATGTGCTCTGGCTGCCGTGCTTGCTGGCGTTCACATGGTGGCGCCGCCGGAGTTGGTATGGCTTGCTGCTGGTGCCGCTCGCCGTGGTCGTGGCGTTCTGTGTGATCGCGCCGGTGTTCGATGCGCGCTATGCGTGGCCGATGCTGTTGGCAGCACCGGTGATCGTGTCATTGGGAAGCGATGTGCCGTGTGCGCGAGCTTGTCAGGAGGCGGCCGATGCGCCTGGGAGCGCAGTCCGACAGGGTATGTCTGAGCAGGAAGCGCTCTAGCGGAGCTGCGTCCCTATGAGGCGTATCCGTCTGGATTGTTGCTCTGCCAGCGCCAGCTGTCCTCGCACATGCGATCAAGGTCATATTCTGCGACCCATCCCAGCTCTGTGCGCGCTTTGTCGCACGAGGCATAGTTCTCGGCGATGTCTCCTGCGCGGCGAGGCTTCATGACGTAGGGGATCTCCTTGCCGCATGCACGCTCGAAGGCATGCACGACGTCCAGCACGCTGGATCCTCGGCCAGTTCCCAGGTTGAACACGCCTACGCCGCGGCGGCTGCCGTCAGGGGCTGCATCGCCCGGCAGGGAATAGGGGTCATCCGCGCAGCCCGTGCCCACGCGTCCGGCCATCCAGTCGATGGCGGCAACATGCCCGCGGGCCAGATCCACCACATGGATGTAGTCTCGCACACCTGTGCCGTCAGGCGTCGGGTAATCCTGCCCGAACACGCCCACCTCAGGCAGCTTGCCCACCGCTACCTTCGCCACATAGGGCACCAGATTGTTCGGGATGCCCTTCGGGTCCTCTCCGATGAGCCCGCTCTCGTGTGCGCCGATGGGGTTGAAGTACCGGAGCAGCACGACGTTCCACTCAGGGTCGCCCACGTATAGGTCGGACAAGATGCGCTCCAGCATGCTCTTGGTCTGACCATAGGGGTTCGTGGCATCGTGCTTCTCAGCCATCTCCGTGATGGGCACCTGGTCCGGGTCTCCGTACACGGTGGCGCTTGACGAGAACACGATGCTCTTCACGCCATGCTGTCGGGCAACATCTACCAGCACCAGCGTGCCCGCCACGTTGTTCCAGTAGTATTCCCACGGCTTCTGGACGCTTTCGCCCACGGCTTTGAATCCGGCGAAGTGGATGATGCCGCTGATGTCGTGTGCCGCGAATGTGGTATCGAGCGCGTCTCGATCCAGGATGGACGCCTGCACGAACTGGAGGCGCTCGGAGCCGGGTCCGGTCTCCGGCAGGTCACAGATCTGGCGCACGCGTGCGAGCGATTCGGCGCTGGAATTGCTCAGGTCATCCAACACGACCACGCTATACCCTGCATTCAGGAGCTCGACCACGGTGTGGCTGCCGATGAATCCGGCACCTCCCGTGACCAGGATGCATGTCTGTGCAGGTGGTTTCGCGAGCGTGTTGGTTGCCATGAGCGTCCTTTCGATGGTGATGATGCCATGATACCGCGGAACCTGAGCGCGGGAGGGGGAGCGTGCGCTTCGCCGCTTTGTGGCATCAGCGCAGCTACGGAGTCTTACGGCGCTGACATCGCATCAGCGCAGCTGCAGAGAGGTGCCGTTCGCTCCTCATGCGTCCCGAATCGGCTGATTCTTCCCCATGGGACCGCTTCGCGCATCGGTTAGGAGTATAAAAGCAACCCCGAACAGGGGCGATGCGTTCGTCCTCTCGCTCGGTTCGCATATCGATCGAATGGAAGGTTGAACGATGATCGTCAAGGTCCTGCTCGTTGTCGTGTTCGTAGCCGTTGCCGTGGGCGTGGGCATCTATTGCCGGCGTTCGACCAGCACGGTGGATGGCTTCATCTTGGCGGTCGCAAGGTCGGTCCTTGGATGAGCGCATTCGCCTATGGCACGAGCTATTTCTCTGCTGTGGTGTTCGTGGGCTACGCGGGGCAGTTCGGCTTCAAGTACGGCATCGCTGCTACGTGGGCGGGCATCGGCAACGCCATCCTCGGGAGCTTGCTCGCGTGGTGGGTGCTGGGACCGCGGACGCGGGAGATCACGCATCGCCTGGGTGCGCAGACCATGCCTGAGTTCTTCGGCAAGCGCTATCAGTCCAAGGCGCTCCGCATCGCAGCGGCTGCCATCATCTTCGTGTTCCTGATCCCCTACACCGCTAGCGTCTACAACGGCTTGTCGCGCCTCTTTGGCATGGCGTTCGATCTGCCGTATGACGTCTGCGTCATCGGGATGGCGGTGATCACCTGCGTCTACGTGGTCATCGGCGGTTACATGGCAACCGTCATGAACGACTTCATCCAAGGGATCGTGATGCTCTTGGGGATCACGGCGGTCATCGAGGCGGTCATCCTGTCTAACGGCGGTTTCTCGGAGGCCATCACGCAGCTGTCGCAGATCCCTGCAGAGGGCACATCCATGGCAGGTCCGTTCGTCAGCTTCTTCGGACCCGACCTGATGAACCTGCTGGGCGTCGTGGTGCTCACGAGCTTGGGCACGTGGGGATTGCCGCAGATGGTCCAGAAGTTCTACGCCATCAAGAGCGGTCCTGCGGTGAAGCAGGGTGCCATCATCTCGACCGTGTTCGCGTTCGTCGTGGCGGGCGGCTCGTATTTCCTGGGCGGCTTCGGGCGTCTGTACGAGGGGCAGATCGAGTATGCGGCGAACGGCACGCCGATCTATGACTCCGTCATCCCGACCATGCTGTCCACCCTGCCCGACCTCCTGATCGGGTTGGTGATCGTGTTGGTCCTGTCGGCATCCATGAGCACGCTCAGCTCGCTCGTGCTCACGTCCTCTTCCACGCTGACCATCGATCTCATCAAGGGGAACTTCGTGAAGGACATGGATGAGAAGAAGCAGCTGGTGAGCATGCGCGCCCTCTTGGTGGCCTTCATCGCCATCTCTGCGGTCATCGCGCTCGTGCAATATCACTCGTCCATCGTGTTCATCGCTCAGCTCATGGGCTACTCATGGGGTGCCTTGGCTGGCGCCTTCTTGGGGCCGTTCCTCTGGGGCCTCTATAAGAAGCGCGTGTCGAAGGCTGCCGTGTGGTGCTCCTTCATCGTGGGCGTCGGTCTCACGGCGCTCAACATGGGGATGAGCTTCGCAGGGACGCCGCTGATCGCATCTCCCATCAATTGCGGGGCCATCTGCATGATCCTATCGTTGGTCATCGTTCCCGTGGTGTCGCTCTTCACGCCTGCCGAGGAGTTCCCGATCGATCCGCCGTCGCGCTTGTCAGCGGGGGACCGTGCGTTCGAGGAGCAGGTTGCTCGTGAGGTCGCTGACGGCGAGCCCGTTCCAGGAAGCGCTGCGGATGGCGAACGCGAGGGGATATCGCCGGAGGTCCAGGAGGCTATCGACACCGTGCGGGACGCGTAGGAGGCACGGTCAGTGTGCCCCTGCGAGACAGCGCTTCGATATCGACTGGGTTACATGGCATGAACCAGATCAGGTGCGCGCGAAGAGCGCTCGCACATGCGTCATAATCGAGGGATAGGGATATGACTGCTCGGAAAGGGAACGATGATGACGAACGATCAGAACAAGGATGCGCAGATCACGCTACCGGAGAATGAGGGGATCACCTTCACCTTCGAGGACGAGGACGGCAATGAGGTGGAGTGTCGCGTTCTCTACTTCTTCCATTCAGAGCACAATGACAAGCACTACATGGTCTATTCGACTGGTGTCGTGGGCGAGGATGGCGAAGAGGTCAGCGCAGCCAAGTACGACCCGGACGCCATGGCTGCCATGGCTGCTGGCGAGGATGTAGACGTCGCGTTGGAGCCGCTGACCACGGATATCGAATGGGCGATCGTGGCTGACACCTTGAAGCGCGTGGCCCCCGAGGGCACCGACGTTGATGCTGCCGATGTTGCCTCAGCAGATGTGGATCTGCGCGTGCAAGAGGGGTGAGCTCCATGGAATCATTCATGAACATGGTCAAATCGAACATGCTCGCGCAGGGCATCGTCTGCGTGCTGCTCGGGCTGTTCCTGATGTTCTGGCCGGGCGTGACCGTCATCACCGTGATCTACCTGCTCGGTGCGTTCTTCGCGTTGTCGGGGATATCGTCGCTCGTGGCGTACTTCCGACAGTCAGGAGACCGGTATCGCTCTCCTGCGGTGCTGACCACGGCCGTATTCTTCCTGGTCTTGGCTTTGATCGTATTCATCTTCCCCGGTGTGATCGCAAGCTTCTCGTCCGTGGTGCTGGGCATCGTCCTCGCGTTGGCAGGCATCGTCAGCGCTGTCCGCTCTGTTGAGCTGCGCGAGCTGCGGGGACCGGCTTGGATCATCATGCTGGTCATCAGCATCGTCGTTGCCATCGGCGGTATCGTCATCATCGCCAATCCCTTCGAGACCACGGCTCTGTTCGTGTTCGTCATCGGGTTGGTGCTGTTCGTGAACGGCGCTGCGGATATCGTGATCGAAGTGATGTTCAAGAAGGCATCCCGCGGATAAGGTCTTGTGCGCGAGGGGTCACGGAGAGCTACGGGCGCAGGCGAGCTGCGCCCGTACGGCTCCTGCGTGTCATGAGTCCAGGGTCGTTGCGCCGCTCAGAACTCGCTGCGCTGGCGGCGTCGGGCGACCAGGTCTCGAGCCGCAGAGATGTGCGTCCGGATGAGATCGTCGTCGCTGTGGCAGGTCTCATGCAGGGCGTCGAACACGACGGGCATCAGGCGGATGAGCTCATCATTGCCCGCTTCGGTCAGCGCGAGCGACCGGATGCGCCTATTCTCTTTGGAGCGCTCCCTCTCAAGCCAGCCACGTGCATTCAGGTTCTTGAGGCATGAGGTGATGTCGCTCGAGTTGAGGAAGAGGAAATGCGCCACATTCGCTGTGGTGTTGCTCCTGCCGATGATGCGTAGTGCCAGCATGACGCGGAAGTCGTTCACGGAGAGCCCGTAGGCTTGCAGCGCGTGCGCCGTGAGCCGACGCGATATCATCACCGTGTCCACCAAAGCTGTGTCCAGGCGCAAGAGCCCGTTCTCGAAGCGCAGATGCGAGTGTCGTTCAGCTGCGAGGATGGAGCTCTCGGATGCCGCATCGAATTGCTCGCGCGTGAGCGAGCCCCAATAATCCTGCATCGTTGCGAATGCGACCTCATCGGCGCAGTCCAGCAGCTTGCGTCCATTCGCCGTCAAGCTCAAGTGCACGGTCCGCATGTCGCTGCCGTCCTCGCTTCGCGCGATGGCATCGCGGTCGACCAGCTTGGACACAGCCACGGAGATGGTGGACATGCGCACGCCCAGCTGGTCGGCAAGGTCATGGGTAGTGGCAGCATCCTCGGTCAGAAGCCGCAGCATGAGACGATACTGGAGCGGTGTGATGCTGCACGCATGAGCCAAGCCGTGCGTGATGGATCTTGCCAGCACGTCCATCATGGTCAGATAGTCGCTCATGTAGTCGAACACGAATGCATTGCTGCGCTTTGCGCATTCGACGGTCTGCCTTCGGTAGAGCGTGTCCGGTCTCATATCCGTGACGGTGCCCATGGGAGCTCCCTTCATAGAGCCATTCGCTCAAATATAGTTCAATGTCACTACGATTCATGCAGATACTTGTTGATGAAGCAACCTGTTCGGTGAATCTTCCTCGCGCTATAACGGTCCACATCTGATGAGCGCGCGCTCCGCCGCGCTCGCAACCGTGTGAGGAGGGAAGATGTCAGAAGAGTCCTTTGTCTACACTGCATGTCCAGGATGGGGGGACCACGATTATTGCGCGTTGAAGACCATCGTGAAGGATGGTCGGATAGAGCGCATGGAGCGGATCGTGTACTCTGCCCCGGAGGAACCCGATGGGCATATCTGCCAGAAGGGATGCCTAGCCGGGCGCCAGCCATACGACCCGAACCGGTTGCGCAAGCCGCTCAAGCGCACGGGCGAGCGTGGCAGCGGGCAGTTCGAGGAGATCAGCTGGGACCAGGCGCTGGATGAGATCGGGGAGAAGCTCTGCCATATCCGCGATACCTATGGACCAGACTCCGTCGTGCTCTGGAACCTGGGTGCGGGGGTGCCTGCGCAGTACAGCTTCGAGAATCTGATGCCGTTCCGGTTCGCGAACACCTTTGGCGTGACGGTGCCGTTGGGGTCCATCGGCCTGGACAATGGGCCGTTCTACGCAGAGTTCTACAATGTGGGCGCTGAGTTCGCCCATACGGTCATCGACCCGCGCATCATGGACGAGACCGACCTCATCTACGTGTGGGGCTGCAACCCCATAGAGAATCAGATGCGCTGCGCGAAGAATCTCGTGGTCGCGCGAGAGAACGGCGCGCGCATCGTGGATATCGGGCTCATCTTCGACGGTACGGCTGGGTTCGCTGATGAGTTCGTTGGCGTGAAGCCTGCGAGCGATGGCTATCTCGTCCTGGCCATGATCAACTACGTGTTGGCGAATGGGTTGCAGGCAGATGGGTATCTGCTGGCGCGCACCATCGCTGCGTATTTGATCGATGATGAGACGGGGCAGTTGGTCCGTGACGCTGAGGGCAACTTCAAGGTTTGGGATGCGGCGACGGGAGCTCCCGTTCCGGTAGCACCTGCGGCAGGAGCGTACCCGGATGGTGCGGATGTCCAGCTGTTCGGTCACTACATGGTGGATGGCAAGCCTGCGACCACGGCGCTCCAAGTGCTGAAAGAGCGCTCGGCGGAGTACACGTTCGAGCTTGCTGCCGAGAAGTGCGGCATCCCTGTCCAGGATGTGGAGCGTCTGACGAAGGATTGGGTCCAGGCAGAGAATGCGTTCATCCTCTCCGGATATGGCCTTCGCTATCGCAACTCCAACGAGACATACCGGCAATTCCTCCTTCTGGGGTGCATCACTGGTCGCCTTGGCAAGCCGGGTTCGGGCGTGTTCGAGGCGCTGCAGCTGCAAAGCTGGCCGCTCGTGTTCAACGACCTGCCCATCAGCTGCCCGGATGGCGTTGCGGGCGTGAAGTCCGTTCCCGTGCGCATGGCAGAGTGGTTCGCGAAGGCGGAGGCCGAGGATAGCCCGTACAAGGCGCTGATCGTGTGCAGCGGCAATCCCGTGCACCAGCAGCCTGACCGGCAGCGTTGGCTGGATGTGGTCCGTGATATGGAGCTGGTGGTGGACTACGACGTCTGGCTCACCGATACGGGAGAGATCGCGGATTACGTGCTGCCGGACTGCATGTCGTTCGAGCGCGAGGACCTCATCACCGGCGCGTGCTACAACCACCTGATCCTCCAGGAGCCGGCCATCGAGCCGCAGGGTGATTGCCATGAGCCGGTCTGGGTGTTCTCAGAGCTGGCGAAGCGCGTGGGGCTGGGCGACTATTTCACCATGACCGGTCCTGAGTACATAGATATCCGTCTGCAGACCGAGTATCCCCTCATCAAGATGATCGATCCTCCTGTGACGTACGAGCGGTTGAAGAAGGAGAAGATGATCCGGGCTGCTGCGCCGCCGGAGCCGAAGTACAACCCGTATCTGAATCCGGCCGAGGTGTATACGAATGCGACGGGTCGCATGGAGATCATCTACGCCGAAGGGCTCGTGCCTGTTGGCATGGAGGTCACGAAGGTGCTGGAGCCGAACAAGATCGGCAAATCCACGGAGTATCCGTTCCAGTTGTTCACTGGGCGCCAGCGCTTCTTCATGCAGTCCAGCTTCACGGACGACCCGATCACGGTGCAGCTGTCAGGCAGCACGCCGGCCACCAGGCTCAATCCGGCTGATGCTGAGCGCCTGGGCCTTGCGCAGGACCAACAGGTCGAGGTGTTCAACGAGCGTGGGCATGTGGTCACGCGGTTGGATCTGGATGAGAGCATCCCGCAAGGTACCGTGCACGTTTGGTTCGGATGGCGTCGTCGCCAGTTCGAGGAGGGCACGTACGCTGAGATCACGCATCAGTGCGCAGGGCAGGATTCGCAGGGCCCTGTTGAGGACAAGTGGTTCTCCGACTGGTTGAATGCTGGCCACCATCCGAACCCGTATGTTGAGGCGATGAGCTCGCTCACCGGTTCGACCGACTGCTATTGGGATTCTTGGTGCGATATCCGTGCATACGAGAAGAGGGAGGCGTAGACGATGGCTTACAAGATGTTGGTCGACCTTGACCGTTGCATCGGATGTTGGACCTGTGCCATGGCGTGCAAGGTGGGCAATCACCTGGCCGATGATGAGTATCGCGTCGAGGTGGAGACGCATGGGTCGGGCAAGGGCATCGATCGTCCCTCCGGCGTGTATCCCGAGCTCAAGATGACGTGGCAGCCGATCTACCTTCCCAGCTGCACGTTCTGTGCTCCGAGGGTCGCTGAGGGCGAGGTTCCCTTCTGTGCGAACTGCTGTCCGACGAATGCGCTGGCATTCGGGAGCGATGCTGATGCGGATTCCGCGTACGCGCAAGAGCGGGCACGGATGGAAGGCCGCGGTGCTCGCTTCTGGGAGCTTGAGAGCGCTGGGGCTGATACGCGGGCGAACGTGGATTACGCTTCTGCTCGATGACCTTGTAGATGGGTAGGGGGGTGCAGGCGAGCTGCGCCCCCCTACGGCTGGCCCTGTGCTCGTGGCAGAGGGGATACGATCATTCCAGGACGGCTTCGATCCAGGTCAGGATGTCCTCGAATACGACAGCAGCATCCGCCTCGTTCAGTATCTCGTGACGCATGCCGTCATACAGGATGATCTCAACATCCTGGGCACCCGCCTTCTCCATCATCTTCGCGGCTGCCTTCACACCCTCTCCGCTGTCCCCGACGGGGTCCTTCGCGCCAGCGACGAACAAGAGGGGCAGCTCATGCGGGATCTTCTTCGCAAGCTCCAAGTCCGCAGCTAGGAGCGTGAGCTTCGTGAGCGCTGCATAGCCACCGAGCGTGAATTGGAACCCGCTCAGGTCATCGCGGATGTACTCTTCCACGTTCGAGCGGTCCGCCGATATCCAGTCGAACTCCGTCTGCGCACCTTCGACGGCATGCGCGAATGCTCCGTCTGCCATGTTGTGGATGAGGTCGCTCTTCGCGCGGCTTCCGCGTATCTTCGCGCTGAGGTTCGCAAGCGCGTTCCCCGCAAGCGAGATGATCTGCGGCTTCTGCCCTGTTCCGCAGATGATGGCTCCCGCGAGGCCTGCGCCGTGCCTTGTGAGGTAGACGCGCAGAGTGAAGCTGCCCATGGAGTGCCCGAAGATGAAGTACGGCAGATCGGGTCCGAACGCATGCGAGACGACGTACCGCAACGTATCCACGTCCTCTACGAGCACGTCTGCGCCGTTCTCAGGAGGCATGTGCCCGAGCTCGTCCCGCGAGCTCACGCTGTGGCCGTGGCCGATATGGTCGTGCCCGCATACGATGAATCCTTGGGCGGCCAGGAAGCGCGCGAATGCGTCGTAGCGTTCGATATGCTCGGACATCCCATGGATGAGCTGCACGATGCCGCGCGGCTTGGCGTCGTCGGTGGTGGACGGTTGCCACACGACAGCATGGATCGTGCTCTTCCCGTCCCACGAAGGGTATCCGAACTCCAGCATGCTCACATCCGTCACCATGACGCCTCCCCTCCACCGAGCCCGAGGCGTCATCTTTCAGCTTCGTTACGCCCCGTTGCTGGCTGCATTCCAGTCCTTGCACTTGAGCAGCCAGTAAAGCATAAAAGCGGTATCCTTGACGCGCTTTCTGTCGAACATGACCGAACCGTGAACTCATGTGGAGGGATGCCATGATCGTGGATGAGACCTGTGTGGGATTCGCCGAGCAGTTGGCCTCCAAGCAGAGCACGCCGGGTGGTGGTGCAGCCGCAGCTTACGTTGGCGCATTGGCTGCTGCGCTGGCGTCCATGGTCGGCAACTTCACGACGGGCAAACAGCGCTATGCAGAATACGAATCCGACATCCAGCGCATCCTTGCAGAGGCAGGACGCATCCGCGAGCGCTTGATCGCTCTGGTGGATGAGGATGCACAGGCCTTCGCACCGCTTGCTGCTGCCTACGCCATCCCGAAAGAGGACCCTGCGCGCGCAGATGTCCTCGAGGCGGCGACGAAGGGTGCCATCGTGGCGCCCCTGGAGATGATGCGGCAGATATCCCAGGCTATCGACGTGCTGGATGAGCTGCTCACCTGCGGGTCGCGCATGCTCATGTCGGATGTGGGCTGTGGCGCAGCGCTTGCGGCGGGGGCCTTGCGCGCGGCTGCGTTGAGCGTATTCGTGAACACGAGAGCGCTCGCCGATCGCAGCTTCGCCGATGCGGTCGATGCCGAAGCCGAGACGCTGCTGGCGCACGTGGGCCGCGCGGATGCGGTCTACGTGACCGTCATGGAAAGAGAGAGGGGAGCGTCATCATGACGAGGCCTTCTTGCCGTTCGTTCGTGAGGAGCATGCATGGCTGAGCTCTTGCGTGGGAAACCTGTTGCAGATGCGCTCGGCGAGAGCCTCATCCCTCGGATCGAGGCGCTGCAGGAGGGCGGCATCGCTCCGACGCTCGCAGTGATCCGCGTGGGGTCTCGCGAGGATGACCTCTCATATGAGCGGAGCATCTTGAAGCGCTTCGACCTTTTGGGCATAGACGTTCGTCTCTTCGAGCTTCCAGATGACTGCTCGCAGGAGCAGCTGGTATCCACTATCGACGCTGCGAATGCGGATGCGTCCATCCATGGCATCCTGATGTTCCGTCCTCTCTCCGACCATCTTGATGAGGAAGCGGCATGCGATGCCATCCTGCCGGACAAGGATATGGATGGAGTGACCCAAGGGTCGCTCTTCGGCGTGTTCGCGAATCGCCCCATCGGATTCCCGCCCTGCACTGCTGACGCATGCATCGAGATGCTGCGCGCCTACGGATACGAGCTGGATGGCGCGGACGTGGCGGTGATCGGGCGCAGCTTGGTGATCGGGAAGCCGGTCTCTGCCATGCTGCAGGCAGCGAATGCCACCGTGACCATGTGCCATACGCACACGCGCGATGTTCCTGCCGTTGCGAAGGGGGCGGATATCGTGGTGGTGGCCGCTGGGCGACCCGGCACGATCGGGGAGGATGCCGTCCGTCCAGGTCAGGTGATCGTGGATGTGGGCATCAATTGGGATGCGGCGGCGGGCAAGCTCGTGGGCGATGTTGCCTTTGCCGATGTCGAGCCGGTGGTAGGCGCTATCACGCCCGTACCGGGTGGTGTGGGGAGCGTGACCACTGCCATCCTCGCCAAGCATGTGGTGAAGGCGGCAGAGCGAATCCGTGTCGGATGAGCCGATGAGGATGGGGTTACGGTGTTGGCAGGCGCGTCAATGAGAGGATGTCGCTCAGGGGCACCTGTGCACCGCCCTCGAAGATGAGCGCGCGGCTCACGTCATCGAATGCCCTGACGCGTCCCTCGTGCGTGGCGCACGTGCCGCCATCCTTCAAGGCATCTTCGACGAAGCGCGTCACGACCACATGCGGCTTCTGGGGCAATATCCTGCGGATCTCCGCAAGCTGTCGGTCGAGCTCTTCACGTTCGGCTTCTCCTAATGCGATGCGCTCCTCTACATAGCGTCCTGCTTCTTGCACGGCATCCTCGTGCCCTGTCAATGCAGCGAACGGGGAGAACTGCGCAGCGCGGTCAGCGATGGGCATGGACGCACGAGCAGAGCGTGGGCGCGAGAGATCGATGATGTCCCCATACCTGACCTGCGCCTCGCTCTTCGGTACATCGTGCATGCGTTGCTCCTCCATCCTTCAGGCAGGCCCTATGCGGAATGGCCGCCGATCTGCTGATTTCGCTGTTGGGCTGTGGCGCCTTCCTGCAGGCTTGCCGCTTTCAATACGGCATTCTTGCCGAACTTCTCTCGGATGCCGATCATGGCCTCTTGCACCTTGCGCTCGCGCGCGAGCCCCGCAGTGGCTTCCGCCTCCTCCTCAGCGAAGAGGGACAGCTGCGCATGCGCTTGCTCCTTCGCCATCTCTTGTTCGGTCACGACGCGCTCGGCTGAGATGGATACGCGACGCACGAGAAGGCGCTCGTCGACCAGTTCGTCGTAGAGCTCCAACACCGCGCCTGCTATCTGATGGGATGAGGCGGTGGGTCGGGTGAGCCGCTTCGTTCCGTGGGCGTGCTTCGGGATGCGCCTGCCGTATCGGTCCTCCGTCACTTCGATATCCAGCAGCTCTTCGGGCAGGTGCTCCTGCGCAAGGCTCTCCTGGTCATATCCTACCGTCAGGACCAGAGTGTCCGTTGCTTGCTGCTTCGCCGTGAGGTCGAGCGCGAGCTGATCGGCCATCTCCCATGCGACTAGTCGCGCGTCGGCTGCTGAATAGGGGTTGTGGAGGACCTGCCCTGACACGATGCAGCGCACGTGCGGTTGGTACGACTTGATATCGGACATGCCCACGGGTTCCACGCCCCAAGCGTGATCGATCAGCAGCTCGGCATTCTTCCCGAACATCGCATACAGCGTGCTCTCGTTCAGGGCGCTATCCGGGCTGCCGAGCGACGCTCGAGCGAGGTCTCCCATCGTGCGGATCCCACGCGTAGCCAAGCGACGCGCTATTCCCGCACCCACGCGCCAGAAATCGGTTATGGGCTCATGGGCCCACAGGCGGCGCTTGTATGACTCCTCATCCAGTTGGGCTATCCTCACGCCGTTGGCGTCAGGCTCCTCATGCTTCGCCAGCATGTCCATGGCCACCTTCGCCAGATAGAGGTTGGTGCCGATGCCCGCTGTGGCAGTGATGCTCGTCTCCTCGAAGATGGTGCTCACCACCTGTGACGCCAGCTCGCGCGCATCCATCCCATAGGTTCGGAGGTAGCTGCCCGCATCGATCAGCACCTCGTCGATGGAGTAGACGTGGATGTCCTCCGGTGCGAAGAATCGCAGGTAGATGTTGTAGATGAGCGTGGAATACTCAAGGTAGAGCGCCATGCGCGGCTTCGCGGTCAGGTATCCCAGCTCTGCATAGGGGTCCGACCGCAGCACGGCATCGTTGAACGATGTGGTGCGGAACGGCACGCTGCGTCCACCCGCTACCTTTCGCAAAGCGCATGCTCGCTCGGCATTCACCTCGCGCACGCGCTGCACCACCTCGAAGAGACGCGCTCGTCCGCTGATCCCATGGGCTTTGAGCGATGGTGACACTGCCAAGCAGATGGTCTTCGTCGTGCGCGAGATGTCAGCGACCACCAGATTCGTGGTGAGCGGGTCGAGGCCGCGCTCTCGGCACTCCACGGAGGCGTAGAACGATTTGAGATCGATGGCTATGTAGCGAAAATGCGAACCCATGTACGCATTATAGCGGCATGGAGTGCAGGTTGAGGGCGCGGGCTTGCTCAGCGTGCCGTTCGGGTGAAAGGGGCTTGCCCTTCACAGGGGCAATGCTCATAATCGCATCCGCAACTGTTTCGATGACGCTTTCGGAATCCATGTGCGCGTGTCGCTCAGGAGACCGGAAGCTGAGAAAACTCTGGAGAACTCTTAGATGAGTGCCGAAGGTGCAAGGCCCTGGCGTGCTGCCAGGCGCTGAATCTCTCAGGCAAACGGACAGAGCCAAGCTGCCTCCCATCAGGGGCGCTCCCGAGTTTTCTGCAACGAGAAGAGGAGGGGACGCGTGGAGGAAGCGCTTCTTACGGTCGTCACGACCATCAACAACTATCTGTCGAACTATGTATTGATCATCCTGCTCCTGGGCATGGGCATCTGGTTCACGATCCGCACGAAGTTCATCCAATTCCGCTGCTTCGGTGAGGGTTGGCGCCGGCTCTTCGGTGACTTCTCGCTGCGCGGTGGAGACCAGGGTGGTGCCATGACGTCGTTCCAGGCGCTGTCCACGGCTGTGGCCGCGCAGGTGGGCACGGGCAACATCGTGGGTGCCTGCGGTGCCATCATCATCGGTGGTCCGGGTGCCATCTTCTGGATGTGGATCATCGCGCTGCTGGGCATGGCCACCAACTACGCTGAGGCGGTCATGGCGCAGAAGACGCGCGTGACCGATCCGGACGGCACGGTGCATGGCGGCCCGGTCTACTACATCACCACAGCGTTCAAGGGCAAGGGCGGCAAGTTCTTGGCTGGCTTCTTCGCTGTTGCCATCATCCTGGCGCTCGGCTTCATGGGCTGCATGGTGCAGTCGAACTCCATCGCTGAGACCATGAACAATGCCTTCGGCGTTCCCACGTGGGCCATCGGCATCCTCGTGGTGATCCTGGCTGGATTCGTGTTCGTCGGTGGCGTGTCCCGCCTGGCGGCGGTCACGGAGAAGATCGTGCCGGTGATGGCGGTCCTGTACATCATCGGATCGCTCGTGCTGCTCATCATGAATGCGCCTGCTCTGCCGGCGACGTTCGCGCTGATCTTCCAGTGCGCATTCGACCCACAGGCATCTGTTGGCGGTGCGACATTCGGCATCATCGCGGCCATCACCCAGGGTGCCAAGCGCGGCCTGTTCTCGAACGAGGCAGGCATGGGCTCCACGCCGCACGCTCATGCGCTGGCTGAGGTGCGCAATCCGCACGAGCAGGGCACCGTGGCCATGATCGGCGTGTTCGTGGACACGATCGTGGTGGTCACCATGACGGCGCTCGTGGTCCTGTCTACCATGTATGTTGGTGACGGCACGCTCGCAACGGGTGACTATGCTGCGCTGACGGCTGACACCGTGACCAAGACGAACATCGCACAGCTGGCGTTCGGCGAATTCTTCGGTGCGAACATCGGCGCTTGGTTCGTTGCCATCTGCTTGCTGTTCTTCGCGTTCTCGACCATCCTGTCTTGGAACCTGTTCGCCAAGCTCAATGTCGAATGGCTGTTCGGGAAGAAGGCCGTCATGCCGTTCACGATCCTTGCGCTCGTGTTCATCTTCCTGGGTTCGCTGCTGTCGAACGACCTGGTCTGGGAGATGGCCGACATGTTCAATCAGCTCATGGTGCTGCCGAACGCGATCGCGCTCTTCGCACTGACGGCGCCCATCCTTGCCATCGCGAATGCGAAGCACGACAAGCTGGCAACGGATGTGCATGAGGAGAAGCTGGAAGACGAAGAGCGGGCGAAGAGGATCGAAGCTGAGAAGAGGAAGTAGCGCTCCTGTTCGTGCCAGGGGACGGCCCAGATGTCACCTTAGCGTGTCGGCAGTGTCAGGGGACGGCCCAGATGTCACCTTTGCATATGTGAAAGCTGGGGCGCACTCCATGTGCGCCCTTCTTCATGGTGCAGGGTGAACGAGGGCGCTTCGCGGATGCGGCAGCTGCGAGAGGGGGTTCTCGTTCATTCGGCGTAGTCGGTGTCGGTTCGGATGTCGAAGGCGAAGCCAGGGTAGGCGGCGGTCATCTGGGATACGACGCTCTTCGCGATGGCGTCCGCATCTGCTCCCAGCTCTATCACTAGGTCGAAATAACAGGTCTTCGTCTCCTCATCCACGTAGAACGCGTGCATGCCCAAGATCTTCGGCTCCTTCTTGATGATCCCATCCAGCGCATCCTTCATGGGCTCGAAAGTGGGCGTGGTGTTGTCCGTGCAGATGCCCACGGTCAAAGAGACGTTGCACTCCTTCTCCACGCCCTTCGCGATGTTCCGCGTGAGCTCACCTATCTGCTTGGCGGTCAGATCGTCAGGCACCTTGACGCACAGCGATCCGATGACCTTGTTCGGTCCGAAGTTGTCCAGCACCACATCGTTCACGCCGTGCACGTCAGGGAATTTCTGCACCTCATCCTCTATCTTGCTCACGAGGTGCTTGTCCTCAGGGGTACCGATGATGGGAGCAAGGGAATCGCGCAGCACGTCGATGCCGGCCTTGCAGACCACGAGCGAGATGATGACCCCCACCACGCCGTCTATGTTCACGCTCCAAAGGTTCTGCGCGAAGGCGACGACGAGCGTCCCTGCTGAGAGCACGGCATCATAGTTCGAGTCGATTCCCGAGGCGATCAGCGATTCGGAATGCGTCTTGTCCCCATAGTGCTTGAACACGAAGCCCAGTGCGACCTTCGCCATGATGGCCACGATGATGACGATGATGGTCACGGTAGAGTAGCTGGGCATGCCTGGATGGATGATCTTCACCACGGATTCACGCAGGGACACGAGCCCCGCTGCCAGGATGATGAAGGCGATCACCACCGATGTCAGGTATTCGATGCGGCCGTAGCCGAAGGGGTGCGCTTTGTCTGGGTTGCGCTGGGAGAGCTTGGTGCCGATGATGGTGACGACGGACGAGATGGCATCCGTTGCGTTGTTCACTCCGTCAAGGATGATGGCGATGGAATGGGAGGCGAATCCGATGATGAGCTTGAAGGCTACGAGCAGCATGTTGCCTGCGATGCCGATGACGCTGGCCTTCACTATCTCGTGGTCGCGGTCCATGATGCCATGCCTTCCGAAGCGAATGGAGGTTCGATGACGCCGATTATATGAGGGCGTCATCGTGGGGAGGGGGCGGTGTGCTTTCTGACAACAAAGGGATGACAGTCTGTCTGCGAATGCGCCTCTGAACGGGACAAAGCAACCATAGGTTGCCGTTACGACCGGAAGAATGCTCCCGAAAGTTGGTAGCGCGCACTCGTCTTTTTGCATAATGTCAGCACGCCGAATGACGAACGAAGCGATGAAAGGCGATCGATAGATGAGCTTCAGAGAGAACCTCCTATATCTGCGAGCAGCGCACGGCATGACCCAGGAGCAGCTTGCTGAGCAATTGGGCGTGAGCCGTCAGTCCGTGACGAAATGGGAGTCGGACAAGAGCTACCCTGAGATGGACAAGCTGATAAAGCTCTGCCAGATATTCGACTGCACCTTGGACGAGATGGTCCAAGGGGATATGACCGATCGCGTGGTCACGGAAGCGGTGGTCGAAAGCTCCTTTGAGGGATCGATGCAAGAAGAGCCTCTACGGAACGCGGCGGTGCTTGCGGCGGGACAAGAGATGCACGTGTCAGCGGCAGCGCAAGAAGAGCCTACGCAAGGGGTGTCCGATCAGCCCTCTCAGGTCGCCGAAGAAGGGGGCGATCCGCATGCAGCCTCGGCAGAGCACTCTGGAGGAGCGGGCCAGGTGAGCGCCACATGCGAGGAGCCCCCTGCGCATGAAGATGTTCCAGCCGAGGACGTATTCGGCTACGACGAGCACATGCGCCGCTTTGCCGAGCGCATCTCCACTGGTGTGATGGCTGTCATGCTGGGAACGGCCTTCTCCATCGTCCTCTACGCACTTGGTGATCCGCAGTCCGGGTTCGCCCTGCTCCCTGAGAACATCGCTGCGGCGCTGGGTACGCTCATCGTGTTGGCAGGTGCGGTCACAGGCGTGGCGCTCATCGTTCCTGCATCGCTCGACCATGCCAGCTTCGTCAGGCAGCATCCGCACCTGCGCGATTTCTACACCGAGGAGGACAGAGCACGCGCGCGCAGGTCATTCGCCTATGAGCTGATCGGCGGCATCGTGCTGATATTCATCGGCATCACCCTGATCATCCTCTTCTCCGAGACTCCACTGGAGGCGATGGTCGGCACGCCGCTCATGTTGGCATTCGTGGCGTTCGGGGTGAAGCCGATCATCCATGGGTCCATGGTGTTGGGGATGACGAACATCGCAGACTACAACGAGGCAGCGGCTGAGGTGCTGGAGGCGCACGAGATCAAGCACATGGACATCCCGGCTCCGCAGAAGCAGGAGCTCCTGCAGAAGAGCGTCCAAGAGAAGCGCATCGGGGCGCTCTGCGGTTCCATCATGATCGTTGCCTCCATCGTGGGGCTGGTGATGCTCTTCGTTCCGCACTACCAGAACGACCTCTTCTGGTTGGCGTGGCCCATCGGGGGTCTTCTCTGCGGACTGGTGAGCCTACTGATGAAGGGGTTCTCGCACGAGTGATCGCGCTGCCTCTGCGCTAGCCCAGTCGCTCACGCTCTAGGTGTGGTGTGGTCTGAGGACGCGTGGTCCGCGCTGCCCCTGTCCCGCTCGCTTGCTCCCTCATGCTCCTCTTCTGGCGCTGGATCGGAGGCGTCGGGATGGTGCGTCGTTCGCGCAACGTCGCGCTCGATCTTCCGCAGGTTGGCATTCTGGAACTCTGAGACGAACCCTGCTGAGAAGATGCCGCCGGGGATGGCTACCAATCCGAGCGAGAGCAGCATGATGGCCATCCCGCAGAGCTTGCCCGCCATGGTCACGGGGACGATATCCCCATAACCGACAGAGGTCACGGTCTCCATGACGAACCAGATGCCCTCGAACAGGTTGGTGAATGCGTCCGGTTGAGCCGGGTGCTCCACTTCGTACATGATAACGCTGGCCACGATGATGAGCAGGCAGATGACCAGGAATGATGCGATGATCTCCTGGTATCGCTTCTTGAACACGCGTCCGATCGTGCGGAATCCCCGCATGTAGCGCGTCACCTTGATGAGGCGGATGAGCCGGAGCACGCCTACCGTGTGCGTCACGGCAGCGGTGACCGGCAAGAACCAGGAGATCATGCTGGGCGCGAATGACAGGAGGTCGATGATCCCCATGGGGGATGCGATGTACTTCCATCGTGCTCGCGCTGGCGTGCAGTTCCCGAAGGCAAGGTCAGCGATCCAGATGCGCGCAAGGTACTCGATGAAGAAGCAGACGGTAGAGAACACGAAGAAGGCGCTCAGCAGGTTGGCTGCCACAGGATCCAGTCCCGGCTGCGCGGAGAAGAACACGAGCACTGCATTCGCCACGATCAAGAAGAACAGGAGCACGCCTGCTATCTTCGCCAGCACGTTCCCACGCTTGATGTTCTCCAGCGCATAGAATGTCTGTCGCTTGAACTCCGGGCTCTTCAGGATGCGGACGCGCTTCGATAGCCGCGCTGATGCCCTATTGGTCTTGTTCACTCGCTTGCTGGTCACGCTATGCCTCATCTGTCTCGGGGGTGGGGTCCTCAGGGGTGGGGGCCGTTTGCTCTGTGTGCGCGGATCGACCCGGAACGGGGATGACCGATCCGATGGATGCCGCTATGAGCAGCACCGGCGCTCCCGCCAAGGGGAATACGAGGAATAGCAGCACCATGGTCATCACGGGTTGGCGCATGACGGTTCCCACGAGAGAAGCGGTCACAGCGCAGAGCGCGAAGGTCGGGTCGATGCCGGTGAGGGTTGCCATCCCGTATCCGATGGAGATGCCCGCGAAGATGATGGGGAAGAAGTGGCCACCGCGCCAGCCCAGGTTGAGGCAGACTTGCGTGGTGAGCACCTTGCAGAAGCCCGTCAGGATGAGGATGGTGGCGCTGATCCCCATCCAGCTCTCGGCGAGCTGTTCGGTCTGCGCTTCGCCCGCGAACATCGTGTAGGGCAGCAGCACGCCCGAGACGCCCAACAATGCTCCCGCGATGATGGGCTTCACGATGATGTGCTTCCCGAGCGCTTCCGCCACCTTCTTGGCAAGCATGCCGAAGGGGAAGAAGAGCCATCCGGCCAGCGTCCCCACGGCGATGAGCGGGAGCGCCCAGAGCAGTTCGGGTAGCCCGCAGGCGATCTGCGTGAAGCGCGGGAGGCCGCCGCTTGCGCCGAAGAGGCTTCCCAGCAGCCCCATCATGCCGAGTGCACCTGCCACAGCGAGCACATAGATCGCCACCTTCAGGGGCTTGCCGACGCCCAAGCGCACTTCGCGTATCGAGCGCGTGCCGCCAGACTCGTCTGCAGCTCCCACGATGGGCACCGCAAGGCCGAACAGGGGCGTGGCGAAGATGGCAGAGATCACGGCAGCGGTGCCGGCCTCTGCGAGCTCGCGCATCTCTGAGCCGACGAAGCGCAGTCGATCTCCGACCCACGTGCAGAGCCCCGCTATCACACCGGTGAGCCCTGCCTCGGGGCCGATGGAGCCGCCGAAGAGCAGCGGCAGGAGCGCACCGAAGAACGAGGGACCGAGCGTGTCGTAGTCGTAGCGGCCCGTGGCCTTCACCTTCGCCATCACGGTGTTCATGTCATCGGGATAGGGGCCGAAGCGCTTGGCGAACAGCCCGATGACCAGGCCACCTGCAGTGCAGAATGCGATGGGGTAGAAGAGGGCGGGCAGCCCTGCCTGGGCAAGCCAGGAAGGCACTACGTCCCACAACAGATGGATGCCTTGGTTCATCAGGAAGAAGAACGCCCATGCGAATGCACCGGCGAATGCGCCGAAGGCGATCGTCAGTGCGATGAACAGCAGGCGCTTCCCCATGGGTCGGACCCGTTCTTGCGATGTCATCGGTGTGCGCTCCCCCTAGCTTCTCTTGGGCCCTCAGACGAAGAGGCTCACGAATTCGAAGGTGGTGCAGTCAACGAGCCCACGGTTGGTCAGCCGCAGCTCGGGCAGGCAGGCGAGCGGGATGAGCGCCATGGTCATGAACGGGGAAGGCATCGTGCATCCGATATCCGCCCAGGTGCGCTCAAGAGCATGGACCTTCTCGCTCATCTCCTCAGCGCCCAGGTCGTCCATGAGCCCAGCGATGGGCAACTCTACGAGTCCCAGGACCTTGCCGTCGGCTACGACCACCATGCCGCCTCCGCATTCGATCAGCGTGTTCGCGGCCAGCGCCATGTCCTCGTCATTCGTTCCCACGACGAGCAGATTATGAGCATCATGGGCTACCGTGGATGCCATGGCACCGCGCTTGATGCCGAATCCTTGGGTGAAGCCAACGCCGAACGTGCCCGTCTCATGATGGCGCTCGAACACGAATGTCTTGAGGATATCCTGCGAGGGATCGCCCAGGACTTCGCCGTTCCTGACGGGTAGCGTGGCGTGACCCTCGAACGTGCCCACCTTGCCGGGGATGATCTGGATGGTGCGCACATCAACGGTGCCATCCGTCGTGCCCTCGGGTGCCTTGACGACGAACGATGCTGGCGTGATGGGCTGTCCTACGTGCATGGAGTGCGTGACCCAGTCGGGGAACGCGAAGCACTCGTAGTCGAAGAGCGGCTTGCCACCCTCCGCGACCACGGTGCCGTCGATCATCATGCGCGTGACGTTCAACGTGTCCAGGCCGTCGAGGAATACGATGTCCGCGCATTTGCCTGGCGTGATCGAACCCAGGTCATCGTCCATGTGGAAGCAGGTGGCCACGTTGATGGTCATCATCTGGATGGCTTGGATGACAGGGATGCCGCATTGCACGGCCACGCGCAGGACGTGGTCCAAGTGACCGTCCTCTACGAGCGTGTGGGGATGCGTGTCATCGGAGATGAGATTGGCGAAGCGCGTATCTATGTCGTGGTCGGTGATGGCGTGGGCAAGCTCAGGAAGGTCGTGCCATGCCGATCCGTAGCGCAGCTGGGCATACTGTCCCAGCCGCATCTTCGCAAGCGCATCCTCAGCGCGGGTGGATTCATGGCAGCAGCGCACGCCCGAGGCGATGTAAGCGTTAAGGCCACGATCCGTCTCAGGGATGGAGTAGTGGCCAGTGATGACCTTGTTCGCTTTGAGCGTTTCTGCCAGCTCGCCATGAGCGTGGTCGGTACCTGCCAGCACGCCGGGGAAGTTCATCATCTCACCCAGGCCCACCACGCCGTCCCAGGTCATGCTCTCGGCGATCTCCTCGGGTCCCACGAAGGAGCCAGTGTCCTCGAATCCAGGTACAGCCGGCACGCACGAAGGTGTTGTCACTATGGCTTTGAGCGGGGTGCGTGCAGCGTCCTCCATCATGACCTGCACGCCCTCCAGCCCGAGCACGTTGCAGATCTCGTGCGGGTCCCAGTAGATGCCAGCCGTGCCGTGAGGGATGACCGCTCGAGCGTATTCGCCCGCTCCCATCATGGATGACTCCACGTGGATGTGGCCGTCCAGGAAGCCTGGCGCGATGTAGCTGCCAGCCGCATCGATCACCTCCGTGTCCGGCCCTACGCAGTGGTCGGCCTGCCCGATGTAGGCGACGCGTCCCTCTGATATGGCAACGTCCACATCCTCCTGAATCTCAGCGGTGCATACGTTCACCAGGTGCGCGCCCTTGATGACGACGTCCGCGCTCTGATGGCCTTGTGCCACCGCAGCGAGCGTCCTCGTGCATTCCCAGAGCGGCTTCTTGCAGAAGTGATCGAGCATGGGGAGTCCCCTTTCGATGCGCATTGGATGGTCGTGACGCATGCGGATGATGATACATGGTTCGCGCTGCACTGGGCATATGCGAAGCCACCTACTACAATAGCGTTACGTCAAAACCCACGGGAAAGGCGGCTTCCCATGTGCATTCCCTGCGTCATGTGCGGTGCTTGCATGGACTCCAGCGAGCTTGCGGCTGACTTGCAGTACGAGACCTCGTGCCCGGAGTGCGGGTGCGCTGTCTCCCAGGATGACATCAGCTGTCCCCAATGCCACACCCTGCTCTCTACGAACGTCCTCTTGCAGAGGCGCATGCGCGAAGAGGGGTAGGCAAGCAGGCAAGAAGGAAGAGACCGCACCCGAAGGTGCGGTCTCTGTTGCGATCGGATGCGGTGTTCCACGTGGAACTTCACCGATCGTCGGAGCTGTGCGTGCGATCGTGCGCGAGCCTCATGCTCCTGGTGCGGTGGGCGCCTGCGGTGCATCGGGTGCGCTCGGTGCCGCTGGCGAGGTTGGACTTGCTGGTGCATCAGCTCCAGCGGCATCCGGGGTGTCAAGCGGTGCACCGCAGTTCGGGCAGTCGACAGCCGTCACGTCATCGCAGACCATGTAG
>CAJURX010000013.1 GCA_910589125.1 uncultured Eggerthellaceae bacterium
GATCAGTGGATGCTCTGCGGCTCGGTCGCCGCAGGTGCTGCGCTTCTCGGCACGGCATGCGTTGCGCTCTGCAGGTTCAAGTAGCCGCTGCGACAGCGGTTCCCCTTCTTTGGGCAGATATCTTCGCCCGCCCTCTTGCGAATGCGTCGATATGCGCTACAATCGCCTGTTCTAAAAGGACATAGAGCGTATTCGATCTCAGAAAAGCAAAAGAGGGGCGAACTGAATATGGCTTTAGGTGTAGACAGGAAAGACCTTGTCATGGTCGGCGTGCTGCTCTCTGGCACGCTTCTGGCGGTGCTCAATCTGACGCTGCTCTCTCCGGCGCTGCCGGCGATCATGGGCTCGCTGGATGTGGATGCCACGACGGTGCAGTGGCTCACGAGCGGCTATTCGCTGGTGGAGGCGGTCGTCATCCCGCTCTCCGCATACCTGATCGGGCGCTTCACCACGCGACAGCTCTTCATCAGCTTCCTGTGCGTGTTCATGGTGGGCTCTCTGGCGGCCGCACTGGCACCGGTGTTCCCCGTGCTCTTGCTCGGGCGCATCCTCCAGGCGGTCTGCACGGGCGCCATCATGCCCATGGTGTTCACGGTCATCCTGCTCGTGTTCCCGCGCGAGATGCGCGGCACTGCCATGGGCGTCATCGGCCTCATCATCGGCTTCGCGCCGGCAGTCGGCCCTTCGCTTGCGGGCCTGCTCGTGGATTCGGTCGGCTGGCGGTGGCTGTTCGGCATCGTGTTCGCCCTGTCTGTCGTGGTCATCGTGCTCGCGGTGTTCACGCTCAAGAACTACGGTGACTTCAAGCGCAGCCGCTTCGATGTGCCGTCGGTGGTGCTCTCCACGTGTGGTCTGGTCTGCCTGCTCTATGGGCTGTCTACCTTCGCATCCACGTCGAACATGGTCCTCACGGTAGGCTTGATCGTAGCGGGCCTCATCCTCATGGGGATATATGTGCGCCGTCAGCTCACGATGCCCGAGCCCATGCTCAAGGTGGGCATCCTCAGCACGCGCAAGTACGCCATCTCGGTCATCATCATCGTCACGGTGCAGGCGGCTCTCATGGGCACCGGTGTCATCACGCCGCTCTACATCCAAGGCGTGCGCGGGTACTCCGCCACCATGTCCGGCGTTGCCATGCTCCCAGGTGCGGTCATCGGCGCGTTCATGGGCCTGGTGAGCGGGCGCCTGTTCGACCGCTTCGGTGCCAAGCGCATCGTGGTGCCGGGAGCGCTCGTCGCGCTGGCGGGTGCGGGGTGCCTGGTGGCCTTGGGGATGGATTCCGGCTTCGTGTTCATCATGCTGTCCTACACGGTGCTCATGGTGGGCCTCCAGTTCACCATGACGCCGCTCAACACCTGGGGCGTCAACTCCTTGGACAACTCCGTCTTGCAGCATGCCCAAGGGCTCTCGAACACCCTCAACCAGGTTGCCGCCAGTGTTGGCACGGCGCTGCTCGTCTCCATATCGGCGCTCTCGCCCTTGCTGGTGCCCGATGCGCCACCCGTTGAGCAAGCATTCACGGGATACCACATGGCGTATACGGCAACGGCCATCCTCATGGCGGTCGCGGTGCTGATCATCGTGCTGTTCGTGAGCGACAAGGAGAAGCGCGCGAAGGGTGCGGCCACAGCACAGGAGGCGTCAGATGCGCTGCCCGATTATGCGGCTGGCCTTGATGGCGTGACCGTGGATGCCCGCGCAGATGAGCCGAAGATCGAGCTTCTGGGAGGCACTATCGGCACGAAGGTGCGGGATGCCATGAATGCGAGCCCGGTCTGCGCGTCCTCCACCATGCCCATGCGCGAGGTCATCCGCCTGATGTCGTGCACGGATTCGAGCGGGCTGCCCATCGTGGACGGTGAGGGGAGCTTGGTCGGGTTCATCTCCGATGGGGATGTGGCGAATTACCTGGGTCGCCATGACATATCGGTGATCGATACGACGCTCAACCTGTATCGGTTCGTGGATGACTCGCCCCTCAAGGGACGGTTGCTCGGCTTGCTCGATCTGAACGTCATGGGCATCGCCACCAAGAAGGTCATCTCCGTGGATGCGGACCTGGCCATCGACGATGCCTGCCGCGTTCTGGCGGAGCGCCGCATCAAGAAGGTCCCTGTTGTGAGCGAAGGTCGCTTGGTGGGCACGCTCTCGCGCCGGGATATCATGCGCAGCTTGGCAGAGATCGTGGATGCGATGGAGGAGCAGGGCAAGGAGCGCAGCTAGCGCGGGTTGGCGTTGCGTTGCTTAGCTGCGCGTTTCGTCGGATGCGTGTGCTCGATCCCTCCGGAGCGCGCAGCTGCGTCACTTCGCCGCTTGCCAGAGCCCTTCCAGCGCCTTCATATCCATGTCGGCGAGTTCGGTGTCCGCGTCCCTGGCTGCTGCCTCCATGGAAGCCCACCGCGTGCGGAACTTGCGGCAGGTGGCGCGCAGCGCATTCTCTGAGCTGATGCCCATCTTGCGCGCTACGTTCACGAGGCTGAAGAGCACATCTCCCATCTCCTCCTCTACGCACGCTGCCTGCGGAGCATCGTGGAGGATGCGGCCCTCATCGTCCTTGGGTGCGCTCTCGTATGCTTCGTGCAGCTCACCCATCTCCTCGCGGACCTTCTCCCATACATCCGCCACGGTCTCCCACTCGAATCCGACAGCGGCTGCCTTGCGGGATATCTTCTGCGCTTGGGTGAGCGCGGGGAGCCCCGTGGGCACCCCATCCAGCATGCTCGCGGGCATGCTGGGCTCACCCTCTCCTGTGGCCTCCTTCTCTGAGAGCTTGATCTTGTCCCAGAGCGTTATCACCTCGTTCGCGCTCCCGGCCGCAGCGTCACCGAACACGTGGGGGTGCCTGCGGATCATCTTGGCGTTGATGTCCTCGCATACATCATCGATGGTGAACTCGCCCGCATCGGCGGCGATCTGGCTTTGCAGCACCACCTGCAAGAGCACATCTCCCAGCTCTTCCCTTAGATGGGCTATGTCGTCGGATTCGATGGCATCGACCGCCTCATAGGCCTCTTCGATCATGTTGGGTGCGATGGACGCGTGCGTCTGCTCGCGGTCCCAGGGGCACCCGCCCGGTGCGCGCAGAGCGGCTATGGTGGCGGCGAATGCGTCGAATGCAGGGTGTGGGGCAGGTTGGGTGATATCCGGCATGGTCTCCCTTTCGTCAGCTGTCGCGATTCTATCTCATACGGCCGCGTTACAGCAGCCAGGTGCAGAGCGCGTGAGGGGATCGCTTGGGTAGAATCGAGGGCAATGTGGGTGCATGGGGTAGGCGCAGAAGCGAGCGTTGAGCGCATGGCAGCGAAGAGGGGAGGGCCGGCATGGCCACATGGCAGGAGTTCTACAAGGTGGCACGGCTGTCCTGGGGCGACAAGACCTCTGGGCGCCGGGTGCGCCAGATCATCTCGGTGCTCAGGCGCTATGACGTGTTGCATGACCTGACGCCGCAGAAGGCCGTCGCCGTGCTGGAAGCGCTCGGCCCCACGTATGTGAAGATCGGGCAGATGGCCTCCACGCGCTCGGATATCCTGCCGAAGGCGTATTGCGAGGAGTTCGAGAAGCTGCACGCGGATGTATCTCCCATGCCGTTCTTCCAGGTGCTCAGCTGCATCGATCGCTCGTATGGACATAGCTGGGAGGAGACGTTCCTCTCCATAGATCCCAAGCCCTTGGGCTCTGCCTCCATCGCGCAGGTGCATCGAGCCGTCCTGCTGGATGGGTCGGTCGTGGCCGTGAAGGTGCGCCGACCGGGGATCGTGGAGGAGATGTCCGAGGACATCGCGCTCATGCGACGCGTGCTGGCAACGGCTGAGTTCGTGGACAGCAGGCATGAGACGCTGCTCCTGAACTTCGACAATCTCTTGGACGAGCTTGAGCGCACGACCAAGGAAGAGCTCGACTTCCGCGTGGAGCTGGACAATCTCATCCGCTTCCATGCGCAGATCATGGGGCAGGAGGGCGTGTCATCTCCCATCCCGTATCCACAGGCATCGAATGAGTCGGTGCTGGTCATGCAGTATGTGCAGGGCGTGCAGGTGGATGACATCGCGACGCTCAAGGCTGAGGGCGATGACCTGGATAGGCTTGCCTATCGCATCATGCAAAGCTATATCTCCCAAGTGCTGGACGACGGATTCTTCCATGCCGATCCGCATCCGGGCAACATCATCATCAAGGGCAAGGGGATCATCTGGATCGACCTGGGGATGACCGGCGAGCTCAGTCCCAGCCAACGCCAGCTCGTCGGGCAGATGTTCCGCTCCATCACCTCGAATGACCCGTATCTGCTCATGCAGTCGGTGCTGGGGATATCGAAGAAGAACGGGCCTGTGGACCACGGTGCGCTCCTTGAGGAGCTATCGGTGCTGTTGGATAAGTACGGCTCATCCAACCTCTCCGACATCAACATCGGGGACGCCATGGGTGAGATGGTGGAGGTGATCCGAGGGCAGAACCTCATCATGGCGCCGGCGGTCACCATGCTCGTGCGTGGCGTGGTCACGCTCGAGGGCGTGATGGAGCACTTGGCCCCGTCGCTCAATGTGCTGCAGATCGTCTCGGAGCATGTGATCGTCCAGTCGCTGAGCCCTGAGCACCTTGAGATGCGCGCCCTTGAGATGCTCACGTCCACAGCGGAGTCCGCAGAGGCGCTCGTGAAGCTCCCTCGTCAGATGTCGAATACCTTGGACATGCTCGATCGGGGCGAGATAGCGCTCAAGGGGAGCATAGATGCGTCCACCGATGTGCTGGCTACCGTGCATGCGTCGGTGGGGCGCCTCTCGTTGGCGCTCATCTCCATGGGGCTGTTCTTGGGCTCCTCCATCCTCTGCACCACGAACATGGAGCCGCGCCTGCTGGAGGTGCCCGTGCTCGGGGTCCTGGGCTACATCGGCGCATTCGTGCTGGGCGTGTACGTGATCGTGCAGACCTTCCGCACGCGCCACTTCCTGAAAGAGGGAAGGAAGTAGGAGGAGGCAGCGGGGCCGCAGGTTCGCCATGCCAAGTCAGATGCCATGTTCTTGGAAGCGGCATCCTGAAACCTGATACCATGAGCGGATTGCAAGCCAAGGCGAAAGCAGGTCATCCTTGTTCACGATCGGTTGCCATCTGTCCTCCTCGAAAGGCTATGCGCACATGGCCGATGCGGCTGCTTCCATCGGCGCGAACACCTTCCAGTTCTTCACGCGCAACCCGCGCGGAGGTCGGGCGAAGGACATCGATCCGGCAGATGCGGCGGCGTTCGCATCGAAGGCCGACGCTGCTGGCATCTCGACCATCTTGGCTCACGCGCCCTACACGCTCAATCCTGCGGCAGCAAAGCCCGAGACGCGCGACTTCGCACTCATGACGCTCGCGGATGATCTGGACCGCATGGAGGCCACTCCGCATCAGCTCTATAACATGCATCCGGGCGCTCATGTGAAGCAGGGTGCGGATGTGGGCATCCAGAAGATCTCAGATGCCATCAACCAGGTCCTCAAGCCCGAGCACACCACCACGCTCCTGTTGGAGACCATGGCGGGCAAGGGCACTGAGATCGGAGGCACCTTCGAGGAGCTGGCGCAGATCATCTCGCGCATAGAGCTCTCGGACAAGGTGGGCATCTGCTTGGACACATGCCATGTTTGGGATGGCGGCTATGACATCGTGGGGGACCTGGATGGCGTGCTCGAGCGCTTCGACCAGACGATCGGGCTCGGGCGCTTGCGGGCCATCCACATCAATGATTCCAAGAACCCCATGGGGGCGCACAAGGATCGCCATGAGGTCATCGGTGGCGGCCACATCGGCCTTCAGGGCATCGCAGCGGTGACCGCGCATCCGGCTTTGCGAGACCTTCCCTTCTTCTTGGAGACGCCGCATGAGGATATCGCGGAATACGGCGAGGAGATCTTGGCCATCAAGGCGGCAAGGGAGGGCATGCTCTGATATGACATCGCACGACGGCAAGAAGGTCCGCATCCTATTCGTCTGCCACGGCAACATCTGCCGCTCTCCCATGGCTGAATTCGTGCTGCGCGACATGGTGCGCAAGCGCGGGTCGGAGGATGGCTTCCATATCGAATCGGCTGCGACCACCGATGAGGAAGTGGGGAATCCCGTGCATCATGGGACGGTCCGACGCCTCGCTCGCGAGGGCATCAGCTGTGACGGGAAGCATGCGCGTCGCATCACGCGCGCGGACTATGGCGTATTCGATGTCATCATCGGCATGGATGAGGAGAACATGCGCGACATGATGCGCGCCTGGGCGCACGACCCAGAGGGCAAGGTGCACAAGATGATGGAATTCGCTGGCATGGACCGAGATGTAGCCGATCCATGGTACACAGGTGACTTCGAGGCCACCTTCGATGACATCCATGACGGATGCGTGGGCCTCCTTGGGTGGTTGGGCGCATGAATCAGATAACGTGCCCGAAGTGCGGGACCGCCTTCACGGTGGATGAGACGGATTACGCGGATATCGCTCGCCAGGTGAGGGATGCGGAGTTCAACGAATCGGTCGCTGAGGCCGTGTCCAACCGAGAGGATGCGCTCCGTGCGAAGATGGAGCTCGCCCTTGCGGAGAAGGACCAGGAGGTCGCCAAGCTCTCAGAGCGTCTCAAGTCCGTGAACGATGCCCATGAGGCTCAAGCGGCTGCGGAGGCGGCTCGGCATGAGGCGGAGCTCGCTCGCGTGAAGAGCGCGTTCGAAGCGGATGCCAGCAAGCATGAGGCTCAGCTGGAGAAGCTGCGCCTTGAGCATGAGGCGGATGCGAGCAAGCTCGCGGCGAAGGCGGATCAAGTGCGCTTGGAGTTCGAGGCGCAGGCCGCGAAGCAGGCGGCTGAGGCTGAGCGTGCGCGCCTGGCTATGAAGGAGGATGCTGACCGCGCGCTTCGGAGCAAGGACGACATCATCGCACAGCGCGAGGCGGAGTTGCGGGGCAAGGATGAGATGATCGCCCTGCGCGAGCGCGAGATACAGGACATGCATGACATGCGCAATCGCCTCTCGGTGAAGCTTCTGGGCGAGAGCCTTGAGCAGCACTGCGAGATCGCATTCAACCAGCTTCGCGCGACGGCGTTCCGCACCTCGGAGTTCGGCAAGGACAACGAGGCCGTCGATGGCACGAAGGGCGACTACATCTTCCGTGAGCGGACCGAGCATGGGGCAGAGCTCATCTCCATCATGTTCGAGATGAAGACGGAATCCGAGCTGTCCAAGTCCACGAGCAAGCGGACGAACGAGAGCCATTTGCGGAAGCTCGATGAGGATAGGCGCAAGAAGGGATGCGAATACGCCGTGCTCGTGTCCACGCTGGAATCCGACAGCGAGCTCTACAACCAGGGGATCGTGGATGTGTCGCACCTCTATCCCAAGATGTTCGTGATCCGGCCGCAGTTCTTCATCCCGCTCATATCGCTTCTGCGCAACGCGGCGCTCGATTCTGCGCAGTACAAGGACGAGCTCGAGCTCCAGCGCCAGCAGGACATCGACGTCTCCAACTTCGAAGCGCAGCTCATGGACTTCAAGGACAAGTTCGGGCGCAACTATCGACTGGCGTCTGAGAAGTTCGCGAAGGCCATCTCGGAGATAGACAAGACCATCGAGCATCTGACGAAGGTGAAGGAACAGCTCCTTGGCAGCGAGCGCAACTTGGAGCTCGCCAACAAGAAGGCCGAAGGGCTCACTGTGAAGAAGCTCACCTACAAGAACCCGACCATGCGAGAGAAGTTCAAGGAACTGGAAGAGGGGAAGGATCAAGATGTTCGGTGACAACCTGGAGCGCATCGTCAAAGCCATAGAGAAGAACTACGAGGCAGATGAGATCTTCTTCACCAAGCCGGGCCTGCGCTTCCCATCGCGCACGGCCATCAAGGACATGCTGAAGAAGCTGCGCCGCGTGATCTTCCCGGGGTACTTCGGCGCGGAGATGCTCTCCCCCAAGACCAGCCCGGAGTACTTCATCGGGGAGCTGCTCATCCAGATAGAGCGCAGCCTGCGCGAGCAGATCGTGGTGGCGCTCACCTATACGGACAAGAGCGGCGAGGATAGGCACACCACCGGTCAATGCGTCGAATGCGCGCCCGACCGCATCACGCAGCGCGCGGCAGAGATATGCACGGCGTTCTTCGATGAGCTGCCCGTCGTGCAGCGCAAGCTCTTGACCGACGTGCAGGCCATCTTCGACGGGGACCCCGCGGCGCAGTCCAAGGAGGATGTGATCTTCTCCTATCCGGGGCTCTACGCCATCTACGTCCATCGCCTGGCGAACGTGCTCTATAAGCTGGACGTGCCCATCATCCCGCGCATCATGACCGAGCTCGCGCATTCGGGCACGGGCATCGACATCGGAGCGGGGGCCGAGATCGGGGAGTACTTCTGCATCGATCACGGCACGGGCGTGGTCATCGGCGAGACCACGGTCATCGGCGATCATGTGAAGGTGTATCAGGGCGTGACCTTAGGGGCGCTCTCCACGCGTGGGGGCCAGCGGCTCTCGGGCGTCAAGCGCCATCCCACCATCGAGGACAACGTGACCATCTACTCGAATGCGTCCGTGCTGGGTGGCGAGACGGTGATCGGAGAGGGCTCGGTCATCGCAGGCTCCACCTTCGTTACGTTCAGCGTGCCGCCGCATTCGCGCGTGGCCGTGAAGGAGCAGGAGATATCGGTTCGCAGCCCCAACGAGAAGGATTGAGGCTCAGGTCTCAGAGCGAAGAGCATCTCCGATGCATGAAGCGTGAGAGAGCCCCCAAGGATCCTTGGGGGCTCTCTTGGATATGGTCAGTGCGAAGCTTCGGCTGCTCATGCAAGCGAGAGCCAAGGGTGTGAGCAGCTACCAGCTGATGAGCTCGTAGCCGTCCTCGGTCACCACCACCTGCACTTCCCACTGTGCGGTGGGGAGACCGTCTTTGGTGCGCACGGTCCAGCCGTTCGGGTCGGACATGTCGATCTTGTGCTTGCCCATGTTGATCATGGGCTCGATGGTGAACATCAATCCGGGCACGAGCACCCAGCCTGTTCCTGGGCGCGTGACGAAGCTGACGAAAGGCTCCTCATGGAAGTCCAGCCCGATCCCATGCCCGCCGAATTCGCGCACGACGGAATATCCGTGCTGCCTCGCGTAGTCATTGATGACGGCACCTACATCGCCCAGGTGCCCCCACGGCTTCACCTGCTCAAGGCCGAGCTGGACAGCCTCCTTCGTGGCATCCACGAGGCGACGCACATCATCTGCGACGTCTCCGATGCAGAACATGCGCGACGAATCAGAGTAGTAGCCGTCCAGGATTGTGGAGCAGTCCACATTCACGATGTCCCCGCTCTTGAGCGTCTCGTGTGGATCGGGGATGCCATGGCAGACCACGTCGTTCACGGAGGTGCATACGCTCTTCGGGAAGCCCTCGTAATCAAGGGGCGCGGGGATGGCCCCATGCCCCACGGTGTAGTCGTGGACCCACGCGTCGATCTCAGCGGTGGTGGTGCCCACTCCGATGCGCTCGGCCACGAGGTCCAGGACGCCCACGTTCACCTGCGCGCTCCTCTTGATGGCCTCGATCTCAGAAGGGGTCTTGAGCAGCGCGCGAGGCGGGACGCTCTCGCCCGCCTCGGCTAGCTTCTGGAGCCTCTCATCGAACTCCAGATGGCATTTCTTGTACTTCTTCCCGCTACCGCACCAACATTCGTCATTGCGGCCCAATTCGATATCTCCGTCGTACATAGCGCCTTCCGTACATCACAGGTAGTTGATCTGGTTCGGCGCGGTCACGCCGAGCACAGACATGGTAACACCCCTCATCATCAGGAAGACGCCCAAATAGATGGCGAAGAAGGCAGGGTTCAGCAGGAAGAAGATGCCGCAGATGATGGAGACGATGCCGTTGGCCACCATCCAGCCCCATCCGCTGCCGACCAGAGAGCGCATCCCGAATCCAGCAGCGATGGCGAAGCCGCCATAGACGATGACGAAGCAGCCCACCATGATGGTGATGACGCCCGCAGCCACGACAGGGTGCACCAAGAACATGATGCCCAGGATGAGGTCGCAGATGCCATTGACCAGGGTCCATCCGGCACCGCTGACCGTCTTGCGCATGCGCCACCAGGCCACGACGTTGAACACGGCAGCCACCAGGAGCCCCACGCCTGCGATCTGGGCCAGCATCACCAGCGAGAGCCCGGGCCAGAGGAGCACGATCGCACCTGCGAGAGCCACTAGTATCCCGATGATGATCGCACCCCAATCCACTGAGGAGCGCTCCTTCATGGTTCCGTGCGAGGTATGTGCAGACATCTCCCGTCACCTGCTTTCTGATCTCATGGATGTTCCGTCCTTTGCTTCGAGATTCTTCCGTAAAGAGCGCGCGAGGGCAAGTTGCGCGCGTGAACCTTAGGCTAGACGTAACCTTGGGGACATGTTCGCGTTCGCGTTGCGCGGTGACGTCACGGACTTGAAGCGACCGCAGACCGTGCGGATGCGGGATCAGACTGTGAAAGCCGTGAAAAAAAGGGGGGGGGTCGTACCCTGCCTATGCGTAGTTGAGGTTGATGACCAGAGGAGCGATGGGATTCGAACCGGTGGCTGAGATGGCGCCATCCACGATGACGTGCTGCCCATTGACGAATGAGCCCGACCCCATGATCTCGAAGTAGGTGGTGATGTAGGTCATGTTGTTGAACACGACGCGGATGACATCATCTGTGCGCAGGAGGACGGAACCGTTCGGCTGCACCTGGATGGTGCCGGGGACGCGCACCAGGTCACCGGTCCAGCATTCGAGCAGCATGGTGGGACGCAGTTCGGTGGAGCCGCTGTTGTTGGAAGAGACCTGATCGTTGTTGGATGTGTCTGCGGGCGGGGCGGGCTCCTGCGTCTCTTCGGGGGCCGGTTCCGCAGGAGCTTCCTCAGCGGGAGGCTCAAGCCCGGTGACGCCGGTCACCTTGACGTTCCACCCATTATCTCCCCATGTCACATCGGCATTGACGGCGCAGGTCTTGACCTCATCCCCGTTGGCCTTCGACAGGTTGAACACCACCGTGCCGCCTTGGGTGTTCAGGCTTGCCTCGGGCTTGACCTCACAGTTCACGAACTGGTTGGCGATCTCTTGGTCGTAGCCCTTCAGGATGTTCTGGATGTTGCCCTGCATGGCTTCGACATCTGCGGGGCCGGTGGGGCTCACATCAGGCGCGCCCTCATCTATCCCGCCGGGCACCCATGAGGTGGATTCTGATGCGTGCGTCATCTTCACCGTGAGGGGGACGATGGCGTTCACGAAATCATTCTGGAAGGCCGCCTTCGCTTCGCCATTGCAATTGAAGGTTCCCTTGGCTGCGGCATCTTCGGTGACATTGCCCGTCTTGAAGTCGGAGAGCTCGGGATTGGAGAGACCGTCTGTCTTGATGTACATGTACCCGTTGAGGTCGGGCGGCTCTATCTTGGAATCCTTGAACACCGTCTCCACATCCGAGACCTTGGGGGGCTCAGGTGCATCCACGGAGGAGAAGGGCTTTGCGAACACGACGAAGAGGATCGCCGCGAGCGCGAGGAGCGCGATCACGCAGAGGATGATGCCGATGACCAGGAGCTTCGAGCCGGGCTTCTTCCCTTGCGGGCCGTTGGGGTAGCGATTCGCTGCCATGATGGGCGGTGCTGCCACGATGGGCATCTGCATAGCATCCGTCTGAGCACGGCGTCCTGGCACCTCTCCGGTGCTTATGTTGGCTGTCGGAGAGGGGGAGGCGAATGCATTCCCTGGGACCGACCGGCTCTCGATCACTTCAGATTCTTCCTTTCCACCGCGCAGTTCTTGGGTTGGTAACCATGCACGATCGCGCGGTGTTCAACGCTTGAAAAACTATACTATAAATGGACGGAAATGACACCAATGGAATTCACTGATCGAGGCTGATATCGAACCTATGAACGATGATCGCGTAGACAGAGGGGGAAGCCCTTCAACGCCTGCATACGGGGCACATTCCGGCGAACGGCCGAAACGAAGGCGGCGTACGGCATCCGAGGCGCCTGAGCCTCATTCGTCCAAGCGCTTGACACCGGGACGCGAACGCTCTCGGTCTGCCCGCAGCCACGCTCGAGAGGGCCGTGCGCAGGGCCGCACGCGCTCTCCGATTGATCGGCTTCGCCAAGCCCGTGAAGAGGGGACGGGGATAACGGGTCGGCTCGGCGGGGGTGCGGAGCCTCGCGAGCACAAGCAGAATCCCATCGCACGCGCGGCCAATCACTGGTTCGACCGGGTGGTGGGCGCTATGAAGGGGGATGGCCTGTCGGCGGCGGAGGCCGCCTATGCACCCCATCGCACCACGCGAGATTTCATCTTCAACACGGCTGGGGCCGCTTCATGGGCGCTCGTGTTCCCCGTGGTGACCATGGTCTCCACGCAGCTGGTGGGCGTGGAGCAGGCGGGCATGATCTCCATGGCGTTCGTCGTGGCGCTGCTCCTCATGTTCTTGGGCAACTTCGGCGTGCGCACCTATCAGGTCTCTGACACAGACGAGCAGCACTCCTTCACGGATTACCAGGTGAATCGCTGGATCACGTGTCTGCTCATGGTGGTCGTGGGATGGCTGTACTGCTCCATCCGCGGATACGCCGATGACATGTTCCAGATATCCATGGCGGTGGTGGCGTATCGCTGCGTGGATGCGCTGGCTGATGTGTATGAGGGGCGCCTGCAGCAGATGGACAAGCTCTATCTTGCGGGCATCTCCCAGACGTTCCGCTCTCTGGCGGCGCTGATCGTGTTCTGCGCCATCCTCGCCATCACGCGCAATTCCGTTGCCGCTTGCACCGCCATGTTCATCACGGCGCTCGCCACCTTCGTGGTCATCACCTGGCCGCTCACGCTCTTGGAGACGCCGAAGTCGCGCGGGTTCAGCATGAAGTCGCTCATGGGGCTGTTCAAGATGTGCGCTCCGCTGTTCGTGGCGATCTTCTTGTTCAACGTGATAGAGAACATGCCGAAGCTGGTGATGGAGGGCCTGCTCCCCTACGATAACCAGCTGTACTACAACGCACTGTACTTCCCCGCTCAGATGATCCTCATCGTGGCGCAGCTCGTGTACAAGCCCTTGCTGCTGCGCATGGCGGGCGTGTGGCAGGATGCCAGCAAGCGCTTGAAGTTCGACTTGATCCTATACGGGATCGTGGGCGTCATCATCGTCATCACCGCAGGGCTCTGGGCGGTCATGGCATCGGTCGGCGTTCCGGCCATGAGCTTCCTCTATGGCATCGACTTCGAGGAGTATCGCAGCCTCCTGTATCTGATGCTCGTCACTGGTGGCATCACGGCTCTCATCGACTTCTTGTATCAGGTCATCACCATCATGCGCCGCCAGAAGGACGTGACCGTGCTGTATTGCGTGTCGTTCTTCTTCTCCCTGTTCATACCCCTTCTGCTCATCGGCTATACCGGGCTCGAGGGTGCGATCTTGAGCTATCTCATCATCGAATCCATCCTGTGCGTCCTCCTAGTGTGGGAGTACTTCCGCATCCGCAGGGACCTCTCGCGCTCCAAGCGCGCGCCGGGAACATCATCGGATCGCGTCTCGGACGGGGGCGCGGATGCGGTCGAGCATCCGAGGACCACGTTCGTCCCGCTGATAGACCCGGCCGATCCTGAGATATCGGAGGCGGAGGGTGCCGAGGGCGTGGAAGAGGTCGAGGAGCCTCGCCCGTTGCGCCCGAGCGAGAAGCGCGCCATCCGCGAGCACCGCGAAGAGGTCATGAGGCGGCGAACGGGCCGGGGAGGGAAGCGTTGAGCATGACGCCCGCTGGTGTGGGCGAAGCGGCCTCGGAGGCGAGCGCGTGCGCTCCTTCAGGCGGCGTAGCATCGCCAGATGCGCGCTCTGCGCGCCGGCATCGGATCATGGCCTGCACATTCGGCATCGTGAGCCTGGGCGTCGGGGTCGTGCTGCTGGCCTTGGTGGCGTTCCTGCTGTTCTTCACGGGCAAGGCGTTCTACGAGGGTGCCATCGACGGTCAGCCGGCTGCCTCTATCGTCTTGTTCGTCTGCTTGGTCGGCGGGATCGGCGTGGTGGGCGTCGGCACGTGCATCTTGGGGCTGCGCCTCGTCAACCGCAAGATACGGGGCGCGCATCTTGCGGCAGAGGCCATCAGCATGGCGCTCGCGGTGTGCGCTCTGTGCGAGCTCATGCTCGAAGGGGTCACGACGATCTTCTGGGTGATCGCAGCATCAGCGCTGCTCTTGATGGCGGTGTTCACGTATGCGGACCCTTCCCTTGCGCAGGAGCGCAAGCTCCAGCGGACGCTGCGCGACATGGAGGTGCGCGAGGAGGCGGAAGAGGGCACGCTGGGACTGGATGCGAGCGGGCGCGGCTACATGGCGGTCAACTTCTTCAACCTGTTCTGGATATTCGCCATCGGCGCGGTGTTCGGGGATGCGGTGGAGACCATCTACCACTACATGATCGAAGTGCCTGGGGAATTCCAGGTGCGCGCGGGTCTGTTCTGGGGTCCGTTCTCGCCTATCTACGGCTTCGGAGCTGTGATCTTGTCGTTGATCCTCAATAGGTTCTACCACTCTCCCGCTATTCTGGTGTTCTTGGTGAGCGCGGTGGTGGGTGGCGCGTTCGAGTACTTCGTGAGCTGGTTCCTGGAATTCGCCTTCGGGGCGGTGGCGTGGGACTATACGGGGCGCTTCCTGAACATCGGAGGGCGGACCGACTTCATGTTCATGTGCATGTGGGGCGTGCTGGGCGTGGTGTGGGTCAAGCTCATCCTGCCGTGGCTGATCGGCGTGGTGAACAAGATCCCGTGGCAGTGGCGCTATACCATCACGACCGTATGCGCCGCCTTCCTGATCTTGGATGGAGCGCTCACCTTGATAGCGCTGGATTGCTGGTACATGCGCTTGGATGGGAACCCTACGGACCAGACCGCCTTCCAGGCGTTCTTCGCCGAGCATTTCGACAATGGGTACATGGAGCAGCGCTTCCAGTCCATGTCCTTGCATCCGGAGCTCACGACGCGCGTCAAGTGAGGGCGATGCTGGGCAGAGGTCATTTCATATGACAATAGTGCAGAAGTGAAATAGTGCTGTTCCACGTTCTTTCACCGAAATCAGCTTGCATGGCTTGCATTATGCGCTATCTTATGTTCGCTGTGCATAAGCTGATTGAGGATTGGAGAGTGCGATATGTGCTTCAGACCAGCAGGCGCCGATAGCGGCGGAACCAAGTGCCCCGAGTGCGGCAAGACCATCCAGATGATGGGTGGCATCCAGATGAAGAGCTGCCCCTTCTGCAAGGCAGACTTCAGCAAGTACATGAATGCTGATGGCTCCATCAACGAGGCTGCCGTTGCAGCTGCTCCTGGTGCTCCGGCTGCCCCTGGCGCTCCCGGTGCCCCGGCGGCTCCTGGCGCTCCGGCCGCTCCGAAAGCTCCTGGCCAGTAAGAGCAAAAGCCCCCGCAAGGGGGCTTTTTTGGTATATGGGCTGCAACTGAGGTTGCGGCCCTTTCTCGTTCATGGACTCGTGCGTTGGGGTGCAATCCGGATGTGGGACGGCATGTCAGCACCTGTGACGTACCCTGCGCAGCGGCAACGGGCGCAGGCTTGTCTGCACCCCTACGGGCACCTTGCATCTGCGATATGCGTTGGGTGGTGGAGATCAAGATGGTGCCCTCGACAGGAGTCGAACCTGCGACACCTTGCTCCGGAGGCAAGTGCTCTATCCACTGAGCTACGAGGGCACGTCGCGCTATCATGCACGAAGCGAGATTATACGCCAACGATCGCCCATGAGGGCGATGAGACCACAGAAGGCGCACATGACTGAGACGCTGACGATAGAGAAGATGAGCTACGGACCCTGTGCCATCGCGCACGAGGAGTCGGGTCGTACCGTGTTCGTGCAGGGTGCGGTGCCGGGGGATGTCGTCTCCGCGCAGATCACCTCAGAGCATAAGAGCTTCGCCAATGCGCAGGTGGTGGAGGTGCTCGAAGCGTCGAGCGACCGTGCGGAGCCACATGATCTGGAGCTCGTGGGAAGCGTGGAGCCGTGGGCGATCATGCGCTATCCCGCGCAGCTGGCCGCAAAGCGCGCCAACGTCATCGAGGCGCTCGTTCGCAATGGGGGCATCCCCCGGGCGGAGGCAGAGCGCATCGTGGAGGACATCCGACCCTCGAAGCGCGAATACGGCTATCGCAACAAGCTCGAGATGGCAGCATTCAGCGATGAGGGCGGCAGGTTCCAGCTGGGCTTTCGGGAGCAGGGGTCGGGTCGATGCGTGAGCGCGAAGCGCTGCGCGCTGGGCGTGCGCACCATCGAGCGCGCTCCCAAGGCTCTCTCTGGTGCGATCCGCTACATGTCGGGAGCGGAGGACCTTGGCATCTATCGCGTGGGCGTGCGAGGGAGCTTGCGCACGAAGAGCCTGGAGGTGGCGCTCTGGACGCCCCCGAGCGCCTTCCCCCGGAGCTTCGCCGCGCGGATGCTGGAGGATGCCATCGGCGCCACATCCGTCGTGCGGGTCGTGGCCGATCCAGGGAGCGAGCGGCAGGTCAAGCGCGTAGAGGCGCTTGCGGGCAAGGGGTTCTGGCTCGAAGAGGCGTGCGGGCTCACCTTCGCGGTCTCAGCGCCGTCCTTCTTCCAGGTGAACACCGCACAGGCTGAGGTGCTCGTGCGGATCGCATGCGAGATGGCGGCCGTCGAGGAGGGCATGCTGGTCGCTGATGTGTTCGCGGGCGTCGGGCTCTTCTCCCTCGCGTTGGCTGATGCGGGTGCGGATGTGGTCGCCATCGAGCTCTCGGGCAGCGCTGTGCGCGACCTCAGGCGCAATGCGGATGCGAACGGGCTGTACGTGGATGCGATCTGCGACGATGCCGTGCGCGCCTTGGATCAGCTGGAAGGTGCGCAGGTCGTGCTCGTCGATCCGCCGCGCGCCGGTCTTGAGAAGCGCATCTTGGAGGGCATCTGCGTTGCCGCACCTGAGCGCGTGGTCTATGTGAGCTGTGACCCCCAGACGCTCGCACGCGATGCGGCGCGCTTCGCAGCCAAGGGGTATCAGCTCCATCGCACGTGCCCGGTGGACCTCTTCCCGCAGACCTATCATGTGGAGACCGTGAGCCTCTTCGCGCGCTGATGGCGGGACGTAGGCGCCCTTGGCGTGTGGATGCGGTGCGCATATGCGGTGATGCAGCCGATATCTGCTAGAATCCTGCGGTGCGTGTGCGCACGCACTGATACTTTGACGAAAGGATAGCCCAGATGGCTGAGTACACTCCGGAATACAAGCCCAATGGCAATGAGATAGCTGAGATCAAGACCTCCAAGGGCACCATCCGCGTGCAGCTCGCAGGCGCTGATGCACCCATCCATGTCGGCAACTTCGTGGAGCTGGCAGACAAGGGCTTCTATGACGGCCTCAAGTTCCACCGCTACGTCCCCGGCTTCGTCATCCAGGGCGGATGCCCGAACACGCGCGATGCCTCCCCGGCGGATGTGGCAGCAGGGCGCGGGCGCTTCGGCACGGGCAATCCCGGCTACTCGATCCACGAGGAGTACACCACCAACCCGAACAACAAGCACCTGGATGGCACGCTCGCCATGGCGCGCAGCCAGAACCCGAACTCTGCGGGCAGCCAGTTCTACTTCTGCCTGGGAGACCAGCCCTTCCTGGATGATGGGTACACGGTGTTCGGCCAGACCATCGAGGGCAAGGACGTGATCAACTCCCTGCGTGCGGGAGACGTCATCGAATCCATCACGATCGAGAACGAGAACTAGGCATCGGGCCTAGCTCCCTCCTTGTCCGATACGGAGTCGCGAACAGTGAATACCAGCCTCTTCGAACAAGCAACGATCCGATACGACAACAAGGACTACCGTGGTGCTCTGCGGGGCTACACGGCTTGCTTGCAGGATACATCGGTGCCGTTCTCGCTTGGCGAGGTGGGCCTGATATATCACCGCATCGGCAATTGCCTTGTGAAGCTGAAGAACCCGCAAGAGGCCATCCAGGCGTACGCGCAGGCTGCCTCTGATGCGGCGTATAGCGTGAAGGGCGCCCTGCAGAACAACATCGGCATGGCCTATGCTTCCCTTCGCGACTACAACAACGCGAAGCTGCATTTCCAGCAGGCGGTAGAGGATCCCACCTATGACACGCCCTACAAGGCGTACATGGGCCTGGGCAATGCAGAGCTCAAGCTCGGCAACAGCGCAGAGGCGGGCGTGGCCTTCCGGGAGGCGGCGCTGGATGAGGGCAATCCCGATCCCGCCAAGGCGCTGCTCAACCTGGGCATCTGCTTCATGGCGCTCGATCGTCCGCAGGATGCCATCGCAAGCTACCAGAGCGCTCAGGAGTTCGACATGGCTCCTGACACGTCGAACAGGCTGCATGCATCCATGGGGCAGGCGTATGCGGCTGACGGGCAGATGGAAGAGGCGGTCAAGGCGTTCGAGGCTGCCATCTCGGACGGCACGTACCTCTTGTCCGATTCAGCGAGCGTGGACTATCAGCGTGCTCTGAGCGCTGTCGCGCATATGAGCCCAGCCGCTGATGCGGATATGTCGGGATTCGACGTGACCGCTGAGGGCGACTACTACGGTGACTCCGATGACCCGTTCTTCTATGACGAGGGCTATGAGGAGCAGGATCCCTCGCAGTATCCCGGCTTCGTCGGTGCGTATGCCGGCAACGATGATCGCTTCTTCGAGACCACGGATGCTGAGCTGGAAGCGCTCTCCAAGAATCTGGCGAAGAAGGATCGCAAGCGCCGCAACATCGGGCTCAAGGTCTTGGTGGTGCTCATCGTGCTCGTGGTCATCGCCTTGGGTGCGGCCATCTTCGGCTACACGCAGGGATACGGTTGGCCCACGCAGGAGGCTGTGGCAAAGCAGCTCTTCCAGGATCCGGAGGGCGCAGGTGGATCCGTGTTCATCGACACCTTGTCCGAGGAGAGCATCAAGTCCATGTGCGCCCCTGTGGTGACCGACTCCGATGTTGCCATAGATGGCGTCAACAAGTCGATGACCGATTCGGTCGTGTACGCCACCGCCAAGACGGCGGAGGGCGGCGATGTCACGTATAGAATCAACATGGTCAGGGATCTGGTCGGATGGAAGGTCTCTTCCATAGAGCTCTATTTCCCAAGCCAGTCCTAGACCACAGACCATACCGTACCCAAGTCATAAGGAGCAGAGCAGATGACGATCCAGAAGACCTACACCATGATCAAGCCCGACGGCGTGCGCAACGGCCACATCGGTGAGATCGTGAATCGCTTCGAGCGCGCTGGCCTCACGGTGGAGCGCATGGAGTTGGGCGAGGTCACCGCTGAGCAGGCGCGCGAGAACTACAAGGAGCATGAGGGCAAGCCGTTCTACGATGGGCTGATCTCCTACATCACCTCCGGCCCGGTGGTCAAGATGGTCATCTCTGGCGATGGCGCCGTGGCGAAGTGCCGCTCCCTCATGGGTGCTACCAATCCGGCAGAGGCCGCTCCGGGGACCATCCGCGGCGATTTCGGGCTCATCATGGACGAGAACGTCATCCATGGGTCCGACTCTCCGGAATCCGCTGAGCGCGAGATAGCCATCTTCTTCGGCTAGGAGCTCGGCATCCCGGCATTCCGCTCAGAGGAGGTCGCATGCTGTATCGCGTGATGGATGCATCGGAGCTGCCGAAGCTCATCGATGCGTTCATGGAGAGATTCGAGGTCATCGCGCCCGTGCAGAGCGGGCGCAGCATCGCATTCGAGCCCATCTCCTCCTTCGATGAGATCGTGCTCGACTACCCTACGACGCTCACCTCCCTCAAGAAGTACATCCTGCCTCCGCGCGAGACCCTCTTCGAGTTCAGCGTGGAGGATGCGGATGTCACCGACTATTCCCTTGATATCCGCCCACGCGTGCTCTTCGGTGCGCATGCGTGTGACATCAATGCGCTGAACAACCTCGACCTGGTGTTCAAGGATGCGCGCTATCCCGATCCCTATTTCGAGGCGCACCGGGCGGCTACCATGGTCGTGGGCGTGAACTGCAGCCCGTCCGAGAGCTGCTTCTGCCATCTGCTGGACGCCGATGAGGTTCGCAGCGGCTACGACCTGTTCTTGCAGGACCTAGGGGGGCGCTATCTCATCTCCATCGCGAGCGTGGAAGCGGCCAACATCCTCGAGAGCGCATGCGAGCTGCGCGAGGCGACCGACGAGGACCGTCGCGAGTTCAGGCGGCTCACGCGCGAGCGGCAGGAGGCATTCTCGGCTGACATCCCGGATATCCAGGAGATCCCCATGCTCATGGATGCCTTCCATAAGGATGACTTCTGGGCAGAGCTGGGTGGTCGGTGCCTCTCATGCACTGCATGCTCTGCGGTCTGCCCCACGTGCTACTGCTTCGATATAGCCGACACGCTCGATGCGGATGGCAAGACGGGGCGGCGCGAGCGCATCTTGGATGCATGCACCTCGCCGCAGTTCGCCTTGGTGGCAGGTGGCCACAACTTCCGCGAGACGGGGCGCGATCGCGTGCGGCATCGCATGTACCACAAGCTCAATGGCTTCAATTCCAAGCATGGCCGATATCTCTGCGTTGGTTGCGGTCGATGCGTCCGCGCATGCAAGGCGGATATCTCGCCCATCGAGGTGCTCCGCTTCTTCGAGAGGAAGGGGGCAGAGGATGCCTGATGTGCAGTCGGTGAGAGTGGCTGCGCTGGCTGATGATGCATCCGCCATGGCAGGCAATGCCATCATGATGGCTAACCCCTATCGTCCCTGGCCTGCGCGCATCACCTCCATCACCACGCTGACCGAGACCGAGAAGCTCTTCGAGTTCAGGCTCGTGGATGAGCGCATACGCAGCGCCTTCCACCATGAGCCGGGGCAATTCGTGGAGGTCTCCATCTTCGGTGTGGGCGAGGCTCCCATCTCCATCTCGAGCTCGCCTTCCAAGGGTGGCTTCATCGAGCTGTGCGTCCGCCGCGCGGGAGAGTTCACCCAGCGTCTCCATGAGATGCAGTGCGGCGACATCGTGGGCATCCGCGGGCCATATGGGCGCCCGTTCCCCTATGAGGACATGAAGGGCCATGACATCCTCTTGGTGGCGGGAGGCTTGGGGATCGCCCCTCTCCGGTCGCTGATCAACAACATCCATGATGAGCGCAGCGAATTCGGCAAGGTCACCATCATCTATGGTTCGAGGAATCCCTCTGAGGTGATGTTCCGGGACCAGTTCGAGATGTGGCGCCATCGCAAGGACTTCGACCTCATCCTCACCGTGGATGTGCCTGATGACACGTGGGATGGGGAAGTGGGCCTGGTCACTGCTCCCTTCGCTGAGCTCGAGGTCGATGCTGACAACACCTTCGGCGCGGTATGCGGCCCTCCGGTGATGTACCGCTTCGTCGTTGAGGAGATGCGCAAGAAGGGCATCAGCTACGATCACATCTACATGAGTTTCGAGCGTCATATGAAGTGTGGCATGGGCAAATGCGGCCATTGCCAGATCGGCCATCAGTATTGCTGCATCGATGGGCCGGTGTTCAACTACTGGGAAGCCAAGAATATCCAGGGCTCCATGTGATGCGAGGGAGCTCTCACAGCACGCGCACCTGCCGTTCCGAGCGCTCCTTCCTCACAGCGCGAAGGTTGCTCGGGAGCGCTATGACGCCAAGCGTGCATACGGTGAGAGCTCTTCTTTGCAGGTCTTGGAGCCTTTCGGAGAAGGACGGTGATAGGCGTGACTGAGGAGATGCCGCGGGTGGTATTCGCGGGATTCGCCAGCTGCTTCGGCTGTCAGATCAACATCACGAACATAGAGAAGCATCTCATGGACGTCCTCGGTCAGGTCGACCTTCGGTATTGGCAGCTGACCTCATCCGACCCCATGCCCGAGGCATTCGACGTGGCGGTGATCGAAGGGGCGGTGACCACCGAGGAGGCGCGCGCGGCTGTGCAGAGGCTGCGGGATGGGGCGAAGGCGGTCATCACCATCGGCGCATGCGCAGCCACTGCGGGCATCCCGGGCATGTCCACGGATGACCATGAAGCGGACATGGATGCCGTCTATGGCGCGAACGTGCCGCACGTGGTGGCAGATGGCGCGATAGCGCCCATGGCCGTGAAGGATGTCATCCAGGTGGACTTCGAGGTGCCCTGCTGCCCGATCGACCCGTATGACTTCGTCGAGGTCCTCCAGCATGCGCTGTATGGCTCGAATGCCTATCGGCGCACATCAACGCTCTGCGGTGAATGCAAGAACAACGAGCGCGGGTGCTTCTATGGGCGCGATATGCTCTGCCTTGGGCTGGTCACGCGTGCGGGGTGCGGTGCGCGATGCCCCGATCTGGGACGTCCCTGCAATGGATGCGCTGGCTTCTCGCCGGATGCTAACGTGGAGCAAGCGCGGCGGGTGGCAGAGCGCGCTGGCATCGGCGCTGCCGCATTCGATGGAGCGCTCAGGATGTTCAATCAACCTATCGCTGTGGGGGAAGAAGGCTAGGCCATGGTACGCAAGAGCATCAACGTGGAGCATCTGGCGCGCATCGAGGGGCATGGTGATATCCACCTGGACATCCAGGATGGCATGGTCTCGCGCTGCGAGTTCTCGGTGACCGAGCCTGCACGGCTCTTCGAGTCCATGGTGCGCGGACGGCCGTTCCATGAGGCGCCCTATATCGCGTCGCGCGTGTGCGGCATCTGCTCTGCGAGCCATACGCTGACCGATATCCTGGCGATAGAGGACATCTTCGGCGTTCAGGTGACCGATCGCACGCGTGCTCTGCGCGAGCTTCTGGTGTATGGGTCGTTCCTGCAGAACCATGCGACGCATCTCTTCGTGTTCGCAGCGCCTGACTTCCTGGGCCATAAGAGCATCTTCCCGGTGAAGGAGGCTGACCCTGAGACCTTCGAGGGTGCGCTTGCGCTCAAGGGACTCGGGAACGAGCTCTGCACGATCGTGGGCGGCCGGTCCATCCATCCCATCACTGCGGTGGTAGGAGGCTTCACCTCGGAACCCTCGGCAGAGGAATACCTCCGGCTGGCCGATGAGCTCGAGCGCATGGTGGATCGCGCGCTCAAGAGCGTGGATCTGTTCAGCGGCTTCGATGCGGTGGGGCTCGAGACGGCAGGCGACATGCTGGCCATGGTGGAGGAGGGCACCTATCCCGTCATCGGGTCCGATCAGGCGCTCTTCGTGCGCAGCGGTCAGCGCTTCAAGGCAGATGACTACGAGGCCCATATAGAGGAATACGCCGTAGGCCATTCGGCTGCGTTCTTGGCGCGGATGCGCGAAGGTGGGCGGCCTTACATGGCGGCGGCCCTTGCGCGCGTGAACGCATCGTGGGGGAATCTGACGGAACCGGCGCGCTTCGCTGCGGCGAAGGCGGGGCTTCGCCCTCCCGAGCTTGATCCGTTCGCGAACAATGTCGCGCAAGCAGTGGAGGTGGTGGACTCGCTGGTGAGGTGCGCGGGCATCTGCCGCAAGCTGGCTGGCGATGGATATGCTGGCTCGAGCGAACCGGTGGCATTCGAGGTGCGCGCAGGGCGCGGCGTTGGCTTCACCGAGGCTCCGCGGGGAGCGCTGTTCCATGACCTTGAGCTGGATGCAGCCGGTCGTGTCGTGCGGGCGAGCATCATCACGCCCACCTCTCAGAACATCGCGAACCTCGAGGCTGACATGCGCTCCTTGGCGCAGAAGCTGGTGGAGGCTGGTGCATCAGCAGATGACATCCGACTGGATGTGGAGAAGCTGGTGCGCGCCTACGACCCATGCCTCTCGTGCAGCGTGCACTGATCGACGCTGCTGCATGCGAGGGGCGCAGCTTGCTCCCGTTGCTCTCATCCTTGCCAACGACCGCATGACGGATCGGCGGATCGCCCGCTATCTGCGCTCCTAGGCATCATCATCTGTGCAAGAGGGCTCGCGCATGCGATCGGTGGCTTGCGGGAGGTGCGATCCCCTCATCGTGACCTGCGAGGCTCATCTCAGGGAAGGAGCGCACCATGTGCACAGCAGTGAGGTTCACCAGCAAGGACGGTCATATGTATTGGGGCCGCAACCTCGATTGGAGCACGGGCTACGGTCAGTTCCCCATCGTCATGCCCAAGGGATTCCGCGTCCAGCAGCACTTCGGTGGCACGGAGCCTGCTGCTCATGCTGCCATAGGCATGGGCATCGAGCATGATGGATATCCGCTGTTCTTCGATTGCGGCAATGATGCGGGTCTGGCTGTAGGTGGCTTGAACTTCCCGGGCTATGCGCGCTTCGAGCCGGAGCCGGTAGCGGGAAAGGTGAATGTGGCAGCGTATGAGGTGCCCGTATGGGTGGCTGCGAACTTCGCAACCGTGGATGATGTCGAAGAGGCGCTGGCCGATGTGGCCATCATCGATGCTGGCATAGCGCCCAGCTTGCCCGTGGCACCGCTGCATTGGCATATCGCTGACGGCAAGCGCAGCATCGTGGTGGAATATCAAGCTGACGGCATGCATGTCCATGATGATCCCGTTGATGTGCTGACGAATCAGCCGCCGTTCGGGTGGCACGTCGAGAATCTTCGCAACTATCTCTGCTGCGATGATGGATGGCCGAAGGATGCGAGGTGGGGTGAGGCGACGCTCGCACCCTTCGGTGCTGGAGCTGCCATGCGGGGCATCCCGGGGGATGCGTATCCGACATCGCGCTTCGTGAAAGCGGCATTCATCAACGCATTCCATCCGCAGAAGGAGACCGAGGCGGATAACGTCATGCGCATGTTCCATACGCTGGGCAATGTCTCGTTCGTCGAGGGGTGCGCCCGCGCGGCTGACGGCAGCTTCGACAAGACGCTGTTCACGGATTGCTTCAGTGCGGCAAGCGGCACCTACTACTTCAACACCTATGACGACCTGGCCATTCGGTGCGCTCGCTTGAGCGATCACGTTGATGCTGACCCAAGTGCTCTGGTGAGGCCGTCGCTTGCGATGATGTAGCAGCTGCGTCGGATATCGTTGCGCTCGTGTTGCGAGCAGCATGCCTTCGCGGGTGAGAGAGCGCATCTCGAGCGGTGTCGCGCCTTCGTTCTGTCTGCTGCTCAGGGGTCTTCCTGCTATCCTTGGATGCAGCGGACGACCAGGGGAGGAGTGACCGTGGCGGACAAGAGATACGTCATCGCGCTCGATCAAGGGACCACATCCTCGCGCGCCATGCTGGTGGAGCGGACGGGGAGGATCGCGGGGCGCATGCAACGCCCCTTCCCGCAGATCTACCCTCACCCCGGATGGGTAGAGCATGATCCAGCTGATATCCTCTCCTCGCAGCTGGGCGCGCTGACGGAATTGTTGCTCGCCAACAACGTGGACACCGCGCAGATAGACTCCATCGGCATCACGAACCAGCGTGAGACCACGCTGGTTTGGGACAAGGAGACCGGCGAGCCCATCTACAACGCGATCGTCTGGCAGTGTCGCAGGACGGCATCCATGATAGAGGAGCTCTGCCAGGACCCCGTGGTGGCTCAGGCCATCAAGGATAAGACGGGCCTCGTGCCCGATCCGTATTTCTCGGCCAGCAAGATCAGGTGGATCTTGGATGAGGTCGCTGGCGCGCGCCAGATGGCAGAGGAGGGGCGGCTCGCATTCGGCACGGTGGATAGCTGGCTCATCTGGAAGCTCACCTATGGTGCCGTGCATGCCACCGATATGACGAACGCCAGCCGCACGATGCTCTACAACATACACGACTGCTGCTGGGATCCGTGGCTCCTTGACCTGTTCGGCATCCCGGCATCCATGATGCCCGATGTGCGCCCGTCGGCAGCGGAGTATGGCATCACGGCGAATCCAGGCGTGGTGCAGGGCATTCCCATCTGTGGGGTTGCGGGCGACCAGCAAGCGGCGCTCTTCGGGCAGCGCTGCTGGGATGCGGGAGATGCGAAGAACACCTATGGCACGGGTTGCTTCCTGCTCATGAACACGGGAAGCGAAGCGTGCGCGAGCCAGCATGGGCTGGTCACCACCATCGCCGCTTCGGCGCCGGAGATGCGCGGGGTGGACTACGCGCTGGAGGGTAGCGTGTTCATGGCAGGCGCGCTCCTCCAATGGCTGCGCGACGAGTTGGGGTTGCTAGATGACGTGGCGGATTCCAGTGAGATAGCCATGGGTGTGCGCGATACGGAGGGGGTGTACGTGGTGCCGGCGTTCACGGGGCTGGGTGCGCCATGGTGGGATGCGGATGCGCGCGGTGCGATCTATGGCCTCACGCGCGGCACCACCAGTGCGCACATCATCCGCGCGGCGCTGGAGGCGCTGGCGTATCAGACATGCGATCTCTTGCGAGCCATGGAAGAGGATGCGCACATGAAGCTCCGGTCGCTCAATGTGGACGGCGGTGCATCGCAGAATGACTTCCTCATGCAGTTCCAGGCGGATATCTTGGACCTGCCCGTGCGGCGGCCCTGCGATGCGGAGGCGACGGCTCTGGGCGCCGCATACCTCTCAGGTCTCATGACGGGCTTCTGGAAGGACCTGGATTCCTTGCGCGATCTGCCATCGTGCGGTGAGGTGTTCAATCCATCAGGGACGCGTGCGTGGCGCCATGAGCTCTTGGCAGGATGGCATCGAGCCATCGGCCGCACGCGCAGCTGACATGACGGGGAGCAGCTGGATACGTGCCCTCAAGGAGGCGCGGCGACCGCTCGCGTTCTTTGCGGGCTCGATCGTCGCGGTGGGCATCGCCCTCTTCGGGGGTGGCTTCGATGCGCTTGCCCCCTTGAGCCAGCAAGCCGTGTGCGCCTTGGGCATCCTTGCGGGATGCATCATCTGGTGGGTGAGCGGCGTCTTCCCCGAATCCGTGACCGCGCTCATCATGGCAGTGGCCTTCATCGTCATCTGCGGCGTGCCCACAGAGGTCGCGTTCTCCTCGTTCGCCTCATCCACATGGTGGCTCCTGGTGGCGGCGTTCGCTTTGGGCCTCGGCATGCAGAGGAGCGGGCTAATGGAGCGCATGGCATCTGCCATCCTGCGCATCTTCCCTAATACGTTCAAGATGCAGGCAGCGGGCCTCATGGCGGCGGGAACGCTGGTGGGGCCGTTCATCCCATCGCTCTCTGCGAAGGCCACCATGCTGGCGCCGCTCTCATTGGGGATATCGGATTCCTTGGGCTATGAGCGCAAGGGGCGCCAAGCAGAAGGGCTCTTCCTGGCCATGTTCACGGGGCTTCGGACGATCGGCCCTGCGGTCATCAGCGCGTCGGTGATCGGGTATGGCCTCGTTGCCACGTTGCCGAGCGAGGTGGCGGCGCGCTTCGACATGCTCACATGGTGCGTGGACATGCTCCCTTGGTTCGCCTTCGTTACCATCGTGGATTACATCGCCATCGTCGCGCTGTATGGTCCTCGTGGCAAGGAAGCGCCTGCTGCGGCATCGGCAGCGCGCACGAGCGAGCGCGATCCCATGACACCGGTAGAGAAGCGCCTTGCTGCTATCATGGTCTGCTGCATCCTCATGTGGGTCACTGAGCCCGTGCATGGCGTGGAGGCCCATGTGGTGGCCATCATGGCCATGGTGCTCATGGTGGCGACGGGTGTGGTGAGCATGAAGGAGCTGAGGAGCGGCGTTGCGTGGGAATCGCTCATCTTCATCGGCTGCGTGCTGGGGCTGGCATCCGTGTTCGCGCACCTGGGCATCGATGCATGGATCGTGTCATCGTGCCAGCCTGCGTTCGTGGCGCTGGCCGGGGATCCGTATCTCCTCATCACAGGGATCTGCATCATCACCGTGCTCTTGCGCTTCGTGATCGTGTCCGAGATGGCCTACATCAACATCTTCATGGCGTTCATGGTGCCCCTCTCAGCTGGCTTGGGAGTGAGCCCGTGGGTGATCGGCGTGAGCGTGTATGCGGTGGTGAACCCATGGTTCGCGCTCTATCAGAACCCCATCTACCTCACGGCCTATTACGCAACAGAGGGGGAGATGGTGCGCCAGTCGTCCATGGCGCGCTATTGCGTGGTGTATCTTGCCATCTGCATCGTAGGTCTCCTCATCAGCATCCCGTACTGGCAGTGGCTCGGCCTCTTATAGGGGTACGGCACGCTTGGGGCCTGCGCTCCCGATAGCGGTCGCACATGAAGCGCGGTCCTATGAGATCGTCATCATGTGCACCATGGATATGCTCGTAGGGGTGCAGCTCGTCTGCGCCCGTCACGGGAAATCCCTGCGCTTCGCCGTCTTGTGGCATCAGCGCAGCTGCGAAGACCATGGTGCGAAGGTGGCATCAGCGCAGCTACGGGATCTGCGTTGCTGGCGCTCCATCACCGCAGGGGAGACCGCATCAGACCCTGAAGCCCTAGGCTTGCGCTGCCTCACCCGTCGTCTTGACCGCGCCGCGCTCGCAGCGATTGCCCCAGGAATCGATCAGGTCCTTGTCGCGATACACGCAGATGATCTCGCAGTTGTTGGGGCACTTCTGGCATTCGACCTCACGTGTCTTGAACTGGAAGTCCCGCACGGCTTGGAAGTCGAAGGCGCCGCTTGCGAAGGGGCCGTCTTGGACGCTCTGCGCATCCACCGGACCTGCCTTGAGCGCCAGGAGCGCTGATCCGAACGCGCCCATGAGATGCCCATCTGGATCAACGAGCACCTCTTGCCCCAAGAGCTCCTCGAAGGAGTGCACGACGCCCTCGTTCTTGCTGACGCCGCCCTGGAATACGATGGGAGCATCCACGCGCTTGCCCTTGCCGACGTTGTTGAGGTAGTTCGATGCCACAGCACGGCAGAGGCCCGCGATGATGTCCTCGCGGGCGTAGCCCACCTGGATCTTGTGCACCAGGTCAGATTCGGCGAACACGGTGCAGCGCGCAGCGATGTTGGCCGGCTTGGTGGAGGTGAGCGCGATCTTGCCGAACTCCTCCACCTCTACGCCCAGGCGCGCTGCTTGGCTCGAGAGGAACGAGCCGGTCCCTGCGGCGCAGAGCGTGTTCATGGCGTAGTCAACGGCGATGCCATCCTCCACGCAGATGATCTTCGAGTCTTGGCCGCCTATCTCCAGGATGGTGCGCACCTCGGGATGCAGGTAGGTGGTCCCCACCGCGTGCGCCGTGATCTCGTTCTTGATGACCGTAGCGCCGATCATGGCTCCCACGAGGCGCCGCGCGCTTCCCGTGGTGCCTGCGCCTACGATGCGCACGCCCTCATCCAGCTGACTGGCGAGCTCGGCTGCCACGCGCTTGGAGGCACCTGCTGGATCGCCCTCCGTCCAGAGGTATGAGCGCGCGATGATGTTCGCATCACCATCTATCACGACGCCCTTCGTGGAGATGGACCCGATGTCTATCCCTAGGTACGCCTCTGTTGCGCACCCCTCATTCGTCATCTCCGTCAAAGCGACGCCTCCTTCTTCATAGCCAGCATGTCGTAGAACGCCTCTAGGCGCGTCATCAATCCCGTGTCGCTCGTCTCAGTGTCATAGGTGAGGTAGAGCACGGGGATCCGGTAGTCTTCGCTCACGCGCCTGATGACGGGTATCGCGTCGATCTCGGGGGTGCAGCCGGTGCATTTCGCATGCACGAGCCCATCGAATCCCTCTTCAGCGTATCGCTTCGCTGCCGCGATCGTGAGCGTGGTGGTAGGTCCCATGTCATATGCCATGTACTCTGCCACGCCTCGGCGCAGGTTGGGTTCGTTGTAGCGGGTGTAGCGATTGGTGAAGTTGAGCATCCGGTGGACCTCCACTCCCATGCCCATCAGCTTCTCATCCAGTTCGAGGTTGGAGTCCATGTCGATGGCGGTGTACATCTCCCCGATGATGCCGATGCGGATGGGGCGGTCAGGTTTCGCCAGCGCTATCGCGCGCGTCTCTTCCAGATACATTGCATAGGCCGCGTCGATCTCCTTCGATGTCTCGCAGAGGGAGAACGCGTCCAGAAGCCCGTTCCAGGCACGCCTGTAGGCACCGCGCTCCTGCTCGAAGCCGGCGTTGGCCATGTAGATATCGCGCGCCGCATCCAGCTTCATCATCATGGAGCCGCATGCCATGAGCTGCTTGACGCCGTAGGGGATGTCGATGTCGGGATTGACCGTCTGCATGACCTCCTTCGCCCAGCCGACGTAGCCCCGCTCGATCCCGTGGGCGAAGTTCAGCATGGTGAAGTCGTAGCCGAGCGAGCGCAGTATCTCCTCCTGCATCTCCCCATAGAAGCCGAGACGGCAAGGCCCTCCCACTTGCACGAGCACATCTGCTCCGCTCTCGAGCGCCTCCATCCAGTCGCCCATCATATGCTTGAAGGGCGCGCATACGTCATCAGCGGAGTTCTGTATCCCGAGCTCCATCGTGCGGCGCGTGGCGTTCGGCAGCGGCAGGTAGTCGCAATCCAGCACCTGCTCCGCGAAGTACTTGAATGCCGGCGCGTAATAGGCATACCGAAAGACCGCTACCTTCTTCGCCTTATGGCGATCCTTGCGGAAGCGCTTCTTCTGCTCCTTGTCGCTCGTGCCGCGGAAGCGCTTCGCGCCTGCGACGTCCGTGGTACCCGTTCGGATGCGAAAGCCCTTAAGCACTGAGGTAGCCCCCTTCTTGCTTGAAGCGGAGGATGTCGATGAAGCTCTCGATGCGCGTCTGCATGCCGGCGCTGCCGCTTTGCGCATCTATCGTGAGATGCAGGATGGGGATGCCCTGCACGCGGCGCATGAGCGCGTCGGTGAACATGGAATCCGGTCCGCAAGGGAATGCGCTCACCGATATGATGCCGTCCACCGCATCCTGGAGGTCGAGGGCGGCACCTGCGAGCTCCCGATTGACGAGCCAGGGCAGCGTTTCTGAGAAGTCGTAGCTGCGCTTGAGGGACTTGGCGTGGTCGCACTCATCCGCCTGGATGAGGAATGCCCCTGCATCATGGATGGCATCGGCGACGTCTCCGCAGAGGTAGTCATCATGGGAGAGATAGGGATGCGTCACCATCAAGAGGAGGGGTGGCGCTTGCTCTCTCTTCGAAGGGTCGCTGGCTGCCACCTTGCGATACCGCTCGATCAAGGAGATGGTCTCCGCTGTTCGACGCGCACGCGCCTCATCTGCTGCCGCCTGAGCGGTGGTCGCCTCCTTGTAGGCGCGCTTCGCATCCCGGGGTGCAGCGCCGAGATGCACGGCCATGTCGATGTATGCGGCCTTGGTCTTGCGCTCATCGGTCACGTCGTCGATGGAGAGCGCGATGACATCCAGCTTCTCGTCGCGGAAGGTGTTGACCACCATGTCCGGCAGCGACTGGAACTTCGTGCAGAACCCAGCGCGGTGGTTCACGCTGGCGAACGAGGGGATGAAGATGGCATCAACGCGATCGACGAGGTTGGCCACATGGCCCATGTATGCCTTCGATGCCAGGCAAGCCTCGTCGATGGATGCCCTGTCTCCTGCACCCATGAGCGCTCGAGTGGTCTGGCCGCTGAGGATGACCTCGTAGCCGAGCGCTTGGAAGAACGTCTCCCAGAGGATGCCGTATCGATGATAGAGGAGCGCGCGGGGGATGCCGATGCGCCGCAATGGATGCCCGCTGCTCACGGACGTGAGTATCGCCACCGTTGACCTGCCTTGCGTGTCGCCTTTGCCTTGTTCGCCTTGGATTGTAGCGCGATATCAGCGGTGACGTGGCTCCACCCAAGCAAGCCACCGGTAGGCAGCATCGTGCGTGACGTCGATGAGCGTGATGCTCGTGCCGCCGATCCCTGCTGCCGTGCGCGCCTGTATCGTCGCCGTCTTGGCCATGCGCTGGAGCGGATTCTCGATGACGGTGCCGAATTGTATCTTCTGTCGGGGGAAGTTCATGGTCTCCCGTGCGAAGCCGCTATTCGTCACCTGCATGAATCGCTCGTTGTAGGCGAAGCTGGAGCCACGCGCCCACAGGACGGTCCCGATGATGTCCAAGATGAAGAGGACGATGGCGAGCAGATAGAGGAAGAGGCAGACGGCGTCGATGATGCCCAAGAGCACGATGGTGTCTTCCTGGTGGATGCTCGCCTGGCCCACAATGTGGATCAGGATCTGCATGAGAGCCGTGCTGATGGCGCACCAGAAACCGCCGCCCTGCCAGATGCAGCGCCGGATGAGCCCGCGCCTGAGCGCCTTGGGCGAGAGCGGGGTGACCTCCTGCGGCACGTCCTCATATTCGGGGACCAGTCCAGAGAGCACCTCATTCACGCGCGAGACCTTCAGGAACGGGTGGATGATGATGCCCGTTTGCGCTTGCGGGTTCTGCTGTTGCTGGGACGCATCGGCAGAATCGCCTCGTGCGTCGATGCGCGCGAGCGAGAGCTGGCAATAGCCCAACAGGCGGCGGATGAAGGTTTGCTTGATGACGACCGCCTGCACGCGATCGATGTTCACGCCTTGCAGCGTGTGCTGCAGAAGGCCATGCTCCACTTCGATCCGTGGGCCGCGCCTGCGAGCGCGGAAGCCGCCGTAGTTGATGCAAGAGCCGATGGCGCCCAGCACCCAGATGACGAGCATGGCACCGAGGAGGATCGCGATGATGACCCCGGTGCCCTCAGAGATGATGGCACCCGTGGAGATGGCGGAGGAGATGCCGTCATAGACCTCGTTCTCGTCGACGAAGAAGGAGCCCACCTCTGCGATCACGCCGACGATGGCAACCAAGATGGCAGCGAAGACCGTGTTGTTCGAGATGCCCGCGAGCAGGAGCTCCTTGTTGGTGAGGCCGTATTCGTAGCTGACAGCCGTGCTGTCCTGGTAGCTCCCCGCGAACACGCCACCGACCTCATCCCAGACCTGCTTGCCCACATCGAGCACGTTGCCGCTCTGTGCGCTGTCCTGCGCTGCTGAGGACGGAGCTGTGCTCGTGGATGCGTACGCTGCGCCCGCGATCGTCGCGGCGCTGGCTTGCTCTTGGTGCAGCTTGCGGTCGAAGAGCTCAGCGCGCAGCCATTCGGCCTGCTGCTTGGTGAGATACGGGATCTGCACCGCCTTGTTTGAGGCACCGCCTGCGGTGTCTATGGAGACGGTGCATACGCCGAAGATGCGCTGCAGGAGCGTGGAGGTCTGGTCGACCGACTGGATGCGGGCATAGGGGATATGCACGCGCTTCTTGTTCAGGATGCCGCTGAACAGGTTGAATTCGTCCTCGGTCATGGTGAAGTACAGATGCTTGTATGAGAAGACGCGCACGACGACGAGGGCTATGCAGGTGAGCACCATGAAGAGGCCGACCGACCCCAAGGAGATGATGCCCACGAGTGCGTCCTCGGGGCCTCCTGCGATGAGGGATACGAGCGACCCGCCTGAGGAGATGACGAGAGCCACCAGGAGAGCGACTGCGGCGCCAAGCGAGCCGAGCCAGATGTAGCTGGAATGTACCTTGTATCGATTCTCGGTCGTGGGGCGTGTCATCATACGTCCTCACGAGCGATGCGTGCGAGCTCCGCGGCCTTGTCGCGCAGGATCTCGGCCTCACCCATGGCGAGCCCTGGTATCTCATGCTCGCCCGCGGCGGTGGCCACCGTCACGCTTGCCAGGCCGAAGGCGCGCATGATGGGCCCTTGGCGGCTATCGGTGTTCTGGACGCGGATGAATGGGACGACGATCCGCTTCTTCCAGATGATGCCCTTCGCGATATCCAGGAATCCGTCAGAGAGCTGATAGCGCCAGCGCACATAGCGGATGGGCGGCAGGACGGCTATGCAGATCACAGCGAGCGCTGCGAACACGATGGCGACGATCGCCATGACCACGGGTGCCCAGGTCTCCTCAGGGTCCACCGCGCTGACGATGGCGAAGGGTGCGAAGCACACGATGAATCCGATGACGATCCAGATGGCATCGTTGATGCGCCATACGTTCTTGATCTTGGGGCTCAGCTTGTTCTCAGGGAGTTCTCTCATTGCCTCTATCCAGACTCTCGACCAGTATGATGGGGATATTCTATCGCTCATGGTCACCATTCGGTTCCTGCTTTGCCATGCATTACGTAATGCATGGTGATATCATGTCGGCATGTTCGCACGAGGAGGTGCTCCATGGCGACAACGGCATATCTGAACATCAGGCTTCCCAAGGAGCTCAAGGACCAAGGCAACCAGGTGCTCGAGCGCAGCGGCGTATCAGTCTCCAAGCTGGTCCGGAGCATGTATGAGTACATGGCGCGAGAGCAGGAGATCCCCAGCTTCGCGGTGCAGCCGGATGCGGGGGATGCAGTGCAGTGCAAGCGCCGGGTGCTCCGTTCACTGGCGGGCATCGCAGATATCCCTGCTGACCTTGATGCGCGCCAGGTGTGGCGGGATCACCTGGTGGAGAAGCATGGATCTGCGACAGGGGATGGCAGGTGATGCGATGAAGGTCCTCTTGGATGTGAACGTGCTCGTTGATATCTGCGGCAAGAGCCCTGATGTGGCTGAGTCGTTCAAGGCAGTGGATGTCATGCTGGTCCGCGGAGATGAGCCTGCCATGCTCGTATGCATGGCGCCGACGGTCGCCTATGTCGTCAAGGCGCGCGGATTCGCATCTGAGAGCGCAGCTCTTGTGGCCTTGGATGGCCTCGCGCAGATAGCACCCATGCTGGATGTCATCCCCTCCGATCGCATGCGGGCAACGGAGCTTCCCATGCGGGATTTCGAGGATGCTCTGGTGGCGGCTGCGGCTGAGCGCCATGGCATGGACATCATCGTCACGCGCAACACCAAGGACTTCAAGGATTCTCCTGTGCGTGCGATGCATCCACGTGACTTCGCGGAGCAGCTCTGCCCACCGGACTATGGATACGAGGAGATATCCGACCTCTAGAGCTCTGCTCCTGCATGTCCCTTCGTGCGTGCGAGCATGCGGATAGGGAAGTTGGGATGACGCAGATGATGGCGAATGCGAGAGAGCGCGTGGATCCGTTTGCGATGCTCCTCCCATCGGGGTGGCTTCGGTGCTAGACTGCATCGCTATCGAAAGCCGAGCGAGAGGTGGGGTGGCATGGCAGTCGGCATCAAGGGACGCAAGGTGGCCATCATCGGATGCGGGTTCGTCGGCGCAACGAGCGCATTCGCGCTCATGGAATCCGGCCTTTTCTCGGAGATGGTGCTCATAGACGTGGATCACGATCGCGCCGAAGGCGAGGCGCTGGATATCTCCCATGGCCTAGCGTTCGCTCGTCCCATGGATATCCATGCAGGCACGTATGCCGATCTGAGGGATGCGGATGTGGTCATCATCACTGCCGGTGCCGCGCAGAAGCCCGGTGAGAGCAGGCTCGATCTGGTGAGCAAGAACGTGTCCATCTTCGAGAGCATCATGTCCGAGATCCGCGGAAGCGGCTTCTCAGGGATCATGCTGATCGTGTCGAACCCTGTGGATATCCTGACGCATGTGTCCATCCAGCTCTCTGGCCTGCCGGAGCATCGCGTGATCGGGTCGGGCACCGTCCTGGATACGGGCCGCTTGAAGCAGATCATCAGCGAGCGCCTTGGGGTGGACCCTCGCAACGTGCACGTGCGCATCTTGGGCGAGCATGGGGATTCTGAGCTCATCGCCTGGTCTAGCGCGCACGTGGCAGGCATCCCCCTTGAGGACTTCTTCAACATGAGGAGTGCGGGCTCCTATGAGGAGTTCCGGCGCGAGGTGACCGATCTGGTGCGCAACTCCGCCTATGAGATCATCCAGCGGAAGCGCGCCACGTACTTCGGGATCGCCATGGCCGTGAAGCGCATCTGCGAATGCATCGTCCGTGATGAGAAGTCGGTCCTCTCCGTATCCAATGCCATGCAGGGCGAATACGGCATCGAGGGCGTGGCGCTGTCAACGCCATGCGTGCTGGGCAGCGACGGCATCGAAGTGCGCATGCCCCCCTCGCTCAACTACAAGGAGCAGTCGCAGCTCAAGGCATCCGCAAGCCAGCTCAAGGAGGTCATCTCCAGTCTGGAGGTGGGCTGATCGGTAACCTTTCTCCCATCCCGTCCGTCTAATGGATGTGAAGGCGAGAGGGAAGGGAGATCGCGGCCGCGCTCTCGAACCTTCGCATCTTCGTGGAAGGAGAGGAGGAGGCACCGTGGATGATCTGTTGCATCAGGCGCGCTCAGGGGATGGGGATGCGTTCGCGCAGCTTTTCCAAGAGCACGCGCCGATGCTCTGGAAGGTCGCCGCATCCGTGATGGATGATGAGGACGAGGCGGCGGATATGCTGCAGGAGACGGCGATCAAGGCGTGGCGAGCCATCCCTCGCTTCGATGGGAAGAGCGCGCTCTCCACGTGGTTGACGCGGATCCTGCTGAATCGATGCTTCGATGAGATCCGCAGCAAGAGGCGAACCATCCCGTTCTCGGATATCACCCAAGCGGTGGATGCAGGAGAGGCGCGCCTGCTCGTGCAGGGCAGCGCTCCTGCGGGCGTGGCGGATGCATGCGAGCGGATGGATATGGATGCGACGCTCGCCCGGCTCGGGATGAGCGATCGGTTGATCCTCACGTTGTTCTACGTGAATGACCTGCCCATCTCTGAGATCGCATCCGTGCTGGATGCGTCGGAGGGTGCGGTCCGAACGAGGCTCGCGCGAGCGCGCAAGAGATTCAAGGGCATATACGAACGGTCGGCGCGGTTCGAGGTGTCCGCGTCCGGCATGGCTGTAGCGGAGGCGACGATATGATGGATGATGAGATGATGCGCGATGATGCGCAGACGATCGGGCGAGCTCTCGATCCGGGGAGCATCCCCGCGCATGTCCAAGAGCGCTTGGAGCGGACCTATGCGAGCTTCGGCAAGATCCCGCAAGACGCGCCACCGATGCGTGCGCGCAGGCGGATGGGCCGTGGGGCGATGGCGGTGGCTGTGGCGGCCACGTGCGCGCTGTTCGCAGGTGTCGCCTATGCGGCAACGAACATGATCCAGATGCAGGCGGGGGAAGGTGCGTTCTTCGCGAGCGGTCAGAACCTACCGGTGTTCGATAGCATGGAGCCGGGTGCGAAGGCCCTGAGCGCGCAGGTGGGGCAGACCGCATCCATAGGGGGCGTTCAGATGACGCTCGATGAGGTGTCATGCGATCGCAGCGTGGCGAACCTATACCTGACGCTCCATGCAGATGACGGCTTCGACATGGAGAGCCTGTCGAGCTATACCGGTTCGACAGAGGATGAGTGGGCCAAGGTCCAGAATGCCATCCCGACGCTCGGATTCGCCATCACCGGCAACGATGGGACCACGTCTGAGGGGACCGTGCGAAGCATGGATGCCTATCTGGAGGGCGGCGACATCAAGTGCATGATGCGCGTCGTGCCGGAGACGGTCATGGCTGAGCAGGTGCAGCTGGACATCAAGGCATGGGACCAGGAGAGCGCATCGCTCGATCAGGCATTCAGCGTGGGGATGGACCTCGCCGACGTGCCGAAGCCGCGCGAGTTGGCGGCACAGGAGATCGCATTCGATACCGTTCGGGGCACGAAGGTGCTCGACCTGGAGAGGTTCACGTCATCGGAGCTCGCCTGCGTCATGGTGGTGAGCGCACAGGGTGGCGATGGGCAAGAGGCGTCTGCGGATGCGCTGGATCCCTCTTGCTTGAAGGTGACCGATGAGCGGGGGAGCGTGCTGCATCCCGTCGAGGCAGGGGATGGGCTTGGCGTGAGCGAGGCTGAGCCGCGGATCATCGAGTTCGCCGGGCTCTCATCCGATGCATCTTCGGTCACGCTGACCCCGGTGCTCGCGGATGAGGAGGCCATGGAATCGGATCGGCAGGCTCGCCTTCGCGCCCTCGAGGAGAGCGGCTCTGTGCCGGATGACGCTCTGCATGTGGATGTGTCGCAGGTGGGAGCGAAGATACCGCTCACGGAGCTCGGCGGATACGAGATAGCCGGGTGGGAGGTAGAGGGCAGCACTATCCGCATATCCCTGGCACCCTATGGCTGGGTGCCGGCAGGCTCGGTGCCAGAGCTGATCCCAGATGGTGAGGTGACCATGCTCGCTGAGGAGTGGACCGATCCGGATACCGGTCAGACGGGCATGGGCGAGCATAGCGCGATCCGCTATGTGAAGTGGGACTACGCAACGGGGATGGCTGTGCAGATGGACCACTACTACAAGGCAAGCTCGGAAGAGCTGAGCGCTCTCGTGAGCTACCGCGTCCACACCTATCCTGCTGGGTGGTATGCGGAGGACGCTGCTGCGGCGCAGACGTTCCCGCTCGCGTGAGGGCTCAGCGCCAGCTGGCCCCATGGTCGCACGCAAGGTTGCGCCTCTCGCGGGGCGCAACCGCTCTGTTCGCCTTCTCTCGCTTTCGCACAGGCTATGATGTATGGCATTCCAAGAAGGCGATGCTTCGATCGAGAGCATATTCAAGAGAGGGATGCGAATGTGCGGCAGATTCGTCATGCTCACCTATGACGAGGTGCTGGAGGTCGTCCAGTGCATGGAGCTCAAGGCTCCGTTCAATCTTGATCCGGATTGGCCTGCTGTCAGGCCGATCGCTCAACCGGGCTCCACGGCCCCTGTCGTCTCGGTGGGCGAGGAGGGGCTCGTCGTGCAGACGTACAAGTGGGGCTTCGATCGGTACTGGAACAAGGAGATCACCTTCAACACGAGGCTGGAGACCGCTCTGTCGCCCAAGCCGGGGATCTGGAAGACGCCGATCAAGGAGGGGCGCTGCATCGTCCCCGTGATGGCCTTCTTCGAGACCCATGGCTCTGAGATGCTGACGCATCCCCATGGTGGCAAGAGCATCAAGCGGCAATATCGGTTCGCCTCTCCTGACGGGCATGCGCTCTTGCTGGCAGCGGTGCGGAACGCCACCTCCTTCTCCATCGTGACCACCACGCCGAACAGGTGGGTCTCACCGGTGCATGACCGGATGCCGCTGGTCTTGAAGCCGGAAGAGGTGTCCATCTGGCTGCGGGGCAGGTACAAGCGCCTGCCCGACCGAAGCGACATCGCCCTTGTCGCGGCGCCGGATGATCCTGCGGGATACATCGCGCCGCCCGAACAGCAGTGCTTGCTGATCTGAGGCTGAAAGCAGCGCGCCTTCGCCTCGTGCAATGAGGTAGGATATCCGGATATCAGGCAGATCCGTCGAAAGTGTGCATCCATGGGAAGCTTGCATGTCATCTCACATCCGCTCATCGAGGCGAAGCTCACGCGCATGCGTGACAAGGACACCCCCTCCCCTGAGTTCCGAACGCTCCTGAAGGAGATATCGCTGCTCATGGGCTATGAGGTGACCCGCGATTTCCCCACGACGCTCGCGCGCGTGGAGACGCCCATCTGCGAAGGTGACTTCCCCGTGCTCAAGGACGACTTCTTCACCATCGTGCCCATCCTGCGAGCAGGCTTGGGGATGGTGGACGGCCTTTTGGAGCTGATGCCCTTCGCGCATGTGGGGCATATCGGGCTCGTGCGCGATGAGGAGACGCACATGCCCGAGGAGTACTACTGCAAGATGCCCGAGGGCTATGAGCACTCCATCATCATGGTGGTCGATCCCATGTTGGCAACGGGTGGGAGCGCGGTGGACGCGGTGGGCAGCTTGAAGCGCCGCGGCTGCGACAACATCCGCCTCGTCAACCTGGTGGCCACCCCTGAGGGGGTAGCGGCTGTGCGCGAGGCTCATCCTGAGGTGGATATCTACGTGGCTGCAGTGGATGAGGGCCTGAATGAGGATGCCTACATCGTGCCCGGCTTGGGGGATGCGGGCGACCGCATCTTCGGCACGCGATAGAAGGTCACGTTCCTCGGCAACGGGGCGGCCGTGCCATTGCATGCGGCGGGTGCGTCGTGGTCTGCGGCGGCCGCGCCGTGGCACCTAGCTCAGCTCCCAGTCTCGCTTCTGCCCCTGATGCGGATGCGCGCGACGAACCCCAGCAGATCATGAGCGGTCGAGCGCGCGGATGCTCTTCGGCAGGTAGATCACGGCTCCGAGCGCCAAGCAGGCGATGCCGTCCACGATGAAGAACGGTGCCACGCCGATGGCTTCGGCGAGCACCCCGCCAAGGGCCACGCCCACAGGTGCGGCTATCCCGCTTGCAGCGGTGAAGAGGCCGATGGCGCGCCCGAGCTTGTCCTCAGCCACGTTCCTCTGGATGAGCGTCATCAGAGGCCCGTTGAACCACGCGCATGCAGCTGACATGATGACCACGAGCGCGACGAAGGCCCAGTAGCCTGATGAGGGCAGGAATCCGCATGCGGCGGTGGCTGCTCCCACCACGACCATGGCGATCGCGATGATGCGGGCCAGCTTCGTGTCTCCCTTGAGCGCCATGAGGATGCCGCTTCCCACGAGCATGCCGATGCCGAATGCAGCTTCGGTGATGGAGGCGGCGTATCCGTCTCCTCCGAAATGACTGTAGGTCATGAGCGGGAACACCGCGGACATCGGACCGAAGATGAGCGTGCCCATCGTGACGCCGAGCATCAGCCACGCGAGCCCGCGACATGAGGTGACCGCGCGCAGGCCATCGCGCAGGTTGGCGAACACGTTCTCCTGCGCGGCTGCCTCATCGCGCACCGTGGGGATCTTCGCCAAGGCAAGCCCAGCAACGGCTATGAGCGCACCGAAGAAGTCCAAGAACATGACCCACTGGAAGCCGAGCGTGGTGTAGAGAAAGATGCCGAATGCGGGTGCTCCGATGCTCGCCACCGAAGCCAGTGCCTGATCCAAGGTGTTCACGCGCAGAAGATGGCGCTCGGGCACCAGCAGCGGCATGGATGCCATCATGGCAGGGCTGTGGAATGCCTGCCCGATAGCGCGCGTTGCTGCCAGCAGCGCGATGAGCGCGAATGACACGTCACCGGCCATGATGACGAAGCCCGCGATGAGCGAGATGACGCCGATCCCAAGATCTGCGGCGATCATGATGGCCTTGCGGTTCACGCGGTCAGCCAGCACGCCGCCCAAGGGCGAGACGAGCCCGATGGGGAGCATCGCGCAGATGCTCATGAGTGCGAGCATGAGGGCGCTTCCCGTGGTCTCGGTCACATACCACACCATGGCATATCCAGCGGCGTAGCTCGTGACCATGGAGGCTGCTTGCCCTGCCCAGATGAAGGAGATGGCGGCGAGCCAGTTCTTCGGGAGCGCATTCCCGGCTGCGCTCAGCTCGGGTGCATGCGGGGAGGGTGGATGTGCTTCGGTCATGGTCGGTCCTATCCTGGTCATCGTGGGGAGTGTCGGGTGAGATGCGCGCATCAGCTAAGGATGCGGTCGCCCTTTCGTGCGCGCCATCAACGAGCGGTGGCGAACATGGCGCTCATAGTGGCACCGTGAGGTGCAACTACAGGTTGCATGCTCTGGATGAGCATGCCCCAAGCGCACCGCTCGGGGAGCGGAACGCGGCATTGTAGCATAGGGATGTGCGGAGCACGCGAAGAGGGCGCTGCTCAGCGCGCATCCAGATAGCAGCTTCGTTGCAGGTGATACGCGCCTTCGGGCGGCGCTATCTGCTAGGAGGCGTCGTCTCGTGCAAGGAGCCTAGCCTCCAGGATGGCCGCCTGCGCCTTGAGGGCAGCCATCTCCTCGGGGCTCAAGATGAGCTCATCGGTGGTGTAGTCGTGCCTGTTGAGGGCCACTTGAACGTGAGCTGTCTCGACGAGGTCCGTCTGGAGGAATGAGAGCGTCTCTGCGAGGTTCGCTGCGCAATAGCGCGCCTTCGCGCCGCCGCCCGCGCAACTGAACAAGGTGAGCTTCCCCTTCATGGCGGTCTCAGTCGAGCCAGGAGCGAGCGGTCGCGATAGCCAGTCAAGGCAGTTCTTCAGGACACCGGGGATGCCGTGATTGTATTCTGGCGAGAAGATCCAGACGGCATCAGCGGCCAGCACCTCATCGCGGACGCGCTGGACGGCATCTGGCGTAGGGAATTCGATATCCTGATCCATGTAGGGCAGGTCCGCATGATCGAGCCAATGGATATCCAAATCATCCGAGAGCACGCTCTCCACATAGGCACCCACCTGGCGATTGAGCGACCTTTCTCGCAGGGAACCGCAGATGAAGAGCACGTTCGTTGCCATGGGGGGTCCTTTCTCGTGAGGTTGGAGCGCGTATGCGTCACCATGCTCGATCAGCGTGGCGGTGCGCTGTGCTCGGTCAGTGTAGCGGTGGGGCGTGGGCGCATCCGGATATCTGAGCTCCTTGTCATCGCTGCGTAACGACCTTGATGCCCTTTCGTCTGTCTCATCTTGAGAAGATACGCCCGCTCATCCCATATCGCCCGCGTAGGGCTGCCATTGAGAGTATCCTTAGCCGACCAGCGGCATCTGCTCTAGCGCAGGTGCATCTCATGCCCTCAAGAAAGGACGCTCCCATGGTCGAGCTCAACGACGACAAGGTCCTCTATGCATTCTCATCAGCACTCGATCCCGTGCTCACGGTCCCCTCAGGGGAAACGGTGCGCATCCGCACGAAGGACTGCTTCGGCAACCAGTTGGCGGGGCCTGAGGATGAGCTGGATGAGATAGATTGGGATGCCATCAATCCGGCGACAGGTCCCATCTACGTCGAAGGGGCTGTGGTAGGCGGTGCGCTCAAGGTGAGCATCGATGCTATCGAATTCGACGGCCATGCTTGCTCCTGCACGGGCCAGGACGAGGGCGTCTATGGGGATAGGTTGGATGGTTGGAGCACGCGCTTCTACCGCATCGAGGATGGGGAGCTCATCTGGGACGAGAACGTGCGCATCCCGCTGAATCCCATGATCGGCGTCATCGGCGTGGCTCCAGCAGGTGAGCCGGTGAATTGCGGGACGCCGGGTGCGCATGGCGGCAACATGGACAACACCGCTATCACCGAGGGCGCTACGCTCTACTTCCCGGTGGAGGCAGATGGAGCGCTCTTCGGCCTGGGCGACATGCATGCCGTCATGGGAGATGGGGAGGTGAGCGTCTCGGGCGCTGAGGCACCCGGTTGGGCAACGGTCACGCTCACGGCGATCCCGGATCTGCATCTTGTCGACCCGGTGATAGAGGATGCGGATAGCTTCGGCATCATCGCGTCGGCGGATAGCCTTGACGCAGCGGCTGATCGTGCGGTGCACGAGATGGTGGAGCTGATGGTGGAGCGTGCTGACATCTCTGCACCAGATGCCGTCATGCTGCTCTCGTTGGTGGGCAACGTGCAGGTCTGTCAGATGGTGGACCCTCAGAAGACCGTGCGCTTCATGGTTCCGAAGCGGGTGCTCGAGGGGATCGGGTTCACCTGGTCACGCTAGCAATGGGGAATGGATGAGATCGAGGCATTCGATATCACAGGAGGAGAGGGAAGGTATGGAGAAGGAGAAGCTGTTCGACGCTGAGCGCAACGAAGCGCAGCTGAACGCGAAGCCCGATGAGGGCATGAGCGTGGCGTCAGAGGCCGCATTGGAGGCCATGGGGTACAAGCAAGAGCTGAAGAGGGCGCTCTCGGTCCCTGATATGCTCGTCTACGGATTGATCTTCATGGTGCCCATCGCGCCATTCGGGATCTATGGCGGCGTGTTCTCGGATTCGGGCGGGATGCCATCCCTCGTGTATCTGGTGGGCATGATCGCGATGGTCTTCACGGCATTCTCGTATTCGGCGCTCTCCAAGGCGTTCCCTGTGTCGGGTTCGGTCTACGGCTACACGAGCAAGGGCATCAACAAGCCTATCGGATTCCTGACGGGGTGGACCATGCTCCTGGACTACCTGCTGGTTCCCACGCTGCTCTATGTCGTGGCGGCGCAGGCCCTGAGCGGCATCGTCCCAGAGATCCCAGCGGTGGGTTGGGGTGTCATCTTCATCCTCATCAATACCTTCGTGAACATCCGCGGCATCGAGCTCACCGTGCTCATCAACCGCATTGCCGTGGTGTTGGAGATCCTCTGCTTGGGCATCTTCGTCGTGATGGGAGCCATGTGGATCGCCACCGATCCGCTCTCCAATGGCTTCACGCTGAAGCCCTTCTACAACCCTGAGACATTCAACATCGGGCTGGTCATGGGTGCTGTCTCGCTGGGTGTGCTCTCGTTCTTGGGCTTCGATGGCATCGCGACGCTCTCAGAGGAGGCGAAGGATGCGCATGGTGGCCCCTCGAAGGCCATGGTGGGGTCGCTTCTGATCGTGGGCTGCCTGTTCATGTTGCAGACCTACATCGCCGGTTGCCTGAGCCCGGATGGTGCGGTGTTCGCCGATGATCCTGACAACGCCTTCTATCTGGTGGCTGAGATCGCTGGCGGCAAGTTCCTCTACATCCTGTGTGCGCTGGCCACGGCCATCGCATGGGGCATCTTCAACTCGCTCGCAGCGCAGACCGCCATCTGCCGCATCCTGTACGCCATGAGCCGTGACGGCAACCTGCCCAAGGCTCTTGCGAAGGTGCATCCGCGGTTCAAGACGCCGTATGTCGCTGCGCTGTTCGTGGGCGCGCTCTCGCTCGTGCTGGTCATCATCTTCTCGTTGGTGCTCAGCATCGATGACATCTCGCGCTTGGTGAACTTCGGTGCGTTGACCGCATTCTGCATCTTGCACGTGACGGTGATCTGGCACTTCTTCATCAAGGGGCGCGATGGCAAGGTGCTCATGCATCTCATCCTGCCCTTGCTCGGCTTCTTGATCGTGGGCTACACCTGGATCAGCCTGGATCCCGCCTCCAAGATCATGGGCATCACCTGGATCGTGGTGGGCATCGTGTACTACCTCATCATCAGCAAGGTGCTCAAGAAGAACGTCGATCTGGAGGTCTAGCCTCGCATCATGGTATGAGCTTGTGAGAGAAGGGGATGCTGCGGCATCCCCTTCTTCGTGGAGCGTGCGCATCGTGCGTGGGAGAGGTGCGCTCCCTAGAGCATCCCCAGGAGCTCGTGCACTTCGTCTTCGGTGGTGTACCAGCTGGTGGCAAAGCGGATGACGGTGCGCCCGGCCTCCACCTTCTCCCAGAAGCCGTATCGCACGAATGTGCCCAGGCGCTCGAGCTCATCGTCTCCGACGATGGCGAACTGCTGGTTGGTGGGGGAGCCCACCGCAAGCTCGTAGCCCTTCGCTAGGAGCCCTTCGCGTAAGATGCCAGCGCAGCGGATGGCGTTCTGGGCACCTCTGAGGTAGAGGCTCCCCTCTGCGCTTCCTGGCTTCGCGCCGTCGAAGAGCGTGGCGAACTGGAGGCCGAGCAGCCAGCCCTTCGCCATGAGCGCTCCGCTCTGCTTCACGAGCGAGAGCGAGCGGGGATATGCCATCCGGGGCATCACGAGCGCCTCCCCGAAGAGCGCTCCCAGCTTCGTCCCGCCGATGTAGAAGCAATCGGTGAGCCGTGCGATATCCGCCAGCGTCACATCCGCATCCTGTGCGGCAAGGGCATACCCGAGGCGCGCTCCGTCCAGGTAGAGCGGGATGCCACCCCGCTTGCATGCGCGAGCGAGCGCCTCCAGATCCTCCAAGGTGTAGAGCGTCCCGTATTCGGTGGGATGCGTGATGTAGACCATGCCTGGCTCCACCATATGCTCGCGGTTCTCATCCGCTGCATGCGCTTCAAGGCATGTGGTGACGGCTGCAGCGCTGATCTTGCCGTCGTGGGCGGGGAGCGTCAGGACCTTGTGGCCAGCATGCTCGATGGCTCCTGCCTCATGGGTGGCCACATGAGCCGTCTCGGCTGCCACGATGCCCTGCCAGGGCCTGAGCAGCATCTTCGATGCGATCTGGTTGGTCTGCGTGCCACCCTCGAGGAAGATGACGGATGCCTCGGGGCATGCGCACGCGTCGCGGATCAGCTGCGTTGCCCGTGCGCAGAGCTCATCTGCTCCATATCCAGGAAAGCTCTGATCGTTGGTCTTGGCAAGGGCTGACAGGATCTCCTGATGGCATCCTCGGGCATAGTCGCTAGAGAAGTCGAGCATGGTCAACGCTCCTTGATGATGTTCGCGTCATCGGTGCGCCCTTACTGTAGCAGAGGCCGAGCGGGGAGACGTGAGCGCGCCTCAGCTCAGGCGCGGTGCTGCTGCTTCTCTGGCTTCTGGGTGCGACCTTGCCCTGAATGCGCGAGCGCGTATCGCTTGACCAGCTTCACGAAGGCGAATGATAGCGCGATGGCGGCGATGACGAGCCCGATCTCCACGGGAAGGGTGTGGGCGAATCCGGAGGCATAGGCTTCGGCCTTCGTGGCACCGGCAGCCACCTTGCTCTCCACCATGCCCGACATGAGGCCCACGTAGAGCGCTGAGGAGATGCAGCCTGCTACCTGCACGATGGTGGAGTGGATGGAGGAGCCGTTCGAGGAGAGCTCGGGTGGGAGCACTTCCAGGTCGACGCTCTTCACGGCGGGGTAGAAGCTCCCGATGCCTCCGTAGACGAGAGCGGTGCACGCCGCGATGATGAGAGCGCTCTCAAGGGAGAGCGTTGCGAGCATGGCGATGAAGCCCGCCAGCACGACGACGAGGCCCGCAGGGACGAGCGGCCACACGCCATGCTTGCCAAGGATCTTCCCGCTGGCGAAGCACATGAGCGCATAGCACAGGATGGGCACGGTGAGGACGCAGCCGGCTATGAACGCAGAGAGGCCGGCAGCGCCTTCAAGATAGAGGGGCACGAGCAGGCTCAGGTAGACGCTGCCCATGTAGGCCAGCACGATGAGGACCTCGCCTACGGAGAAGGCGGCGGTCTTGAAGGGGCGCATGTCCAGGAGCGGGTGGGGGATGCGCGTCTGGCGCCATATGAACAGCGCCATGATGGCAAGGCCTGCTGCCATCAAGCAGATCATGGGGAGGCCATAGTGGGTGATCTCGTTCAGGCCGACCATGAAGGCACCGAGCCCGAGGAAGCTGAGGATGATGCTCACAGCATCGATGGGGCGCTCCTCCCGGGGGGTGATGTCATGGATCACGAAGAAGCCCACCACGAGCAAGAGCGCTGCCAGGACCGCGGGGACCAGGAAGAGGGCGCGCAAGCCGGCGTAGGTGATGAGCAACCCCGCGACCGGAGGCGCGAAGGCGAGCCCGATGCCGATCACACCGCTGTTCAGCGAGAGCAGGAAACCAGCCTTGCCCTTGGGGGAGAGCACGAGCAGGGCTTCGTTGATGACCGGGAAGTAGAGCCCGGTGGTGAAGGCTTGGATCACGCGCGCGATGACGAGGACGGGGAAGCACCACGCGATGGCACCGAGGATAGAGCCGACCAGACCCGTCGCGAGCCCAAAGAGCATCACCTTGCGCAGCCCGAAGCGCTTCATGACGGAGGCGGCCGTGGTGATGATCGTCCCTGCCACGATGGAGAACACGATGATGACCAGGTTCGCCTCAGCGAGCCTGACATGGAAATCGGTGGATACCTGGTCGAGCGCGATGTTCATGATGGATTGCATGAACGAGGCCAGGAGGTTGCATGCGAACAGGAAGGCGATCACCGCCCATTCGGTGTGCTTCGAGGTGTGCTCCTTCGTGGCAGCTCCTTGGGGAGCCGCCTTCATCGCCGCATTCGCTGTGCTGCTCGTCATGGCATCGCCACGCTTCCTTGGGGGTATCCGGATGGAGCCGCTTTCCAGCCTAGGTGCTCGCATGTACGAGAAGGTCGCGGTGTTGCGCTCATAACCAGAGCTTGACCGCTCCGTTGCCCTTTGGATACCTGGGAGGTGCGGCTGCAGGCTCGGAGCTGTCTGCGCGGACGCAGGCTTATCTGCGCCCCTCTATCGGTGACGCTATGGGATTGGTTGCTCGCAGGGGCGCACTGCATGTGCGGCTGTTGGCGGCGGTGTTCCAGCGCACCCGTAGGTGCCGGCTTCGCCGGCACGGGGATATGCGAAGGCCGGCGAGTGAGCTCACCGGCCTTCAGAGGGGGCAAGGCGGATGGAGAGAAGGTCCGCCTTAGAGGAGGATGCTCATGACCGTATCGGCGACGAGGTCAGCGTGTGCACCTGCCATGACAACCAAGAAGCGCAGGGCGCATCCGCCGATGAGCGCTCCCAAGGCACCTGAGAGCACGATGATGCCCGTGTCGCTTCCCTTCTTCGCCCTCATGGCGAGCAGGCTCGCAGCGAGCGGTGCAGCCAATCCGCAGAGCACCACGAGGCACCAGAACCATGGAGCCAAGGAGCCTGCGGTGATCGCTGCGACGGATGCGGCGGCAGCCTCGCCAGCGGCACCTTCGCCGGCTGCGGTCAGCAGGAACGCTGCCAACACGATGGCTTCCACCACGACCATGCCGATGATGGCCTTCTCGAGCAGCTCGGCGCAGCGATCCGTCATGCGTTCGCGCTTCCTCACCACCAGTGCGATGATCTCCACCAGCGCGGCACCGGTATCCAGGCCCGAGACGGCGAAGAGCAAGGGGAGGAGCGGCGTGTCCCAGAACGGGATGCCCGGTGCCGACATCAGCAGGATGCCCGTGTAGACCGCAACGAACAGGCCGAGCAGGATGCTGATGATGGCAAGGACCTTGCAGATGGTCGGTCGCGCACCCTTGAAGCCCTTGCAGAGCGCCGCGATGCCAGCTGCGGTGGTGCGCATGGTGCAGAGCGCCGCGATGACGGCTATCGCGATGGCTGCGAGGACGCCCCACGCGCCCCACGTCATCCAAGATGCGGGATTCACGAAGCTCTCCCATGCCATGACGCCGCGCATGGGGTTGGTGAGCTCGGAGAGCAGGAGCAGAAGGCCGACTGCCATGCATGCCGCAGCAGACCACTGCGCGATGCAGATGATGGTGTTGTTGCGCTTGCGGTCGATCAGCGTCAGGATGCCCGCGAACACGAGCGCGCCCGCGCCCATGCCGCCCAAGAAGAGGTAGAGGGCAGGCTGCCAGCCCCAGACTGTTTGGAATTCGATCATGCTAACCTGCCTCTCCTATGCCAGCCACGCTGAGGGCTGGGTCGGTCCGGCGATGCGCTTCGCACGATCGCCATACGCCGCCACCAGATCATCTACCGGTCCATAGTGCAAGGCATCATAGTGGCAAGCATCGACGCAGTGCGGCGTGTCGCCTAGCTTCACGCCTGACCCCAGGCAGCAATCGCACTTGTCCATGCCCTCTTCATCGTAGTGGGGCACGCCATAGGGGCATGCCTGGTGACAGTACTTGCATCCGATGCAGCGCTTCTTGTCCACCGTGACCACGCCACCTTCGCCCTTCGAGATGGCCCCTGCGGGACAGACCGTCTCGCAGGAGGGGTCCTCGCAGTGCATGCATGAGGTGGAGACGTATGCGCGCTCGCCCTTCTTCGGCTCATAGGCCACCACCTTGCGACGGCCTGCTGTGCCTTCGGGGATATCGTTGTAGTTGCGGCAGGCGGTGGCGCAATTGCCGCAGTTGACGCAATTCGCGGTATCCATGAGGAATCCGTATTGCCTTGCTGTGCCGCTGGTGGCTTCCGCTGCCTGTCCTCGTCCCGGCAGTGCTACCACGGTTCCTCCTGCGGCCAGCATGATCGCAGCGATGGATGCAGCCTTCACCGCATCGCGCCGCGAGATGCTCATCTCATTCATAGTTCGATCCCTTCCTTCGATGTCATCCGCATCAGGCTGTCGCCTCGCTCGCCGCACGCTTGCTGCGCATGCCCTTGGCTACGCGCATCACGGCGTATGCGCCGAACAGAACGGTGTATATGACCAGGCTCAATGCTGCGCGCTGCCCTGTGGATGATATGGTCGGCACTAGCATCAGCACGATGTGCACATAGGTGAGCCCATAGAATGCATATGACAGCTTCTGCAGCTTCTTCCAAGACGCCACTGCCATCTTTCCCTTCACGGAGTTGAGGGAGGTGATGGCAAGGGGGATCAGCAAAGCGATGAGCACAGCTGACACCAAGAGCGAGGCGACCATGGCGATGGGCATGCCGAAGAAGCCTCCCAGGATATCTTGGATGAATGCGCGCAGGTAATTGGCTACATGCCCAAAGGTGAGGATGCATGCCATCACCGATAGCTCACCGCGGATGGGCATGAGCATGCGGCGGATGCGGTTGTCGTCGCCAAGCGCGCCGATGTACATCACGATGGCGAACAGGCTGATGCCCACGAGGCAGCGCACCACATAGGGGTACCCTATCACCGCGGCCTCTCTCGACACGCCGAACAGCACGCCAGAGAGGAACAGGATGTCAATGGCCACCAATAGCGCATAGAACACGACCGGATAGCTCCGGATGGGCTTCCTGAGAAGAAGCACCAAGGCGAATGTGACCACCAGTGAGATGATCAGCTCCATCGAGGTGCACCCCCTTTCATTCGATCGGGTCTGTCATGTCCACCAGGCCGCCTTCAGAGGAGCCTGGTGGATCATGAGGACGTCTGCCTACCTGCCTACGCGAGCTCGACTTCGCAGAGCGCCGCACGGAACGGCGGGTAGCCAGTCACGGGATCGAAATCGCGGGGGATGAGCTCGTTGATGTTCGCTTGATGCCAGCCATGGAAGATGTCCACCACACCCGGCAGCACGATGTTGGAGACCTCTGCCTTCACGTTGATCTCACCCAGGTGGTTGAACAGGCGCACGTCGTCGCCCGTCTTGATGTTGCGCTCCTTGGCATCCTTCGGATGCAGGCGCACGATGGGCTCGGGCATGAACTGGTTGAGCCACGGGATATCGCGCAGCTTGGAATGCGTGTAGTAGGGCAGGCGGCCACCGGAGTTCAGCACGAGCGTGTAGCCCTTGTCCTCGCCCTCGGCCGTGACCGGTGAATGCACGGGCTCCTCGTAGACGGGGCGCCCCTCCAGTCCGCATTTCTTCAGCACCTCTGAGACGAATTCGACCTTGCCGGATGGCGTGGCGAAGCCGGGTTCTCCCGTGCCTGCGAGCTTGCCGATCTCGTACTTCTTCTCCACGTTCTTGTCGCCAGGGATGGTGACGCCCTCTTCCTTGCCGGCGCGCAGGTCATCGATGGTGATGCCCACGTTGCCCGACTCGAGCACGCTCTGGATGGCGCCTTCGACGCTGCCGCCGAAGCATTCCTCCTCGAAGCCGAGCGCGCAGCCCAGCTCGAGCATGATCTGCCAGTCCTCGCGGGCCTCGCCCAAGGGCTGGATGACCGGGTCGCGGAAGTACACGGTGCGTCCGAATGTTGCGAAGGGGGCCATGCGCTCGTAGCATGTTGCTGCGGGCAGGATCATGTCCACGTAGTCATGGGTCCAAGGACGGTAGTAGTAGTCGACGGCGACAGAGAAGTCCATGTTCTTGATGGCTTCTTGATACTCGCTCGTGTGCGGCCAGATCATGGCGTTGGTGCCTACGAGCACGGCAGCTGTGATCTTGCCATCTGCCACGTACTCAGGCAGCTTCGCCGTCTGGAAGTGCGGGTTCATGGTCCACCACGCTGGGAAGTCCTCCTTGTCGGGGCGGCGGCTCTTGAACTCGTCGCTGGTCAGCTTCTTATCCATGCGGAACTGGGCGGTGGTGCCGCGACCTGTTGCGCCACCGGCGATGGGAAGCGCAGGCAGGCCGAACCAGAGGCCACCCTTCACATCCACCTGTCCCAGCAAGGCGGGGATCATGAAGACAGCGCGCTGCGCATGGCCTGCGTTGGTGGTATGGGTGATGCCTGCAGAGCTCGATTGCAGCGTCGTGGGCGTGTTCTGCGTCGCCATCTCCACGGCGGCGCGCAGCGTCTCTGCTGGTACCCAGGTGATCTCCTCGACCTTCTCGGGCGTGTATTCGGCAGCGAGCTCCTTGAGCTCGTCGAATCCGTGGGTCCAGTTCTCCACGAAGTCGTGGTCGTAGAGGTCCTCTTGGATCAGCAGGTTGATGAATCCGAGCGCGAGCGCTCCGTCAGTGCCAGGACGAGGCTGCAGGTGGATGTCGGCGAGGGATGTCACCGTAGGGGTGATGCGGGGATCGACGATGATGAACTTGCAGCCGCGCTCCTTGTGCTTCATGAAGTTCAAATGGCGGTTGGGCTGCGACCAAGCGGCATTGAGCGACCAGATGATGCAGCAGTTCGTTGCGTCGCTAGGATCCACGCCGAAGTCTTGGCGGTTGTTGCCGTATACGAGTCGCATGCACATCTGCGTTGCCGTGGCGCACAGCGAGCTCTCGAAGCCGAGCGTGGGCGATCCGAACAGCGATGCGACGCGGCAGATGGGTCCGCGTGGCTCTTTCGGGTCTCCGCAGTAGAACATGACCTTCTCAGCGCCCTCTTCGGCCTTCACGCGGTTGAGCTGCGCAGCTATCTCCTGATACGCCTCATCCCATGAGATCCGCTCCCATTCGGCCGCTTCGCCCTTGGCGTTCGTGCGGCGCATCGGATAGAGGAGGCGCTCAGGGTCGTAGAGCTCCTGGATGGATGCCAAGCCCTTGGCGCAGAGCGGCCCCGTGGCGAAGGGTTGGCGAGATTCGATGCGAACCACGTGTTCGTCTTGCACATGGGCGGTCAGGCCGCAGAACGGCACCTGATTGCACATGTCGCAGAATGTGTGGCGCTTCTCGATGGGCTTGCTGGTGTCCACTTCCCCCTCTGCGAAGGCGAATTCGACTGCATTGCCCGATACGCTCATGGTAACGGCTGTGGCTGCGGCGCCCAGCACGAACGAGCGGCGGCTGATGTTGCAGGTGCCTGCACTCTGATCATTCATCGTCATCCACCTCCACGGCTTCCTTCTTCGCTTTCTTCACGCCCACGCCGATGCCAGCGGCGACCGCGGCGACCGCGGCTACGCCGACCGTGGCGGCTACGGGATCGATGCCATCATCGGGATCGTTCTGCGCAACGCTCTCGCCTTGAGCCAGGTTCGCTGCTGTGGGCAGGCCGGTATCGGGCATGCCGGCAACGGGGGCGAACCAGAACGATGTCTCGTCGATCTGGACCATGTCGCCTTGCGCGATGCGCTTGCTCACTTCGCTCTCGGGATCCTCCAGGTCTCCGAAGAAGCGCGCCTTGCCGGGGCAATTCCATACGCAGGCGGTCGGCAGCCCTTGCTGGGTGCGGTCGTAGCAGAAGTCGCATTTCTCCACTACGTTGACGCGCTGTTCGCCATATGCCTCGTAGGGTGCTTGCGCATCCGTCTTGAAGTAGTTGGTGCGCGTCTTGTTCACGACGCGGGCGCCGTAGGGGCAGGCTTGCACGCATGACCCGCAGTTGATGCACGCGTCATAGTCCATGACCACGACGCCATCATCCATGACCACGCTGGCACCTGTGGGGCAGACCTCCGCACAGGGGGCATCCGGGCAGTGCATGCATGCGTGGGGGACATATGTGCGACCAGATGCGCCGATCTCCTCTCCCCATTCCACGGTGTCGAGCTGCACCCACGCGACACCTTCCTTCTGGTTGTTCTCAAGCTGGCATGCGACCACGCATGCCCCACATCCGACGCATCGCTTGAGATCGAGTGCCATTCCGTATCTCGTCATGAGACCCTCCCTTTTCTTGGCATCAAGCTCTCGTCTGTGTTCGGGATCGAGCTCGTCGTGCTCTGGTCGTGGCGCGGTTCCTCCCCGTCGATCTGCTCCTCTCGTTGCCCACTTGTTCGCATCCGGTCACGTGCACTGAAGCTCGATTGACTTATAATCATAGTAAGATATATCAATAGATAAATCAACCAAGTTGACCGGAGGAGGGGCGTTGTCGACCAATGCGATCAGCCCGAGCCTTGCGCCTGTGGTGAATTGCTATCATCTACCCCTTAGGAACGCGGGGAAGAGAAGAATCCATTTGGAGAAGAGCAACAAGGAAGAAAAGATCGCCAGGGGTGATGGACCCGGCAAGACCATCCAGATCTCCATCGACGATTCCAGCGGCATACCCATTTGGCTGCAGCTGAAGAACAGGATCGTCTATCTCATCCTGTCCGGGCAGTTCGAGCCCGATGAGCGTCTTCCCACTGTCCGCGAGTTGGCGGTGGAGCTTGGCGTGAACTACAACACCGTCATGAAGGTGTATCAAGATATCGAGCGGGACGGCTACGTGGTATCCAAGCGCGGCCGGGGCACGTTCGTCACTGACCGCAACATGGATCCAGATGATGTGGTGATGGATATGGCTCGCTCGTTGGCTGATGAGTTCATACGGCAATGCCGTGAGCTGGGGATGCCGCGCAATGACATCGTCGAGTTGGTGAATGCACGTCTTGACCGATCGGAGTGATGGCATGAGGGCCAAGAAGGATGAGTCAGAGGAGCAGAGCGTGTGCAGCAAGCCGTCTGCGAGCGCCGTCAACGAGTTCGAATCGAGCGATGCGTCGCGTGCAGGCGTGTACATGTTCTTCGTGATCATGTACGTCCTCGGCGTGGTGATCGTGACCGCGCTCACGTATGAGCAGTTCTCGGTCGGGACCGTTGCGCTCGCGTTGGTGGTGGGCTTCCTCTTGGCGAGCGCCGTGCGCGTGGCATTGCAGTGGGAGAGCGTGGTCATCTTGCGCTTCGGTAAGTTCCATCGCTTGGCTGGGCCGGGGCTCTACTTCTGCATCCCCTTGATCGAGTATCCTGCCATCGAGGTCGACCAGCGCATGAAGACGGCGTCCTTCTCAGCGGAAGCGGCGCTCACGGCCGATCTCGTTCCCGTGAATGTGGATGCCATCTTGTTCTGGATGGTGTGGGACACGAAGCGTGCGTGCCTTGAGGTGGAGAACTACCCGAAGGCTGTGCTGCGCAGCGCCCAGACGGCCATGCGTGATGTGATAGGGCGCATGAATCTGGCGGATATCAGCATGCGCCGCAAGCAGATCGATCGCGAACTGGAAGAGGCGCTGAGCGAGAAGTGCGAGGGATGGGGGATCACCGTGGCATCGGTGGAGATCCGCGACATCACCATCCCTCGTGGATTGCAAGATGCCCTCTCTCGTGAAGCGCAAGCTGAGCGGGAGCGCAATGCGCGGGTCATCCTCGCTGAGGCGGAGCGCGATATCTCGGAGATGTTCGTGGAGGTGGCCGAGGAATACGACAAGAATCCTCGCGCCATGAAGCTCCGCGCGATGAATCTGGCTTATGAGAGCGCCAAGGATTCACGCGGTGTGCTGCTCGCCCCGAGCGCTTTGGCTGATGCCTTCAATGTGGAGGGCGCTGCCGTTCCGAGAAGCTGATCTACGCGCCAGCATCGGTGACGTGGCGGGGCTGTTTGCTCGTAGGGGCGCGCTTCATGTGCGTTCGCCCTCGGGATGTGGATGCGTTCGAGAGGTCGCCGCAGTGCACTTCACGAATTGATGAGCGCCTCGGTATCTGTGCGAAAGTATCCTTCGGGGATGTGCGAGCGGACGAAGTCGAGGAAGCTCCGCGCTGCATCTTCCTGTACATGCTCTGAGCTCCAAGCTAGTGAGACGGGGTACCACATGGGGGCTGTGTTCACCTTGAGTCGGATGACATCCTCGTCGTGCTTGTACCGTGCGTATATGCATTCAGGAACCGTACCCCAACCGAGTCCGGCCTTTACGCCTTCCATCATGGCTTCATGGGTATCGAAGCATGCGATCATGTTGTGGTCAGAGAGCGATAGGCCGTAGCGCTCGCGGAAATGGCGGTTCCCCACCATATGTCGTCCCGAATCCCATTCATAGATGATCATGGGCCATGCAAGGAGCTTCTCTATGGATGCTGGGTGTGTGAGCTGGTTATATGGAGGTTGATTCGGCGCCACGAATACCAGTCGCTTGTATCCGAGCACTTCATTCACGATCCCGGGCTCGTCGGGCTGGTTCTCGAGGAGAGCAAGATCCAGATCTGCGTCTCGCAGCTGTGATACGAGCTCGGGCTCGTATCCTGCTTCCAGATGTACGCGCGCTGTAGGTTCCTCTTCTAGATAGCAGGCTACCAAGCGCGGCAGCAGCGCCACGCCATCGTTCATGCTCATTCCCACTTCGAGCGTAGAATTGAACCTCTCTTCGATGGCTGCCAGCTGAGATGCTAAGACGCGTTCGAGCTTGGCGGCATTGCATGCGAACGCCGTGACATACTCGCCCGCTTTCGTTATCTCGATGCCGGTGGAGGTACGATGGTAGAGAGTGGTGCCGAAGCGCTTCTCCATCTGTGCGATGCGCTGTGATAAGCCAGGACGCGACATGTAGAGTTGGTCTGCGGCTTGCGAGAGGCTCTTCGCTTCGGAGAGCACGATGAGCAACTCGATATCATCGAAGAGCATCGGATCACGTCCCTTCAGCGATGAGCACTCGTGCATCAGCATCGTACGAGCGGTGAGGCAAGTGCATATGCATCGACATTAAACATGGAATGGCAGGGCTTGTCCATGCTCTGGCGCTCATTCGATGAAGCGCTTTTTTACGACGCTCGTAAGCAAAAGCTCCATGAAAGCGGAGATCGTCTGGTGCTGTTCGATATCGCAGCGGCGAGATGGCGAATAGCAGCGCTCCTCTGTTGCCTTCCTTCCTATATTCAGATCATGTAGCGAGTGACGGGGTTCCTCGCACAGGAGAAGAGGAGGAAGCGCATGGATAAGCAAGGCATCATCGATGCGAGCAGGGAGAGGCGTGCTGGCGAGCGCATCTTCTACACATCGTGTCCGGCGAATGGATGCTGGGACTCGGCGTGCGTGCTCAAGTGCCATCTGAAAGACGGGAAGCTCATCGCGGTGGAGCCAGATGATTCCGTGAATCAGAACGACAGTCGCGAGGATTGTGGTTGGGAGAACATCTGGAAGGGCAACGTGCAGATGCGGCCGTGCGCTATGGGGCATTCGTGGAAGAAGGAGCTTTACGCTGAGACGCGCCTTCTGCATCCGATGAAGCGCGTGGGGAAGAAGGGGCCGGGCCAAGGCTATTTCGTCAAGATCAGCTGGGAAGAGGCGCTGGACACCATTGCCGAGAAGATGAAGGAGATCAAGGGCAAATATGGTCCTTACGGCATCTTCCATTCGCAGTATCCCAGCTTCGAGAAGAACGGATTCCCATTGGCGCCATGGTGGGAAGCGGGCTTCGGTGCTTGGGGCGAGCACTCCACTTCTGGGCATGCGGCAGGCGAGATGTTGCATCTGGGCGTGGACCTCACTAAGGTCACTCGTGGCTTGCAGAACGCCATGCCCGGTTTCGAGGCACCAGACCTATTCAATTCCAAGCTGTTCGTGATGTGGGGCATGGATCCTGTGGTGGCATGGTTCGGACCAACCTCCTATTACATGCAGCTGGCGCATGAGTACGGATGCAAGACCATCGTGATAGATCCGCGCTATACCCAGTCTGCAGAGCTCTTAGCCGATCAGTGGATCCCCATTCGCCCTGGGACCGACCTTGCCATGATGCTCGCGGTGGCACAGGTGCTCTTCGAGGAGGACCTGATCGATCATGCCTTCATCGATGAATGGGTGGACAAGGAGGGCTTGGATGAGTGGCGTGCCTATGTGATGGGGGACGGTGAGGATGGTCTCAAGAAGACGCCGGAATGGGCAGCTCCTATCTGTGCGGTTCCTGCAGAGACGATCCGCGAGTTCGCACGACTCTATGGCACCGAGAAGCCAGTGCACCTCCAGTACTTCTATTCTTGCGCCAAGCGCCATATGGGTGATTACAGCGCAGCGGCTTCCATGATATTGCAGGCTATGACCGGCAACATCGCTTGCCATGGCGGATGCGAATCTGGAGCGTGCCTGCCCACTCCTGGACGCGTCCCTACTCCTCGGGCGGATTGGAAGCGCGACCCCCAGGGCTATGAGGTCCCCGTGCTGTTCAACAACAACTGCCTCACGGAGATCTTGGCCTGCCAGAAGGACTACTGGGAGGGGCGCATGAGCGAGAGCGAGTTCCGTCATCGCATCGGCTCCCCCACCAACGATCGTCCGTTGCCCAATATCCAGATGATCATCTTCGAGAACAACTATGGCAACAACCATTCGAATGTGAACAAGCGCTTCAAGGGCATGGCGGATACGGAGTTCAACTGGGGATTCCAGTGGCATGTGAATCAACCCACCGCTGAGCTCTGTGACATCATCTTGCCTGCGCCTGTCTGGCAGCTGGAGGGCATGGATGAGTATATGTATGGTCATCAGCGCTTCGTGAGCGGGCCGAATGGCATGCGCAACTACTTCACGTTCTGCGGACGCGGGGCGGAGATGCCCGGCGAGGTCCGCTCCAAGGAGTGGGTTTGGACCCAGATCGCCAAGCGCTTGGGAGATGACGTCGTAGAAGGCTACAACCCGCGCATGAAGGACGTTGCCTGGGAGGACTGGGTGGATGCCCAAGAGGCTGTGTACAAGGAGGCCTTCGAGCAGTGGGCGAACAACGAGACGATCAAGGCCTACCTAGGCTTCGATGAGCCTCCCACCTGGGAAGAATTCAACGCCATGCCGGTCGTGCGCATGGAGATAGACGAGCCGTACTACCCCTTCAAGTCGGCACTGGATCGCGGCGAGAGCCCCTTCGGCACCCCTACAGGCAAGATCGAGCCTTCTTCGCGCTTCGTGAAAGAGCACGACATGACCGAGACGCGCTGGCGTGGGCATATCGATCCCATGCCGGTCTGGAGCCCGAGCTATGCAGAAGGAGATATCGGGTCTGCTTCCAATGACGGCTTCTACAATCCGAAGGTGAAGGATTATCCGCTCTCGCTGGTAACGCCTGTGTCCATCTATCGTCAGCACTCTTCGAATGACAACAATCCCTTCATGCGCGAGGACGTCTATCGTCATGGCGTGTGGATCTCTGGTGTGGACGCGCAGGCGCGTGGCATCAAGGATGGAGATCTGTGTCGCGTCTTCTCTGATCGGGGCGAGGCGCTGCTCACTGCTTACGTCACGAATCGCTGCATGCCGGGCACCGTAGCTGTGCATCATGGTGGCTGGTATCAGACCAACGGCGATGGAGCCGAGATGAATGCGTTCGGCCAAGACATGCGTGGTACCCCGAACATCCTCCTAGACGACGGGCATCTGCCTCACATATTGGGTGCGCTCATCATCGCAGGGCTGGTCGAGGTGGAGAAGTTCGCCGATGGGGATGCGGAAGGATTTGGCACGGAGGCAGAGAGAGGTGGCATGCGCGGCGCATCTGTTGCGGTCGGATGCCGTGATGCGTTGGCGAAGCAAGACGGCGTGCGCGATGCTGGCGCAGCGAGCGCTGAATAGCTCGGATGCGAGAGGATGAGGATCATGACCCAGTACGGATTCCTGTTCGATATGAATCGCTGCTATGCCTGCCAGGCATGCAGCATCGCTTGCAAGGATTGGAACGACATCGAGCCGGGTGCGGAGAAGTGGATGACCGTCTATGAGTGGGAGCAGGGGACGTTCCCGAACATCCGTCTCAGGGCACTGGCATTCCCTTGTGCTCACTGCGAGGACCCCACCTGCCTGAAGGCGTGTCCCAACGGTGCGATATACAAGGAGAGCGAATTCGGTGCTGTCCTGGTGGATCAAGATAAATGCCAAGGCTGTCGGACATGCTATGAGGCATGCCCTTATGGATCTCCGAAGTTCGCCACTGATGAGATGGGGTGCAAGATGAGCAAATGCACCATGTGCATCGATCGCCTGTCTGAGGGCATGCAGCCCATCTGCACCATGAGCTGTCCTTTGCGCGCCTTCGACTTCGGACCGTTAGATGAGCTCGTGGAGAAGTATGGCGATGTTCGCTATTGCGAGGGGATGCCCTCGCCTGAGGCTACCAAGCCAGCGTTCCTCATATGGAACCCACGTGAGAAGAAGCAGCTCATCCCTTATGACGTCG
>CAJURX010000014.1 GCA_910589125.1 uncultured Eggerthellaceae bacterium
CCTGGAAGCAGGTCGAGGAAGAGCTTCGCGATAGTTGTGCCTCTGAGCTTCCGGATTACAAGCAGCCTGTTCGCTATGAGCTCATAGATGCGCTTCCCCTCACTCCCATCGGCAAGGTGGATGTGAAGGAGTTGAGGAAGTCGCTGATCAAATAGATAGGAGCAATGCTATATGCAAGTTTGATCCAAGAGCAAGAGCTAATGAGCGGTTTAGGGAGGAGATGGATTCCGAAAAGACTGGTGTGCACAAGCGTGCTTCGGTCGGAGGAATTCAAGCGAAATCCGTTTGAAAGAGATGCTAGGCATGTGTTGCTCGGTCTTTGATGGTTGGCAAGAAAGGTGGTTCGATGATGGATGCAAACGGTTTGAAGCGCATACATTTGAAGCGTTATGATGCTGCAAATGGAGATGCATCAGCCTATGCCTCAATAGCTAAACCCTATAACCGTTTTTACGCACCGGAAGAGCAATGGATTCATATATCTGAGAAGACTATCTACCAGACCGTTCTTGATAACAATCGAGATAACCTCCGTGAGGTCGCGCTTGTATTCGAAGATGAGGAGGTTACCTTCCAGGAGCTATTTTGTCGTATAGATCAGGTGGCTTGTGGGTTGCGGGCGTTAGGTGTAGGCGAAGGCGATATCGTGTCCGCTGCTATGATGAGTACCCCCGACGCTGTGGCGCTGCTCTATGCTGTAAGCAAAATAGGGGCTACCTTTGCCAGCATGGATCCACGAGACAGCATGAGCGAGCTTCGCTCAAAGCTTGATCAGGCGAAACCGAAGTGCCTCTTTGTCATGGCGGGCTTTGAGAAGATCGCTGAGATCGCTTCTGATGATCTTGCGGGTACGATCATATTCCTGTCTTCGAACATCGATGCCGCTGGCTTTGATGCGATCTCCTATGAAGACTTCCTCGCAAGGGGGAGAGGTGTGTCGAAGATCGAACCAGCGCCTTACCGTTCGGAGCATATCGCGGCCATCGTCTACACTGGTGCTTCTACTGGTGCGGCAAAGGGGGTCATGCTCAGCGACTATAGCTTCAATGCAATGGGCATTGCCTTGATGAATTCCGGTTATCAGTTTGAGTGTGGTAAAAAGCTTCTCGATGTATTGCCATTGTTCATCGCCTATGGTGTTTGCAATGCGCTTCATGTTCCGCTTATGTGGGGGGAAACGATCGTGCTTGTCGATCCATTCAAGCACAACGAGTTTTCGGACTATCTTCTGCGCTACAAGCCCCAGCATGCTTATGTGGGACCCCCGCATATTCGCTTCCTTAGAGATTCTATTGCTGATAGCGCCACCGACCTTTCTTTTCTTGAATTTGTGGCAAGTGGTGGCGCAGGAATGCCCTATGAGGAGGATGCGGGCAACTATCTCTTCTTTGCGGCTCATGGAGCTGATGGCGTTTACGGGCAAGGCTACGGGTTGTCTGAGGTCAACGCTGCTTTTTGTTGGGGCATTGGTCGTAAGAACAAGATAGGATTCATCGGTATCCCCCTTGCTGGCAATGATGCTGTGATCGTTGATCCTGAGACGTTGGAGGAGCTTCCCTATGGCGAGGGTCTGCAAGGCCTCCTGGTGATCAGAACGCCGACGGTGATGCTTGGATATCACGGCATTGCCGCCTCAAAGGATAAAGATATCTTCACTGTTGATCAATCGAATGACCTTTGGGTGTTGACGGGCGATATCTGCACCATGGATGAGAGTGGCAAGATCAAGATCATCGACCGTGTTGGCCGCGGTTTCAACACCTTCGGCATGAACATCTACCCCAGCGTCATCGAGGACGTGTTGGGTATGCATTCAGACGTAGTGGAAAGCGTCGTTGTGGGGTTGGAACACGAACTCATGGGGGCTGCTCCAGTGGCGAACGTTGTAGTGCCCCCAACGCTTATGGAGCGCACTTGCGACCTGGCTGATGAGCTTGACGAATTGATCGCCCAGGAGCTTCCGAGCTATACGCGGGTTTACGCCTATCGCTTCCGCACCAGTTTGCCCTATACCTCGCGCGCAAAACCGAACTATCAGCTCATTCAGTCTCAAGGTATTGATGACCTGGGTGAAGACATCCTCGTGTTGCGTGAAGTTGAGAAGATAGAAGATGTAATAAAGGCAGAGTAGTCGCACCATCCTCATTTCCTTCACTGGCACGGTCGATGTGAAGATGCTGGGGAGGCAACCTATCAAATGGAAAGGAAACGGCCATGGCAGATAAGAGAGGCATCGCAGGGTCAGTCGCTGCTAAGGCGAAAAGCATTGCGGCTGTAGGGGCGGCTGTTATTGGCATGAACACATCTTCGCCAATCGACGATGCTCCAGAAAAATACGCGAAGGAGGCATATAGGGCCAACATTGTTGAGAGCAAGCGTCAAAGAGAAATCGACAGTACCGATAAAGCTACTCCTAGGGAAAACCTAAAGTGATCGGGAGCGAGAATCAAATACCTGCGGTTCTGTATTATTCAGCATTTGGGGTAGCGTTTGTATTGGTAATCGTATTCGGATTCTTTTCGGCAACTCATTTCAAGCTCTTTACCAGAGACGAAAAGGCTCGATTAAGCAGAAATGAGAGGAGGCTGCTTCGTCTTCCGGATGTATGGCTTTCCTCCTCCATGTGGCTGCTCTACATCAACAATGCAGTGATGGCGTTAGCGGTTGTTTGCTCTCTGATCGTTATCGTTATCGCAGCCTATGATAATGCAGAAGAAAATGTCGTAAGTATCGTTGTTTTTACTCTGATCGGCCTGACATGCTCATTTCTTGCCAACTATACGAACGGAAAAGAGAAGTCTGCCGCCTATCGTGATGCATTTATGGTGATGAATCCAGTTTGCGAACAATATATCAACCGATGCTTATCTGATGTTTACGCAACCGACCAGGCACGAGAATCCGATTTCCTGAAACTGATCGAAGCGCGTGCAATTGCAGAAAAGATCATTGCTCATGCCCATAGCCCATATCAGAAGCATGATTTTGACCAGCAGATCCGTCTTGGGCTAATCTCTGATCATCCTGATGATGAGGTGATCAGAGAATGAACTTGAACCACCCCTTATCATCTGGCGATGCTGTCTATCCTTCTATCGACAAGCCGTGGATGAGGTATTACGACGAAGAGATGCTCGCTCAGCTTGAGGTTCCTGATGCCTCTATCTATGAATACCTTCGTCAGTCGTGCAAGGCGCACTCCAGCAGTATTGCCATCGAGTATTGCGGAAAGAAGATCACGTATAGTGAGCTCCTTCAGGAAGTCGATAAGGCTGCGGCGTCATTTAAGCTGTTGGGCATATCTAAAGGAGATGTTGTTGCGATAGCGCTCCCCAACATTCCGCAGAATGTTTATGCCATATATGCGCTGAACTCCATAGGCGCGATTCCCGACCTTGTCGATTTGAGAGCCAAAGGGAAGGATCTTGCCTATTTTCTAAAGGAGACGGGGACTAGAATCGCTCTCGTTTGCGATCTTTTCCTTGAGAATGCGATCGAGGCCGTTTCACGGACCTTTTTGCAGACCCTCATCGTGGCATCTCCTTATGATGACCTTCCGCTTCCGTTGAGAGCGATTATGAAGCTCAAGCGTGGCCGACTGTCTAAGACGAGTGGAGCATGCATGCTGGAGTGGCGCGAATTCGCCGCTAGAAGGCTGTCCAAAGGAGATCTTGGGAACAGTGGCAAGATTCATGATCTGTGTCTCGGCGATGACGCCGCATGCATTTTCCATACCAGCGGAACCACTGGTCTTTCCAAGGGTGTCGTGCTTTCCAGTAAATCATTCAATGCGATGGTTGAGCAATACAAAATATGTGGATTAGAGTTCTCTGCGGGGGATTCTTTCCTGAATCAAGTCCCACCCTTTTTGGCGTATAACACGGTTTTGGCGCTGCATCTGCCACTGTCTCTTGGAATGCAGGTGATCATGTTGCCGGATTACGAGCCGAATAAGTTCGCTAAGATCCTTCAAAAGCATCGTCCTAATCATGTCATCGCTGGACCGCAGTGTTGGAGAAACGTACTTGAGAGCAAAGGGGAGTTGACTGATGCTTCGTTTATGAAGACGCTCGCTAGCGGTGGCGACTCAATGCGCACGAACGAAAAGAGAGATGTCGATGAATGCCTAGAAAGATTGGGGTGTAGCTTCAGGATAGTGGAGGGTTATGGAATGACGGAAGTTGGGTCAGCTGCAACGACCAACCTTCCCCAAACCAATGTTTACGGAAGCATGGGGATTCCATTGCCGCTAACCTCGGTATGCGTTTATGACAATGAGGAGAATTCTGAGGTGCCGCCAAGGAAAGAGGGTGAGATCTGCATTTCAGGACCTACCGTTATGAGTGGCTATCTTGGCGATGCAGACGCGACACAGGCTGTGCTAAGGCGGCATGATGATGGTGTCCTATGGGTCCATACGGGCGACTTGGGATATTTGGACGAGGATGGGCACCTGTGTCTGAGTGGCCGGATGAAGAGAATGATCATCTCTCATGAGGACATGAAGATGTCGCCCTTCGAAATCGAAGGCACGATTCTTGAAGAAAAGGATGTCGTGAATTGCTGTGTAGTTGGAGTGCTTGACACGGTACATGGTCATGGTCAGGTTCCTTATGCGTTCGTGGTGCTGAAGAATGAGCTTTCCGAAGGGGAGTTCGACTATCTGAAAGCACGGTGTGTTGCAAGGCTTCCATATAGAACCCGTTCCATGGAGTTCTGCATCGTCGATGATCTTCCTGTGACGCCAAACGGGAAAGTTGACTACCGGAAGCTAGAGCGGATGGCTAACGGACGGGCTGTCGATGATCGAGAGGCGAGGTTGCGGTCTCGCACCTAGCGAAGTAAGCTTCCCATACACTGCCAACCTGATTGGAGGCGTCATGAAGCGAGACTATCCGAACCTGTGCCAGCCCATCCGGATCGGCAACCTGACGCTGCGCAATCGCATGGCATCAGCGCCCATGGGAGCGACGGACATCACCGCGGAGGGCACGCCGGGCCTGCGCACGCAGGGCTTCTACGAGGCGCGCGCCAAGGGCGGTGCAGCTTCCGTCACGGTGAGCGAGCTGGTGGTGCACCCTGAGACCGACGGTTCGCAGATGCTGCACCTCTCGCTGGTGACGCCGGGGCAGCTCGGCGCCTTCGCCTATGTCGCCGATGCCATCAAGCGCCATGGGGCCGTGGCTTCCATCGAGCTGTCCCATTCTGGGCAGTATGCGGGCACCTACATGGTGGACAAGAAGGCGAAGGGGGAGCTCTGCCAATGGGGGCCGAGCGACGGCGTGCGTCCGGACGGGCTGCCGGTGCGCGCGCTCGCTGAGGAGCAGATCTCAGACATCGTGGAAGCCTATGGCAACGCCGCTGCCCTGGCGAAGCGGGCTGGGTTCCAGATGTGCATGGTGCACGCAGGCCACGGATGGCTCATCAATCAATTCCTCTCACCTTATTTCAACAAGCGCACCGACGGCTATGGCGCATCCCTTGAGGGGCGCCTGCGCCTGGCTCGCGAGGTGCTGGGCGCTGTGCGCAAGGCTGTGGGTCCGCGCTTCCCCATAGAGCTGCGCATGAGCGGATCCGAGCTCTTTCCGGGTGGCTACGATATCGAAGAGGGTTGCCGCATCGCTCAGGCCCTGGAGGATCTGGTGGATATCATCCATGTGTCCGCCGGGTCCTACCAGTTCGGCTTCTCCGTCACCCACCCGTCCATGTTCCGCGAGCATGGCTGCAACGTGCATCTTGCTGCGCAGATCAAGCAATGCGTGAGCGTTCCGGTGGCCGCCATCGGTGGCCTGTCCGATCCAGCTCAGATGGAATCCATCATCGCCTCTGGCAAGGCGGATATCGTCGCCATGGCTCGAGGGCTCCTGGCTGATCCGGAGCTGCCGAACAAGGTCATGGCGAATAGGGGAGATGACGTGGTGAAGTGCGTGCGCTGCTTCACCTGCATGGCTGAGCGTCCGGTCACTCAAACGCGACGCTGCGCGGTGAACCCGCTCATCGGACGTGAGCTCGAAGGGTTGGACGTGCGCCCGGTCGTGCAGCCCCAACAGAACCCGATCGCCGAGATCGCCCTTCGCAGGAAGCGCGTGTTGGTGGCAGGCGGGGGCATCGCGGGCATGAAGGCGGCTCATACCGCTGCTCTGCGCGGCCATGATGTGACCCTCTGTGAAGCAGGGAAGCGTCTGGGCGGCATCTTGAATACCGAAGAAGCACTGCCCTTCAAGCATGACATGTATGATCTGGCGCGCACCTATGAGCGCCTGTGCGAAGAGGCGGGTGTGCAGATCCGCCTGAACCGGGCTGTTGACGCTGCCTTCTGCGATTCGTTCAAGCCCGATGCCCTCATCATCGCGGTGGGCTCTGATGAGCTCGAGCTGCCCATGCCCGTAGCAGAGGGCGCATGGGTGATATCCATCGATGAGCTGTATCTAGAGGACGCTGACCCAGGTGATGACGTTGTGATCATCGGAGGTGGCCTCACCGGTTGCGAATGTGCGTTGCTCATGGCCCAGCAGGGCAGGAACGCCCATCTGATCGAGATGGGGCCGGAGCTGGCACCGGATGCGAACATCCGTCACAGGCCCATCCTCTTGTCTCAGCTCGAGGAAGCAGGGGTAGAGGTGCTGACCGATGCTCGGGCCGAGGCAGTGACATTGAATGGGGTGAAGGTGGCCCTTGCGGACGGAAGCGAGCGCATCGTTGGCGGCATCGGATCATCCGTGGTGGCTGCCATCGGGCGCCGCAGTCGCAGCGAAGCCGTTGATGCCCTGCGAGACGGAGCCCCCTTCGTGCGCATCATCGGGGATGCCTTGCGCCCAGCCAACATCACGTTCGCCATCTACGAGGGATACCACGCCGCTCTGGACATCTGAGCCTGCACGGGGGCACCCAGCGCGCTCTTGGGTCGCTTCGGCAGCGCGCCTGCGGGACCGACCCTATCAGATGCTGATGGTGAGGCCGTCCATCGCCATCTTCACGCGGCCGTCGTAGCGCTCGAGGTAGGCTTCCAGCTCAGCGCAGGTGATGGGCTCGTCATAGTGCATGCATAGATGCGTGAGGTAGATGGTGCCCGCATCCAAGGCCAGTCCCTCTTCGATGCACTCCTGTACGGAGTGGTGCGCATCCGGGTTCCAGTTGCGCTTCCAGAACGTGGCATCCATGGCAAGGATGTCCACTCCTCGGATGGCGTCTGCGGTCTTCGGGGGGAGGGGACCGGTGTCCGAGGCGTAGAACAGGCGCGTGTGCGGCGTCTCTATCAGGTAGCCGTACGTGCCCGGCGCGTGCGTCACGGGCAGTGCGGTGTAGGTGACGCCATCGAAGCGGTGCGCATCGCCGGGCATGAGATCCTGGATGCCAAGGCACCAGTCCATGTAGTGGAACTCGGATGCGATGCCTGCGTGCGCATCCGGCGAGGCGAACACGGGCAGAGGGCTGCCGCCGCGCTTGAGCGCGACCAGGTACTCGTATTCGCCCAAGCCGCCGATGTGGTCGAAGTGGCAATGCGTGAACAGCACCTCATCCGCATGGCGCACGCCCTCTCGGAGGAGCTGATGGCGCGCATCGGGAGGCGTGTCGATGATGAGGGTGGGCGTCTCGCTCTCGGGCAGCCCTGCGCGCCGCACCATGGCACCGCAATCGCCACGGACGAGCTCAGGGTGAGCACGCGCCTCTGCACATGCCGGGCAGTCGCAGAAGAACGACGGCACGCCGCATCCCGCTGCCGTGCCCATGAACGTGAAGAGATGCTCTCCCATCTTCGCCCACCTGCCTTGCCTTCTCGCGTACATCCACCGCTTGCCGCTGCGAATATACCACGGAAATCGGCGCGTTCGCATCACGTGCTCGAGCGCTATAATCCGAGGGATGCATGGGTGCAAGGGCACACTCGCGAAGCTGTGCCCTTACGCTCGTTCAACGAGAAGTAGAGAGGAAGGTATATGGCGGAGATCGATATCCACGCAGAGGGAGTCGAGATGGTGAAGTCGCTTTGCTACTTCTGCCATGCGAACTGCGGTGTTCTTGCCTATGTCAAGGACGGGGATGTGATCAAGATCGAGGGGGATCCTGATTACTCCAGCCAAGGCGGCCTGTGCTGCCGCGGCACCAGCGCGCTCCTGCACGTGAACCACCCTGCGCGCATCAACCATGCGCTCAAGCGCGTGGGCGCGAAGGGCGCCGGTCAATGGGAGCAGATCCCGTATGACCAGGCCATCCAGGAGGTCGCTGACAAGCTCAACCAGATCAAGGAGGAGTCCGGCGCTGAGTACGTTGCATCAGCAGGCGGCACCACGCGCACCGATGACTGGGCGCGCCGTCGCTTCCTGAACCAGTTCGGCACGCCGAACGGCTTCCACAACGCGCTGCTCTGCTGGATTCCGACCTTCATGGCCGAGACCTGCGTTGCTGGCTGGTCGCCGTTCGAGACGGATCTGGGTGCTGCACGCAGCCTGATCCTCTGGGGCATGAACCCGGGCGCTTCCACGCTCGGCGGCATGCACGGCTACACCGACCTCCAGATGGCGGGGCTCAAGATCATCGTGGTGGACCCGCGCTACTCCGAGACCGCGGCAAAGGCAGACCTCTGGCTGCCGCTGCGTCCCGGCTCTGATGCGGCGCTCGCCATGGCCATCCTGCACACGCTCATCTTCGAGGGCCTCTACGACGTGGACTTCGTGACGAACTGGTGCGATGGCTTCGAGGAGCTCATGGGCCACATGGCGGAGTACTCGCCGGAGTGGGCGAGCGAGATCACTTGGCTCGAGCCTGACCAGATCCGCAACGCTGCGCGCATGTACGCCATGAACAAGCCCGGCTGCATCCAGTGGGGCTGCACGTGGGACCAGAATGGCTCCACCTCCACCACGGCATCGCACGCACTGGCGCTTTGCCGCGCCATCTGCGGCAACCTGGACGTCCCCGGTGGCGACGGCATGCCGGGACCGGCGCTCAACTTCCTCACCGATGAGGAGATGGAGGCCAACGAGTGCCTGCCTGAGGAGATGAAGGCGAAGCAGATCGGCTCCAACAAGTTCAAGCTGACCAGCTGGCCGGGATATCAGAAGATCTCCGACAATGCGGTCCGCAAGTGGGGCAAGACGCTTCCCACCGAGTGGTTCTGCGAGGCGCATGGCCCCTCCGTGTTCAAGGCCATCCTCACGGGCGATCCGTACAAGGTGCGCGCGCTGATCTGCAACGCCACCAACCCTGTGAACTCCTATGGTGACGCGAAGATGGTCCTCGCCGCTCTCAAAGAGGTCGAGTTCCTGGTCACGGTCGATTACTGGATGACCCCGACGGCGCTCTTCTCCGACTACGTGTTCCCCGCAGCCGGTGCGCTGGAGCGTCCCACCATCGTCACCCACTATGGCGCTACGGACTCCCTCATGGCTGGCCGTCGTGCCATCCAGCCGAAGTTCGATCGCCACACTGACATGACCTTCTGGCGCAAGCTCGGCCTTGCATGCGGCCAGGATCCGGAGATGTGGCCGTGGGAGACCGAGGAAGAGGCCTACTGGCACATCATCGAGGGCATCGGGCTCCCCATCGAGAGCTACAACGACTTCGTCGACATGGTGCGCATGTACTATCCGCCGTTGCATCAGAACAAGTTCATCCAGAACAATGGCTTCTGGACGCCGTCGGGCAAGGTGGAGTGCAACTCCTCCATCCTGCGCGAGCTGGGATACTCTGGCATGCCGATCTACACGGGCATGGCCGAATCCGAGCTCACCACGCCCGAGGTCGCTGCGGAGTACCCGATCGTGCTCACCACGGGTGGCGGCTTCATGCCGTATCACCACTCCGAGCACTTCAACATGCAGGCCATCCGCTACCTGTATCCCGATCCGTACTTCTTCATCAATCCGAAGCTCGCCGAGAGCCTTGGCATCGAGCAGAGCGATTGGTGCTGGATCGAGACGCGCCGCGGCCGCATCAAGATGCGCGCCAGTGTGGAGCCCATCGTCGATCCGCGCGTGGTCATGTGCCCCCGCGGCTGGTGGTTCCCTGAGCGCGACGGCTCTGCCGACCTGAACAACCCGTTCGGCTGCCTTGAGTCCAACGTCAACACGCTCACCTGCGTTGACGATCCCGACTGCGATCCCATGGGCGGCTCTTGGAACAACCGTGGCCTCATGTGCAAGGTCTACAAGTGCGGTGAGGTGGACGCCACCTTCACGGCTCAGGATGCCCAGTTCTCCATCCCGGGCAACGCGCCCACCCCGGGCATCCATACCATGCCCTCCGACATGAAGCTCTGCCGTGAGCCCATCCCGTTCGAGGCACCTCAGCCCACCAAGGAGGTTCCGGAGGGATACGTCTGGACCTGGCAGGATGACCAGATCTACCAGAAGGGCACGGGCTTCCGCCTGGATGACTCCGGCTGGCTGGTGGACCCGAAGGACAAGGGCTACGTCGATGCCTACACCGGTTGGCGCTATGACGCGAACCAGGATTGCCTGGTGGACGTGAGCACGGGCACCAAGTACGACATGAACCGCAATGAGATCACCGAGATCGCGGGCATCCGCACCTATCCGGGACAGGACGCTCCCTACGAGATCGCCGGTCAGGCGCTCGTCTGGGACAAGGAGAAGGGCTACGCCACCTTCGCAGGCGCGAAGGGTGAGGGCAAGATCTTCAACCCAGACACCCAGTGGGTCATCGGCCTCGAGGACAATGTCTACTACGACCAGCATCGCGGCTACGCGTATGACCCCACGGACAATACGCTCGTGGACATGGAGACGGGCCTGCGCTATACGATGAACTACGAGCAGATCACCGGCAATGAGGAGCTTCCCGTGAACGACGCCGCCATCGTTGCGGAGGAGAACACGGACGCGACGGCTGCCGCTGAGGCCCAGGCTGAGATGGACGCTGCTGCTGTGGAAGCTGCTGAGGCGGGGGACACGGCGCTCGCTCAGGAGCTCGCCGAGGCCTCTTCTGATCCTGCGGCAGTGGATGAGGAGGTCAAGTAATGACGAGATACTGCATGGTCATAGATCAGCGTCGCTGCATCGGCTGCCATTCCTGCACGGTAGCATGCCGCACGTGGAACGAGCTTCCGATGGACATCGTCTACAACCCGGTGCTCACCGAGGGCGTCAAGGGCGAGTGGCCGAACGTCCATCGCAACTGGACGCCTACGCTCTGCATGCATTGCGAGAAGCCCGCATGCGTCCCGTGCTGCCCGACCGGAGCCAGCCAGCAGGATGCTGATGGCACCGTCTGGATCGAGTATGACAAGTGCATGGCTTGCCTTGCTTGCGTGAACGCATGCCCCTACGGCATGCGCGACCAGAGCAAGATGCAGCCGCATCTGCATCGCTTCGTGCGCAAGTGCACCTTCTGCCGCGACAAGCGCGCGATGGATCCGGATGCTCAGCCGTACTGCGTGGCAACGTGCCACCAGAAGGCTCGCATCTTCGGCGATCTGGACGACCCGAACTCCGAGGTGTCCAAGCTCGTGAACTCCGTTGAGACGGTCCGTCTCCTGGAGGACATGGGCACCGGTCCGCAGATCTACTACATACCTGATCTTGGAGGTACACGATGAGAAGACACTTCTGGAAATGGCCGATCCCCACGTACCTGTTCCTGGGCGGCCTGGGCGGTGGCATCTTCTGCCTCATCGCCGTGCTCTCCCTGTGCGTCTATCCTGGGGTGGACGCGGTCCCCATGGCCATGGCATGGCCGGGCTTCCTGGCGATCGTGGCGCTCGGCTTCGGCTGCCTGATGCTCGTCGCCGACCTGGGTCAGCCGCTGGTCTTCTACCGCGCATTCGTGAAGTCCACGAGCGTCCTCGCTTGGGGCGCGCGCCTGCTGACGGTCTGCATGATCTTCGGCCTGCTGTGGTTCGTGAGCTACATCCCCTGGGAGTGGTTCCTGCCCGTGGCTGATTTCTTCGTGCCGTTCCGCGCGTTCAACCTTGCCATCGCAGGCATCGCTGGCACGTGCATCATGCTCTACACCGGCATCTTCCTGTCCACGCTGAAGGCGCATGCCTTCTGGGCCACGCCGGCGCTGCCCGTGCTGTTCACGGTCTCCGCGCTGTCCACGGCCTGCGCTGCCATCTCGCTCGCTGCGGGCTGGTGGCCGGCTCCGCAGGGCATCTACACCGAGACCGCCCTGCTGAACCTGATGGCGACCGAGGTCGTGCATGAGCTGGTGCACGTCGTGGATATCATCCTGGTCGTGTGCGAGATTATCGTGCTGTTGGTCATGGTGCTCTCCTTCCTGGGTGCTGGCAACAAGACGGCGAACCGCGTTGCGCACAAGTGGGTGCATGGCTCCTATGCGTTCGCCTTCTGGGGCGGCATGATCGCCATGGGCCTCGTGATCCCCGAGCTCATGTACCTCTTCATGGCGCATACGGTGGGCTCCACCGTCATCGCTCCGGTGCTCGTGCTCTGCGGTGGCCTCTTGCTCCGCTTCATGGTCGTCAATTCTGACGAGCGTGCCCCGCTGCCGGGCGAGGACATGTACTTCAAGAAGCTCCCGCCGAAGGACGCAGAGTTCATCACCAAGTGGACCTACGGAGAGAACCTGTTCTAGGGTCTCACCCGCGACGGATATCGAGCGTCTGCATGGAGCACCCCGCATCTGCGGGGTGCTCTTCTCATCTCATACGAGGTCTGAGCGGTCGTGCGTGGCGATGATGAGCGTCCTGCCTGCGCGATGCTCGCGGATGAGCTGTGCGGCGTGCCGTGCATTCGCCTCGTCCAGCCCTGAGAAGGGCTCATCCAGCAAGAGGACCGATGAGGGGTGCGCGAGCGCTCGTGCCAGCTCGACGCGGCGACGCTGGCCACCAGAGAGCGCTGACGCAGGCTTGCTCTCAAGCGATGGCTCATCGGGTATCAGCGCGTTGAGGAGATATCGCGCGAAGCCGAGCTCTCGTTCGCTGGATGCCACGAGAGCGAGGTTCTGAGGGGCGGTCAGGCTCTCGATGAGATGGGGTTCTTGAAAGGCCATGCTCGAAGCGCATATCGGAAGCGAAAGGGTACCGGAGGGCTCGTCGAATGCGTCCATCTGCGCGATGATGCGCAGGGTCGTGGTCTTGCCTGAGCCTGACGGCGAGGTCAGATGCGCGACGCCACCCTGCTCCACCCCAAGGCAGAATCCTTCCAGCACCGGCTGTCCGTCGAAGGACTTCCATCCGTCGCTGATGATGACGGCCTCGGCAGGGGGCATCGATGGTACCTGGTCCGCCGCCTTTGCGTGGGCGCATTCCGCATCGAGGATGCGCGCAGGCAGCTTCGATGCCGCATCCACGATGGCGATGACGATCCTCTCCGAGAGCCATCCCAGCGCGATGATCACGACGGTCCATGCCACGATGGATGCCATATCCAGCGACAGCTTGCCCAGATATATCTGCTCCCCGATCGAGAGTGCAGGAAGCCCGATGAGCTCGCAAGCGACCCCTGCCTTCCATGCCATGCCCGTGCTCGTGCGTGCTGCTGCGCGCACGAAGGGGGCCGCTTGGGGCCAGCGCACGAAGAGGCTGCGGCGCCAGCCTCTCACGCAGAAGGCATCCAGCATCTGGCTGATCGCCGGGTCTGCTGCGCTGTGGGCTTCGAGCATGGCGAAATAGAACGGAGGGAGCACGACCAGGCCAACGGCGATGGAGGTGGCAAGACCCGATCCGCACCAGACCAGGAGCAGGGCTATCACGCAGACGATGGGCGTGCTCTTCATGGCATGGAGCGCAGGTGCCAGGAATGCTCGTGCGGCTTCTGATCTCCCTGCGATGCTGCCGAGTAGGAGGCCCAGGATGCAGGCGAGGGCGAATCCAGCGGCTATCCGCCCTGCAGACCATCCGATGGTGACCCACGATGCAGGGGTGATGACATCATGCAGCAGCGCTTCGATCGCTTCGGCGGGACCGCAGAAGAGCAGGGGATTCCCGATCGCCCACGAGGCGAGCTGCCAGAGGATGAGCCATGCTCCGATGGCTCCGAGCCGCTTGAGGGTGGTCGGCATCCTAGAGATGGTAGAACCCATCATCAGGAAGGTCACCTGCGATGGCGTCCGGTGCCCACGTCAGGAGCTCTTGGAGATAGCCGGAGATGGCGGCTTGCATCTCCTCGCCGTCCAGGCAGACCACATTGCAGAGCGGGATGGCTGTCTCGGCGATGGCTGCATTGGGGATGATCCCGAGCTCCACGACCGCATCCGCTATAGCGGCAGGGTCATCCGCTGCGATGCGCGCTGATGCCCGATGGTCCTCGAGGAAGCGAGCCACGGCATCCGGTCGCTCCTCCAAGGATGCCGAGCGCACGACGGTGACGCCGGTGACGAAGCGGCTGCCCTCGGCAAGGGAGGCTGCACCGTCGGCAGCAAGGAGGTCCCACTGCTCGGTCAGGTCGAGCACGTTGGCTAGAGAGGCATCCTGTGCCACGGCGGAGGTGGCGAAGGGTTGCGGCACGATGCCGACAGCGCTCGCATCAGCTGTCAGCAGCGCTACCACCTCTGCTGGCTCAGAGCGGAACTCCAGGGTCACATCATCCTCAGACAGGCCCGCCTTCGCCAGGAGAGCGCGCACGGTGTATTCAGGGACGGTGCCCTTGCCGGTCATGTAGATGGTGCGCCCTGCAAGGTCCGCCATGGTGAGGCCACCGCCCTTGAGCGCATCGTCTGCGGTCAATCCATAGAGGACGCCGAGGGTATTCACATCGATGGCTTTGATGCCGCCTTCGGTGCGGTGGTAGAGCGTAGCAGCGAGGTTGACGGGCAGAAGGGCGATGTCCACCTCTCCTGATGCCAGCTTGGGCGCTATCTCATCCGCTGTGGCGAAGACCTGGAAGTCATAGGATGCTTGCGCGTCATCTTCCATCATGGCGGCGAGACCGATGGAGGTCGGACCCTTCATGGATGCGATGCGCAGGGGTGTCCCTGCCTCTCCTGCGTCCTCTTGGCTGTGCGCTGCATCTGACAGGGATGGATCGGCGGGGGTGGCGGAGCAGCCGAAGAGCAAGGAGCCCACGAGCGCGAGCAGCACCGCTGCCAGGGTGAGACATGCCGTAGACCGGGCATTCGCGTTAAGTCCAAGTTTCATGAGCCATCCATTCGCGTGAGGGGATATCTGGCTATCCTACAATATCGAATCTCAGATATCGCCCAGAGCCCACGGAGGAGCAGGCCTATGGCATTGATGGAGATAGAGAAGCCCCGATCGGCGCAAGCGGTGGTCGATGATGTCTGCCAGACGATCGCGCGGCGCGTCTCTGCGGGGTCGGCGGGCATCTGCCCCGTTGAGCTCGCAGGAGCATTCGTCGGCCTGTGCGCAGCGCAGTCGTGCGGGAAGTGCGTGCCATGCCGCATAGGGCTTGCCCAGATGGGCACCTTGATCGATGCGCTGCTCGACGGGGACGCCACGATGGCGGATGTGGATGTGCTCGAGCGCACGGCTCGGACTGCGTACGCGAGCGCTGACTGTGCCATCGGCTATGAGGCGGGAGCCATGGTGCTCCGCTCCCTCAAGGGCTTTCGCCATGACTTCGAGTCCCACGCGCGCACGGGGCGCTGCGATGGGGGACCTCGGGATGCAGTGCCGTGCGCTGCGGGTTGTCCTGCGCATGTGGACATACCGGGGTACGTGTCGCTGGTCGGTGCGGGACGCTTTGCGGATGCCGTTCGGCTCATCCGCAAGGACAATCCGTTCCCGCTGGCGTGTGGCCTCATCTGCGAGCATCCGTGCGAGCTCACGTGCCGTCGCGGGGTCGTGGATGACGCGATCAACATCCGCGCGCTCAAGCGCTATGCGGTCGACCATGCACCGGAGATGTTCGCAGTGGATGGCGAAGGCGCGATCAAGGGCGAAGGCGCGGCGGCGAGCTCGGATGCGGTCGACGACGTGGCCGGCAGCGAAGCTCATCGTAGCTTTGCTGCCGCATCTGCTCCCTACCATCATCCTGAGACGGGCAAGCGCGTGGCTGTCATCGGCGGCGGTCCTGCGGGCTTGAGCGCTGCGTACTATCTTGCGCTCATGGGACACGCTCCGACCGTATTCGAGCAGCGCGAGCACTTGGGCGGCATGATGCGCTACGGCATCCCCGCATACCGCTTCCCGCGCTCCGAGCTTGATCGAGAGATCGCGTGGATCGTATCGCAGGGCATCGACGTGCGCTTGGGCGTCACGGTGCCGAATGACATCACCTTGCAAGAGCTACGCCGTGATTTCGATGCGGTCTACATCGCCATCGGCGCCCATGATGAGAAGACGCTCGGGATCGAGGGCGAGAACGCCGAAGGGGTGCTCTCCGCAGTCGAGATGCTGCGCGCCATCGGAGACGGATTCCTCCACGACTTCGAGGGCCAGCGCATCGTGGTCGTGGGTGGCGGCAATGTTGCCATGGATGTAGCGCGCACGTCCATGCGCTTGGGAGCCGCATCCGTGCAGGTCGTCTATCGGCGTCGCGTCGAGGACATGACGGCCCAAGCTGAGGAGATAGAGGGCGCCATCGCCGAGGGGTGCGAGATATGCGAGCTCATGGCACCGGTCTGCGTCGTCACAGAGGATGAGCGCGTGGTGGGGCTCGAGGTGCAGCCGCAGGTCATCGGAGCCGTCGATCGTGGACGGCCGAAGCCCATCAAGGCCGATCGTCCCACCGAGGTCATCCCGTGCGACCGGGTCCTCATGGCAGTGGGCCAAGCGGTGGGGGCTGCCGCCCTGGATGCGGGGGACCTGCCCGTTGAATGGGGCCGCATCGCGGCAGGCCCGTTCGGACAGGTGCACGGCCTTGAGGGCGTGTTCGCGGGCGGTGATTGCGAGACGGGTCCCGCAACGGTCATCCGCGCTATCGCCGCAGGCAAGGCGGCCGCGCGCAACATCGACGAGTTCCTTGGCTTCGATCATGCCATCTCGGTGGATGTGGACATCCCTCCTGCCTGCGCAGCGGACCGCGCACCGTGCGGTCGCTCGAACACGATGGAGCGCAGCGCCCAAGACCGCATGTCCGACTTCGACATGATGGAGCATGGCCTGACCGCGCAGGAGGCGGCTCAGGAATCCGGCCGTTGCTTGCGCTGCGATAGGTTCGGATTGGGTGCGCTGCGTGGAGGGAGGACGTTCTCATGGTAAAGGCCACCATCAATGGCATCAGCGTCGAGATGCCCGACGGATCTGCCATCATCGGCGCCATCCACGCTGCGGGCGCATCGGTGCCGACGCTCTGTGCCATCAAGGATGTGAGCGATATCGGCGCATGCCGCGTGTGCGTGGTGGAGGTGGAGGGGCGCGAGCGCCTGGTGCCTGCTTGCAATACCCCGCTCGAGGAGGGCATGGTCATCAAGACGGATACGCCGCGCGTGCTGGAGGCGCGGCGCGTGAACGTGAGCCTGCTCCTCTCCCAGCACAAGGTGGAGTGCGCGCTGTGCGTGCGCAATGGCAATTGCGTGCTGCAGAGCTTGGCGCAAGAGCTCAACCTCTTGGATGTGCCCTATGAGACCTCCATCCGCACCGAGGCATGGGACGATGCCTTCCCGCTCATCCGGGATGGGTCGAAGTGCGTGCGCTGCATGCGATGCGTGCAGATATGCAGCAAGGTCCAAGGTTGCGATGTGTGGGATATCAAGAATCGCGCCACGCGGATGGATGTGGGCGTGCGCGAGGGCCTGCCCATCCAAGAGGCGGGCTGCACGTTGTGCGGTCAGTGCATCACCCATTGCCCCACAGGTGCCCTCCGGGCGCGCGATGATGTGGATGCGGTCTTGAAGGCCTTGGCCGACCCGGATGTCGCATGCGTGGTGCAGGTGGCACCAGCAGTGCGCACCTCATGGGGCGAAGCGCTGGGGCTGCCCTTGGAGGTGGCCACCGAAGGGCGGCTTGCAGCCACCTTCAAAGCGCTCGGGTTCGACCATGTGTTCGATACGAACTTCGCTGCTGACATGACCATCATGGAAGAGGGGAGCGAATTCGTTGAGCGCTTGGGTGGCGCTGGCGAGCTGCCGCTGCTCACCTCGTGCTGTCCGGGATGGGTGCGCTATCTCAAGGCGCATAGGCCCGGATGGCTCGGCAATCTCTCCAGTGCGAAGTCTCCGCAGCAGATGTTCGGGGCGCTCTTGAAGGAGCATGTCGGTCCTAAGCTCGGCATGACCTCCCAGGATGGTCCGACGCGCATCTTCAACGTCTCTTGCATGCCCTGCGTGGCGAAGAAGTACGAGGCGGCTGTAGGGGAGATGGTGCGCGGGGAGGACGCGGATGTGGATGCGGTGCTGACGGTGCGCGAGCTCATCCGCCTCGTGCGCCTCATGCATGTGGATGTCGCACAGCTGGAGGAGATCCCCTTCGACGACCCCATGGATGAGGGATCGGGTGCCGCGGTCATCTTCGGCGCTACGGGTGGCGTCATGGAGGCGGCGCTTCGAAGCGCGTACTTCCTGGTGAATGGGGTCAACCCCGATGCTGATGCGTTCTCTGACGTCCGTGGTCAGGATGGATGGCGGGAGCGCACCTTCGACATCGGCGGCAGGTGCGTGCGCGTGGCCGTCGCCAGCGGCTTGGCGAACGCGGCGCGGTTGCTGGATGCCCTGGAGGCGGGGGATGCGGAATATGACTTCGTGGAGGTCATGGCATGCCCAGGTGGTTGCGCAGGCGGCGGAGGACAGCCGATCCATGAGGCGTGCGAGCTCGCAGGGGATCGGGGACGCGTGCTCTATGGGCTGGATAGGCAGCGCGCGGTGCGCTTCAGCCACGAGAATCCCCATGTGAGCGCATGCTATGAGGAGTTCTTGGGATCCCCGCTCTCGGAGCGCGCCCATCACCTGCTCCATACCGATCAAGGAGCGTGGGAGCTGTAACACCGCGCAGGTGCGCGAAGCGCTGCCCTCATATGCGACGCGGTCCTTGCGTGGGGTGTGGCCCTTCGGCTCGGGTTTGCTCAGGCGCCACCTGCACTCTATAATCACCCCCATCATTGGACACTATCCTATAGATGAGGATGCACTGTGGCTGACCTCAAGATCACCGATGCGCTCACGGGCGACATCATCGAATTCGACTTCGGCACGCAAGGCGCACAGGTTGCTCCGGCACCTGCTGCGCCTGCCGATGCGCATGCGACATCGCTCTTCTTCCCGGGCTGCTCCTTCATCAACTACGGCATGCCGCTCGTGGCATCTGTGTTCGACCTCCTGCAGGGGGCGGGCGAGGTAGACGGGATATCGGTGCTGTGCTGCGGCAAGATCCTCGCCTATGAGCCGGAAGGGCAGCTTCTGCGAGATGCCTTCGAGGAGGACCTGCGACAGCACTTGGCAGATGCGCAGATAGAGCGCTTGGTGTGCGCATGCCCCAATTGCGTGAAGGCGCTGCGCGAAGCGCTCAGCCTGGATCCGCGCACGAAGGACATCAAGATAGAGGCGCTGCCTCAGGTGCTGGCGGAGCGCGGGTATCGCTTGGATCCCCAGGTCTGCGCACGCCTCATCAAGGGGGATGCGGATGCAGGCGTGCTCCTCTGCACCCATGATTCGTGCCCTGATAGGGAATATGGCCAGTTCGCCGATGGGCTGCGCGCGCTCATGCCGGAGGGCCTTTGGGCCGATCCCGAGCATGCTCGCAAGCGCTCCGTGTGCTGCGGGTCGCTGCCTCGTGCTGCTGGCAAGTTCGAGCAAGCAGACAAGTGCGCGCTTCTGAATGGCCAGGAGGCGAAGGATATCGAAGCAGATGCCATCGTCACCGCATGCATGAGCTGCACGTTCCAGTTGAACATGGCGCAGCCATACGTCCAGTGCGTGCACTACTTGGAGCTCTTGTTCGACTGGCGCATCGATTGGCGCACCGTCGGCTCATGGATGAAGCTGCGCTTCCTGTTCGATGAGACGCTCGGCGCCACTGAGGCGGGGGCTGACGATCGCGCGTTCGCCGGCCTCGGTGGGAAGGCGACCTCTGATGCCACGGTGGCCGATGCGGAGGCGCGCGTCCGCGAGGAGCAAGGTGGCATGGAGTCGCAGGATGCGGAGGCGGCGAAGGATGTCGCGCTCTCGAATGCGAACGTGACCACCATCATCGAAGAGGATCGCTAGGCCCATGGAGCAGCGCAAGACGAATTGCCATTTCTGCGGGTACCTCTGCGGCTTCATCGCTGATGTGGAGGATGGGCGCATCGTGGCGCTGACGCCCGATCCCGAGCGCTACCCCTATGACGAGCAGGTGCTGGCCTCGTGCCAGCGCTGGCGCATGAACCTGGATGTGCTGGATGGATCGGACCGCGTGAACCACCCGCTCAAGCGCGCAGGCGAGCGGGGAAGCGGGGAGTGGGAGCGCATCTCGTGGGATCAAGCGCTCGATGAGATAGCGGATGAGCTCTGCCGCTTGCGCGATGAGAACAACCCTGGTGTCCTGGCCTCCATGATCGGGGGGCCGCACACCTCATTCTGGCCGCTGCATCGGTTCATGTCGCTGTTCGGCTCGCCCAACAACGCCGGCATCGGGCAGATCTGTTGGAATCCGCGCATCTGGAGCGATACGCTGGCCTTCGGATGGACCATCGAGCCCGACATCACCGATCAGACCAACTGCCTGATCGTCTGGGGCACGAATCCGGCCGAATCGGATAATTCGCTGTTCTGGCGCTCGCTTCTGCGCATGCATGCGGCAGGGCGCCCGCAGATCGTCGTGATCGACCCGCGCCTCACCAAGACGGCGCGCATCGCAGATATCTGGGTGCCCCTGCAACCGGGCACGGACTGCATCTTCGCGCTGGGGCTCCTGCATGTGGTGATCGAAGAGGAGCTCTACGATGCCCCCTTCGTCGAGGCATGGTGCGAGGGCTTCGACGAGCTCGCACGCCATGTGGCACCCTATGTGCCCGAGATGGTGGCTGAGGCGTGCGGCGTGGCACCTGAGCTCATCCAGGAGGTGGCACGCGCGTTCGCGCAGTCGCCGTCCACGATCATCACGGGGCGCGGGATCGACCAGATAGGCGAGAACGTATTGCCCACGCATCGCGCGCGCACGGCGCTGCTGGCCATCTGCGGGGACATCGACAGGCCTGGGGGCAGCTCCATCCTGCAGACGAGCGATTTCACCTCAGAGCTCGATCTGGAGTGCACGCTCGAGAGGTGGGATGTGTTGAGCAGCCTCTGCCTGAACGCAGAGAGCACGCCCCTCCAAAGCTACGCGGGCTATGCCCATGTGAAGGAGAGCATGGATGGGGACGGCCGACGGCTCCCTGCACGCTATCTGACCAGCGTGCATCCCGACCTTCTGCTTCGCGCCATGGAGGGGACGGGGCCCTATCCCATCCGTGCAGCCATCGTGCAGGCCACCAATCCGCTCGTCACCTATGCGGACACGAACCGCATGCTGGATGCGCTCATGGGCCTTGACCTGCTCGTCGTGCTGGATTACTACATCACGCCCACAGCTGCCATCGCCGACTACGTGCTGCCCTCAGCCGGTGCCATGGAGCGCGCGACCTTCCAGGCCCATGGCGGTGTGGCGAACTTCGCGTACGGTGGCGCGAAGGCGACCGACCCCTACTACGAGCGCAGGTCTGACTACGAGGTGCTCCGCGAGCTGGGGATCCGCTGCGGTCAGGCTGAGTGGTGGCCTGATATCACCTTCGAGGAAGCATGCGCACGGACGCTTGCGCCGACGGGGCTCGATTGGGACGGGTACTGCCAGATGGGCATGTATGCCATGCCGAATGCGCCCTACAAGCACGAGCGCTTGGATGGGGACGGCCTGTCATGCGGATTCGCCACGCCGTCTGGCAAGGTGGAGCTCGCAAGCTCCTACCTTGCTCAGCTGGGCGGAGGTGCGTGCCCGGAGCCGGGCGAGGGCTATGCGCTCTGCACGCCTGGGTTCATCGCTGAGCGCGAGCGGGAGGGCTGGACGCATCTCACCCTCATCACGGGTGGGCGTCGCCAACCCTACAATGCCTCCATGTATTTGAACCATCCACCCTTCCGAGACCGCCGTCCGCTGCCCATCGCAGAGGTCAGCGCCGCTACTGCGGAAGCGCTGCATGCGCGCGTCGGGGATGTCATCACGCTCGCCACCGATAAGGGCACCGCGCGCTTCTCGGTGGATATAATCACCATGGTCGACGGCGTCGTGCATGCGGACTACGGCTGGTGGCACCCGGAGCTCCCGGTCAAGCTGCCCGATCTGGGGGGCATCTTCGAGAGCAATATCAACACGCTCACCAGCTGCAGCTTGAGCGGCGCGGAGCCGATGATAGGCACGTGGGCCTACAACGATATGGATTGCATGGCGAAGGTGGGCGGAGAGCCGCTCGCCTTCGGAGAGAGCATCGAGAAGAAGGCCACGTTCGCGTGACGCGCGACGTGGATCGCATCTAAGGAGGAGAAGATGGCAGAGAGGAAGCAGGCGCTCCTGGTATTCAGCAAGCCGCCCATCCCCGGCATGGTGAAGACGCGCCTCACGCAGGCTAATGGCGGATTCCTGACGAACGAGCAGGCAGCGGAGTTCTTCAAGCTGTGCCTGTATGACGTGTGCGAGCTGGCCATGCACGCGCTCATCGAGCTGCAGCGCGACAACGACGCGCTCGTCGCAGCCGACCCGACGGCGGACAAGATCACCTACGACTTCTTCATCTCCACCACTCCTGCGGAGAACCTGCCGCTGATGAAGGAGACTTTCGATGCCATCGGCCCCTGGCCCATGGAGATCCACTACATGACGGATGCGGGTGCCACGTTCGATGACCATTTCGACGATGCCATCGCGCAGATCTTCAGCCAGGGATACGAGCACATCGTGGCCATCGGCGGGGATATCCCGACGCTTCCGAAGTCGCATCTGAAGCAGTCGTTCCAGTGGCTCGACTACTTCCATGCCACCGGCACGCCCGGCTTCGTCTTGGCCCCCTGCCAGGAGTGCGGGACCTCCCTCATCGGCCTCTCCCAGGATACGCCCATCGACAATCAGGGCATCTACTACAACATGGACGGCATCCCGGCGCTGGATGGGTACATGAGCAAGATCGAGGAGAGCGACATCCCCGTGGCGTACTTCTCGCCCGTGGCGGATATCGACGAGGCCACCGACCTGGCACACGCCATCTCATGCATGAAGGCCATCAGGAAGGCCGCGCGGTTCCAGTCCGACCTGTTCGTCCCGAACCGCGTGCTCATCTGGTGCGACCTCATGGGCATCCAAGTGTCGACGCCTCCCAATGAGGAGCATGACCCGAGGCAGTACATCGATGAGCAGTAGAGACCATCTCCACACCACGGGTGCGCTCTGCCCGGATTGCCTGAAGGAGCTTCCCGCAGAGGTCTATGCGGATGCAGAGGGCATCGTCTGGATGGAGCGGACCTGCCCCGATCATGGCATGGTCACGACGCGCATGTGGCCTGATGCGGACCATTACCAATGGCTCCGGTCAGAGGCGTTCCCCAAGACGCGTCCTGAGAACACCATCCCGGCAGATGCTCCGTGTCCCTTCGGCTGCGGCACATGCGCGCGCCATGCGCGCCGCGGGACGCTCCTGGAGATAGAGGTCACGCGCAACTGCAACCTGCATTGCCCGGTCTGCTTCGCCTCCGCTGAGAATGGCGAGGATGACCCCACGATGGATGAGATCGCGGCCATGTACCAGGTCATCGCTGATGCGGTGGGTACGGATGGTGCCGTGCAGCTCACGGGAGGTGAGCCCACGTGCCGCAAGGACCTCAAGGACATCATCTACCTGGGACGGAGCATGGGCTTCTGGGGCATCGAGGTGAACACCAACGGCCTCGTCATCGCGAACAACCCAGGGTATCTGGAAGACCTCGTGGGCGCTGGGCTCACAGGCGTCTACCTCTCCTTCGATGGGCTCACGCCTGAGGCATACGAGGCCACATGCGGGCGCGATATCCTGGATGTGAAGATGCGCGCGATCGAGCGGTGCCGTGAGTGCGGGATACAGGTGGTGCTGTCCGTGGCGGTGGTCGCAGGCGTCAATGACGACCAGCTCGGGAACCTCCTGCGGTTCGCTCTGGAGAACTCCGATGTGGTGGCGGGCCTTGCCCTGCAGCCGGCCTTCACATCCGGCAGGTTCGACGCGCATCGCGTGATCCCCATGTCCTCGGGAGACGTGATCTTCGGACTGTGCGAGCAATCGGAGGGGCTGCTGGATGTTCGCGACATCTGGCCGCTCGGCTGCTCGCATCCGCTCTGCGACACGGGGGTGTTCCTCCTGAAGTCGGATGACGCGCCGCATGCGAGCGGCTTCGTCCCGGCGACGAAGCTCATGACCATGGAGGAGTACGCAGAGGGCTACAGCCCCGATTCGCCGCAAGGGTCGGTGTTCTTGGACATCCTCTACAAGAAGGGCATCCCGGTCTCTGATGGCCTGTCGGTCATCGTGATGAATTACATGGATGCCTACAGCATGGATACGGAGCGCTTGCGCGACTGCTCCATGATGGTCTGCGTGCCGGATGGGCGAGCCATCCCGTTCTGCTCGTACCATCTGACGGATAGCGCAGGAGCGCGCATCTATGCGCCCTGGTGCAAAGAGCGAAAGGAGCGCACCTGCCATGGGTGAGGCCCTCTACAAGATCATCAATGATGCAGCCCGCTGCGTGAAGTGCGGGCTCTGCGTGGCGTTCTGCCCCATCCCCGGCGTGCTGGAGGTGGGGGAGGATGGGCGTCCGGCGGTCGTGGATGCTGAGCCGTGCGTCGGCTGCATGACGTGCTCGGGCAACTGCCCGCAGCGCGCGCTCTCGGTGGAGGCGCTCTCGGATGCGGTGTACGACCCCTTCGCGGATGAGCCGCGTGCAGAGCCGCTGAGCCCTGAGCGGCAGCGCCGCCTCGCAGAGCTGCAGCGCTCCATCATGGAGAGCTTGGGGATGCGCTGGCAACCGGTTGCGGTGGGGCTCATCGGGAAGGATGAGCTGCTGCCAGATGCGCCCATGCCCTCTGAGAACCTGCGCTTCTGCCAAGCCATGATGGCGGCCCGGCGCGGGGCATCCATCCTGATGCCCCCGAACAAGCACTCATGTCCTGATGGCACGTCCATCTTCGGCATGACGGGCGTGCCCGAGAAGCTGGCAACGGGCGAGATATACGTGCTGTTCCATAAGGTCGTGGATGCCGAGGCAGCCGCGCGCATGGTCGCTGAGCGGCCCGTGCTCCCGCCGAAGAGCCGCCGTGCCACCTATGTGGCGCCGCTTGCGAAGACGGTGCGCGAGCCTGAGGTGGTCGTGTTCACCGGCACGCCTGAGCAGATGATGTGGCTCTGCATGTCCATGAGCTACTACGACGGGCACAGATTCGACTTCGCGGCGAGCGGATTCAACTCCATGTGCGTGGAGGCGGTGCTCTTGCCCTTGGAGAAGGATGAGCCCAACATCACCTTCGGCTGCTATGGTTGCCGCGCGGCCTCTGACATAGGGGAGGACATGATGTTCATGGGCGTTCCCACCGATCGGCTGGAGACCATCGCCAAGGGCGCAGCTGAGCTTGCGAAGAAGGCCATCCCTGATTCGCGCAACAAGATCTACGTCGAGCCGATCATGTAGCCCTATGTCCGACCTCTTCACGCTTCGCCCCGCTGCCTCGTCCGACAAGCCTCTCTTGGATGCGTATTGCCGAGCGGAGGGGATGGATAGCATCCCTGGCATAGATGACGTCACCGTCGCGCAGAACGCATCGGGTGAGCCGGTGGGCTTCATCCGGCTCGCGCAGGGGGCGAATGGCATCTGGCACGTGAATCCGGTGGTGGTCTATGGCGCGTGGCGCGGATATGGGGTGGGGCGCGCGCTCACGGAAGCCGCGCTCGAAGAGAAGGGTGAGCTGCGCATGGTGGCTCGTGGCGCTGCTGTTCCGTTCTATGAGCGGCTGGGATTCACCGCATGCTCGTGGGATGATGTGGACATGACGGTGACAGAGCAGTGCGATGGGTGCCCCTTCTTCGATGAGTGCGCACCTCGTCCCTTGTCGAAGCGCCTCTGAACGGGCTCCTGTGGGGTTGCAGGCGAGCCTTCGCCTATGGGATCGCATTCGCAGCCCGACGAACGGGCGCACATGAAGTGCTCCCCTGCAGGATCATCCGTTGCTGCCCATATCTCTCGGTGCTCATGGACCGCTCTTGTAGGGGCGCAGCTTGCCTGTACCCGTGCAGGTCGCGCGCTGTGCGCTATGCGTGCATGCACTCAGGCGTGGGTGGCAGCTCTATCCCCAGAGCTGATGCAGCTTGCCCGCGCAGCTCTTCGATCGTGACCTCATAGCAGGCCAGCGCGTCGATCCAGCGGCGCAGGCATGCATATCCCTTGTCGGTGAGCGAGAACATCCGCTTCGCAGCGCCCGTTTCCGGCGTGGCCCATTCGCTCGTGACGTATCCAGCATTCTCCATGCGCTTGAGCGCGCGATAGATGCCCGTGGCATCGGGCTTCTTGCCGCCGAACATGGGGGAGGAAGCCGCCTTCTGGACGATGATGTAGCCATGCATGGGCTCCCCGGACCGAGCGAGCAGCGTCAGGATGGTCGGTTGGGAGAGCCGACTCAGCGACTTTCCGAGCTCAGAGCATTCTGCGAGGTCTGCATCCGTCTTCGGGTGGCAACTGCTCCACATGGCATGTCCTTTTCGTCGGGCGCGGAAGATGATGGGAGATAATCTCACAACTATGATCGTTTTGTCGATATTTCGCGTCCATGATATTGGCAGGATGACATCACCGGCCGATGACGCTGGCCGCATCGGATGGGTCCACCGCAGCTCTGATGCACTAGAATCCCCCTGGTAAGAATTCTCCACTCAGGAGGCTCTATGTGCGGGATCATCGGATACACAGGGAATCGTCCAGCTGCGCCCATCTTGATAGAGGGCCTGAAGAGGCTCGAATACCGTGGGTACGATTCGGCGGGGATCGCCGTCGAGGAGGGCGATCGCATCCAGTCGGTCTGCCGGACGGGCAAGATAGCCGAGCTGGAGCGGTCGCTGCCCCAGTTCCACCTGACGGGGTCATGCGGCATCGGGCATACGCGCTGGGCCACCCATGGCGTGCCCTCTGAGGCGAACGCGCATCCGCACCTCTCGTGCGATGGCAGCATCGCCATCGTCCACAACGGCATCATCGAGAACCACGCCGAGCTTCGCCGCATCCTCGAGGAGCGCGGGCACACGTTCCTATCGCAGACGGATTCAGAGGTCATCGTCCACCTGATAGAGGATGCGTACTCCATGCTGGCCTTCGAGGCATCCGAGGACGACGACCTCGCGGATGCTGAGGGCAAGCGCACACCGCACACCTCTACCTCTGAGATGCTCGCGGGCGAGCCGTCGCTGCTCGCGCAGGCTGTCAGCATGGCATGCGGGTTCCTCATCGGGTCGTGGGCCATCTGCGCCATGGTGGCCTCCGAGCCGGGCAAGATCGTCTGCGCCCGCAAGGAGTCTCCATTGGTGATCGGCCGAGCGGCCACGGGCGTGCATGTGGCATCTGACGTGTCTGCGATCTCCGATGCGGTGAGCGAGGTGGCGGTGCTCGCTGACGGGCAGATAGCGGAGCTGGATGCACGCATGTTCAACGTGTTCAGCGTCGCGGGAGATGTCATGACGCGCGTCAATCCCGAGACGATGAAGCTGGATCGGAGGGCGGATGTCGCCGATCGGGGACAGTACGCGGACTTCATGATCAAGGAGATCCATGAGCAGCCGCGCGTGATCAGGGACACGCTCGAGGGGCGCTTCGATGGGGGAGAGCTCACCATCTCCGAGCTGGCGCTCACCCATGAGGAGCTGAACCTGATCGATCGCGTGTGCATCATCGCTTGCGGGACCAGCTATCACGCGGCCCTCGTGGCGAAGAATCTGATAGAGGGCTGGGCGCGGATCCCGTGCGAGGTGGAGGTGGCGAGCGAGTTCCGCTATCGCGATCCCATCGTGACCCCATCCACGCTCGTCGTTGCGGTATCCCAGTCCGGCGAGACGGCAGACACGCTCGCGGCCATCCGAGATGCGCGCATCAAAGGTGCGAAGGTGTTCGGCATCACGAACGTCTTGGGCTCGCCCGTTGCACGGGAATCGGATGGCGTCATCTACACGAAGGCGAACAAGGAGGTGGCCGTCGCCTCCACCAAGAGCTTCACAGGGCAGCTCGTGTCCCTCACGCTGCTGGCCATGCTCCTCGCGCAGTCGAAGGGACGCCTCAAGCAAGCTCAGATGCGCATGCTGTTCTCAGAGCTCTCGAATACGGCGGCGCAGGCCGAGGAGATCCTCAAGGATGCGGATGACGTGCACCGAGCTGCCCTTGCCTGCAAGGATGCGCGCAGCGCCATGTTCATCGGACGCGGCATGGGCGCTGCCGTTGCAGAGGAAGGGGCGCTCAAGCTCAAGGAGGTCAGCTACCTGCACGCTGAGGCGTATCCAGCAGGAGAGATGAAGCATGGCCCCATCGCGCTCATCGAGCCAGGATTCCCGCTGATCGCCGTGGCTACGGAAAGCCCCACCTATGAGAAGGTGCTCTCCAACATACAAGAGGCCAAGACGCGTGGCGCCATGGTGGTCGCCATCGCCACCGAGGGGGATGAGCGCATCCGAGAGCATGCGGACCACGTGATCCACATCCCGAAGGTGCGGGATGCCTTCTCGCCCATCACCGCCATCATCCCCTTGCAGCTGCTCGCGCGCGACATCGCCTTGTTGCGAGGGTGCAACATAGACCAGCCGCGCAATCTGGCGAAGTCTGTGACGGTGGAGTAGCGCCATGGCACGATCGAAGAGAGCGCAAGCGGTCATAGATGAGGCCATGTCGCTGGACCAGGCTGTGGCGAACGTGGGGCTGGGCGTGGACATGGTCGAGGTGGAGCGCATGGAGCGGATCCTCGCGCGCACGCCGTCCTTTGCGCGCAAGGTGTTCAGCGAAGGAGAGCGCGCCTATTGCGACAGCCGCGCTCGGCCAGCCATGCACTACGCAGCGCGGTTCGCCGCGAAGGAGGCTGTCGTGAAGGCGCTCGGCCTCGGATTCACGAGCGGCATCTCCGTGAGGGATGTGGAGGTCGTCCGCACGGGGGAGGGGAGGCCCACCATCATGCTCTGCGGCCGCGCGCGCGAGGTGGCAGATGAGCTGGGCGTCACGGACATCCCCGTCTCGTTGTCCCATACGCAGACCGATGCCATCGCGTGCGCCATGGCGCTCACGGCAGATGCGGCGCGCAAGCGCGAGACCAAGCTCACCCAGCAAGAGGAGCTGGCGCAGCGGTTCAAGGCCACGCGTTCGCTGCTCGATGAGATAGACAGCACGAAGGATGGCCGATGAGGCTCATCCCGCTCGATCGAGCGTGCCTTGCCAAGGCGCTTCCCCTACCCGCGCCTGATGCCAACAAGCTCACGCGCGGCAAGCTCACCCTCATAGGGGGTTCAGGGGACTACCCCGGATCGGTCTGCCTTGCGGGCAAGGCGGCGCTTTATGCGGGAGCGGGCTATGTCGAATGCGCATGCAGCGAGGTCGCCGTGCCGCTCGTGCGCGCCTTCGCTCCCTCCCTCGTCGTGCGCGCATGGGATGGGGCAGACGCGCACGTGCTCGGAGTGGATGTGGTGGATCCTCGGCACCCGAAGGCATGTGCGATCGGCCCGGGGATGGTCGCCGATGGAGCGCTCCAAGATGGGCTCGTCGCTCAGATGATCGAGGGGTGCGCACATCCGCTGGTGCTCGATGGGGGCGCTCTGCGCACCGTCGCCGAGCGCGAGCTCGCGAGTGCTCTGCGCACGCGTGCGGAGCGTGGAGCAGCTACGGTGATGACGCCCCATGGGGGAGAGGCTGCAGCGCTCGCGCGGATCGCAAGGATCGAGGTGCCGGATCAGAGCGGATATGCACATGAGGTGGCTCGCTTCGCGCGTTCGCTCAGCGACGCATTCGCCTCCCATGTGCTGCTCAAGGGCCCCACGTCATTCGTGGCGAGCCCTGTCGAAGAAGATGTGCTCCTCATGGATGAGGGGACCCCGGCGCTCGCGAAGGCGGGGACGGGTGATGTCCTTGCAGGTGCGGTGGGCGCGCTCCTCGCACAAGGGGTGGATCCCATGGCGGCATGTGCGCTGGCAGCCATGGTCCATGCGCATGCGGGGCGCATCGCTGCTGAGAGGATGGGCGTCATCAGCGTCACCGCTGAGGATGTCTTGGATGCCCTTCCTGCCGCCATCCGCAGCCTTGCATGAGCTATACCATGCATTCCTGAAATGGACCTGAAGCGCTCTCGTTGATTCTGTGATGTTATGCGAACGCGTGTTCAGGCGCGTATAATGCGATGGATGCATTATGGATGCACATATGATGAGGGCGACCATGCCGTGAATGGGTCGGGGATCACGCTGAGCGCGTCCGAGCCCTCGTCTCCGAACGCCTTCGTTCAGATACCTGTCGATGAGGCTCGGCCGCAGCAGAGCATGGCGTTCGCGCCCGTGTCGCGCCAGAAGAAGATGCGCGTGCCACGCGGGGGCAGCGTCGAGCGGCCCCAGCAGCGCAACCCGCGCAAGCTGGCACGGCCCGTTCAGGTGGAGGAGGTCGCTCCTGCACCTATCGCACCCTCGCTGCACATCTTCTTGGAGCAAGAGCCTGAGGAGCGCTTCGCTCCTCCCGAGGAGGAGCCGGAGAGCCTAGCGCAGTTCGTCGCCAGCTTCCCGAGGATCCCTGATGGCTTGATCTTCCAGGGTGATGAGGATGAGGCGCTGCCGCAGGAGGCTGCCACGCCCTCTTCTGACCTTCCCGAAGATGATCCGGAAGCCGATCTGATGACCATGCGATTCGACCAGGAGGATGAGCCCGATCCGCATCCGGCTCCGCGCCGCCATGGCGGGGTAGCCGGTGCAGCGCGAGGTGCTCAGCGCGCACAGGCGAGCTCTGAGCGCGTCATGCCTGCCGTCAACCCGCGCTTCGAGAAGCTGATCCGCGAGGCCACGTCCTCGCATGCCTCTGAGCGCGACTCCGCCCGCGCTCGCGCGCGCACGGGAGCCGCAGCCTCTGAGGGGATGGACCGCATGCGCACGCAGGCCATCTCTGGACCGGTGGGGCGCATGAGCGGCTCACCTGGTGCGAGCATGCGCCATGGCATGCATCCCAAGAGCGCTGGTCGGGTGGCAGATCCCATGCATGAGCCATTCGGGCGCGCATCCGGTCCTCTTCCCCTGCAGCGTCAGCGCAAGGCTGGATATGCTGCTCCCGCTGCGAAGATGGCAGCAGGTGCCATCGCGGCTGCGGGCCAGCGCAACCCGTCGATCCGCTTGCAGGGAAGCGCACCAGCGCGAAGCTGGGGCGGCCCCGTGGCTGGGATGAAGCGCGATGGAGGGTCTCCTGCTTCGGCGGCGCCTTCCATGCGCCCGACGCAGCACCCCGCCTCCCATATCCCATCCCCGGCATCTCCTGCGCACCCCGCATCTGCCCCGTCTCCTGCTCCCAGCGCATCTGAGCGCACGCCTGCCATCTCAGCTGACCTTGGCAAGCCGCTCTTGGATGCCAGCGCCATCGAGGAGAGCACCATCTTCGATGAGCCGCCCATCTCCATCGCAGAGGGCATGAAGGATGCAGAGAAGAGCCATAAGAAGGGGCGCACCTTCCTCCTCATCGGCCTCGTGGTGGTCGTCATGGGCCTCATCGGGGTGTTCGCATTCATGGGTGGGCGCGGGGACATCGTCATCCCTGAGATCAGCATCACCACCACGAACCCCAGCTCCTCGGGCAAGACGGATGCAGGGGGAGGGGCATCTGATGGCGCGGGTCCCACGCAAGAGCCCGTAGCTGGTGGGGAGAGCGCCGCGAGCGGTGCAGGCTCGGTGACGTATCGCTATACCGCCAAGACCCCCTCAGGCGTGGAGTACTCCGTCGAGGAGAGCACCACCTTCGACAGCGAAGGGAAGTGCACGTTCACCACCATGAAGATGGAGTTCCCCTCAGAGCAGGCTGCCAAGGACTACACGGATAGCGTTGCGAGGGATCTGGGGTCGAAGTACACGCTGGATAGCATGAACGGCGCGAATGCCACCATCACCATCGACAACAGCGGTCTGGGCCTCGATCGGGAGGACTATGAGAACGCGCTGCGCTACAGCGTGGAGGATCTGGTCATCCTGAAGAAGTAGCCTGGGCGCTCCTCCCTGCTCGCGCATGCATTGCCAGAAGATCTCTGGTAACATATAGAGAACACATTCTCAACGAAGCCATTAACCGAAGAAGGAGAATGCACGTTGCACAACAGCAGGACAGCTGCGTACCGCACAGAGCATGGCCGCATGGCCACGCGACGCACGTATGCGCGTCGCGCCTCACGTGCGAAGATGGCTGGCATCTCCCTGCTCTTGGCTTCCTTGCTCCTCGTCGTCTATGCGGTTCCCTGCTTCGCTGCGAGCATCTGGGATGAAGGGCTCGCTCCTCAAGGTGCTGGCACCACGTTCTCTGAGCCCATCAATGACAATGCCTACGTCCAAGAGGTAGAAGAGGCCACTGCTGAGGCCGAGGTCGCGTCAGCATCTGCCGTGCGCGCCGCCTCCAAGGTCAACGCTTCCGTGACCGAGACCACAGGTCCCGGCATCGCGCTCGATGATGATGCCGTGAGCGCTGCGAAGAAGCGCGTGCAGGCCGTGAGCGCTGCGAAGGTGGAGCGCGATGCGGTGATCGGCGCCATCTCTGCTGAGCAGCCCGTGCAGCGCGATCGCACCATCGACATCCTCACTGGCGCCTTCGCTCTCGTCCTGGCCTCGCTCTTCGCCATCTTGGGCACGCGCTCCATCGTCGTAGCACGCCAGTCGCGTGCATTCGTGGCATCCGCAACATACGGTCATGCTCTGAAGGCATGACGGTGCTATCCAAAGGAAATCGATGACAGGCTCTGGATCAGACCAGATCTCCCTTGATGAGCTCTTCGCTGCTGTTGGCGTGAGCGTGCCCCAGCCGAAGGAGGCATCCGGTCATGAGGATGAGGCTCCTCAACGGGCATCGTCCAAGGACACCAATGAGCAAGAGCTCCTTGGTGCGCTCGGCATCCCGCACATCGGCTCATTCCAGAAGCGCGAGGCTGCAGAGGCTTCGGTCGATGCTGATGGCATGGATAGGCAAGATCATCGCACGGAGCAGAAGAGCCGCGCGCGCCAGTGGAGGCAGGAGCTGCAAGAGGCAGGAGAGCGCACTGTATCTGCCGCTTCGCAGGATGCGGCCTCAGGTGATGCTCGCACGCAGCCGGTTCAGGCAAGCGTCTCATCGCTCCCATCCCTGACCGCGAATGCCATCCGTCCCTTCGGGGAGGGAGCAGAGGCTGGCAGCAAGATCGGCGTCTTGGAGGATGCGCGGGCGCAAGCGCCCGAGCATCAAGCCTCAGGCACGCGCTCGGCTGTCCCGAGCGGCCAGCAGGGATGGGCACCGCCCGATCCACGGACGATGCGGCCCATCCAACCCGCACAGCAGCCGATGCGTCCCGTGCAGGCGGATCTCGCGCAACAGCCCTCTTCGCAGATGCCCCATCCGGGGATGCGACAGGGCTTCTCACAGCAGGCTCAAGCGGCGTTCCAGCAGGTGCAGCAGGCCTCGTTGCCGCAGCTGCAACCGGTGGATAAGCCCATCGCCCCGATCGACCAGCAGGCCGCATCCCAACCGCAGCTCTCTCAGAAGCCCTTGGTGCCCTCATCTGAGGTGGGGCACCTGCACTCGGTAGAGCAGCAGGTCATCCAGCAAGGTGCGCCGCATGCTCAGGCGCAGCCCTTCGCACCGCAGCCCATGGCAAGCTCGTTCGCTCAGCAGCCACAAGGTCAGCAGCACGCTCAGCAACCCTTCCAGGTTGCGGTGGCTTCCACGTGGCAGCAGCAGATGGAGCAGGCAGCTCAGATGCAAGGGGCAGAGGCTCTGGAGGCATCCGAGCAGCGCACGTCGCAGCCAAGCGAGGGCATCGATCCAGGAGCAGGCCATCCCTCTGCGCACGCAGAGGCGCCATTGCAGGGAGAATGGGCCGACGTGGCTTCGGCGGATGGGGGGGCCTCTGATGCTCAGCGCCTCGCAGCAGCCGCTCCTCTTGCTGATGAGCCCCTCTCAGGTGATACCCAGCACGCGCAGATGCAGGAGCAGGCAGAGGGGCAGCTCACCGAAGCGCTCCCTGAGCAGTTCGGCTATGACGGCATCCATGAGGGAGCAGCGCGCGAAGAGGGTGGCTTCCCGCCCTTCGAGCATGCGCCTTCCATGCGTCCGTTCGATGCGCCGCAGATGCAGCCGCTCTCTCCCATGCCAGCGCCCATGGCACCACATGAGCTGCAGGGTGGGGAGGACCTTGTCCTCGTCCAAGCACCTGCGAGCAGCGACGCGCTCGAGGATCTCGAGAAGGAAGCCCGCTCATCGAAGGTGGCGCATGTGGTCGGCGGCATCCTGATCGCCGTTGCCGTGGCATGCGTTGCCGTTGCCATCTGCCTCCTGACGGGCATCATAGACCTCTCGGCATTCAACCCGAACCATTCGGCGCAGACTACAGCTACGAACACGCAGATCTCCAGCCAGGCGGCCCCGAGCGCGACCTCAGATGATGCAGGCGCATCCGACCAGCCCGCCATGACCACGCAGTCGGGCAGCAAGTCTGGGCAGGTGGTCTACTCGTATGTGGTGCGCGGCGTTGATGGTGGAACGCATGAGGCGCTCGAGACTGCGACGTTCGGGGAGGATGGGAAGCTCACATCCAGCGTCCTTGAGATCCAGAGCGATTCCCAGATGGATTCGGAGAAGCTCCTCGATCAGCTGAGGCAGCAATTCGGCGACAGCCTGACCGAGGGCACGGCCTCTGAGGATAAGGTCGTCTGCACGGTCACGCTGCCCCGTGACGACCTTGACCGCGAGTCCTATACGGAGCTGCTCTCCACGAACGCCCCGGAATTCAAGATCGTCTCGCAGTAGCGCGCTCCTGACCCTTGTGCGCTTCGAGCGTCCCTGGGTCCTCTTGTCCCTGTGCGCGATATCCCGTGCAAGCCACTTGCGCGCGTGTCCACCGCAATGGGCGAGGGGCACATCATCCCGGTGTCCATGCAGGGAGCATCCCCTGAAAATGAGAAGGGCCCGCCGAAGCGGGCCCTTGATGCTCTTCTGTGCCTGAGCTTATTCGCCAGCGCGAGAGGCGGCGAACTTCTCAACGGTGCTCACGAAGGTGTTGTACAGATCAGGGGAGATCAGAACAGTGGAGACCTGTCCGTCAGTGATCATGACCTTGACCTTCTGATCCTTGACGATGTCGATCAGCTCAGACTCGGACATGCGGTCCATCTCAGACTTGGTGACCATCCAGTCGTTAAGGCTTTGCAGGCGCGGGAGATTCAGTCCCTCATTCATGTAGCTGCTCCTTTTCACGTAAAGAATTCGGCAAGCAATCCATGCCTGCTCACGTTCCTTTTTGAATTATAGTCATTAATCCGTGGATTGCCACCACGATTTGCAAGAACATCGTGGATCGAATGAACCGTCTCAAGGCAAAGGAGCAGCGATGGGAATGGCGAGAACAGGGAGCGAGGGCATTGCGCATCTCACGGCCAAGGAGGCGTCTGCGCGCATGGACGCGCTGCGTCAGGAGATCGAGCGCAATACCTATCTGTACTATGCCCTCGACGCGCCTGAGATCTCAGATGCGGCCTACGACTCGCTCATGCGCGACCTGCGCGCGCTCGAGGAGGCATATCCTGAGCTCGCCGCTCCCGATAGCCCCACGAAGCGCGTGGGCGGCACGGTGGAGAAGCAGTTCAGCGCCATCGAGCATGCGAGCAGGATGTACTCGCTCGACAACGCCATGGACGAGGCTGAGCTCATGGAGTGGATGGAGGGCATGGAGAAGCTCTACGGCCACCTGCCCGAGCTCTGCTGCGAGCTCAAGATAGACGGCTCCTCCATCGCGATCACGTATCAGGATGGGCAGCTCGTGCAAGCTGCCACGCGCGGGGACGGGACCACGGGCGAGGATGTGACGGCGAACGTGCTCCGGGTGCGGGATGTCCCGCGCACGCTCCATGCCGCAGCGCTCGGCTCGGTCGCTGATCCCGATGCTCCCCTTGAGCTGCGCGGGGAGATATACATGCCCCGCTCGAGCTTCGAGGCGCTCAATCTGGAAGCCCAGGCAGAGGGCAAGAAGCAGTTCGCGAATCCGAGGAATGCAGCGGCGGGCTCGCTTCGCCAGAAGGACCCGAGCATCACGGCTTCGCGCGACCTCGCCACCTTCATCTACTCCGTCTCCAGCAATGCAGCGCTTCACGTGAGGGGGCAGTGGGAGCTCCTGGAATGGCTCAGGTCGGCAGGCTTCCATGTGAATCCCGATGTCGCGCTTTGCTCGACGAAGGAGGAGGTCATCCAGTTCTGCGCGGCGTCCCTTGAGAAGCGCGAGTCCCTTCCCTATGAGATAGACGGCGTCGTGGTCAAGGTGAATGAGTTCGCCTTGCAGGACGCGGCGGGATTCACCTCGCGCGCTCCCAAATGGGCGATCGCATTCAAGTTCCCTCCTGAGGAGAAGACCACCATCCTGCACGATATCACGGTGCAGGTCGGTCGGACAGGAGCGCTCACGCCCGTAGCCGAGCTCGAGCCCGTGCGGATAGCGGGGTCGGTCGTGGCGCGCGCCACCTTGCACAACGAGGATGAGGTCCATCGCAAGGATGTGCGGGTGGGGGATACCGTGATCGTGCGGAAGGCGGGGGATGTGATCCCGGAGGTCTTGGGGCCAGTGGTGACGCTGCGCCCCGATGATGCCCTCCCATGGGTGGCCCCGACGACTTGCCCGAGCTGCGGGAGCCCCGTCATCCGCGAAGAGGGGGAAGCGCAGATCAGATGCGTGTCCATCGACTGCCCCGCCCAAGCCCTTGAGAGGCTCCTGCATTGGGTGAGCCGTGGCGCGATGGATATCGACGGCATGGGGGAGGAGATCGTGAGCCGCCTCGTCGAGATGGGGCGGCTGAGCGACGTGGCTGACTTCTACTCCCTCACCGTGGAGGAGCTGGAGCGATTGCAGATGGGGCGCTTCAACAAGGAAGGCGATCCCATCACGCTCGGCCACACGACGGCTGTGAAGCTCGTGGAGGCCATACAGGGGTCGAAGGAGCGCGATTTCGCGCGCGTGATCTGTGGGCTGGGCATTCGGCACATCGGGAAGAGCACCGCAGAGGACCTGGTGGAAGCGTATCCGTCCATGGAGGCCATGCGGCAGGCGAGCGAGGAGGAGTTGCAGGCGGTCTATGGCATAGGCGAGCGCGTTGCTGCCAGCATCTGGGCCTTCTTGCGCACGCCTGACAACGTGGACGTCATCGAGCGCTTGGAGCGCGCGGGCGTGGCCATGGCGGCGGTGCGACCAGAAGGGGAGGGCGTCCCGCGAACGCTGGAGGGCCTCACGTTCGTGCTCACGGGAACGCTGACCGGTCTGCGCCTCTCTCGGGAAGAGGCAGCCGATGCGCTCAAGGCCTATGGCGCGAAGGTGTCATCGAGCGTCTCGAAGAAGACCTCGTATGTGGTCGCGGGCGAGAATCCCGGCTCCAAGTACGACAAGGCGGTCGAGTTGGGCGTTCCCGTGCTCGATGAGGACCAGCTGCGGGCCGTGATGGACACCGGCGTGCCGCCTGTCATATAATGTCGCATCCGAAGTGAACCGAACATCGATGCCCATGGCGTTCCGGGCCAGCTGGTCCGGCGCCCCGACAGGAACGGTCATCTGCTAGAGCCCATGGCGTCCCGGCACGGAAACCCACGCGATCGATCAGCGTCCTCAACGCCCCGGCACTCGCGGGACGTGAGGCATGTGCAGCTGGCGGGCTCCGCACGCCCATCCCGGCGCTCGGATGCATCCGAAGATGCGCCTGCGAAGGGGTCTGGGTCTGCTTCTGCGAATGAGCGCGCCCATGCGGTGCAGCGCAGGTCGTCCATCCACAAGCGCACATCCCAAGCCGGGCGTGCGCCTGCGCATTCGGCAGACGTGGTCCGTGACCGCACGTCCTCCTCGCGCGCGACCGCATCTTCTGCCGACGATGCCTACGAGCGCTTGAAGCGCCACGATGGCAGCACGGATGCCGCCCGCAGCTATGCCTCCGAATCCACGGATATCGACATGAAGGTGCGTGCCGCCTCCCGCAAGAAGCGCAAGCGCCGCAAGGTCCTGGTCGGCACCCTCGTGGCGCTGCTCTCCGTGTGCGTCATCGGGGTTGGCGCTGCGTTCGCCTACATCTATTCGATCAATGAGAATCTCCAGGGCAAGGTGGATGATGCGCTCCTCTCGGTGCTGTCACCGGTGGATACCCCTACCGACCCCTTCTATGTCCTGCTCCTGGGCACGGATGGCTCAGCAGAGCGCGAAGCGGCGGATGGGCTGGATGAGGGCGCCTACCGGAGCGATTCGATGATGCTCGCGCGGATCGATCCCAAGGACAAGAAGGTCTCCATCATCTCCATCCCACGTGACACGCTGGTCTCCATCCCTGGGCATGGCGATCAGAAGATCAATGCAGCGCTCGCATTCGGTGGCCCATCGCTTGCGGTGCAGACGGTGTCGAAGCTGGCCGGGGTTCCCATCACGCATTATGCCGAGGTCAACTTCGATGGCTTCCGCTCGGTCGTGGATGCGCTCGGGGGTGTAGAGGTGGATGTCCCCATCCCCATCAACGATGACGAGGCGGGCGGCTCCCTTGAGGCGGGCGTCCAGACGCTCGACGGCGAAGGCGCGCTCATCTTGTGCCGCACGCGCCATACCTATGATGATTACGGCGCGGGGGACCTGTATCGCGCGGCGAACCAGCGCATGGTGATATCCGCCATCGCGCAGAAGATGCTCTCTGTGGATCCCTTCAGCTTGGGGAACACGGTGAGCACGCTCTCGCAATACGTGACCACCGACCTGGATGTGGCATCCATCGTGGGGATCGCGCAGTCGATGCGCGGCATAGATGCCACAGAGGATATCTACACCGCCGTGGCGCCCACCACATCCGAATACAAGAATGGCGGTTGGTACGAGATCCTGGACAAGACCGCATGGAAGGACATGATGCGGCGCATGGATGAGGGGCTGCCGCCGGTGGCAGCTGATGAGGTGGACCTGAGCACGGGGACCATCCTCTCCTCAGCGGGCGGCAAGTCCGAGGGTAGCTCATACAAGGTGAACAAGGCCACCACCATCCGCTTGCGCAACGGCAGCGGCGTGGATGGCATATGCGACGCAGCCTTGAAGAAGCTCCAGGACATGGGATACCAGCAGATCAACACGGGCAACGCTGACAGCTTCGATTACAAAGAGAGCATCATCGTGTACAAGAAGGACTCCCAAGAGGCCGAGGCGAAGGCCATCGCGAACGTGCTGGGCGGGAAGCCCATGAAGGATGACGGCTCGTATCTGTTCGAGAGCGATTTCCTGATCGTGCTCGGCTCTGACTGGCAAGCCTGAGCGCGCTTCCCCTTCGCATCCTCGGTGTCATCCCGATGACGAGCGGCGCACGGAAGGCTTCGTCCCATAATTATCCTAAGTTGGATATATATCTGAGAACGAATTATATTCAGATGAAGATAATAATATGTTAGACTGAGGATGATATGAGGAGGGCATGCGGCAGTGGTGCATCCTCCATGCAGGTCCATCAGAGGAGGGGACATGAGAGCGGTGTTCAGGAAGGCAGCTGCGTGTGCAGCAGCGATGGCCATGGTGGCGGCAACGGCATTGACCGGATGTGCGTCGGGCGACGGTTCGTCTGCGAGCACGGACGGCTCGGGTCAGGATGCGCCAGAAGAAGGGGTGCAGCTCCAGATATTCGCGGCAAATTCCCTCTCGAAGGCCATGGAGGAGGTGCAAGCCATCTACACGGAGCAGACCGGCGTCACGTTCGCTGATACGCAGTACGAAGGCTCCGGTACGCTGAATGAGATGCTCGGCGGCGGTGCCTATGCCGATGCGCTCATCACGGCGTCGAACTCCACCATGGATACTGCAGTGGATGAGGGTTATGTGGATGCAGAGACCCGCTTTCCCCTCTTCACGAATGACCTCGTGATCGTGTCTGGGCTGGATTCTACCCTTGAGGACGTCACCCTTGAGGACATCGCCTCCGGCGCTTATACGCTGGCCGTGGGGGATGCGAGCGTGCCTGCGGGCAATTATGCCAAGCAGTCCCTCACGACCACGACGCCTCCTTGTTGGATCAGCGCTGATGGCACGGTGGGACCGGATTGCTCGGGCAAGGAGGGGACCTTCGAGGGCACTCCCTTGGAGGGTAAGGTCACTGAAGGCTCCAGCGTGGGCAATGTATGCAGCTATGCGAACTCAGGAGATGTCGATCTGGCCATGGTGTACAGCTCCGATGTGCATCGCTTCGGCAACGTGAAGCAGGTGGGCACAGCTCCGTTCGGCACGCACAAGCCCATCCTCTATCCGGCGGCGGTCTGCACGGTCTCAGAGCATCCTGAAGAGGCGAAGGCGTTCTTGGAGTGGTGCTTCACGGATGAGGATGCCATCAAGGTGTGGCAGGAATGGGGATTCGAGCTGGCATAGGGCCGTCGTGGCGCAAGGGCGCTCTCGCGCTCGCATCGATGGTGTATCTTGGATGGATATGATGGGGATCAAGCACATCTCAGCATTGCTCGCGCTCATGCTCTCATGGGCGCTGGTCCCCGCACCCGCCCTCGCCGATGATGCAGCAGAGCGCACCTATGACGTCATCGTCTCCGATGAGGGTGATGCGGCTCTCATAGAGGGAGCCACGTTCGCCGTGGATGGCTTCTCTCGTGCGCAGAAGGGCTCAGCGAACGAGCGGGACGGTCAGGATATCGGGTACAGCTATTACACGGGTTCGAGCCCTGATGCGGTCGTGGCGCTCGTGTTCTCGGATGGGGTGCTCTGCTACATCCCGCGGAGCGTGCATGCGCTCTGCGATGTCCAGGACGCCACCTCCTGCGCGCAGATGAGGGCCTATGTCACCTCCCTCGATGCGGCGGCAGACAAGGGCTCAGGATCCATCCCCGAGGATATCCCATGGAGCTTCACGAGCGATGAGGTGGCCGTCGCGCACGGGCTCGTCATCACCTTCTCGGTGGATGTGGAGGGGCGCTTCTATGTGGGGATGGTGCCCGCTGACGCGCACGACGCTCCTGATTGGACCACCTTGCGCCCCGACTATGCCGATATCCTCACCGTGGTAGAGCCCGGGAGCGTCCAGGTGCGCGCGCCCGCTGAGGGCCTTGCGGCGTTCGGCGAGTTCTTGGCAGGCATAGACTATTCGCCGCTCTGGGTCACGCTCAAGACCACCGGGTGTGCCATCGTGCTCATCTTCGTGCTGGGTCTAGCGGCTGCGTATCTCACGATGCGCCTGCCCAAGCGGGCCCAGGGCATCTTCGACACCATCTTCACCATCCCCATGGTGCTCCCACCCACGGTATGCGGATTCGTGCTCCTGCTCTTGCTCGGGCGCAACACGGCCGTGGGGCAGTGGTTCATCGATATCGGATTCCCGCTCATCTTCAGCTGGCCTGCGACCGTCATCGCGGCCACCATCGTGGCGTTCCCGCTGATGTATCGTTCGTGCCGCGGTGCCTTCGAGAGCTTGGATGCGAACATGCTGGATGCCGCGCGCACGCTCGGGTGGTCGGATATGCGCATCTTCTTCCGCTTGATGATCCCCCTCACATGGAGCTCGATCGCAGCGGCCACGGTGCTCGCCTTCGCGCGCGCCCTGGGCGAATTCGGTGCCACGCTCTTTCTGGCGGGCAACTACGTGGGCATCACGCGCACGATCCCCATCGCCATCTACTTCGAATGGATGAGCGGCAACACCGATGTCGCCATATTCTGGACAGTGGTCATCCTCTTGTTCTCGTTCGCGGTCATACTGTTCATCAACGTATGGGATCGCCGCACTACGCGGTATCGGAAGCGGAGTGATGGCTGATATGGCACTCGAGGCGCGGATACGGAAGGACTTCGGGAGCTTCTGCCTGGATGTGGATATCAAGGCGGGCACCGAGACGTTGGGGTTCTTGGGAGCATCGGGGTGCGGCAAGTCGCTCACCATGCGCTGCATCGCGGGGATAGAGAAGCCCGATGAGGGCTTCATCAAGGTGAACGACCGCGTCTTCTTCGACTCTGCGGCAGGGATCGACCTCTCTGCGCAAGAGCGCAAGACGGCGCTCCTGTTCCAGAGCTACATGCTGTTCCCGAACATGACCATAGAGCAGAACGTGGCGGCGGGCATCGGGCGGGATGTGCCTCGCGCCGATGCGGATGCCATCGTGGCGCGCGAGCTGTCTCGCTTCAGCCTCACGGGCTTCGAGAAGCGCTATCCGTCCCAGCTCTCCGGCGGGCAGCAGCAACGCGTGGCGCTTGCGCGCATGCTGGCGGCGCGTCCTGACATCCTCATGTTGGACGAGCCGTTCAGCGCCTTGGATTCGCATCTCAAGGGCGTCCTCGAGCAGAACCTGGTAGACCTCTTCGCTGCCTTCGATGGCACTGTCCTCTATGTGAGCCATGACATCGACGAGGCGCTGCGCTTCTGCGACCGCATCGCGGTGGTGGAGGCGGGCCGCATCCTCGAGCTGGATACCGGAGAGCAGCTGGTGAACGCTCCCAAGTCGGAGGCGGCGCTCAAGCTCTCAGGATGCAAGAACTCCGTGCCCTTCGTGAGGATGTCCGAGCATGAGGCGTGGGTGCCCCGCTGGGGCGTTCCCGTACGGACCTTGGAGCCCATCCCCTTCGAGGAAGGGTATCTGGGCGTGCGGGCACGCTATGTGGAGCGCGTGTGCGGTCCCGGTGCGAACTGCTATCGGATGCGCGTCGACCGCATGAGCGATGCGCGCTTCGACCGCTCCACGCTCCTCGGGTTCCTCGACCGAGCGGAGGATGAGAGCGCCACGGTGTCGCGCGAAGAGGACGAGATGCGCTTCTTGCATCAGCACCTGTTCTGGCGCGTGGACAAGCTGGCCACCCCTGCCGATGAGCTGCCCGTGGTAGGGGAGGAGCTCTGGATTCGCATCCCGGAGGATCGGGTCTATATCGTGCGGGGTTGAGCTGCCCGCTTCGATGCTTCTCGGTCGTATATAATCCCGAACGAAGAGGAACGACGCTTTGAAAGGATTCGCATGAAAGACTCCCACGGCAGGGTGATCGATTACCTGCGGATCTCCCTCACTGACCGGTGCAACTTCCGTTGCGTCTACTGCATGCCCGAAGAGGGCGTCTGTCAGATGAGCCATGAAGAGATACTGTCGCTCGAGGAGATCGAGCGCCTCGTGGTCGTCGCGGCCGAGCATGGCATCAAGAGCATCCGCCTCACGGGCGGGGAGCCGCTGGTGCGCAAGGGCGTGGATGACCTCATCAGGTCCATGACGAGCATCCCGGGCATCGAGAACGTGTCGATGACCACCAATGGCGTGCTCCTGCCGCGGATGGCCGAGAGCTTGAAGGCGGCAGGGCTCAACCGGGTGAACATCTCGCTGGACACGCTCGATCCCGTCCAGTTCCATGAGATCACGCGGGTGGGCAAGCTGGAGGACACGCTCGCCGGGATCGACGCGGCCCTTGAGGTCGGATTCGATCCCGTCAAGGTGAATGCGGTCACGGTCCGACGCCTCGACCAGGACTTCCTCGCTTTCGCGAAGCTCTCATTGGACCGACCGCTCCATGTGAGGTTCATCGAGTACATGCCGCTCGGGCAGAAGGCGGGAGATGGGCTTGCTGGCTGGGGGCCGGAGGATGTGGTCCCCAGCAAGGAGCTTCTGGAGCGCATCAATGCGGATGCCGTGGCTGCGGGCATGGAACCGCTCGTCCCGGCGGATAGGAACCCGCTCGGATGGGGCCCTGCGAAGTACATGGCGTTCCCCGGTGCTCAGGGCACCGTGGGCTTCATCTCTCCGATGTCGCGCCATTTCTGCAGCGAATGCAATCGATTGCGCTTGACGGCGGATGGCAAGATCCGCCCGTGCTTGTTCTCGGATGAGGAGTACGACGTCCGCGAGGCGCTGCGCGCAGGCGCCGATGATGAGGTGGCGCGGGTGTTGATGCAAGCGTTGGGCGCCAAGCCCGACGAGCACCATGATAAGGTGGGGACCGAGCGCAACATGAGCGCCATCGGAGGCTGACGCGCACGATGCGGCCCATGGCAGGGATATGAGCGCTCATCGAAGAGGAGGAACAGTGGAACTCACGCATATAGATTCCAAGGGTGATGTCCGGATGGTGGATGTCTCTCAGAAGGCCGATACCGAGCGCATCGCCGTGGCTGAGGGATACATCTTCATGCATCAGGACACGCTCGATCTCATCGCATCCGGCGAAGCGGCGAAGGGCGATGTCCTGGCATGCGCGCGCGTGGCGGGCGTCATGGGCGCGAAGCGCACGTCCGACCTGATCCCGATGTGCCATCCGCTCAACATCACGAAGGCGAAGGTGGAGCTGGAGCCTATATGGGCGGGCGAGCGCGAGGATGGTCGCGTGGGCATCCATGTCACCACCACCTGTGGCGTCACGGGCAAGACCGGCATCGAGATGGAGGCGCTCACCGCAGCATCCGTCGCGTGCCTCACCATCTATGACATGTGCAAGGCGGTCGATCGCGGCATGGAGATCTGCGACGTGCGCCTCCTCAAGAAGGACGGCGGCAAGACCGGCCTCTGGACGCGCTGACCAGGTGCGCTTCGCGTCTGGCGGCATCAGCGCAGCTATGATGACCGCTCCGATCGAGGGGTGCTCGCGCGTTTTCATCCTTTCGGTTTCCCTTTGCGTGCAGTGACCTTGCGGCGTCGTCCCATCCGGTACCATCTGCTTCATATGCAGCAACGCGCAAGGAGGAAGCATGGCCAAGCGAACCCGCATCATCTGCACGATGGGTCCCTCTGTGGACGATGCCGCCACGCTGCGAGCGTTGATCGACGCAGGCATGGATGTGGCGCGCCTGAACTTCTCCCATGGGACGCATGAGGAGCAGAAGGGTCGCATGGACCTCATCGAGCAGGTGCGCGCCGAGGCGGGCGTTCCCGTTGCCATCATGCTGGACACGAAGGGTCCTGAGATACGCATCGGCATCCTGCCGGAGCCCCTTGGGCTCGAGCGGGGACAAGAGGTCGTCTTGGTGCCCGAGGGCGCTGCTTTAGAGGGTGCCATCCCGCAGACCTATCCGCTGCTCGCAGATCATGTGGGGCCAGGCACGCAGATACTGCTGGATGATGGGCTCATCGAGCTTCGGGTCAGCAGGACGGAGGGGCGCGCCGTCATCTGCACGGTGGAGAATCCGGGCATCTTGAAGTCGCGCAAGTCCCTCAACATCCCCGGCGTATCCATTCCCTTCCCGCCCATCACGGAGCAGGACAGGGCGGACATCGCATTCGGCATAGAGCAGGGGATCGACTTCGTCGCGCTCTCGTTCGTGCGCTCTGCCGAGGCGGTCCGCGTGGCGCGCGAATACATCCAGAGCCTCACCTCCGAGCACATCGGCATCATCGCCAAGATAGAGAATGCGGATGCTGTGGCGAACGTGGAGGAGATCATCAAGGCATCGGATGCGGTCATGGTCGCTCGAGGGGATCTGGGCGTAGAGGTGCCGGAATACGAGGTCCCGCATCTGCAGAAGCGCATCATCCGCAGCTGCAATGCTGAGCACAAGCCGGTCATCATCGCCACGCAGATGCTGGAATCCATGACGCAGAACCCCCGGCCTACGCGCGCTGAGTCCACGGATGTGGCGAATGCCATCTATGACGGCGCGGATTGCGTCATGCTCTCAGGGGAGACGGCGGCAGGCAGGTATCCGGTCGAAGCGGTGCGCATCATGAGCAAGATCGCAGAGGTCACCGAGGCGAGCATCTTCGAGGATGGCTTCTCGCCGCGCCCTGATGCGGGGCTCAAGAGCGTGTCCCACGCGGTCGGCATCGCTGCGGTGCAGACTGCGCTCGACATCGGTGCGCGCTGCATCATCTGCCCGACCATGACGGGGCGCTCTGCTCGGCTCATCTCGTCGCTGCGCCCTGAGGTTCCCATCTATGCCGTGTCGCCCAATCGCCGCGTGATGCGCTCCATGCAGCTGTTCTGGGGGGTCACGCCCATGCTCGGCGACGTCCAGGGCTCCATGGGGCTCGTGATAGAGAATGCGCGCGATGTCGTGTTCGGCGCAGGGCATCTCGAGATGGGCGATATCGCTGTGTTCACGTGCGGGGACCGGTTCACCAGTCCGGTGAAGCGCGACGCGGATGGCGCGATCGAGAAGTTCGCGCCTGCCAACGTCATGTATGTCGTGCAGATCCGCCCTGAGGAGGTCACGGAGGCCTTGCGCGAAGGATCGACGGATGCGCTCATGACATACGAGTTCTTCCGCGAGGTCGCCCGCTAGCGTGCTGTGGTACCATCATCAGGTTCAAAGCACGTTCATCTGAAAGGGCACTCTCTATGTCAGGACATTCAAAGTGGGCTACCACGAAGCATCGCAAGGCTGCACAGGATGCGAAACGGTCGGCGCTCTTCTCCAAGCTCTCCCGCAACATCACCGTGGCTGCGAAGGAAGGTGGAGACCCGAATCCTGAGAACAATGCGTCCCTTGCGGCTGCCATCGACAAGGCGAAGGGCTATTCGCTGCCCAAGGACAAGATCAAGACCGCTATCGACAAGGCCTTCGGCTCCGGCAAGGATGCTGCCAACTATGAGACCGTCGTCTATGAGGGGTACGGTCCTGCTGGCATCGCCGTCTACTGCGAGGCGCTGACGGACAACCGCAATCGCACGGCAGCCGACGTGCGCAGCGCGTTCTCCCATGCAGGCGGTAGCCTGGGCACCTCTGGCTCCGTTGCCTTCCAGTTCGAGAAGAAGGGCCAGATCATGGTCTCCAAGGAGATCGAGACGGGGGATAAGAAGAACCCCACAGGCCCGAATGGCGCGGCGGCGGATGAGGAAGAGTTCATGATGGCCGTGGCGGAAGCCGGCGGTGATGATTACGAGGATGCCGAGGATGAGTGGATCGTCTACACCGGTCCCACCGATCTGGCGGCGGTGAAGGATGCGCTGCACGAGCAGGGCATCGAGACGAAGGGCGCTGAGCTCACCATGATCGCATCCAATCCCACCGAGGTCTCGCTCTCCGATGCGAAGAAGGTCATGCGCCTGATCGATCGCTTGGAGGAGCTGGAGGACCTGCAGAACGTCTATCACACCGCTGATATCACCGACGAGATAGCCGAGCAGCTGGATTAGCCTCAGCATATCTCCCAAGGGATGCAAGGAAGGGCCGCAGGCGATCTGCGGCCCTTCTCGTTCTGGTCGGGTGTCCTGTACCGAAGAGCGCTACAGGAGCGCAGTCCATCTGCACCCGCGGTGCACCTGTGATGCATGCGCCTCGCTCTCGTGCCGCCTCACGCGCGCTCGGCCATCACCTCGAGCGCGGCGATCCTCACGCAGCAGCAGAACACGGCAAGCGCTCGTTCCAGCTCGTCCAAGGTGGGCATCGTAGGCGCGATGCGAATGTTCGCGTCGCGCGGGTCCTCGCCGTAGGGCCAGGTGGCACCTGCGCTCGTGAGGATCACGCCTGCTTCGCGAGCCAGCTCCACGGTTCGCTTGGCGGTTCCAGGGAGCCCATCGAACGAGACGAAGTACCCGCCGCGCGGGTCCGTCCAGGTGGCTATCCCCAAGCCCCCCAGCTCTTCGCTCAAGATGTGCTCTACCAGCTGGAATTTCGGGCGCATGATGTCAGCGTGCGCGGCCATGTGCGCAGCGATGGTCTGGGCATCAGGCAGGAAGCGCGCGTGTCGCAGCTGGTTCAGCTTGTCGTGCCCGATCATCTGCGCGCCGCAGAGTCGCTTCGCCTCATCCCTGTTCGCGGGTGAGGTGGCCATGGCGGCCACCCCAGCACCGGGGAACGTGATCTTGGATGTGCTCGCGAACTTCAGATACCTATCGGGAGCACCCGCCTCGCGGCACGCAACGCCGATATCCAGCAGCGCATCCTGCTTCCCTGGGCCATAGAGGTGGTGCACGCCATAGGCGTTGTCCCAGAAGATGCGGAAGTCGTCAGCCGCGCATCTCATCTGAGCAAGGCGACGGACGGTCTCGTTGGAATAGGTCACGCCTGTGGGATTGGAGTACTTGGGCACGCACCAGATGCCCTTCACGGTGGCATCCGATGACACCGCCTGCTCGACGACATCCATGTCGGGGCCCTCGTCGGTCATGGGCACGGGCAGCATCTCTATCCCGAAATGCTCCAAGATGGCGAAGTGCCGGTCGTAGCCGGGCACAGGGCAGAGGAAGCGCACCTGGGGGAGCGTGCTCCAGGGGTCGGACCCCAAGCATCCGAAATGAAGGCAGCGCGCGATGGCATCATGCATGATGGAAAGCGATGCATTCCCGAACACGAACACGTTCTCTGGCACGTCATCCAGAAGGTGCGCCATCATCCGCTTCGCCTCGGGGATGCCGTCGATCACGCCATAGTTCCTGCAATCCGTGCCGTCCTCCGAGAAGCAGTCCTCGCGCGCTTGCAGCATCGTGAGGAGAGGGGAGGACAGGTCCAGCTGTGCTGCGGCTGGCTTGCCACGCGCCATGTTGAGCGAGAGGCCAAGCGCTTGGAATCCTGCATGTGCTGTGCGCTCGCGGTCGAGCGCCTCGCATATCTCCTGGGACGACATACCCGAGAATGCATCCATCCTCAAATCCTTTCGCCGAAAACAACCCGTGCCGGACAGGGGGACAGGGCGAATCGCTTTACTACGATAAAGTATAATCCCACACTCGTTCCTACGGCACTGGAAGGGAAGAATCATCTCATGGTAGAAGGCGATTTCTGGGTATTGTTCGCGATGCTCGTCTATTTCATCGTGGTCCTCACGATCGGGTTCGTGTACGCGAAGCGCTCCAACTCATCCACATCCGAATACTTCATCGGAGGCCGCAAGGTGGGCCCATGGCTCACGGCGCTCTCCGCTGAGGCATCCGACATGTCCGGCTATCTCTTGATGGGCCTCCCGGGCCTGGCGTACTTCACAGGGGCGTCAGATGCAGGCTGGACTGCGGTGGGCCTTGCGATCGGCACGTACCTCAACTGGCGATTCGTGGCGAAGCGGCTGCGCATGTACTCCGTCAAGGCGGGGAATGCCATCACGCTGCCGGGCTTCTACTCCAAGCGGTTCAACGATGAGCGCAACATCGTGTCCACCATCGCAGCGCTCATCATCCTGGTGTTCTTCTGCGTCTATGTGGGGAGCTGCTTCGTCACGTGCGGCAAGCTCTTCAACACCCTGTTCGGCTTGGATTACCTGACCATGATGTGCCTCGGGGCCATCATCGTGTTCCTCTACACGCTGGTCGGCGGCTACCTCTCCGTCGTCGCGACCGACTTCGTGCAGGGCTGCCTCATGTTCTTCGCGCTCGTGGTCGTGCTGGTGGGCTCCATCACCATGGCGGGTGGCGTGGAGAACGTGGTCGCGTTCCTGAATGACATTCCGGGATTCCTCTCAGGCGTGCAGATAGCCGTGCCCGTGCTCGGGGAGGATGGCGCTCAGATCATGAATGACAACGCACCCCTCTTCGATGTGCCCGCAGAGTACGGGGTGCTCTCCATCGTCTCCATGCTGGCGTGGGGTCTGGGATATTTCGGCATGCCGCAGGTGCTCGTGCGCTTCCTCGGGATCCGCTCCGCCGAGGAGATCCGTCAGAGCCGCATCATCGCCGTGACATGGGTCGTGGTATCCCTCTTCTCGGCCATCTGCATCGGGCTCGTGGGTCGCGCAGCCATCCCGGCTGCGTTCGCCACCAATGCCGCTGCGGAGAACGTGTTCATCGTGCTCTCCCAGATCATGCTGCCCTCCTTCATGTGCGGCATCGTGGTGTCGGGCATCTTGGCGGCATCCATGTCCTCCTCGTCCTCCTATCTGCTCATCGCGGGCTCCAGCGTTGCCGAGAACATCTTCCGCGGCGTCATCAAGAAGGATGCGACGGATGCGCAGGTCATGATCGTGGCGCGCGTCACGCTGATCGTCGTGTTCCTGATCGGCATCCTGGTCGCGGCAGATGAGGATTCCGTCATCTTCTTCGTCGTCAGCTATGCCTGGGCAGGGCTCGGTGCCTCGTTCGGCCCGCTCACGCTCTGCTGCCTGTATTGGCGCCGCACCACCATGCAGGGTGCCATCGCTGGCATGGTCGCGGGTACGGCAACGGTCCTCATCTGGCATAACCTGCTGGCGCCCTTGGGCGGCATCTTCGGGATCTACGAGCTCCTGCCCGCATTCCTCGTGTCATTCGTGGCGATCTTCGTGGTGAGCAAGCTCACGCCCGAGCCGTCTCAGGAGGTCCTGGACACGTTCGACCACTATATGGATGCGGATGCAGCTGATGAGGAGCAGGCGCGCGTGGACGCGGTGCGCGTGGAGAAGGCGACCGCAGAGGCCGTGAGCGAATAGGGGACAGGCCCGGCCTCGAACACAACATCTTGAAGAAACCACATGTGCGCCCTTTCACTTCGGAGGGGCGCGTGGTATCATCTTGCGTCATGTTCGAAAGGACACATATCAATTCTTGCTCTATCCAGGGAGGTACCGAACTGATGAGAGCGAATCCCCTGTGCGGTAGATTTTCTGCCATTGCGTCTTGTGCCGTTGCAGGCGCCATGGCCTTCACGTTGATGATGCCCCTGCCAGCCGAAGCAGTGACCGCTGCTGAGCTGCAGGCTTCTGCATCAGCCACGCTGGACAAGCTGAATGCGCTGCAGGACAAGTTCGATGCGGCGGCAGCTGACTACACCACCGCTGAGATGGCGCGCGCCGAGGCTCAGGCCAAGAAGGAAGAGGCTCAGGCAAAGGTCGCAGAAGCGTCCGAGAAGATCGTCGATCTGCAAGACAAGCTCAGCACGCGCGCTCGTGGCATGTATCGCTCCGGTGCGCTCTCCATCTTGGATGTGCTCACCTCATCTGCCACATTCAGGGATTTCACCAACAACTGGGATCTGCTGAACGACATGAACCAGACCGACGCCGACATGGTCCAGGAGACGAAGGATCTGCGCGCGGTGGTCGAGGAGCAGGAGAAGGAAGCGGCTGCTCAAGAAGAGGTCGAAGCCAAGAAGGCAGAAGAGGCCGCAGCTGACAAGGACGAGGCCGAGCGCCTCGTCAGCGAGACGCAGGCCATCTACGACTCCCTCTCTGCAGAGGCTGCTGCCGCTGTCGAGGCTGAGCGCCAAGCGCGGGCCACGGAGAACGCGCAGGCCTTCGAGCAGAACCTTGCTGACAGCGGCTATGGCACCAATGGCGGCAATGGCAATGGTGGCTCATCTGCTGGTTCTTCCAACAAGCCCTCTGGCGGATCGAGCGCATCGCCCTCGTATACGCCGGGAACGGTGCTCTCTCGCGCATGGTCCAAGGTGGGCAATGCCTCCTATGTATATGGTGCAACGGGTACCGAGTCGTTCGATTGCTCTGGGTTCGTCGGCTGGTGCCTGACGGGCAGCACGGCGCGCCTGGGCAATGATGCTTACTTCGGCGCCATGCCCATCGCAGCCAATCCGCAGCCGGGGGATGTCTGCTATCGCCCAGGGCATGTGGGCATCTACATCGGCAATGGCCAGATGATCAATGCATCCAGTCCCACCCGAGGGATCTGCGTGGATACGCTGGATAGCCGCTACACCATCCATAGGGTGTAGCACCCCAGACAGCATCGCATCCCGGACCTCCCCATGCGGAGGTCCGGTCCTTTATGGCGGTTCTCCCAAGAACCCATCCGACAAGCTGCTATACTGTTTCGACTGTTTGCCGAAACATACTAGTTGCTCGATCTAGGAGGATCTTCGCTGATGAGCGAGCATGCAATCGCACTGAGCAGACGGACGTTCATAGCTGGTGGGCTGGCCACGATGGCTGCTACCGGACTCCTCTCTGCACACCCCACAGAAGCATTCGCGGTCACGTCTGACCAGAAGAAGGCCGAGGCTGCCGAGGCGCTCAGCAAGCTGGATGCGCTCCAGCAAAAGCTCGACCTGGCCTCTGATGATCTCGTTGCCGCACGCCTCGAGAAAGAGGAAGCCCAGGCCAAGATGGAAGAGGCGCAGGGCAAGATCGACGAAGCGTCCGAGAAGATCGTCGACCTGCAGGACAAGCTGGGAACGCGCGCCCGCGGCATGTATCGCTCCGGCTCGTTCTCCTTCTTGGACGTGCTCCTCTCGGCTACCACCTTCCAGGCGTTCACGACCAACTGGGATACGCTGAACCAGATGAACGAGAACGACTCCGCCATGGTGGAGGAGACCAAGAGCCTGAAGGCTGAGGTGGAGGCTCAGAAGGCCGAATACGCGGAGCAGGAGCGCGTGGCGGCTCAGAAGGAAGCCGAAGCCGAGAAGACCACCACGGAGGCGCAGGCGCTCGTCGATGAGATGCAAGCCACGTATGATTCCCTGTCCGCTGAGGTGGCTCAGCTGATGGAGGCCGAGCGTCAGGCGCGCGAGGCGCAGGCGCTTCGCGAGGCGCAGGCAACCTACGGCACCGATGACGACACCACGCCCTCGAACCCTTCCTCGAATGGCTCTTCGAATGGCTCGAGCAGCTCCGGTGGACATGCGCCCTCTCCGGGCGGCTCTGACTGGAAGTCGCGCGCGGAGAGCCTGCTTGGCACACCCTATGATTACGGTGCAGGTGGCCCGAGCCCCATCGATTGCTCTGGCTTCGTCGGCTATGCGCTCACGGGTCGCTTCGGCCATCCTCTGGGAGATTCGCGCAACATGGCGACCTTCCCTCGGGTATCAGAGCCCTATCCTGGCTGCATCTGCGTGAAGCCGGGCCATGTGGCGCTCTACTATGGCAATGGTCAGCTCATCCATGCGAATGGCTATGGCTACGGCGTGCAGATCACGGCCATGGGCAGCGGGTACACCTTCCACAGGTACTGATCGCACATCGATCATCGCATCGCACTCGAAGGGGTCGGGCTTCGCGCTTGGCCCCTTCTTCATGGAGGGAGGTGCATGGTGCCTCCACAGCGCTGGGCACGGTCATACCGGCGCGCTACCAGGTATCTCTACATCTTCTCCACACTCGCGCTCTCGCATATGCGCGTTTTGTAGAAGCCGCATGAGCGGTCGGAGAGGGGCATTTCTGCTCTGATACCATGTCACGACTGTTTGCAGAAACATACCAGTTGCTCGATCTAGGAGGATCTTCGCTGATGAGCGAGCATGTAAACGCACTGAGCAGACGGACGTTCATAGCTGGTGGGCTGGCCACGGCGGCTGCTACCGGACTCCTCTCTGCTACCCCTTTGAAGGCATACGCGGTCACGGCTGCTGAGAAGCAGGCTGAGGCTGCTGCCACCCTCGATCGCCTGCAAGCGATGGAGGTCAAGCTCGACCAGGCATCCAATGACTACTTCACGGCGCTCTCTGAGCAAGAGGCTGCTCAGGCCAAGATGGACGAGGCGCAAGGCAAGATAGATGAGGCCAACGTCCAGATCGCCGACCTGCAGGACAAGCTGGGAACGCGCGCACGCGGCATGTACCGCTCCGGCTCGTTCTCCTTCTTGGACGTGCTCCTCTCAGCCACCACCTTCCAGGCGTTCACGACCAACTGGGATACGCTGAACCAGATGAACGAGAACGACTCCGCCATGGTGGAGGAGACCAAGAGCTTGAAGGCTGAGGTGGAGGCTCAGAAGGCCGAATATGCGGAGCAGGAGGCGGTCGCTGCCGAGCAGGCCGAGACCGCGGCAGCCGTGAAGGCTGAGGCCGATCAGCTCGTGCGAGAGCTCCAGGCGACCTATGACTCGCTCACCGCAGAGGCAGCACGATTGCTCGCCGAAGAGGAGGAAGCGCGTCGTCGCGAAGAGGAAGCTCGCGCCCGTGCCGAGGAGGAGGCACGCAGGAGGCGCGAGCAGAGCATTTCCGGCCCCAGCGGCGGGGGCGGCGTCGTGGACAACTCCAAGGCGCAGACCGTGACGGGCAATGTCGTCGTCGATCGTGCCTATTCGCAGTATGGCAAGCCCTATGTATGGGCTGCGGTCGGGCCCAACAGCTATGACTGCTCTGGATTCGTGAGCTACTGCTTGACAGGCAGCAATACCCGCTTGGGCACTACCTACACCTTTCTGGGTTGGACGGCCGTGACCGATCCGCAGCCGGGGGATATCTGCGTGAACGCGCAGCACTGCGGCATCTATGTGGGCGGCGGCATGATGGTGCATGCATCCGTGTCCCGCGGTGTGGTGGAGGCGCCTGTCTGGGGTTCGATGGTGTATCGCCGCTACTGATGCGGCTCATCGGCTTTCTGTCTGAACTGATATCATCTCTCCATCGATCTCAGATGGAGGATGATTGAGCAAGCTGTCTGAAAAGCTCGCGCACGCGAAGCATACCGAGGAATACATCCGTCGCAGGATGCAGCTCCTCGCTGAGCGACAGCGCACCTCGCGGCATGCTCTGGACGACCAGCCTGCCGTTTCCACGCCTCCCATCCCGGTGGGAGATGCTGACCTCGACGCGTCCGAGGAGGGTATCCCCGAGGATGTCCCGACCGTTGCCGCGTCCGCGGGCATCATCAGCATCTGCGTCGCCATCTCGCGCATCACCGGGTTCGTCCGCACGTGGTCCATGGCCTTCGCCCTGGGCGCCACCTTCCTCTCCAGCTCGTATCAGGTGGCGAACAACCTTCCCAACCAGCTCTATGAGCTCGTGATGGGCGGCATGCTGGTCACCGCATTCTTGCCCGTCTACATCTCCATCAAGAAGAGGTCGGGGGAGCGGGCAGGCAATGACTACGCATCGAACCTGCTCACCCTCGTCGTGCTGGCGCTCGGGGTGCTCACCGTCGTCTGCATGCTGTTCCCGCAGGCCATCGTGTACACGCAGTCCTTCATGACGGATCAGTCCGACATGGGCATCGCCATCCTCCTGTTCCAGTTCTTCGCCATCCAGGCGGTGTTCTATGGCGCATCCACCATCCTGTCGGGCCTGCTGAATGCGAATCGAGAGTACCTCTGGTCATCGGCTGCTCCCATCTTCAACAATCTGATCGTCATAGCCACGTTCTTGGCCTATGCGCTCATCGCTCCCGCCGATCCAGAGCTCGCGCTCTATGTGATCGCCATCGGGAACCCTGCTGGCGTCCTGGTGCAGGTCCTGATCCAGATACCTGCTCTCAGGAAGTGCGGCATACGCTTGCGCCCCCGGATCGACCTGCGCGACGCGGGGCTCGTGGATACGCTCAAGCTGGGCATCCCTGCTATCGCGGTGACGGTGTTCTCCTTCGTGACGGTATCGGTGATGAATGCGGCATCCTATGCAATCGCGGACAATGGCCCCTCGGTTATCGCGTATGCGCGGCTGTGGTACACGCTTCCGTATTCGTTCTTGGCCATCCCCATCACCACGGCCATGTTCACCGAGCTCTCCGATATGCATGCTGACGGCAACATGGATGGCGTCATGCGCGCAGTGCAGACGGGCACGTGCCAGATCCTCTTCCTGCTCGCGCCATTCATGCTGTACCTGATCGTATTCGCCACGCCCCTGGTCACGCTCTATCACATAGGCGCGTTCACCGCAGATCGCATCGATCAGATAGCGCGCTTCTTGGCCGCTCTCGCATTGGCGCTTCCGTTCTATGGGGTGCTGGCCTACATGCAGAAGGTGTTCAGCAGCATCCGCAAGCTCGGGGTGTTCGCGTGGTTCAACGTGATCGCCTCCATCGTGCAGGTCGTGCTCACCTTGGGCGCTGCTTGGGCATTCCAAGCGGGATATCCCATCCCCATCGAATCCATTGCATGGGCATCGGCTGTGTTCTATCTGGTGGTCGATGTGCTGAGCCTCGTCTATCTGAGGGCGCGCTTCGGGGGATTCAGCATCCTCGCCATCGCAAGGTCGCTCATCGTCGGGTTGCTCCTCGGTGCTCTGGGCTCAGCTGCCGGAGGTGCGGCGCTCTTCGGCCTCCAGTGCCTGCTCGGGGAGAGCGCGACCCAGATATGGGCAGCGCTGCTCTGCGTCATGGGTGGGGGCATCGTGTCGCTTGCCGTCACCTTCGGCATCGCCGTTGCAGCCAAGATGCCCGATGCTGCGCTCATAGGCTCGCTCGCGCGTCGCGCGATCCGTCGTAGGTAGGTCGTGCGGGCATGCGCCTTCGCTGCTCGCATTTGCTACACTGTCTGCTCTTTCGATGCTGAGGGACCCAGAGGGGAGATGCGTGCGCATGGCAGTGGATATCAAGCCGAGGATGAGCAGGGAAGAGGTGCCTGAGAGGCTCGTGCCGGTCATCCTGGGCGGGGACATCCTGGTCTATTCGCTCATGCGTGGCCTCTTCGATGCATATGGGCTTCGATCCACCGTCATCGCCTCTGCGGACATCAAGTTCCTCTCCACGAGCAAGCTCTGCGAATACCGCGTGCTCGACAGGATCGATGAGGATGGCTTCCTGGCGAGCTATCTGGAGGATGTGGGGCGCGAGCTCTCGTGCCAGGGCAAGGTGGGCCTGCTGCTCGGTTCGGGGGATTGGTACGCGCGCATCCTCTCGGAGAGCAAGGAGCGCCTCTCTGAATGGTTCGTCATCCCCTACATAGATTTCCCGCTGCTGGATGAGATAACCCAGAAGGAGCGCTTCTACGAGATCTGCGAAGAGGAGGGCATCCTCTACCCGAAGACGCTCACCGTCGATTGCGGGGACCCTGACGCGCAGATAGAGCTGGATGCGTTCCCGTATCCGGTGATAGCCAAGCCGTCGAACTCGGCTTGCTACCATTACGCGGAGTTCCCTGGCAAGAAGAAGATATTCGAGGTGGAGAGCGCAGATGAGCTGGCCACCATCTTCCGCGACCTGCAAGCCTCCTCCTATGACCGGGAGCTGATCGTGCAGGATTTCATCCCCGGTGGCGATGATGCCATGTACTCCATCACGATGTTCGCGGTGAAGGGTGATGTGCGCCTTGCGTGCGCGGGGCAGGTCGTCTTGCAGGACCATGACCCGACCGCCATCGGCAATCCGGTCTGCATCGTGGATGCGTGGCCCGAGATCGCGATCGAGCAAGCCAAGGCATTCCTGGCGAAGGTCGGCTATGACGGGTACGCCAACTTCGATGTGAAATACGATGCGCGCGATGGGTCGTATCGCTTCTTCGAGGTGAATACGCGCCCGGGCAGGAATTCCTACTATGTGACGCTCGCGGGCGTGAACTTCGTCGAGCCGATCGTGGAGCACTTCGTCTGCGGGATGGTGCCTCCTGTGAGGGAGGCGCGCAAGCCCTTCCTCTATGCGTGCGTGCCTCCGTATGTGATCAAGCGCAGCGTCAGCGATGCGGCGCTCAAGGAGCGCATCTTGGGGATGTATGCGAGCGGGGTGGCGCAGTTCCCCTTGTTCAACAGGCACGACACGCTCGCGCATGGGTTCTGGTCAGCGGTGACCTATTGGAATCAGATCCCCAAGTTCGATCGCTTCCTGTGGCGCACGGGCGGCAAGCAGGCATCCGTTGGATGATGCGCGTGTGGAGATGTTCTGACCAGGCGCTCTGGCCGGTGTCTCCATGCAGAGGGGAATGGCCCTCCATCGGGGAGGATATGCTCTCTTCGGGTATAGGCACGCCCGGGGGCGTGTTAAGTGTTGACACCTAAATATCACTCACGTATCATTCCACTTCGCTTGCTTGAAGACGCATCTGTCCGACGCAGGCCGCAACTTGAAAATCTCACATGGATATCTACCCTTCCCAGGGAGGATGCACGATGAGGTATCATGTGCATCCACGAACGGAATGGGCGTGTGCCCGAGTGGCTAAAGGGGACGGGCTGTAAACCCGTTGGCTATGCCTACCTAGGTTCGAATCCTAGCGCGCCCACCATCTTATCTGATGCCTGTGTAGCTCAGTCGGTAGAGCACTTCGTTGGTAACGAAGAGGTCACCGGTTCAAGTCCGGTCGCAGGCTCCATTTTACAATGAGCATCCCATGGATGCCTTGAGCGAGCAGCGTGCGGTTCGATGATGTGTCAGCCGTGCGATGCAGCGCAACAGCATCTCATGGATGTCTTTTTGAGCGAGCAGGGTGCGGCTGGAACGAGGAAAGCCGGAGCGGATGCGAGGGAGCAGCCTTTGCGCTGTGACCGAGCAGACGACGACGGGCTTGACGACGTGGCAGCCGTGCAATGCGAAGCTAAAATGGCGGTGTAGCTCAGTTGGTCAGAGCACACGGTTCATACCCGTGGCGTCACTG
>CAJURX010000015.1 GCA_910589125.1 uncultured Eggerthellaceae bacterium
AGGCCTGCAAAGCCTTTATCTCCGGTTCGAATCCGGACGTCGCCTCCAACCTCTCATCCACATCTTCGCATCCATCATCTGCGTCTGCGCGCGTGCAGGCATCGCTGTCCCTCGCTCTCCTGCGGTCGGCATGCCATCGCATCCATCGCGTGCTGGCGTGCGCTCCTCATGCCCGTGCTGGTCCGCTATCCGCGTTCGCTGCTCTCATGCCACTGCCCATCGCATGCGCGCTCATGCTTCATCTGGTGCACGGGTGCCGCTCACGTACCAGAGAGAGCCGTTCGGTTCTGGGCGCTTCGGCCCTCGTATCCCTTCACCGAGCAAAGCACGGCCCCTCCTTTCGGACAAGGCGGCCACCCGTGCGCGCTTTGCTAAAGTCGTGGTCGAGAGAGCTCATTCAGAGGAGGAACTGCATGGAGATGCTTCTATTCCTCATGGCCTTCCCGGCAGCGATAGCGCTGCTTCTGGTGGTCATCAGGAACAACGCGGCCAGGAACGCGCTCGTCATCGCGGGTGCGGCCATCACGGCCATCGCGTCCATCGTGCTCGCTTGCATGCACATCGGAAGCGGCCTGGTGCTCTTCGATTGCGAATCCGCCATAGCTGACACGGCATGCACCGTCATCAGCTGCGTCTGCGTATTCGTGATCTTGGCGTATGCCGTCAGATACCGCAACGTCCTCGCCTTCGTGCTGGCCATCGTGCAGCTCGTGGTGGTGCTCTACGTGGAGTTCGGCTTCGCGCATGGCATGGAGGTGCCCCAAGGGCTCTACGTGGATTCGCTCACGGTGATGATGGTGCTGATCATCGGCGTCATCGGCTCGGGCATCTGCGTGTACGCGATCGGATACATGGCCGACTTCCAGGCGCATGAGCCTCAAGGTGCACCTGACCGCCGTCCGACCTTCTTCGCGCTCATGTTCGTGTTCCTCTCTGCGATGTTCGTCATCGTCGCATCCAACAACATGGCATGGATGTTCACGGGCTGGGAGGTCACCACGCTCTGCTCGTTCCTGCTCATCGGCTATACCAAGACCGAGGAGGCCATCCGCAATGCATTCCGCCAGATCGTGATGAACCTGGCGGGCGGGATCGCATTCATCTTGGCGCTGCTCCTCTGCGCGACGCAGGTCGGGACGTTCTCGCTCGTCGAGTTCATCGAAGCCGGCATCGCCGACCCCACCCTCGTCTTGCTCCCCGTGGTCTGCTTGGCGTTCGCGGGCATCACCAAGGCTGCTCAGATGCCGTTCCAGACATGGCTTCTGGGTGCCATGGTGGCGCCTACGCCTACGAGCGCGCTGCTGCATTCATCCACGATGGTGAAGGCGGGCGTGTTCATGCTGGTCAAGCTCGCTCCGTGCTTCCTGGTGAGCCCCGTGCCCTCGGTCATGGTCATGTTGGTCGGCTCGGTCACGTTCCTGCTCTGCTCGTTCATGGCCATCTCGCAGTCGAACGCGAAGCGCGTGCTCGCGTACTCCACGATCGCGAATCTGGGCCTCATCACCGCATGCGCGGGCGTTGGGACGCCTGAGGCGGTCTGGGCCGCCATGTTCCTCATCCTGTTCCACGCCATAGCCAAATCGCTCCTCTTCCTCTGCGTCGGCACGGCTGAGCATCACATCGGCAGTCGGGACATCGAGGACATGGACCTGCTCTTCGAGCGCATGCCGCGCCTCGCGCGCTTCATGATGCTCGGCATCATGTGCATGTTCATCGCGCCATTCGGCATGCTCGTGGCCAAGTGGGCCACGCTCGTCTCATTCGTGCAGATGGATCAGGTGGCGCTCATCTTGATCCTGGCGTTCGGCTCTGCCGCCACCTTCATGTTCTGGGCGAAGTGGATGGGCAAGCTCGCGGGCATCGCAGGCGAGCCGGAGAACGTGGAGCTCACCGTGCATAGGAGCGAATGGGCATCCATCCTCATCATGGCCATCCTCTTGGTGGCTGGATGCGTCTTGCTGCCCATCCTGTCCACCACCATGGTGGAGCCGTATGTGGCCTCCGTATACGGGATGTTCGGGCGGGATATCTCCGCTGACAACCTCTGGATAGCGAGCATCTGCGTCTGCGTGGTGGTCATCGCGCTGTTCACGGGCCTCGGGCGCACGAAGAAGCGCAAGGTGGGCGTGTATCTGGCAGGTGTCGCCCGCGATGACGATCGGCGCGCCTTCCAGGATGCGCTCTCAGGTGAGAGCCTGGCCACGGCGCGCAACTGGTACATGGAAGAGGAATTCGGCGAGAAGCGCATGGCGCCCATCGGCGTCGTGTTCAACAGCGTCCTCATGGCTGCGGCTGCGATCATGGCGCTTTGCGGCATGGCGCTGGTATAGGAGGAGCGAAGATGGATATCTACGGCTTTCTGGCACCGCTCATCGGGACCATCGCATTTGCGGTGCTCGCTCCCATCATCGGCTGCCTCTTGGCAGGCGTGGACCGGGTCCTCTCTGCGCGCATGCAGGGACGCGTGGGACCGCCGCTGCTGCAGCCCTACTACGACGTCCGCAAGCTCTTCGAGAAGGAGGGCGTCACGGTCAACGGCGTGCAGGATGCCTACGTCATCTGTGCGCTCGTGTTCGCGGTGATAGCGGGAGGCATCTTCTTCTCCGGTGGGAACCTGCTCATGTGCGTGTTCGTGATCACGCTCTCGAGCCTGTTCTTCATCATCGCCGCCTACTCGTCTCGCTCGCCCTATGCGGAGCTGGGTGCGGCGCGCGAGACGCTCCAGGTGATGGCCTATGAGCCCATGGTGCTCCTGTTCGCTGTGGCGTTCTGCATGGCGACCGCTGTGCTGCCCGGCGCTCTCGGGAGCTTCCCCGTCCTCGGAGCGGGCTCCTTCGATGTTGCCACGGTGTTCCGGCTCGACGTGCCGGTGATCGCGTGCATCTGGCCGGTGTTCTTGGGGATGATGTTCATCCTCACCATCAAGCTGCGCAAATCGCCCTTCGACCTGTCCATGTCCCATCACGCCCATCAGGAGATCGTGCGCGGCATGACGACGGAGATGTCCGGCTCCACACTCGCTCTGGTGGAGATCCTGCATTGGTGCGAGAACGTGCTGTTCTTGGGATGGGTCGGCATCTTCTTCGTGTGGGGCGGCCCGTGGACGATCCTCGTGGGCATCGTCGTCGCCCTTGCGGCGTATTTCCTGGAGATACTCATCGACAACAACTTCGCGCGCGTCAAGTGGCAGTTCATGCTGAAGTCCGCTTGGGCTGTCGCGCTCGTGGCGGGCGGCATCAACATCGCCGTCCTGGCGTTTCTGTAAAGGGGGCATCACGTGGCTTATTCGGGACGATCACCATGGGTCATCCACTATGACGGGTCCAGCTGCAACGGGTGCGACATCGAGGTGCTGGCGACGCTCTGCCCGGGCTTCGATGGCGAGCGCTTCGGCGTGGTGAACACCGGCAATCCCAAGCATGCGGACATCTTCCTGGTCACCGGCTCGGTCAACGAGCAGAACATAGATGTGGTGCGCCAGATATACGATCAGATGGTAGAGCCCAAGGTCGTGGTGGCATGCGGCATCTGCGCTTGCTCAGGCGGCATCTTCCACGATTGCTACAACGTGATCGGCGGCGTGGACAAGGCCATCCCCGTGGATGTGTATGCTCCGGGCTGCGCGGTCAGGCCAGAGACGCTCATCGACGCCATCGTGGCGGGCGTGGGGGTCTTGGACGAGAAGGCTGAGAAGCTCAAAGCTGAGAAGAAGGGGCGTGCCTAGATGGGATTCTCCACTGATTTCAAGAGCCTGGATGCCGCATCCGTCCATGCGGATGCCGTGCGGCGCAAGGCTGAGGGCTGGCGATTCGTGCAGATCCTCGCGGTCAACAACGAGGACAGCGCGGATGTGATCTATTCGTACATGAAGGATGGCCTGCTCGACAACGCGGTCGTCGAGCGCTTGCCCAGAGGCGCGCATCTGGAATCCATCACGGATGCCTATCTCGAGGCGTTCGTGTTCGAGAACGAGATGCACGACCTGTTCGGCATCACCTTCGACGGCCTTGCCATCGATTTCCTCGGCAACTTCTATCGGGTCTCCACCGAGGTCCCGATGACCATCATCTCCCCGGAGAAGCTGGCGGAGCAGGAGAAGCAGCGCAAGCTCGCCGAGAAGAAGGCGAAGGCCGCGGCTGCGAAGGCGGCCAAGGCATCTGAGGCGGCAGGGAAGGCACCTGCCGAAGGTGCGCCCACAGGGGCGTCCGCACCTTCGATCGATGCGGAGATGGAAGCGAAGCTCGCCGCCATGCCCCCAGAGAAGGCAGCGCGCGTGCGCGCCGCCATGGAGGCGAAGGCGAAGAAGGCCACAGCAGATGGGGAGGTCGGATAATGGGCAAGGCATCGGTCATTCCATTCGGGCCGCAGCATCCGGTGCTGCCAGAGCCCCTGCATCTGGACCTGGTCGTGCAGGATGAGACGGTCGTCGACGTCCTCCCGCAGATCGGCTTCGTGCACAGGGGCCTTGAGAAGCTCGTTGAGACGCGCGACTACAACCAGTTCATCTACGTGGCGGAGCGCATCTGCGGCATCTGTGCCATGGGGCACTCCCTCGGATACGCTGAGACGGTGGAGTCGCTCATGGGCGTGGAGGTGCCCAGCCGTGCGGAATACCTGCGCGTGATCTGGCATGAGCTCTCCCGCATCCATTCGCATCTGCTGTGGCTGGGCCTCGCGGCGGATGCATTCGGCTTCGAATCCATGTTCATGCATTGCTGGCGCTTGCGCGAGCGCATCCTGGACATCTTCGAGAAGACCACGGGCGGTCGCGTCATCTTGTCGGTCGTGCGCGTGGGCGGCGTCAATCGCGATATCGAGGACTCGGAGCTCAAGGTCATCTGCGGCGTGCTCGATGGCATCAAGGCGGAATACGGTGAGATCATGAGCACGCTGCTCACCGACATGTCGGTCAAGAACAGGACCGTCGGCGTGGGTGCGCTCACCACCGAGCAGGCGATCGACCTGTCCATGGTCGGCCCCTTCGCACGCGCCTCTGCTGTGAGCTACGACGTGCGCTCGTTCGGGCGCGGTGCATACGGGCACCTTGCCGACTTCCAGCCGATCACCGATGCGGGCGGGGACTGCTATGCGCGCGTCAAGGTGCGCTGCTTGGAGGTGCTCCAGTCCATCGAGATCATCCAGGAGCTGGCGGGGAAGATCCCGGCAGGTGATATAGCGGTGAAGGTGAAGGGCAACCCTGACCCGGGCGCTCGTGCGGCGAACGTGCTCGAGCAGCCGCGCGGGGAGTGCTACTACTTCGCGCAGGGCAATGGCACGAAGCACCTGGAGCGCATGCGCATGCGCACGCCCACCTCGCAGAACCTGGCAGGGATGCTCGAGGCCCTCAAGGGTTGCGACCTCGCGGACGTCAACATGATCATCTTGACCATCGACCCGTGCATCAGCTGCACTGAAAGGTAGGCGGACATGGGAAGCTTCCGTCTCGGGGCCATGACGCTCCGCTCCCTCTTCAAGAAGCCTGAGACGCTCCTCTACCCGACGCAGACCAAGGCACCCTATGCTGGTCAGAAGGGCCATGTGGTCAATGAGGTGAGCGGATGCATCCTGTGCGGCATGTGCCAGCGCGTATGCCCCTGCCATTGCATCACCGTGGACAAGGCGGCGCGCACATGGGGCATACAGCCCTTCATGTGCATCCAATGCGGGAGCTGTGTCGCATCGTGCCCGACCTCATGCTTGTCCATGGACCCTGCTCCCACCGCGATCGCCACTGAGAAGCACGCGATCGAGCTTGCCGTGCCCGAGCAGGAGAAGCAGGTGAGCTCGAGCATTTAGCGCAGATATGGTGCTCAATGCGCGCGCGTAGCTGCAAAATGCGGTCGTTGCTTGTAGAATGTCGCTTTGGATCCCTACCGACCATGTTGGAGCTTGCACGTGAGCACATACAGAGCACGACCACGCATAGAAGCTGAAGATGTGACAGACCGCATATTGACGGTCCCGAACATCATCACGCTCATGCGGTTCTGCTTGGTGCCGCTCTATCTCTGGCTCCTCTTCGAGGGCCAGGATATCGCCGCTACGGCCGTCTTCGCGACAGCTGCCCTGACGGATTTCGTCGACGGGCAGGTCGCACGCAGGTCGCATTGCGTCTCGAAGCTGGGCAAGCTCTTGGACCCAGCCGTTGATACCGTGCTCATGATGACGGTGGTGATCGGGCTGTGCCTCGTAGGGCGCTGTCCTCTCTGGATCGCCATCCTCATCTTGGCGCGCGAGGCGTTCCTGCTCATCGGCGGCGGCATCCTGCTCAAGCGCTTCGGCATACAGGTCCCGGTCGTCTATCCGGGCAAGTTCGCCACCACGTTCCTCTTCGTCGGCTTCGCCGCGCTCTTGCTGAATTGGCCCCAGGTCCCCGGCCTCGGCATCTTCGATGCATCCTGGCTGCCGGGCTTCGGTGCCCAAGATGCGTGCTGGGGCATCTGGTCCGTGTACATCGGGCTCGTGCTGCAGATCGGCGTCACGGTCTATTACTGCATCCAAGCAGCGCGGAAGCTCCAGGCTGCAAGGAGCTCGCATGGCCTATAGCAGCAACTTCAACCTCGATTCCGAGAGCTTCGGCCGCTCCTCCCGCTCCGTGCGCGATGGCAGGTCTCGGCTGCGCTCAGAGGGCGCGCGCCCGGATGGGGATGCGCGTGCCAGCCAAAGGCTGGATGCGCCTTCGATGCAAGGTGCGCCGCGCACCACCAATCGCATCACGGTGAGTGGCAGAGAGCCCCTCTCCTCGAGGAGGCCAGATCCGGATCAGGGCCGTGCTGGCCGTCAGCGCTCGAGCGCTCCCGAGCGCGGCAGCTCCCGCTCGCGCAGGTTGGACGGTGCGTCCTCGCGTCCGGTCCCTGCGCGCACGCGCAGCACGTCAGATGATCGCCGTCGCAGCCAGGATGCGCGCGCAGGTGCGCCTTCAGGCGCCCGTGGCGGTCGGGGGCGCGATGGCAGGCGCGGCGACTTCCCGCAAGGCATCGCATCCACGCCACAGCGCAGCGCTCGCCCTGCGAGCGCGAGCGATTCCATCCTGGCGAAGGTGTTCGATATCCTGAAGCTCCTGGTCGTCAGCATCGCACGGCTCATCGCCATGGTGGGCAAGGCCATCGGGCATGGGTTCTTGCTGCTGTGGGACAAGAGCCGCATCGCTGGCGGCGCTGTCGTGCTCATCTTGGTCCTGGTCTGCGGCTTCCTGATCGATTCCGCCATGACCCAAGAGAAGATATACAAGGGCGTGTACGTCGGAGATGTGGACGTTGCGGGGATGACGCAGGCGCAGGCGGCCGATGCCATCTCAGCGCGCTACAGCGACAAGCTGGCGAACACCGATGTCTACATCTTCACCTCCGAGGAGGCTGCCAAGACCACCGATGTCGAAGCGGTGCAGATGCAGGACGAGGTCTTGGCTGAGCAGGTATCGGTAGAGGACGCGCTGGAGAACAAGGTGCTCTGGGTCGAATCGTCCGATACGCTCGGCGCGCGCCTGCCGGCGCAGGAGCTGGCAGCGGAAGCGTACGGGTTCGGGCGCACGACGGGGCTCTTCGATAGGTTCAGCACGCTCATGCATGCGCATGCGATCGACGTCCGCTTGGATTTCAACGAGACCATGCTCTCCAAGCTCGTATCCGACCTCGACACAGCCATCGGCAATCCGGCAACGGAGACCAGCATCAGCATCCAGGATGGCGTCGCATCCGTGACGGAGGGCCATGACGGCTACCAGATAGACGAGGGCGCATTCCGAGCCACCCTCACCGACAAGCTGCTCAACAGCGAAGTGGATGATCCACGCTACATCCCCGTCGCTGACTACGTATCGCTCAAGGTCAGCGCCGAGGCGGCGCAGAGGACGGCGGATGCGCTCAATCAAGCGCTGGAAGAGGGTGCATCGTTCGCCTATGGCGACAGCTCCGCTGATATCAGCAAGGAGACCCTAGGTTCGTGGGTGACCACATCTGCAGCGCAGCGGGGAGAGGAGTGGTACCTGAAGCCCGAGCTCTCTGAGCAGAAGGCGCTCGAGACGCTCACGGAGAGCCTGAACCTCAAGGAGAATGGCGGCAAGTATGCGGTCTCCTTCGATGTGACCGGAGACGGCGTCGAGGTCAAGCCCGACCAAGAGGTGACCATCCCGGATGTGGGCATTGCCCTCAGCACGCTCGACCAGTCGCTCTTCGGAACCTTCTGCGAGACCGGCACCCAGAAGGTGGCAGGCGAGCGCTTCGGCATATCCATCCAGACCCAGCAGACGCAAGGGCCGCTCTCGCTGGACGAGGCGCTCGCATATGGCGTGGTGACCAAGTTCAGCACGTTCACCACCGAGTTCAACACCGGTTCCACCACCATGAACCGCTTGTACAACATCCAGAAGGTGGCCGACCTCATCGATGACTCGGTCGTGAAGGCCGATGGGGGCACGTGGTCGTTCAACGAGACAGCGGGGGACTGCAACGCGGAGGCTGGCTTCAAGGAGGCGGGCGTCATATCGGGAGATGAGATGACGCAGGAGGCGGGCGGCGGCGTCTGCCAGGTGGCCACGACGGTGTTCAACTCCGTCTATGAGTCAGGGCTTCCCATCAACGAGCGGCACAACCATACGTTGAGCTCATCGTCGTATCCTGCAGGGCGCGATGCGGCCATCGCCTATCCCACGCTAGACCTCATCTGGGAGAACAGCACCTCCTCCGACATCCTGCTCACCACGAGCTACAGCTCCTATAGCGTGACGGTCGACCTCATCGGCGAGGATCCTGAGCTGGAGGTCATGACGGAGACGGGCGAGTGGGGCGAGGGAGATCCATACAAGGTTAAGGTGGAGGTGGACGACACCTACGCCCCAACGGCGGTCGTGAAGATGACGAACGGCTCGGATGGCAAGAGCATCAACGTCGTGCGCACCGTGAAGGACAAGGACGGCAACCTCGTTGACCAGAAGACGTTCAGTTCGGTGTATTCGCCGATCAATGAGCTGTACAAGGTGGGCTCTGAGGTGGATACCGCAGAGATCCAGAGGAAGAATGCTCGACCCGATGGCACGTCATCATCCTCAGGCGATCCCTCCTCTCCTTCATCTTCCTCATCTTCGAGCGCATCGTCTTCCACGTGACGTGCTGACCTCCATACCTTGCTTGCGCCCGCGCATGCGCGGATGCCTCGAGTGCCGCCCCAGATAGAAAGGATGCAGATGTACTACCAGCCCGATATCGAGACCATGCCGAGGGAGGAGCTTGCCGCCCTCCAGCTCGATCGCATGAAGTGGAGCGTGCGGCATGCCTATGACAACGTGGATTTCTTCCGACAGAGCTTCGATGATGCTGGCGTGAGCCCGGATGATCTGAGCTCTCTGGAGGACCTTGCGAGGTTCCCGTTCGTCGTGAAGCAGGACATGCGGGATGCCTACCCCTATGGGCTGTTCGCCATGCCGATGGAGGACATCGCGCGCATCCATGCCTCATCGGGCACGACGGGCCAGGCAACGGTCGTCGGGCACACCGCATCGGACCTTGCCAACTGGGGAGATTGCTTCGCGCGCGGGATAGCCATGGTCGGCGGCACGAAGGCATCGACGATCCAGGTGTCCTATGGATACGGCTTGTTCACCGGTGGCCTGGGTGCCCATGCGGGTGGCGAGGCCATGGGCTGCATGGTCATCCCGACCTCATCGGGCAACACCAAGCGCCAGGTCCAGTTCCTCGCGGATTGCGGAACGGACATCCTGGCATGCACCCCATCCTATGCGCTGTTCATCGCTGACACGGCCATCGAGATGGGCTACGATCCCGCCAAGGACTTCAAGATATCCGGTGTCATCTGCGGGGCGGAGCCGGCCTCTGAGAACATGCGGCAGGAGATCGCCGACAAGCTGGGCGTCCAGTACTGCGATGTGTACGGCCTCTCCGAGATCATGGGACCCGGCGTCGCCATGGAGTGCGCTGAGCGCGGTGGCTTGCATATCGCCGAGGATCAGTTCTACTGCGAGATCATCGATCCCGAGAGCGGAGAGGTGCTGCCTGATGGGGAATGGGGCGAGCTGGTCATCACCACGCTCACGCGCCAGGCGAGCTCCCTCATCCGCTATCGCACGAGGGATGTCACGCGCATCGTATCCGAGCCGTGTGCGTGCGGGCGCACCCATCGCAAGATCGATCGCTTGCGCGGCCGCACCGATGACATGCTCATCATCCGTGGCGTGAACGTGTTCCCGTCCCAGATCGAGCAGGTCATCACCGGCTTCCCGGAGATCGCCACGCAGTACCAGATCATCCTCACGAGCAAGGGTCCGCTCGACCATGTCGAGCTCCAGGTGGAGACGGAGCCTGATTTCCAGATCGACGAGGTGCGAAAGCTCGAGGATCTGAAGAGCCGCCTGCAGGCAGAGCTGAAGGGCAACCTGCAAGTGGCAGTGGATGTGAGGATCGTCGAACCCAAGACCATCGAGCGCTCCATGGGCAAGGCGAAGCGCGTCATCGACAAGAGGGAGGTATCCGCATGATATCGCAGCTCACCGTTTTCCTTCAGAATGAGAAGGGCAAGCTCTCCAGCTTGACGCGCACGATCGCCGAGCATGGCACCAACATGCACGCCATGTTCTTGGCCGACACGAAGGACTTCGGCATCGCGCGCATCTTCTGCGATGAGCCAGAGGCTGTGGCGGCATTCCTGAATGACTCGGGCTTCCGCGCATCCGTCACGCAGGTGAATGCCGTCTACGTCCCCAATGAGCCGGGCGGCCTTGCCCGCCTTCTCGAGTTCTGCGATGAGGCAGGCCTCAACATAGAGTATGGGTACTGCTTCAAGGCGGGGGATGCTGAGGCCATCGACGTGTTCAAGATAGAGGGGGATGGCATCGATGCCGCCCTCGAGGAGGCTGGCTTCAAGATCGCGCGCCCCGAAGATATCTATGCGCTCTAGCCTGCGTCCCTCATCTCGGGCATCTGCGAAGCAGCGTGCTGGTCGACCCACGCGCTGCTCTCTCGCTGCCTTCCTCTCAGCATGCCTGCTCGTCTCTTGTGCGTGGGCTCCCGCGTCCGCCTTCGCCGATGTTCGGAAGAGCGACATCATCTATGGGCAGTCCATGGAGGAGCGGGGCATCAAGGCAACATCCAGCCCGAATCTCGGCTGCGAGTACGCCTATGTCTGCAGTGCTGATGGCACCGAGTACTTTGCGCGCGATGCTGATGCGCCCGTTCAGATCGCATCCATCACCAAGGTCATGACCGCCATCGTGGCGCTCGAGAGCTCCGATCTCGAGCGCGAGGTCACGGTGAGCCAGGCGGCTGCGACGGTAGGGGAATCGAGCGCTGACCTCAAAGCGGGGGATGTGCTCACCATGGAGAATGCGCTCAAGGGGCTGATGGTGCCGTCGGGAAACGATGCCGCCATCGCCATCGCAGAATGCCTTGGGGCTGACTTCCAAAGGGCATCGAAGGATTCAGGGGAGACGCTCCATCGCTCTGATGGCTCCGCCATCGACAACGATGACCCGGCGAGCGCCCTAGATGCATTCGTCGCCAAGATGAATGAGAAGGCACGCGAGCTCGGATGCACGGATACAGTGTTCACCAATCCGCATGGCTTGGATTACGGGCAGTTCGCGGGGGATCTGCACAGCACCGCGCGCGAGGTCTCCAAGATCTGCGCGTATGCCATGAGAGATGAACGGTTCCGTGCGCTGACGGACATCCCCTCTGTGGGGATCCCGGTCAAGCGGGGTGGGGAAGAGGTGACCGTCGAGCTGGAGACCACCGACCTTCTGCTCGGGAAGTACGAAGGGGCTTGTGGCATCAAGACGGGCAATACCGAGCTCGCAGGCCCCTGCTTCGCTGGCGCTTGCAACCGGGATGGCGCTGACCTCTATGCGATCGTGCTCGATTCATCATCCGATGAGCAGCGCTTCATCGATTGCAAGACCCTCTTCGATTGGGTCTATGGCAACCAAGTGGACTACGAGCTCGCCCATTCGCCCGAGACCGCTCAGATGAAGGTCGATGGGCAGGAGCGCGACGTTCCCGTCGTCGCTCGGGTGGCCCTCTCAGGATGGGTGGACAAGACGGTCAAGGCCACCTTCGCAGATCCCGATGAGACCGTGCGCATATTCGCTCCCCACGGCAACGTCAGCCAGAGGTTCGAGTTCGACGAGCTCGGTGGTGGCGTGAGCACAGGCCAGGTGGTCGGGCGTGCTACGTTCTATCAGGACAATGAGGAGATAGCGCAGGCTGAGCTCGTGGCATGCGAGGATGTTGCAGGTCCGAATCCGCTCGAGGCCATCGGCATCTGGTGGGACAAGCTCGCCCGCACGTTCTCTGGGCAGCCCACGAGCGCGCAGTCGGTTATCATCAATGAGACCCCATTGGTATTGGAGAAGGATTGATGGCAGCTCATGGGAAGGGGAGGCGCCACCATGCATGACACATGCCCCATATGTCAGTCGCCCTTGAAGCCGGGCCAAGCCGCCTGCGAGCTCTGTGGATTCAAGCTGTCAGGTGCCACGCAGGGCTTCTCACCGGTCGAGGTTCCCGTGGGCGTGGTGACGCCCACCCATGACGAGGCGATCACCTCTCCGGTGATGCGCATGGTGCGGGGACCCCAGCGCGGCGCTGAGTACAAGGTGGACCCCGAGGCGACCTCCATCGGGCGCAATCCGCAATGCGATATCTTCTTGAATGACATGACGGTCTCGCGTCTCCATGCGAACATCCATCGTGCGGGGGACGCATACGTCATCCAGGATGAGCAGTCATACAACGGCGTGTGGGTCAATAACGTATCGGTCGATCAGAAGGTCCTCGAACAAGGTGACTTCGTGCAGATCGGCCGTTTCGGCTTCGTCTTCGACACAGGTGAATAGAAGGAGTCTTGCAGATGCTTCTCTCAGGTAACGAGGCCGTGGCCCGTGCGGCTGCGGACGCTGGTGCGCTCATAGGAACGGGATATCCCGGAACGCCCTCCACGGAGACGCTGGAGGCATTCGCCGCGCATGAGGGCGTGTATGCGGAGTGGTGCACGAACGAGAAGGTGGCGCTGGAGGTCGCGCTCGGCGCGTCCGCGGCAGGGAAGCGCGCCTTGTGCACCATGAAGCACGTGGGCGTGAACGTCGCGGCTGACCCGCTGTTCACCGCAGCCTACACGGGCGTTGGCGGCGGCTTGGTCATGCTCGTGGCGGATGATCCGGGCATGCACTCCTCTCAGAATGAGCAGGATTCCCACTACTATGCCGCAGCAGCTCACATCCCGATGCTCGATCCAGCGGATTCGCAGGAAGCCTATGACCTCACGCGGATGGCCTATGACCTCTCCGAGCGATTCGATGTGCCGGTGATGGTGCGGTCTACGGTGCGCATCTCCCACACCAAGACGCTGGTGGAGCCGTCTGACCCCGCCGCGCCGCGCGAAGAGGTCTCCTACGAGACCGATCCCTCCACCTGGGTGATGATGCCCGCGTTCGCGAAGGGCAGGCGCATCGAGCAGCTCGAGCGCATCGAGCGGATGAGGGCTTGGGCGAATGCCGAGGCTCCGAACGAGGTGATCGAAGGCGATCCGGCACGCGGCATCATCTGCGCTGGTGCAGCATATCAGCATGTGCGCGAGGCGCTCCCCGATGCGAGCATCTTGAAGCTGGGCATGACGCATCCGCTTCCGGATGAGACGGTCCGTGCATTCGCCCAGTCGGTCGATGAGGTATATGTCGTGGAGGAGGCATCCACCTACTTGATCGATGCCGTGCGCGCTGTGGGCGTTGCCGTCGCCGAGCCACCGTGTGCGCTTCCCGCTCATGGAGAGCTGTCCCCGAATCTCATCTGCGCTGCGTTCGGCGTGGATGTCCCTGAGGGTGCGCAGGCTGCATCCGACATCCCCCCACGACCGCCGGCGCTCTGCCCTGGATGCCCGCATCGCCTCGTGTTCAAGGAGCTCTCGCGTCAGAAGGCCATCATCTGCGGGGATATCGGCTGCTATACGCTCGGCGCGCTGCCACCGCTCTCAGCCATGGACACGTGCGTGGACATGGGAGCGTCCGTCTCCATGGCGCACGGGTTCGAGCTTGCGCTCGGTCGTGAGAGCACCCGTCCTGTCGTGGGCATCATCGGTGATTCGACGTTCGCCCATTCGGGCTTGAGCTCGCTGATCAGCACGGTGTACAACGCAGGAGCGGGGACCATCTGCATCCTCGACAATAGGACGACGGCGATGACCGGCCGTCAGGGCAACCCCTTCAATGGAGTGCAGATCCAGGGACGCGACGCGCACGAGCTGGACCTTGAGCGCGTGGTGGCCTCCATCGGCGTCAAGTGCGTGCGGACCATCGATCCGAACGACATGGAGGCCGTGCGCGCGGCCATCCGCGAGGCCGTCAAGGAGCGCGATCGATTGGATGTGCTCATCTTCAAGAGCCCCTGCGTGCTGCTCGAGCGCCGCATCTCCGAACCGTACTACATCGCATCCTGCACCGGTTGCGGCGTATGCCTCACGCTCGGATGCCCAGCCATCGGGAAGCGCGCGGATACCGGCTTGTCATACATCGATACCGATATGTGCATCGGATGCGGCCAATGCGAACAGTACTGCCGCTTCAACGCGATAGTTCGTTAGGAGGCTGGCATGAAGAAGATACTGCTGTGCGGAGTGGGAGGGCAGGGGACCATCTTGGCTGCTAACATCGTCGCGGATGCGGCGGTGAGGAGCGGACAGGAGGTCAAGGTCTCCGAGATCCATGGCATGGCCCAACGAGGGGGAGCCGTCTCCACCATGATCGCCATCGGCTCTGATGTGGCATCCATGGTCATAGGTGACGGGGAGGCGGACATCGCGATCGCCTTCGAGAAGATCGAGGCGCTGCGCGCGCTCCCATCGCTCAGGCAGGGCGGGACGCTCGTCGTGAACGATGAGCTCATCAAGCCGGCGAGCGTGCTCACGGGCAGGGCATCCATGCCGGATGACATGGATGGGACCCTCGCATCTGCAGGTGCGCTCATCGTGCCTGCAGAGGCAGCAGCACGCGAGGCGGGCAGCCCCAAGGCAGCGAATGTGGTTCTCTTGGGCGCGGCATCCGAGCTGTTCGGATTCCCTGAGGATGCATGGGCGGAAGCCGTGCGAGCGAACGTGCCGCCGAAGACGGTGGATGTGAACGTGCGCGCCTTCGCTGCGGGCCAGGGCTTCGCATCCGAGCATATCCAGGAGGCCCAGCGATGAGCATCCGCCAGATCAGCACCTTCCTGCAGAGCAAGCCAGGACATCTTGCGCGCATCTTGGAGCTGCTCCAGGACGCGGGTGTCAGCGTGCGCGGCTATTCGGTATCGGATACGGGCGATTACGGCATCGGGCGCTTCGTCGTGGACGATGTGGATGCCGCCATCGCTGCCTTCGAGGAGGAGGGCATCGCCCATGCGGAGACCGATGTGCTCTGCTTGCTGCTCGAGGATGAGCCTGGCGAGCTCGGGCGCGTGATGGCAGTGCTCGCCGATTGCGGCATCAACGTCTCGTATAGCTATTCCATGATCTCCACCTACATCGTGATCAACACCGACGATGCGGGAGCTGCGACGGCGGCTCTGGCATCCACCGATCTGGTGCTGGTGAGCCAGGAGGATATCATGCGGGCATCGCAGCTGCGCAGCACCAAGGGAGGGGAGTAGCCCATGTCCTTCGACATCACGAGGAAGGGCGATGCGCTCAAGGCTGCTGCCCAGGGCGCGTTCGACGAGCTTCCGATATTCGACCCTGACATCGAGCGTGCGAGCCGCGCCTACATCGAAGCGCTGCAAGCGGAGAAGCTGAAACGCCAGGTCAGATACACCTATGAGAGGGTCCCGTACTATCGGGAGAAGATGGATGCCCTTGGCGTGTCCCCTGATGACATCCAGACGATCGGGGATGTGCGCAAGCTCCCCTTCACGGATAAGTCAGCGCTCCGGGAGACGTTCCCCTATGGGCTTTTCGCCGTGGGGCTCGACCGCATCCGCGAGCTGCATGCATCCTCCGGCACGACGGGCAAGCCCATCGTGGTGGGATACACCGATGATGACATGGACGTCTGGAGCGATTGCATAGCTCGCTTGGTGCAGATGGCGGGCGTCGTCCCTGAGGGCAACGCGCAGATGGCGTTCGGCTATGGCATGTTCACCGGGGGGTTCGGCCTGCACTATGGGCTGCAGAAGCTCGGATGCACGATGATCCCAGCGGGGGCAGGCAACACCGAGCGGCATATCCAGATGATCCAGGACTACGGCACCACCGTCCTCATCGCCACGCCCTCCTATGCGATGCACATCTGCGAGGTGGGCGAGGAGATGGGGTATGACTGGGCCGCATCTCCCTTGCGCGTGGGGCTCTTCGGCGGCGAGCCGTGCCCTCCGGGCATGAAGGCTGAGATAGAGAGCCGGATGCACATCGTGTGCACGGATAACTACGGGCTGACGGAGGTCATGGGGCCGGGGGTCTCTGGGGAATGCCTGGCGGCGCGCGACCAGCAGCATATCGCGGAGGACCACTTCCTCTGGGAGGTGGTCGATCCCGAAACGGGCGAAGCCGTTGCGGAAGGGGAGATGGGCGAGCTGGTCTTGACGCCCTTGGATAAGCAGGGCATCCCCGTCCTCCGCTATCGAACGCATGACTTGACCCGCGTCACGACCGAGCCGTGCGCATGCGGTCGCACGCATGCGCGCATGGACAAGGTGCGCTCGCGCTCTGATGACATGCTCATCATCCGCGGAACGAACGTGTTCCCCTCCCAGATCGAGGATGTGCTCTCGGGGATCGATGAGGTCACTCCGCACTACCGCATCATCGTAGAGACGGTGGGCGGCATGGACGCGCTCACGGTGCAGACAGAGATACGCCCCGAATCGTTCACGGATTCGTTCGAGGCGCTGGATGCCATGCGTCGCCGCATCGAGGAGAAGCTGAAGGGTGTCTTGCTCGTGGGAGTGAAGGTGTCCTTGGTGGAGCCGGGCGGGATCGAGCGCACCATGGGCAAGGCGAAGCACGTGGAAGATAGGCGATGACCGCACCGCTCGTCGGACGGTTCGCGCCCTCTCCCACAGGGCGCATGCACGCGGGGAACATATTCGCTGCGCTCCTGGCGTGGCTCATCGTGCGAGCATCCGGCGGGGAGATGGTGCTCCGCATAGAGGACCTCGATCCGGAGCGCTCCAAGCCCCATTTCGCAGATGCCGTGCAGCGGGATCTCGAGGCGCTGGGCCTCACCTGGGACCGGGGTCCCTTCTGGCAGCATGATCGCACGGAGGCTTACGAGGCAGCATTCGAGACGATCGTGGATGCGTGCGGTGCGTATCCCTGCTTCTGCACGCGTGCTGACCTTGCCGTGGCCTCTGCTCCGCATCTCGGGGATAAGCACGTCTATCGTGGCACCTGCCGGAGCCTCTCTGCTGAAGAGGTGCGCGAGCGCCGGGGCGCAGGCGAGGTCCCGGCCATCAGGCTGCGCGTTCCCCATGAGCGCATCGCATTCGACGACATCATCTGCGGCAGCTATGGGCAGATGCTGGATGAGGAGTGCGGGGACTTCATCGTGAGGCGCAAGGATGGCGCCTTCGCCTACCAGCTGGCAGTCGTCGTGGATGACGCGGCACAAGGCGTGACCTCGGTGACAAGGGGAGTGGACCTGCTCTCCTCGACGCCGCAGCAGGTATTCCTCCAACGCGCGCTGGGCCTGCCTGAGCCCGTCTATGCGCACCTGCCGCTCCTCGTCTCCGAGGGCGGTCGCAGGCTGTCGAAGCGGGATGGCGATGCGTCGCTCGATGGGATGCTCGCCCGCTTCGGTCATCCCGCGGGCATCATCGGGCACATCGCATGGATAGCGGGGTTGCAGGGAGAGGATGCGCCTGCTACGCCCGAGCAGCTCCTCGAGGGCTTCGATATCTCCGCGCTCCCCACGCTGTATGCGGGAAGGATCTCCATTCCCTGGCGTTGAGGCTTCCCTGGGGTCGGTCGTGGGTGAGAGGCGGCTCAGAGCACCATGCAGAGCGCGTAGAAGGCTCCGAGCGCCACATTCAGCGATGCGATGCCGCCCATGGCTGCGATCCGGCTCTCCGGCTTGAGCGGGTTCTTCCAGAGCACCTTTGCGAGCGGTGCGCACGTGAGGAGCATGAAGGGGAGCACCCATGCTGCATGGGTGAAGGAGATGGCGCAGATGATGCAGATGGAGGCCATCCATAGCATTAAGGCGATATGATAGGCGCTTCGCGCGCGCTCGCGCCCGATGATCGCAGGCAGCGTGCGCCTATCGACCCTCACATCCTTCTCGATGTCGCAGGTGTTGTTCGTCATCATGATGAGGCCGATGCCGATGATGAGCGGGATGGCGAAGGCGAGGACGGAGAGGTCGAGCACGCCTGTCAGGCAGTAGACGCAGGCGAGGGGGATGAGGCCACCCATGACCACGCCGCTGATGACCTCACCTAAGGGGAGCGCGGAGATGGGGGTCTTGCCTGCTGAATAGAGGACGACGGCTGCAGCTCCGATGAGCGCGATCCAGAGCGGGATGAGCCCGCATCGCACGATGACCCAGATGCCCAACGCGAATGCTCCCACCAACAGCCCGCAGCCCAAGATGAGCGCGAAGCGGGGATCGATCCGGTCATTGACGAGGGTGGAGTCATCCGTCTCGAGCATGTCCGATTCGGTGTCGGTGCCCTTGATGAAGTCGAAGTAATCATTGAAGGTGTTCACTGAGGCTTGCATGAGGATGCAGATGGCAAGGAGCGTGCACGCCATGAGGATGGGCGTCTGGCCTGTCATGGTGCGCGCAAGGCAGCAGCCGATGAGCACGGACATGACAGATGCTGGCCATGTCTGCGGCGCAGCGAGCTGGAGCGCATGGCGCAGCTTGAAGGGCTGATGCGATGTGGTGGGCGTGGTTTCCATGATCTGCGCACCATGGTACGCTATCGCAGCATCATCGCACACCCCAGAAAGGCGGATCGCTCCGGTGAAGGACCTCTCCAAGAGCATAGCGAGCCTCGTGACGTCCCTCGGCGGACCGACCGAGGGGCTTTCGAGCATCATGTCGAACAACGCAGCCTATGCCTCTGCTGTGCGCGAGATATGGAAGACGGAAGCCGCAAGCCGCTTGGTGCTCGACCATACCAATGCCTTCTACGTGCGCAAGGACGATCGTCCGAAGAAGGGCCCCGCGAAGGACAAGCCCTACATCCTCTGTGAGGTATGCATGGATGAGCCGCTCATCCGCTCTGAGATGGATGCGCGCAAGGAGATGATGGCGCTCGCGCTCAGGAAGCGCGGGCTCACCTTCGACGAGATGCGCATCATCCCGGCACGCCGCGGCATGCGCCAGAGGCATCCGTTCAAGGATGCGTGAATCGGACAAGCAAGGCTCGAGCTCATCTACAAAGCAAGACATCACAGGTCGAGCTTCATGTTATGTCCTCTCTAGCGAAGCGAAGGGGACATAACATGAAGGATGTTATGTAGAACTAGGATGCAGGAGATGACTACCTGACCAGCATCATGCTGTTCTGCATCCAAGTTTACATAACATATATTATCCGTTGTATGTGACCTCTTACCGATCCCAGATGGACACGTTCTCATCAGCGCCATCTGCGCCGACAGAGGCCGGGTCGATGCCGAGCGCTTGCGTCAACAGCGAGACGTCGCCCGTTTGCGCGACCTGCATGAGCGTGTTGAACATCACGATGAAGAATATCGTGTTCACGACGAGCGTCACGATGCTGATGACCAAGCCGACCTTGTTCTGGCGATCGAGCGCATGGATGATGCCAGGGTCGACATCATCTGTCGCGGAGAGCATCTTGAGCTTGCTCCGTCCGACCGCAGCGCAGATGACCGCGACGAGGCTCAGCAGGAAGCCTCCGAATACCAGGGATACAGGAGATGCGATGATGGCCACGGACCCCAAGGTCTGGATGCTCCTGATCTGAGTTGACACGTATCCATCATTCATCGCGATCCACTGCTCCCGAATCCGCTCTCGTCCCGTGCCGTCACATCCAGCTCGTCTGCTTCCACGAGCGTGATGCGAGGTACCTCTATGATGACCAATTGGGCGATCCTGTCGCCCTTGGAGATGTGGAACGTTTCTGCTCCGTCAGCATTCATGAGGATGGCCTTGATCTCACCTCGATAGCCTGAATCTATGAGCCCTGGCGCATTGACGATGGTGATGCCGCACCTGAGCGCGAGCCCGCTGCGAGGTATGACGAGCCCGGCATATCCGTCAGGGATGGCCACCTTGATGCCGCACGGCACCGCTAGGCGCTCACCAGGAAGGATATCGGCATCTATCATCGACCTGAGGTCCAGCCCTGCGTCGCCTTCCTTTGAGTACGTGGGCAGGTCCTGTGTGCGGTCAGTGCGCACTGCCTTCATGGAGATGGATGCTGTCATGGGCTCAGTCAACACCTTCGAGCGCTGAGGCGAATTCCTCGACGCTCTGGAAGTCCTTGTAGACGCTGGCGAACCTGATGTAGGCAACGTCGTCGATGGATGCCATGCGCGCGAGCACCATCTCACCCAGATCGCGTGAGGAGACCTCACCTGAAGCGCTCCTGATGGACGCTTCTATATCGGAGATCATGGAATCGATCGTCTCGGGCATGATGGGCCTCTTGGCGCAAGCGACCATGATGGAGCGCATGAGCTTCTCGCGGTTGAATGGCTCGGATGAACCGTCGGACTTGATGACGATCACCGGCCGCTCACCATAGCGCTCGTAGGTCGTGAAGCGCGTCTCGCAATCCAAGCACTCGCGGCGGCGCCTGATGGCAGCCCCTTCGTCTGCGGGCCTGGAATCGATGACCTTCGACTCCTCGAAGCCACAATATGGACACCTCATAAGCTACCTTTCTCGGTGGATGAGTACATCATACTATATATTGTGGTCGAACGATTGTTTGGATCAATTGGTGCATCTCAGCGTTAGAACCTATGTACGCTGTTATAATCATCGAACATCGGTACACTTTTCAGCGATCAGGAGCCGAGACGATGACCCTCAAGATCACCAAACGCCAGCGTGCAGTCCTCGATGACATCGAAAAGCATATCGCGGAGAAGGGGTACGGCCCTACGGTGCGCGAGGTCTGCGAGGATCTTGGGCTCTCCTCCCCTTCCACCGTCCATGTTCATCTGAAGGCGCTCGAGGAAAAGGGGTATATCAAGCGCGATCCGTTGAAGTCGCGCTCCATCTCCCTCACCTATGAGGTGGAGAGCGCCATGGAGAACCTGATCTCTGATGTGAGGGATATCGTGAGCGTCCCGCTTGTCGGCACCGTGGCTGCTGGCATGCCCATCTTGGCTGAGGAGAACATCGAAGAGATCATGAAGCTCCCCACGGACATCGTGGGCGAAGCGCCCTCGTTCATGCTGTCGGTGCGTGGTGATTCCATGGTGGAGATCGGCATCAATGATGGGGACTATGTCGTCGTCAAGGAGCAGCCGGTCGCGCGCAATGGGGACATCGTGGTTGCCATGGTCGAGGATGGCGCCACCATCAAGCGCTTCTACAAGGAGTCGGACCACATCCGCTTGGAGCCCGAGAACTCCAGCATGGAACCCATCATCGTGAGGGATTGCTGCATCGCGGGCACGGTCGTGGCGGTCTTTCGCAGGCTCTGATCATCGCACCCTCTCCTTCTTGCTCGGAGAGAGCGAAGGTCGATCAAGAAGACCGATCAGCGCTGATATCCTTCGAATGAGCTCACGAGCGCCTGAGGGCATCGGATGGTCATATGCGTGCCGTCCTCTTCGAAGCTCTCAGAGAGCACCGCGCACTTCCGGTGTGCGCGCGATGCATCCTCACCCCTTGAATACGGTATCACCACGCTGATGGTCGTCTCTGATGAGGCTGCTGATCGCGCCATCTGATCGACCAGTCGATCGAGGCCCTCTCTCGTGTGGGATGAGACGAATATCGCCTCGGGATATCTCATCGAGAGCGCGCTCCTCCTCTCATCGGAGATGAAGTCGGCCTTGTTCAGCACGAGCAGGCTGGGTATGGCATCTGCTCCGATCTGCCCCAACGTGTCGAACACAGAGCCGATGTGCATCTCGAGGTCCTCAGAGGAGGCGTCTGCCACATGGAGCACCAGATCCGAGCCGGATATCTCATCCAGCGTTGACTGGAATGCCTCGATGAGGGTGGTCGGCAGCTTCTGTATGAAGCCGACGGTATCCGTCAACGTGACCTCGCGCCCATAGGGGAGCGTGATGCTGCGCGTCGTGGAATCGAGCGTTGCGAATAGAAGATCGTCTGAATACACGTCGCTTCCGCTGATGGCATTGAGCAGAGAGGACTTCCCGGCGTTCGTGTATCCCGCAAGGGAGACGTTGAGGATGCCGCTCCCATACCTGCTCTCTCGCTGGATGGCGCGAACGCCCTTGAGACGCTTCAGCTCTCGCTTGATCGAGGTGATGCGGTTCCTGACCATGCGGCGGTCCACCTCGAGCTGGCTTTCCCCTTCGCCGAATCGCGAGCCAACGCCGCCGCCCATCCTGTTCGAGGCGAGGTGCGCCCACATGCCGCGGAGCCGCGGATAGAGGTATTCGTTCTGTGCCAATCTGACCTGGAGCTTGCCCTCTCGGCTCTTCGCATGCAAGGCGAATATATCCAAGATGAGCGCTGTGCGGTCGATCACCTTGACCGAGCGATCGACCGACTTCTCCAGATTGGACTGCTGGGAGGGGGTGAGCTCATCGTCGATGATGATCACGTCTATATCCTCGGCGTGCGCGAGGTCTGATATCTCCTGGACCTTGCCGCTGCCTACGAACGTCGCCGGATTGGGAGACCTCAAGCGCTGCGTCACCGTGGCTATGACATCAGCTCCGGCGGTATGCGCTAGACGCTCGAGCTCCTCCAAGGACGTGGACATCTCCACATTGGTGTCCGGTCGGTCGACGCCCACCAAGAGCGCCCGCTCGCGTGGGTCCTCGGTGTCGATGAGCGGGAATCGCTCCTTGCGTTTCGCGCTCTTGCGAAAGAGCGCTTCCTTCTCCATGGCGAGGTCCTCATCCATGTGGGGTCACACCTCGATCGTTCCCGTGAATGATTCCTCGGCAGGTCCCGTCATGAAGACCGAGCCGGTGCCATCCCATTCGATGTGCAGGTCACCGCCAAGGAGATGCACGGTGCCGCGCTCCTGAGCGCGGTGCGTGAGGCACGCAGCCACGAACGTCGCGCAGGCGCCCGTGCCACATGCCAGCGTCTCGCCGCATCCGCGCTCATATACTCTCATGGCGATGCCATCTGGCGTGATCTCGGCGAATTCGACGTTGGTCTTCTCTGGGAAGGCGGGATGGCTCTCGAAGGCGGCCCCGATGCCGTCCAAGAGGAGCCCGTCGAGGCTCTTGTGCGCGGGATCTCTGAAGAGCGCATCCGGGAGCTCGTCCCAAGCGTCTATGAAGCAGATGGCATGAGGATTGCCCATGGAGACGCATGTGAATGCGAAGTCGCCCCAGGGCGATGACAGCTTAGCCTCTCTCACGAACGGGATGCCGTCAGGGGTTGTCGCATTCGCTTCGCATGTGACGGGAACTTGGGCCGGCTCGAGGATGGGAGCGCCCATATCGACCGTGGCTGAATCGAGCTTGCCGTCAGCATCCACGGTGAAGGAGATCGTCCGCTCCCCTGCCATGGTGGATGCGATCAAGCTGCCCTCCGATACGTTCGCGAATCCGCGATCGACGAGGTACTTCGCGAAGCAGCGAACCCCATTGCCGCACATCTGCGCGAGCGTCCCGTCGGAGTTGATGTAGTGCATGTACGCGAGCGCGCGTCCGTCATCGGCGGGACGCACCAAGATGACGCCGTCTGCGCCGATGCCGAAGCGCCTGTCGCAGAGGTGCTGGACCTCAGCTTCCGTGAGCTCGATATCGCGTGACATGTCATCCGCGATGATGAAATCATTTCCGAGTCCGTTGAGCTTGGCGAATTCCATCCTCATCCTATCCTCCGATCCTCTCGTCCCTTGCTTGCAAGGAGCGCGCATGCCTCTTCTGCAACCTGAGGTGCGCCCTTGCCGGTGATGTCGATCCAGCATATCCGCCCATCGCGCCTGAACCAGGTCATCTGTCGCTTCGCATATCGGCGGCTCGCGCGCTTGATGTCCTCGAATGCCTCATCCATCGTGCATGCGCCCGATAGCGCGGCGAGGACCTCCTTGTATCCGATCGCTTGCCGTGCTGTCGAGGATGTGGCGAATCCGCGGCTTGCCAAGCGCTCGACCTCATCGACGAGGCCCGCCTCGCGCATCGAATCCACGCGTGCGTCGATCCTCTCATACAGGAGCGCGCGCTCCATCGCGAGCCCGATCTGCACAGCGGGGATGACCTGCTCTGCCTTCGCCATGCCATGGGCCCGCTGGGCATAGCTCTCCCCTGCGTGATGCATCTCGATGGCGCGGACGACGCGCTTTGTGTTGTTGGGATGGATGGTCTCTGCGCTCTCGGGGTCCATCGCGAAGAGCGCCTTCCATACCTCATGCGCGCCCTCGCGTTGAGCGAGCTCCATGTAGCGCGTCCGGATGGGATCGTCCTCTTGATCGCCCTTCGGGAAGCGCAGGTCATCGATCACGGATTGGATGTAGAGGCCCGTGCCTCCCGCCATGACCACGCGCGTCCCCTCCCCTTCCTTCTTCTCGATCAAGGCGCGCGCGTATCCTTGGTAGAGCGCGGCGGAATAGGGCTCGTCGGGATCCGTGAGGTCGAGCCCGAAGTGAGGGACCCTGCGCTCCTCGAGCGAAAGCTTTGCGGTGCCGATATCCATTCCCCTATACACCTGCATGGAGTCGGCGCTGAGGACGCACCCGCAGAAGCGCTCTGCGATGATCTGAGCAAGATCGGATTTGCCTGTTGCCGTGGGGCCGCAGACGATGATCAAGGGCTCCTTCTCCATGTCAGGAGCGAAGGAGCTTTCCGGTGAGGTACCAGGTCTTCGCGCCTTCGATGCGAACGGGTGCTATCTCGCCTGGGACTGGGTTCGTCGACCCTTCCTCAAGGGGGATATGGACGGTCTGCCCCTTCGGGGTCTTCGCCGTCAATGCCCGGGCATCCTTCTTGGATGTGCCCTCTATGAGCACATCCACCGTGCTCCCCACATCTGCGAGGTTCGCTTCGAGCGCGCGGGTCTCGACGACGGCGAGGAGGCGATCGAACCTCTCTTGGGCCACCTCACGAGGGATCTCATCTTCGAATGAGGCGGCAGGCGTGCCAGCGCGCTTCGAGTAGATGAAGGTGAACACCTGGTGGTATCCCACCTCGTCTATGAGGTCCAGCGTCTGCTGGAAGTCCTCTTCCGTCTCACCGGGAAAGCCCACGATGACATCCGTGGAGAGGGCGATGCCTGGACATGCGCGCCTCAAGGATGCGATGAGCTCCCGATAATGCTCGCGCGTATAGCGTCGGTTCATCATCTCGAGGATGCGATCGGACCCAGATTGCACGGGTAGGTGCAGCGCTGGCATGAGCGAGCGCAGGCTTCCGAAGCGCGCGATGACCTCTGGGCTCAAGTCCTTGGGATGGCTCGTGGCGAAGCGCAGCCGATCGACCCCGGTGGCATCGATGGCATCGAGCATGTCCGCGAACCGTGGAGAGCCATACAGGTCTCGTCCATAGGAGTTGACGTTCTGGCCGAGCAGGGTGATCTCGCGCACCCCTTCGCGGACGTATCGACGTGCTTCGTCGGCAACGTCCTCCAAGGCGCGCGAGCGCTCCCGGCCGCGCACATGAGGGACGATGCAGTACGTGCAGAAGTTGTCGCATCCCACCGTTATGGGGAGCCACGCAGCCCAGCTGCTCTTCCTGTGCGTTGGCAGGTCGGTGGAGAAGAGAGAGCTCTTCTCTTGGATGTCGGATGCGCTCGCGCCCTCCATGGCCTCGTGCAAGAGATGCGGTAGCGCATGGATGGTGTTGGTGCCGAACACGACCTGCACATGCGGCATCTGAGCCGTGAGGGCGTCCCCATCCCTCTGTCCGATGCATCCGCCTATGGCGATGATCCGCTTCCTCAGCGGGGAGGCCGCCCTCAAGGGCTGGTCCTTCAGCGACATGACATGTCCGAACAAGCGCGTATCAGCGGATTCTCGGACACAGCATGTCATGAAGATGACGATATCGGCCTCATCGGGGCTATCGACCTCTGCGCATCCCAGGGATTCGAGCATGCCGACGATGCGCTCAGAGTCATGCTTGTTCATCTGGCAGCCGAACGTCTGCGTGCAGAACGTCAGTCCGTCAAGATCGTAGCGCATGGAGGTGAGGGCTGCCTTCTGCTCTCAGGAGATGGCTTGAGCGGCAGGAGCGGATGCTCCGCGCGGCTCGACGGCGAATCGGATGGCAGTGCGGTATTCGCCATCTATCACGATGTCGGCGAACGATGGGATGCAGACGATCTCTATGCCGACCGGTGAGAGGAAGCCTCGGGAGATGGCGATCGCCTTCACCGCCTGATTGACCGCTCCAGCACCAACAGCCTGTATCTCGACAGTGGCACCATCCTTTATCATGCCGGCTATCGCACCAGCAACCGACGCAGGGGAGGATTTCGAGGATACCTTCAAGCATCCTATCTCTGATTTGACGTCATCTGCCACTTCGATCACTTTCCCGTTTATACCGTATTTGATCCATTGTTTCTGTAATGCGACCTTGCCAAACTCTAACAGAACACAGCGCATCATTCGCCTGTGCTCGCCGAAATCGGCAAAACTCATGAAAATCCTATAAGCAGCGTGCTCAACTATCGGATCCAGCGTCCTCTGCGAGGGGAATCGTCACGACGAGCTTGCCTGAGCTCAGATGCACCTCAGGGGTCACATCCTCTGCCAGGTAATATGCGCTAGCAAGCTCAGCATAGGCATTCATGACCGAGGAGAGGAATCTCTCGCGGTCCTCTGCGGTGATGTGGGGACGTGGCCCTGTTCGCCCATGGGACCGTGCTCCCCTGCTCGCGTTAGGTGCCTGCTTGCCCTTGAACGAGCGCTTGAGCATCAGGGATGAGAGGTCATCCACGCGCTCTGACTGGCCGTCGATGATCCTGCGCGCCGTGCGCAGGGAGATATCGAGGCCCAGCGCTCCTGCACGGCGGACGAGGTCATCAGGTCCATTGGCGAGCCCGAGCGCTTTGGTGAGGGGGAGCTCGGAATCGTCCCCGAAGGCTCTGATGTAGGCAGGAACGGTGGCGATGCCATATCCGTAGAGGGTGGCCGCGATCTGCGCGGGCGTGCCCACGTAGACGGTGATGTCCTTGCGGTGCTCGAGGGCGAATTCGCAGGATGTGCGCAGGATGTTCTTGGGTCCGCGCATGGCCATGACCCCAGATGATTCCTCGAAGGTGGGAAAGGTGCTCTGGTCTGCCTTCTCGGCAAGCTCCTCCCCTGCCATGATGCGCATCGAGCATCCGTACCCTTGCCTTGACGCCACGACCTCGGCTGCGTGCGTGTTCTCCTTGATGGAATAGAGCGCCATGCCGCGCCCGTGCATCCCCCATTTGTCCATGTGAGCCGTTTCCAGCTTGGAGGTGACGCGTGGCTCGAAGATGGTGCGCCACATGTCCTCAGGGACGCCATCCCCATCATCGATCATGACGAGGGAGCGCTGCCCGTCCTCCTTGGTCGTGGCGAGGAAGACGTTCGTAGCTGCCGCATCGCGGCTGTTGCGTAGAAGCTCGATGACGATATCCTCGGTGCATTTGATGTCCTGGGCAGCTTGCCGCTTCTCAGCTTCGGTGCTGCGCAGCTTCACATAGCCTTGCCCGAGGTCCTGCTCAACCTTGAAGGGGTCTGACGCGCAGACCCCTTCGATGAATTCGCTGAGCGGATCGGCTCCGCTTGATCTTGCAAGCCTACTTGGCGTAGTCAACGGCTCTGCTCTCGCGGATGACGACGACCTTCACCTGGCCCGGATACTGCATCTCGCGCTCGATCTGAGAGGCGATCTCATGGGCGAGCACGATGGACTCCGCCTCGTTCACGACATCGGGTGCCACCATGACGCGTACCTCGCGACCAGCCTGGATGGCGAACGTGCGCTCGACGCCTGCATGTCCATTCGCGATCTCCTCGAGCTTCTCGAGACGCTTGATGTAGGCATCCAGCGTCTCCTTGCGTGCACCGGGGCGTGCTGCGGAGACGGCGTCAGCTGCTTGCACGAGCACATCCAGCACGGAGTTGGGCTCGACATCCTCATGATGCGCCTCGATGGCATGGACGATCTCAGGCTTCTCTCCGAAGCGCTTGGCAAGATCGGCTCCGAGCACGGCATGCGATCCATCCACCTCATGGTCGACCGCTTTGCCAAGGTCGTGCAGGAGGCCGGCGCGCTTGGCGGGAACGGGGTCCAACCCGAGCTCGGAGGCCATGACGCCGGTGAGGTACGCCACCTCGAGCGAGTGGTTGAGCACGTTCTGCCCATAGGAGGTGCGATACATCAGCCGGCCGAGCGTGTGGATGATCTCAGGATGCAGGTCGTGGATCCCCGTGTCGAAGGCGGCTTGCTCCCCTGCCTTCTGCACGCGCTCGCCCACGAGCTTCACGGCCTTGTCGTACATCTCCTCGATGCGAGCGGGATGTATGCGGCCGTCAGCGATCAGGTTCTCCATGGTGATGCGGCCGATCTCACGCCTGACCGGGTCGAAGCAGGAGATGGTCACGCACTCCGGCGTGTCGTCGATGATGAGGTTGGTGCCGGTCAGCTGCTCGAAGGAGCGGATGTTGCGTCCCTCGCGCCCGATGATGCGGCCCTTGAGGTCATCATTGGGGATATGGATGGTGGACACGGTGCTCTCTGCGGAGTGGTCTGCTGCCACGCGCTGGATGGCGAGGCTCAAGATCTCTCGCGCCTTCCTATCCGCCTCGGCCTTGGTGCGCTCCTCGACGTCTCTGATGACGGCAGCCTGGTCATGGATGACCTCATCGTGGATGGTCTGGAGCAGCTCCTCCTTGGCCTGCTGCGGGGTCATGCCGGCGACCTTCTCCAGGCGGCGTCCCACCTCTTCCTCGGACTTGGCGAGGTCGTTGGCGCGCTTGTCCAGCTGTCCTTGGAGCGATGAGAGCTGATGCTCGCGCTTGTCCAGGGTCTCCACGCGATTGTCGACCGACTGCTCGCGCTGTGAGAGGCGGTTCTCTGCGTTGCGCACCTCTTGCAGTCGATCCTTGCTCTCGTCCTCGATCTGCTGCTTGTACTTGATGGCGAGGTCCTTCGCATCCACCTCCGCCTGCTTCCTCATGGTGTCCACCTGGGATTCAGCATCCTTGATGAGCCTGGATGCCTCTTCTTGGGCGTTCTTCTTGAGGGATGCTGCTTGCGCTTCGGCGTTCTTCGCCTTCGTCCCGCTCACCGCCTTGGCGATGAGGAAGCCGACTGCGATCCCGACGACCGCGACGATCAGAGCTATGGCTATTTCCATGTCGTACTCGCTTCCATGCTGAGCTTTCAGGGTATATGCCTATTCCAATAAAAAAGTTGGCATGCAGCCAACTTGAGCTATCGCACTTGCGTACCTGCAGATATTCGCTTGTTATATCCGACACATGCCCCGAGGGGCATCGATAACTCAATTGCTTGGATTATAGCAAAGGGGGTGCCCCTCGTACATCTGTCCCATGGAGACGGCGTGCGCTCATCGCTAAGAGGCAGGCGCTTCGCGCTCATGCTCAGAGAGATGCCGAAGGTAGCGGTGCGTGGCTGCCTCGGCTTCGCTCTCGGTGTATCCCTTCGAGAGGAGCCGTCTCATGCATGCGCGCGGGATGTCCTTGGCCTTGACGGGGCGCTGCATGAGCGCATCGAACGCGCGGTCCTCCATGGCGGCACCATCAGAGGCGAGGCATTCCTGGTATGCATCCACATCGTGGATGTCCACATCGAGCTCTCGGAGCTCGTCTGCGACCGGCCTCATCCCCCGTCCCCGTGCGAGGGCCGAGCGCGTCACGTGGTCGGCATAGCGCGCATCATCGATCACGCGCATCTGCATGGCACGCGTGATCGCGGCTTCTACATCGTGCTCCTCGAATCCGGAGCGAAGGAGCAGGCGCCTCATCTGCGCTGAGGATCGCTCCTTGGCTTGTGCGCACTTCAGTATCTTGGCGAAGGCGCGCTCTGCCTGGTCATCGAAGGGATGCTGGGGCGTGGGGGCGGATGCAGCATCAGAGCTGCCTTCGACAGACCAAGGGAAAAGCATGGGCATGGCCCGCTAGGCCTCCTGAGAGGGTGCGGGGGCAGGGGTGGTGCCTGAGGGGACGTCGAAATGAGCGCGCACCTTGGCTTCGATCTCATCCCGGATATCGGGGTTCTCCTTCAAGGTGACCTTCGCCGCCTCGCGACCCTGTCCGAGCTTCTCATCCCCATAGGTGTACCAGGCACCGCTCTTCTTGGCGACGCCGCAGTCGACCGCCATGTCGATGATGCATCCCTCCTTGGATATGCCCTCCCCGAACATGAGGTCGAACTCTGCCTGGCGGAAGGGTGGCGCGACCTTGTTCTTCACGATCTTCGCGCGCACGCGGTTGCCGACCGCTTCCCCGTTCTGCTTGATGGATTCGATGCGGCGGATGTCGATGCGGACGCTGGAGAAGAACTTGAGCGCGCGACCGCCCGTGGTGGTCTCAGGATTGCCGAACATGACGCCGATCTTCTCGCGCAGCTGGTTGATGAAGATGCAGGTGGTGTTCGACCGCGAGAGGGATCCAGTGAGCTTGCGGAGCGCTTGCGACATCAGGCGCGCTTGGAGGCCGACGGAGGCGTCTCCCATCTCGCCCTCTATCTCAGCGCGGGGCACGAGCGCGGCGACGGAGTCCACGACGACGCAGTCGACGGCGCCTGAGCGCACGAGCATGTCGCAGATCTCAAGGGCCTGCTCTCCAGTATCGGGCTGCGATATGAGCACCTCGTCGATATCCACGCCGAGCTTGGCGGCATAGACGGGATCGAGCGCGTGCTCAGCATCGATGAAGGCGACGACGCCATCTTGCGCCTGGCACTCCGCGAGGACCTGGAGAGCCAGCGTGGTCTTGCCGCTGGATTCAGGGCCGTACACTTCGATGATGCGGCCCTTGGGGACGCCGCCGATGCCGAGCGCGACATCCAAGGGCAGCGCGCCGGTGGGGATGGCTCCCACGTTGAGGGCAGCTCCTCCCTCTCCGAGCTTCATGATGGAGCCCTTGCCGAACTTCTTCTGGATCTGGTCAGTGGTGGATTTGAGCAGCTCGTTCCTGGTGGCGTTCATCGATGCTCCTTGTCTGCATCATGCTGGATTGACCGATGGATACATTATACGAACATATGTTTGTTGGTCAAGGTCTCAGCTTGCCGTTCATTCCTCTGGATCCGATGATGATGCCCTCATCTGACATCTTGCACGCATGCGAGCGCCATGGGATCATCATCGATCGATCTCGAACCTGCAGGAGAGCTTCGCAGATCCGCTCTCTCTCCATCAAGGCTCTGCGCGCCTGTTGCCTGCATCCTTTGCGGATCTGCCGATCATCGCGTGCAGCTCGCGCAATGCCTCCAGGGTGGTCCGCTCCCTGACCTGCGTGCGGTCTCCGCTGAGGTGGAGCTCTCGCACCCACGCATCACCAGAGGCGCACATCCCCATGAACACGGTGCCCACGGGCTTTCCTGGCTCCGCACCACCCGGCCCTGCGATCCCGGTCACTGCGATGGCGACATCAGAGGAGGTCAGGCGCGCGACGCCGAGCGCCATCTGCTCGGCTACGGTGCCATCCACCGCTCCCCGCTCGGCGAGGAGGGCCTCATCCACTCCGAGCGCAGCAGCCTTCAAGGAGGTCGCGTAGCTGACCACGCCTCCGGAGAAGGCAGAGGAGCTGCCAGGGATGGAGGTGAGGCTCGTGGATATCATCCCGCCGGTGAGGCTCTCGGCTGTGGATATCGTGATATGCGCATCGGTGGCTTCTCTCACCACCGCCTCCGCCATGCTCTCGATGCGCTCGCGCATGCATGCAGGGTCATCCTGCCCTTCCCCTTCCTGCTCCGCCTCCGTTGCTCCCTTGATCATCGGCCAGGCCTTCGAGACGTAATCGACCATGGATATGACGGTCAAGGCGAGGGCGGCCAGCATGACCAGCCAGGAGGCGATGTAGAGCGGGCTGTGGATGGCTGCATCCGCTGTGGGCAGGGCGAGCGTGTCCTTGATGAGGAACATGACGATCGCCACGATCTGCAGCACGGTCTTCGCCTTGCCATACCAGCTCGCGGCGATGATGATGCCCTTGGATGCTGCCAGCATCCGCACGCCGGATACGATGAACTCGCGCGAGAGGATGATGAGGACGGGCCACGAGGGCAGGACCTGGAGCTCTACCAAGGCGAGCAGCGCAGCAGCCACCAGTATCTTGTCAGCCAAAGGGTCGATCAGCTTCCCGAAGTCGGTGACCTCGCCACGGCTGCGTGCCAGGTATCCGTCGATCCAGTCGGTGCACGAGATGAGGATGAAGACGCAGGCAGCGAGCAGGGACTTCACTTGGTCGCTGATGATGTCATGCAGCCCGAACCATGCGGGCCAGGGGCTCAGCAGCGCGACGACGAATACGGGGACCAAGCAGATGCGTATGAGCGTGACCACGTTCGCCGGGGTCCAGATGCTCTTCTTCCCATCCATCCTCAGCTGACCGTCCCCTCCATGTCGTAGAGCAGCGTATCCTCTATCTTGACGGAGATGACATCGCCTGGGCTCCCGGCATCGACGTACGTCACGCCGTCCACCTCGGGAGCTTGGCACTCCGCGCGCCCGTATGCCTGCCCGTCCTCCTCAACGCCATCCACGACCACGCATGCGCTCTGGCCTACGCGCGCTGATATGAGCGCAGCGCTGACGCTATCCGCCTCATCCCGGAGCTCGCGCGCCCGTGCCTCGCGCACATCCTCGGGCACCTGATCGGGAAGCGATGCCGCCCGCGTGCCCTCCTCCGGGGAGTAGGCGAACACCCCCACGTATTGGAACAGGCCCTCTTGGACGAAGGCCACCAGCTCCTCGAAGTCCTCTTCGGTCTCGCCGGGGAATCCGCACATGAGCGTGGTCCGAAGCGTGATGTCGGGGATGCGCTCCCTCACGTGCTCCACGAGGGAGCGGAACCGATCGGCTGAACCTGTCCTGCGCATGGCTTTCAAGATGTGCGGAGATACGTGTTGGAGCGGGATATCGAGGTATGCGCATGCATTCGGCGCATCGGCGATGGCATCCAAGAGGCCATCGGTCACACCCTCGGGCTCTGTGTACATGATGCGGAAGCGCACAGAGGGCAGCTCCTCGGTCAGGTGGCTCACAAGCCAAGCGAGGTCATGACCCTCGTCGAGGTCCTTGCCCCAGATGCCGGTATCCTGCCCGATGAGCACGATCTCGCGCGTGCCGCTCTCAGCGAGGCGGCGTGCTTCGGCCAGGATATCCGCTGAAGCGAAGCTATGGTATCGGCCGCGGATCTGCGGGATGGTGCAGAACGAGCACCATCGGTCGCAGCCGTCGGAGATCTTGAGGTACGCGAAGGATGCGCCGGGGACCTCGACGTGCGCGCCACCCGGATGCGGCATCCAGCCGGTGACGCTGCTCACGACCTGGACGATATCGTCCTCTCTGCTGCAGGGCACGAACCCATCAGCTTCGGGCAGCGACCCTGCGAGGTCATCGCCGTAGCGCGCGGGCATGCAGCCGCACACGATGACGCGCCGTCCACCCTCTCTGCCCTCCAGCGCGTCCAACACGGCTTCGATGCTCTCCTCGGTGGCTGACTGGATGAACGAGCAGGTGTTGATGATGGCGACATCGCAGCGATCGATATCGTCGGTGATGCGGGCGCCCGCATCACGCAGGCGCCCCGTCATATCCCTGGTATCCACCTCATTCTTGGCGCATCCGAGCGTCTCGAAGCAGATGAGGGGTGCGTTCGCATCTTCTCGTGGTCGCATGGAGCGTGCGCGCCTCATCGCGCTAGCGATAGTTGACGAATTGCAGCGGCTGCCCGAAGTCCTCGGCCTTGAGGTGCGCGATGGTGTCTTGCAGGGTATCACGAGAGGCGGACGAGACGCGGAGCTTGTCTCCCTCTATCTGCGTCTTGATCTTCAGCTTCAAGCCCTTGAGGTGCTTGTTGATCTTGGTGAGCGTGTCCTTGTCGATCCCAGAGATGACGCTGCCCTCGCGCTTCACCTTGCCGCCTGAGACGGTCTGCGGGTCGGTCCAGCGGATGGCGCCCAGGTCTATGCCGCGCTTAACGAACTTGTTGTTCAGGATGTCGATGACCTGTCCGCAGACGAAGTCAGACGGTGCGACGATCGTGATCTCATGCTTCTGCTTGTCGAGCGCGAGCTCCACATCCGCATCCTTCAGGTCATAGCGCTGCTTCAGCTCCTTGGCTGATTGCTGGTAGGCGTTGTCCACCTCCTGCATATCCACCTGTGAGACGACATCGAAGCTGCTTTCCTTTGCCATGGATACCCTCCTCGGTCCATCGTGCGACATTCGCATTCATCTATGCATATTTAAGCAGAATGAAGGTGGGGTTCATCGGTCGCTCGTCGAAGCGCTGCTCGAAGAGGAGCCACCGGAGCTCGATGACGCCGCGGACGAGGAGCTGTCATCGCCGCCGTCATCATCCACCCCGTGATCGATCTTCCATTGAGCGAGGTATGCAGGGAAATCGACCGTGTAGACATAGTTCGTGCCCGTTTGCGCAGGCGTTGCCTTCACCTCTTCCCCATCCACGGTGAGCGTGATGGGCGTGATGTTCGCCGTCTCGAAGGTGAGCGTCCCCGTCACCTCGAAGTCCTTCGTCACCGGTCCTTCCGCGACCTCAGCGAAGATGGGCGTCGCTCCCCCATTCTCATAGATGGTGATCCAGGATGCTTGCCCTTCAGCCACGCTGAAGGAGAACACGACGCTGGAAGGTGCTGCTTGCACTTGGGGTATCTGAGCGTTCTCGTCAGTGGCTGAGGTGTCGGTGAGCCCCGATATGGGGATGTCGGGCACCTCGTTCACGGACTTGCCGCCGCCGTTGAAGAGGATGACAGCGGCCACGATGATGGCGATGGCGCCTCCGATGGCCAACAGCACGGGAAGGTTCATCGCTGGCAAGCGCGAGGCGATGCCACCCGTCGTGCGTCCTCGATTCAGCTGATCGACGTAGCTCGAGCGCGTGCCTCCTTGCGTGAAGGACGAGCGCACATGGGATTCCTTGCGTCCTGAGCCTTGCCCGATGGAGGCGACGAGGTCGGAGAACCCTCCACGAGATGTGCGCGCGGGGGCTTGCCGGGGAGCACGTCCCTCTGGCGTGCGCCTATCGGGGGTGCGCTCTCTCTCTGCGCGCCCGCGAGCGGCAGGAGCGCCCCTCTGGATGCTCTGGCTGCGAGCGGGCCTGCGGACATCGGACGTGCGTGCCTCGCGGGATGGGCGGTCGGAGGGCACTCTCACGCTGCGAGAGGCTGCCTCGGACCTGCGAGGGGCATCTTCGCGCCGCCGCCCTGTCCTGCGGGGAGCATTGCCGTCATGCATGTCACGCTCATCCGCATACATCTGGGATATCTTGACCTCATCCAATCCCACGTGCCGGGCATAGGCCCTGACCATGTTCTTGGAGTAGCCGTGTGCAGGCATCTTGTTGAAGTCGGCGTTCTCGATGGCGCCTACGATGTCGGGCCTGATATGGAGCGCGCGAGCCATGGAGACAAGGTCTATCCCCTTGCGCTCTCGCGCTTCCCTGAGATGATCCCCGTATGACCTTCCGTCTGCCACCTGGCCATCAGCCCCTGATCCGTGCGTGCGCGTCATCCTCGGTCGCTGAGCTCGAAGGCCTTCAAGCTCTCGAGCTCGAGCTCATCCACGTAGACCTCGCGCGGCTTCGATCCGTTCGCCGGACCCACCACGCCGAGCTCCTCCAGCTGATCCATGATCCGCCCGGCGCGCGCATATCCCACCTTGAGCCGCCGTTGGATATTGGATGTCGAACCCATTCTACTTGAAACCACGAGCTCTGCAGCCTCCCAGACCAGAGGATCGTCAACGCTGCCGCTCCCCGCTTGCGGGTCGGTGCTGCCAAGCCCCATGACGTTGGTCTGGAGGATGTCCTGGTGGTAGTCCGGCTCCCCCTGCGCCTTGATGAAGTCGACGACGGCGCCGATCTCCTCCTCGGAGACATAGCATGCCTGTATGCGCTGTGGCTTGGGCAGCTCGGGCTTGGAGAGCAGCATGTCGCCCAGACCGATCAGGTTCTCAGCACCGGGTGTGTCCAGGATGACGCGCGAGTCGATGCCGGAGGCCACATTGAAGGCGATGCGATTGGTGATGTTCGCCTTGATGAGGCCGGTCACGACGTTCGTGGAGGGGCGCTGCGTGGCGACGATGAGGTGGATGCCGGCTGCACGTGCGAGCTGTGCGATGCGGGAGATGGAGAACTCCACCTCCTTGCCCACGTTCATCATGAGGTCGGCCAGCTCGTCGATGATGATGACGATGTAGGGCAGCGGATCGAGCTCGCGCCCTTCCCCATCGAGCACGCCGCCTCCGCTGACCTTGGCGTTGTATTGGGTGATGTTGCGCACGCCGATCTTCGAGAACACCTTGAGGCGACGCTCCATCTCCGCGACCCCCCATGACAAGGCGCTCGCCGCCTCCTTGGGCTCCGTCACGACGGGCACATAGAGATGCGGGATGCCGTTGTACGGGGTGAACTCCACTCGCTTCGGGTCGATCATGATGAAGCGGACCTCGGAGGGGGTCATGCGCATGAGGATGGACATGATCATGGCATTGATGGATACGGACTTGCCCGATCCCGTGGTGCCTCCGATCAGGAGGTGGGGCATCTTCGCCAGATCCGAGATGATGGAGCGCCCTTCCACGTCCTTGCCGATCGCGATATCCAAAGAGCCGCTCTCTGCATGCGTGAGGACCTCTGAGAGGAACACGGTCTGGCGCGTGCGATTCGGGATCTCGATGCCGACGTGGTTCGTCCCAGGTATGGGCGCGAATATCCGCACTCCCGGAGATGCCAGCGCGAGCGCGATGTCATCGTTGAGGTTGGTGATGCGGCTCACGCGCACGCCTGAGGGGAGATCGACCTGGAACAAGGTCACGGTGGGGCCTTCTATCCAGCCTACGACCGTAGCGCCGATCCCGAAGTCCTCGAGCGTCTGCTGGAGCGTGTGCGCCGTCCGTCGCAGCTCCTCATCCGATGAGCTCGCGCCACGGTCAGCGGGCGGTGCGGCAAGGAGGGTCATGCTCGGCAGCTCGAACCCGTCGCGCACGATGCCCGAGCCCTTCTGGGCTGGCGTGGCATCTGCCTGCGAGGCTGCCTTGGGAGCGCGCGTGCGCGCCTTCTTCGGTGCGGGGTCCTTCGCGGGTGCAGGTTCCTCGTCGGGAAGGCGGATCGTGTCCGTGCGCTTCCCGACCGGGGCCGGCATGGCGGGAGACGGGAGCGTCTCGCGCGTGAGCGTGGGCGCGGATGCTGGGATGGGGGCAGCTGTGGGGAGCACCCCATCATCGATGCGCGGCAAGGCGGAGGCCAAGCTGGCGATATCGCGCGTGGATGCAGAGGACGCATCAGCTGTCGGCTTGCGCTCAGGCCATGCGGTGAGCTTCACGTAGTCCTCTTCTGCAGGGGCGTCATCAGCACCGGCATCGTCTAAGGGTGCCTCCTCTTCTCCCGGCGCCCCATGCAGGTTGGGGAGCGGGATGAACACCTCGTGCGGGTCATGGGCGCGCAGCGCAGATGCACTCTGCCCTTCGGGGATGACGTCGAAGGGCGGGTCATCAAGGTCAGAGGGAGCGCCATGGCTGAGAGGCGTGGTCCCACCCAAGGGCTGCGTAGCGGCGACGTCGCTTGCGAAGGCAACCGCATGGGGATCGCCCAGCATGCTCTTCGCCATCTCGATGCGCCGATCCGCCGCGCTGGGGACGGCCGCCTCGAGCGGTTCCTGTCCGGCGAGCAGCGGGCGCGTCATGGCCGGTCCCTCATCGATCGCTTGCGCTCCTGCGCCCTCCCACGGTTGCGCCGGTGCGCCCTGCATCTGCACGTCCTCCGCCTTGCGCACGCGCAAGCGGCGGCTTCCGAGGGTGGATGAGGGGTCGTTCGCGCGCTTCTCGTCCAGCTGGCGCTTCTTGGCGCGTGCGCGCTCGATGGTGCGCGAGACGGAGAAGCCGACGATGACGAGCCCGATCACCATGAGCCCGATGAAGATGACCGCGGTGATGATCTGGCCGAACAGGCTCATGCCGCAGAAGGCGAGCCCAGCGCCGATGTATCCACCATGGCTCGTCAGGTTGGAGTCCGCGAAGAGCACCCCGAGGTCGGTCGCACCGAGCACGGTCACGGGCGTGAAGGTCGCGATGAGGCCCAAGAGCGATATGAAGAGCACGGTGAGCCCCACCGCTGCGCGCGCGGGAACGCGCTGGCGCTGCGAGCGGTAGAGGAACGTGGCCCCGATGCCCGCGAGGATCAGGGGCAGGATATAGGCTCCCACGCCGAACAGGAGCCGTATCCATTCAGATGCGAGGCTCGAGATGAGCGCGCCATCGGCCGGGAGCGCGACGAGCAGCATGAACACGACCGCTGCGATGATGAACGATATCCCAGCGATGTCGCGCTTGGTCGAATCATCGAGCAAGCCATCATGGGTGGCATCCGGCTCCTCTGGGCGGTGCCGCTTCAGAGGAGCGCTGTTCTTCTGTGATGACCTCTTCTCAGGCTGCCGTTTCTCGGTTTGCTTCTTCTTGCGGGCCAATGGGCACCTTCCTTGCGTGGTACGTTCATGCTGTGTCTAAGGAGAGCCTATCGCGATCGGGATCAGACGTCTAGCAGGTTCATCACCATCATCGGGCGCTGCTTCGTCTTCTCCCAGAGGAGCGAGTACGTGGCGTCGCGCGCGGCCTTGCGGATCTGCTTGAACTGCGTCTCCCCCTTGGAGAGAGAGCGCTGGATGGAGTTGCGCACCACGGTCATGGTCTGGTCCTTGAGGTATGCGTCATCGCCTCCGGTGATGCCATGCATCTCGACGACGGGGTTGCCGACGAGCTGCTTGCGCTTGAAGTCGATGGCGGCAGCCACGCTGATGAACCCTTGAGCACCCAGCTCGCTGCGCTCATCGAGCACGCCTTGCGAGGTGTCGCCCACAGAAAGCCCATCCACGAAGATGATGCCGCTCTGGACGGAATCGCCCTGCTTGACGCCATCGCTCGTCAAGACGAGCGTGTCGCCATTCTCGAGGATGTGGATGTTCTCTGCTGCCACGCCCGTGGCCTCTGCGAGCTTCGCATGGGCCCGCAGGTGCGTCGATTCGCCATGCACGGGAAGGAATGCGCGCGGCTTCACGATGGAGAGCACGAGCTTGAGCTCCTCGGCTCCTGCATGTCCGGACACATGCACGCGTGCGCGCGACTTGTCGAACACGTCCGCTCCGATCTTCGCGAGCGAGTTGATGACGCGCGTCACCGCCTTCTCATTGCCGGGAACGGGCGTCGCGGAGATGATGACGGTGTCACCCTCCTCCACATCGATGGTCTTGTGCTCGCCGTTCGCGATGCGTGCGAGCGCCGAGAGCGGCTCTCCTTGCGAGCCGGTGCACATGATGACCACCTTCTCGGGCGGGATGTCCTTGAGCTCGTAGGCGTCGATCAGGTCATCGTCCGATATCTTCAGGTATCCCAGCTTGCGCGCGATGTCCGTGTTCTGGATCATCGAGCGGCCCGTGACCACCACCTTGCGGCCATTCGCCACAGCGGCATCGCAGATCTGCTGCATGCGGTGGATGTGGCTTGCGAACGACGCGATGATGACGCGGTTCTTGGCCTGGGAGATGATCTGGGAGAGCGTCTTGCCCACCTCGGCCTCAGAGGGGGTGAAGCTCGGGTTGGTGGCATTGGTGGAGTCTGACAGCATCAGGTCCACGCCCTCCTCCCCGAAGCGCGCGAGCGCAGCGAAGTCGGTGGTGATGCCGTCGATAGGCGTCTGGTCGAGCTTGAAGTCGCCCATGTGCAGCACGTTGCCCGCGGGGCTTTGGATGAACAGGCCGAGCGCGCCGGGGATGGAATGGTTCACCGAGAAGAAGGTGACCTTCATGCATCCGAGCGTGATGGTGTCGCCCGACTTCACCTCGACGAGCTTCGCGTTCTTGATCCGATGCTCCTTGAACTTGCCCTCGATCAGCCCCAAGGTGAGCTTGGAGGCATAGATGGGGACGGTCTTGTCGAGGTCCTTCATGAGGTAGGGCAACGCACCGGTGTGGTCCTCGTGGCCATGCGTGATGACGATGCCGCGCAACTTCTCCTCATTCTCCAGGACATAGGTGTAGTCCGGCAGGATGAGGTCGATGCCGGGATGGTCGTCATCGGGGAACATGAGGCCCGCATCGTCCAAGAGCAAGTCGCCCTTGCAGGTGAACGCGGTCATGTTCTTGCCGATGGCATCCAAGCCTCCGAGCGGGATGATCTCCATCTGCGCATCCGAGGGCTTCTTCCTGCGGTTGCGCCTGCGCGGATTCGATGTCCTCTGCTTGTCGGGCTGCTCGGCCTTGCCGGCCTCATCGCGCGTGAGGTGCGGACGCTCGCGCTCCAGGCTCACATGCTTGTATGAGCTGGTGCGCTTCTTCGCATTCGAGCTCGCGGTGCCATTCGTGCGCCTGTTCGACCCCCGAGAGCGCGCAGAGGTGCCTTGGCGTTGGGTATCAGCAGGCTTGCCCTGTTCTGTGCCAGGGTTCTCATTCTGTCTATTCTGTTCTGTCATCTCTTCCTTTTCCGATCGTATATCGTTGGATGAGCGTGGGTGCGCTACAGGGCACCCACCTGCCTCATCGTCTCTTCAAGGCGCTTCGTCTGCGTGTGCGTGGCTTCCACCAAAGGCAGCCTGACGCCGCCGACAGGGAAGCCCACGAGCTCGAGCGCCTTCTTCACCAATATGGGGTTGGATGTCTCGAAGAGCCCTTCCATCAGCGGGAGCAAGCGCTCGTTGCATGCGGCAGCTCTCTCCCACTCCCCCTTCGCGCAGGCATCCGTGATCTCCCTCATGCGGGCGGGCAGCACGTTCCCGATGGTGGATATGACGCCTGCTGCGCCCATGCGCATCATGTCATAGGTCGCGGAGTCATCCCCTGAGTACACGACGAAGTCATCCGGTGCCTCTGAGAGGATGCGCTCCACCTGCTCCATGTCCCCTGACGCCTCCTTCACGGCAACGACGTTCGCGCAGTCATAGGCGAGGCGCAGCGTCGTGTCAGCGCTCATGTTGATCGAGCAGCGACCGGGGATGTTGTACAGGATGATGGGCAGCTCCGTGGAGTCTGCGATGGTCTTGAAGTGCAGGTAGAGCCCTTCTTGCGGAGGCTTGTTGTAGTACGGCACGACGCACATGAACGCATCCACGCCGAGCTTGCTGGCATCTGATGCGAAGCTGACGGTGTCGGCCGTGCAGTTGTCCCCCACGTTCGCGATGACGGGCACGCGACCTGCCACGGCCTTGACGACGCACTCGAACAGCTGCAGCTTCTGGGAGTAGAACACCGTCGGGGATTCTCCCGTGGTCCCGTTCACGACCAGCGCATCCGCGCCACCTTCCACCAGACGGCATGCCAGCTGCTCCGCGCGCGGCAGGTCGAGCTCCAGGTCAGGGGTGAAGGGGGTGACCATGGCAGGTATCATGCGGCCGAATCTCGGACGGGAGGATTCCATCTCTTCTCCTAGCGGTATCGAACGAACATCGAACATGCGTTTCGTCTCAAGGTGGGATTCTAGCATCAAAGGTCCATGATGCTCTCAAGGCCCACGATCAATCCAGAGAGCGCGCCTGCCTCCCGGATCCCCAGGAGCACGCCTGGCATGTAGGACTGCGTATCCCATGAGACGTGATGGATGGAGAGCGTTTGGCCCAAGCTGCCGAAGATGACCTCTTGGTCAGCGACGAAGCCGTTGGACCTCACGGCATGGACCGGCACGCCCTCGATGAGCGCGCCGCGAGCGCCCTCAGCGCCGGGAATCTCCGTCTCCTTGCCGGGAGATGAGCTCACCCGTCCCTGCCGGCCCTCTGCTATCAGCTGAGCGGTCCGGACGGCTGTGCCCGAGGGAGCGTCCTTCTTCCGGCAGTGATGGTATTCGATGACCTCCGCTTCCGGGAAGAAGGGGGCAGCAGCCTTCGCGAACTGCATCATGAGCACCGCACCCGTGGTGAAGTTGGGCGCGAAGAACAGGCATGCGCCATCTGCGGAACCCTGCGCGAGCGCCTCGAGCGCATCAGTGGCGAGCCCTGTGGTGCCGACCACGCAATCAACGCCGCGCGCGAGCGCCTCTGAGATGTTGCCAGCAGCGACATCGGGACGCGTGAAATCCACCATCACGTCCACTTCGTGCGCATCGAGCGCATCCTCCACGCTCTCATGGACGACGAAGGGCTCATCCCCTCGGGGCGTCGGGTCGATGCCGCAGGCGATGACCATGTCATCCGCAGCATCGACGGCGCCTATCACAGCCTGGCCCATCCTCCCGGATGAGCCAGCGACAGCTACCTTGATCATGAGCGGTGCGAGCGGCGGGGCTTGCGATTGCCCTGTCCCGGATGGGGGCGATCCCCATCAGCGCGCGGCTCTCGGCGAGGTGCCGGTGCGCTTCCCTCAGGAGCCTCGGGCTTATCGAGGCGATCGAGGGATATCTTGCCTGTCTTGGGATCGGCCTCGGTGATCTCCACCTTCACGATGTCGCCCAGGTCGAGCACGTCCTCCACCTTGCCAACGCGACCCTTCGCCACCTTGGAGATGTGCAGCAGGCCGTCCTTGCTGGGGGTGAGGCGCACGAACGCGCCGAAGTCCTTGATGCCGACGACCTCTCCGTCATAGACCTCACCGACCTCAGGCTCCTTCACGATCCCTAAGATCATGTCCTTCGCAGCCTTGCCCGCAGATCCCTCGACGGCAGCGATGTGGATCGTGCCATCCTCCTGGATGTCGATGCTGGCGCCGGTCTCCTCCTGGATGCCGCGCACCACCTTGCCGCCCGATCCGATGACCTCGCGAATCTTGTCCTGCGGGATGTGGATGGTCTCGATGCGAGGAGCGGTGTCCTTGAGCTCTTCGCGCGGTGCGTCGATGGTCTGGAGCATGGCATCCAGGATGAAGGCGCGCGCCTCCTTCGCCTGTGAGAGCGCGCGAGCCAGGATGTCCACTGAGAGCCCTCGTGCCTTGTTGTCCATCTGCAGGGAGGTGATGCCCGCCTCGGTGCCGCAGACCTTGAAGTCCATGTCGCCCAGGAAGTCCTCGATGCCTTGGATGTCCGTCAGGATGACGACATCGTCGCCCTCCTTGATCAGCCCCATGGCAACGCCGGAGACGGGAGCCTTGATGGGAACGCCCGCATCCATGAGCGCGAGCGTGGAGCCGCAGGTGGATGCCATGGAGGACGACCCGTTCGACTCCAGGATCTCGGATACGACGCGGATGGCGTAGGGGAACTCGTCCTCAGAGGGGAGCACGGGCAAGAGCGCGCGCTCGGCGAGCGCTCCGTGGCCGATCTCGCGGCGCTTGGGTGCGCCCATCCGCCCCGTCTCGCCGGTGGAATACGGCGGGAAGTTGTACTGGTGCATGTAGCGCTTGCCCTCAGCCGGATCGATGGTGTCCAGGCGCTGCCACTCGTTCAGCATGCCGAGGGTGCAGACGGAGAGCGCTTGGGTCTGGCCGCGCTGGAAGAGGCCCGACCCGTGCACGCGCGGAAGGTAGCCCGGCACGATGTGCAGCGGACGGATCTCCTCAGGGGTGCGCCCATCGACGCGCTCACCCTTCTGGATGATCATCTTGCGCATGGCAGCCTTCTCCAGCTTCTTGCATGCTGCCGCGATGTCGGAGCCCCATGCTGCCTGCTCCTCTTGCGTGAACTCATCGGCGGTGATGCGCGCCTTCAGCTCCTCCACGCGCGCGAGCCTCTCGGCCTTCTCGGGGCATGCGAGCGCAGCTTCCATCTCATCGGAGAAGCGCCCGATGCGCTCGGCGATGACCGGGTCAGCCTCGCGGATGGAGTACTCGAGCGGCGTGGGGTTCGCCCGTGCGATGAACTCCTCCTGCTTCTCGCAGAATGCTGCGATGGCCTCCTGGGCGAACGTCATGGCTGCCAGCATGTCCTCCTCGGAGATCTGGTCAGCGCCTGCCTCGACCATGGAGATGTAGTCGCGGGTGCCTGCGATGGTGAGCTCCAGGTCAGAGGCTTCCTGCTCCTCATAGGTGGGGTTCACGATGAATTCGCCGGTCTCCACGTTGCGTCCGATGCGCACGCAGGCAGCCGGCCCGTCGAAGGGAGCGCCGCCTACGAGCAGTGCCGCCGAGGCACCGCCCACGCAGATGGTGTCAGGCGGGTTCTGCCCATCCACCACGAAGGTGGTGGCGACGACGTGGACCTCGTTCTTGAAGCCGTCCGGGAAACCCGGGCGGATGGGGCGGTCGATCATGCGCGCGGTCAGTGTGCCCTTGTCCGACGGCTTGGCCTCTCGCTTGAGATATCCTCCCGGGATGCGGCCGACCGCATACATCTTCTCCATGAAATCCACGGTCAGCGGGAAGAAGTCGTAATCGCGCTGCTGCTTGGATACCACTGCGGTGACCAGCACGCTGGTCTCGCCACAGGTGACGAGCACCGCTCCTGTGGCCTGCTTGGCGAGTTCCCCGGTCTCGAACCGGTAGCTCTTGCCATACAGTTCGAATTCGGAAACGATCTTTGCCATGTCCTCTTCTCTTTTCTCCTCTTGCGGATGTGCGCCCCCATGGCGCCATCCCCTCTTCTGGGAGCCCCATCACCTCAGGTGGTGCTGGCTCCCTGCTCTGCGAGGCGCTCATCAGCGCCCCATATTCGACAAGGCCCGCTTCTCGCGGGCCTTGTCGTTGAAGCTTAGATGTTGTCGCGGATCCCGAGCCTCTTGATCAGATCGCGGTACTCATCGATGTTGCCGTTCTTGATGTACTTCAGAAGGCCACGCCTCTTGCCGATGAGCTTCATGAGGCCACGGCGCGTGTGGTTGTCCTTTTTGTGCGTCTTGAGGTGCTCGGTCAGGTTGCGGATGCGCTCTGACAGGATGGCCACCTGGACCTCTGCGCTGCCGGAATCCTGATCGCTCTTGCCGTACTCCTTGATGAGCTTGGCGGTCTCTTCCTTGGTGATGCTGTACTTGTTAGCCATGTCCCTTTCCTTCCACCGTGTTCGCTTGGGACCCATCGGGTCCGTATCGTGACGTCCGGTCTGGGCAGGCAAGCCGGTGGAGCATGCGGGCCAAGAAGGGACGCGCTGTGATGAACACAGCCGCACGATTATATGACAGATGCTCCTTCCATACAACCGCAGATGGACTTGAATGCGGAGAACGACCGCACGCGCGAGCCGGTCTGCCGCGCGAGCCATATCTTCGAGAGCGACGCGACCTCCCAGGCGAGCCCCACCTCTCCCATGCGCGCGATCTCAGCGAATGTGGAGCGGAAGAGGACGTGGCAGAGGGCGAGCACATCAGAGGTCACCCCAACGGTGTCGGTGGAGGATGCGCACGCAAGGCAGACCGCTCCCCCATCCGCATAGGAGAAGCGGCTGCATGTGCCCTGCTCGAGCAAAGGCGCGCTGCAGCATGCGCAGAAGGCGAAGGAGGGTCGCATGCCCATGAGGGCAGTGAGCTTGAATGCGAATCCTGCCATCATGAGCGGGAGCGTCGGCTCAGGCGCTTCTGCGATGGCAGCGAGCGCGGTGCGCGTCATGTCGAAGAGCTTGGGTGCGGGAAGGTCCCTCTGGATGGTGGCCTCCGCCACCTCCGCTATGACGCTCGCGCATGCGAAGCGAGCAGGGTCTGAGAGCAGGGTCCCATGATGCTCGATGAGGCGCGAGCCCTTCGCGATGTCGAGGCTCTTGCCGGAAACGATGGTGACCTCAACGGTGTTGAGCACATCGAGCGTGGCGGAGCTCGCGTTCTTCGGCTTGCGCGCTCCCTTCGCCACCGCATGGACGGCAGCTCCATCCTGCGCCATCAGATGCAGGATCAGGTCAGCCTCCCCCAGCTTGGCCTTCTTCAGGACCAGGGCCTGGATGCGCGCCTCGGGAGATGCCACCGATCACGCTCGCTCGAGGACGGGGTCCATGGATTCCAGCTGCCCTGATGAGGAGAAGCGCATGGTGCCCGTGACCTTCTGGGCGTTCCCGTAGCGCGTCTCGGGCTGCGATCCGAACCAGGAGTGCGTCTCATACGGTCTCATGGTGAGGGTGAAGGCGCAGGTGTCATCTCCCTCATAGCGAAGCTCGTCCACGCTCTGGAGCTCGTAGGATATCTTGCCCATGCGATAGTTCGCGCTGCCCTCGAACCATGCGCGCGCAAGGCCCACGACCTCGTTGGCACGGCTCTTCGCCACGTTGATGCAGACCTCCGATCCGCTCGCGAGCTCCGTGCCCTCGGGAGGATCCGTTCCGAGCACCGACCCTTCGGGCACCTCCTCGGAATATGCGTAGGCGCTCGTGACCACGTACCCTTCGGCCTCAAGAGCTGCCTTGGCCTCATCGAAGGTGAGGCCCGATGTCGCAGGGACGACGTAGGGTATGGCAACGGTGAGCGCGATCTTCGACTGCGCCTTCGAGCGCACGCCCACCTCCGGGCTGACAGCGATGATGGTGCCTGGCGCCTCATTCGACTTCTGCTCCGCGACCTCGACGTTCTCGAAGCCCTCCTCAGCAAGGAGCGCGAGCGCCTCATCCTGGGACTTGCCGATGACGTCGGGCACCGTGCGCGCACAGGAGACGTCGATGATGACCTCCGTGCCCGCCTCAGCGCGTCGATCCGGCTCAGGTGAGGTCTTGAGGACGATGCCCTCGACATCATCTGACTTGACGAGCACCTGCGAGACGGTGAAGCCTGCTGCCTCCAGCTTGTCGGTGGCATCCTCTGCCTTGAGGCCGATCACGTTCGGGACCTGCTTGCCGCCCCAGAGCTGGAGCGCATAGGTGCCGAATGCGACGCCCGCGCCGATGAGCGCTACCGCGACCACGATGATGAGCGCGAGGACGCCCTTGTTCGCCACGCGGCCCTTCCGCGGCATCTTCGGAGCCTTCTTCGCGTCTGATGCCTTGTATGCCTTGCTCTGGGTATCCGCGACGCCGCCGACCTGGGGCAGCTCTTGCGTATGAGCCGCCGACTGCAAGGGAGCGGTGGGAAGGGAGCTCTCAGGTGCCGATCCCCTATCCGCAAGGACGGGATCGATCGCACCGATGTAGAACGTGTCCTCGATGGCCTCATGCAGACCCGCAGGCGATGCGGGGGCGCCTGGGACCCCAGGCGCGTCAAGGGACGTGACGCTGGGAAGGGTGGTCTGCGCATCAGGGAGGTCGGCTGTCGTCGCATCCAAGGGAGCCGCGCCATCCTGCCAGGCGAAGGCACCCGTGAGGGCTGCTCCCCCCTCGCGGGCGAAGGGCATCCCGCACTCATTGCAGAAGCGCGCGCCCGACCTGTTGTCCATTCCGCATCTGGGGCAGATCATGTCCATCCGCTCATTCCGTGTATCCAAGGCGCTGGATCTCGGTCTCATCCTTGCGCCAGTTCTTCTTCACCTTCACATGCAGCCCGAGGTGCCAACGCGCCTTGAGCATGTCCTCGAGGTCAGCGCGCGCCTCCATGCCGATGCGCTTCACGCTGGCGCCCTTGGCGCCGATCAGCATGGCCTTCTGGCTTGCGCGCTCCACGTAGATGGATGCCTCTGCGACGAAGAGGCCTGCGCGCTCCTCCAGGGAATCCACCTTCACTCCCACCGAATGCGGGACCTCTTCCCGGAAGCTCCGAAGGACCTTCTTGCGCACGATCTCCGAGATCATGGTCTCCAAGCCGACGTTGGAGGTCGCGTCCCGCGGGTACCAGAGGGGCCCTTCGGGCAGGAAGCCCATGACCTCCTCTATGAATGCCTTGGCATTGTATCCCGTCTTGGCTGAGAGCGACACCACCGCATCCCATTCGACCAGGTTGCGGGCCGCCTCGAATTGCGATGCGGTCTGCGCATCCGTTGCGATGTCGCGCTTGGAGAGGACGAGCACGCGCGCGGCATCGCTCTTCGCCACCTGGGCCGCCACCCATTCATCACCGCTTCCGACGGGCTTGGTCGAATCGATGAGCATGGCCACCACGTCGACATCGTGCAGAGCAGAGGAGGCAGACGCATTCAGATGCTCTCCCAGCAGGTCATGCGGCTTGTGCAGCCCCGGCGTGTCGACGAACACCATCTGGCAGGTGGGGAGCGTGAGCACGCCTTGCACGTTCCTGCGCGTGGTCTGCGGCGTGGCGGATGTGATGGCCACCTTCTGGCCCACCAGCGCATTCATGAGCGTGGACTTCCCCGCATTGGGGCGCCCTACGAGCGCGACGAAGCCCGAGCGGAAGCCCTCGGGCGCATCCATGGCATCATCGGCCATGTCGGGATGCTCTGAGAAATATGCGTCGAGGTCCATAGGCGTCCTCCCTCTCAGAGGATGTTCGCGCACGCGAGCACGCGGGGGATGAAGATGATGGCTGCGACCGCGATCGATGCGAGCGCGGCGACATAGACCGATGCTGCTGCGCAGTCCTTCGCGCGCTTGGCGAGGAGCTCCCATTCGGGTGAGAGCAGGTCGATCGCCGATTCGACGGCGGTGTTGATGAGCTCGAAGGAGAGCACGGCCATGATGCAGATCACGATGGCGAGCCATTCGGGGATGCTGATCTGGAAGGCGAAGCCGAAGATGATGGCGAGGGCGGCGAATACGGCATGCACCTTGAAGTTGCGCTGAGAGGCCATGGCGTATGCGAGGCCATCCTGCGCGCAGGCGAAGGCATGCAGCATGGAGAAGCGGCTCGCATCCCCCGCATGCCTGACGTAGTGCTCCTCGCGACCGCTGCCGTCATCCATCATGCGCTCCGCTCGCTCTCAGCCCAGAAGCGCTGGAGGATGCCATCCTGCATGGCCTGCATCTCAGCCGCATCCGCATCCTCTATATGGTCATAGCCGACGAGATGCAGCATCCCGTGCACCAGCAGCGTATCCAGCTCCTCTTGCAGGGAATGCCCGAGGTCGCGCGCTTGGCGCGCAGCCACGTCCGTCGCGACGATGATATCCCCCGCCTCGTAGGTGCCTGCGCCTGCGGGGAATCCGTCATCGAGGTTGTCGCATTCGAAGGAGAGCACATCTGTCGGCCCTACCTTGCCGCGATATTCCTCGTTGAGCTCTGCCATCTGCGCATCATCTACGAAGGTGATGGATGCCTCTGACGACTCGGGAAGGTCGAGGGCGATGGCTGCGAAGCGCATGAGAGCGCAGACGCGCTCCTCGTCAACGACATCAGCCCCGTGCTCCACTGAGATCAGCGGGTCCATGCTGCCCTCCTCTCAGCATCCGCCTCGTAGGCGGAGATGATCTGGGAGACCAGGGAGTTGCGCACGACATCACGACCCTTGAGCCGCACGAAGGCGATGTCGTCGATCCCTTCGAGCACCTTGAGCGCGCTCTCCAAGCCAACGGCGCCAGAGGGCAGGTCGCTTTGGGTGACGTCTCCCGTGATGATCATCTTCGATGAGTCGCCCAAGCGCGTGAGGGCCATCTTCATCTGCTCGCGCGTGGTGTTCTGCGCCTCGTCCAAGATGATGAAGCAATCGCTCAGCGTGCGCCCGCGCATGAATGCGAGCGGCGCGATCTCGATGACGCCCCGCTCGATGGCGCGCGTGGCTCGCTCGGCATCCATCATGTCGAAGAGCGCATCGTAGAGGGGGCGGATATAGGGGTCCACCTTCTCGGTCAGGGTGCCCGGCAGGAAGCCCAGGTTCTCGCCAGCCTCCACGATGGGGCGTGACAGTACGATGCGGGATATCTCCTTGCGCTCGAGCGCCGCGACCGCCATGGCCATGGCAAGGTAGGTCTTGCCCGTGCCCGCCGGGCCGATGCCGAAGGTGATGGTGTTGTCGCGGATGGCATCCACATAGCGCTTCTGCCCGGGGGTCTTGGGACGGATGGAGCGCCCGCGGTATGAGAGCAGGACGTCCTCGCGCAGCCCCTTGGGGCTCATATGCGCGCACGTGAGCATCTTGAGCGCTTCTCGCACGGATCGGGCATCCGGCACGTCACCTGCGCGGATGGAGGCTGCCAGCTCGGTGAAGAGCGTCACCGCCGCTTCCCGCTCCTCTTCGCTGCCGGAGATGCGCACCTCATCCCCCTGGACCGTGATGGTCGCGTCGAATGCGTCTTGGACCATGCGCAGCAGCTCATCCGATGGCCCGGTGATCAGCGCCATGGGCACGTCTGCTGGGATGGTCATGGATGTGATGTCGGTCTGTTCGGTCATGGGTGCAATTCTAGCAGGTAACGCCCGGTGCGCTTGCGCGACCGGTGCCTCAGAACGCATAGGAGACGATGGTGCCGGGTGAGCAGGATGCGGGCACGCTCACCTCGTGATAGCTCTCGGTCATGGCGATGCCCGCGCGCTCGACGACGGCGAGCTCGCGCGTTCCGGCGCGCATGGCGATGTCAGCGCTCCTGAGCTCGACTGACAGGGTGCGCAGCATCCGGGCGCGCGCTTCCTTCACCTGAGGGGGCACCTGGTCTGCGCGCTCTGCGGCAGGCGTCCCCTCTCGCAGCGAATAGGGGAACACGTGGAGCTTGGAGAAGCGCGCCGTGCGGCACGCATCCATGGTCTCCTGGAGGTCTCCTTCGGTCTCGCCGGGGAACCCGGCGATGACGTCGGTGGTGATCGAGATGCTCGGGATGTGCGAGCGCAGCAGGTCAACCACCTCCATGAAGCGCTCAGCTCCATAGGAGCGGTCCATCTCGCGCAGCACCCTGCTGCTGCCGGATTGCAGCGGCAGGTGCAGGTGGCGGCAGATCGCACCCTCTGCATCTGCGATGAGGCGCACGAGGGAGGCGCTCACGTTCTGCGGCTCTATGCTCGAGAGGCGCAGGCGCGCCCTCAAGCTGCCGTCATCTTCGCGAAGGGGGAGCTCGGATATGAGCCGGGCGAGGAGCCCTGCGAGGTCAAGGCCTCCATGCCCGTATGCTCCCAGATTGATCCCCGTGAGCATGATCTCGGGCACGCCTGCATCCAGCAGGTGCGCACACTGTTCGATGATGCTCTCAGCCGGCACGCTCTGGGAGGGGCCGCGTGCGACATGCACGATGCAGTACGTGCAAGCATTGTCGCAGCCGTCCTGGATCTTCACGCCTCGACGGACGCGCTGCTCTGCGTGGGCCTCGCCCGTGCGCGCAGCTGTCCTGTCATCGGAACGCTCTGCGCTCATGCGCTCGATGATGCGGGGGATATCCTGCTTGGAGGCGCAGAGGATGCGCTCATCCATGGACGCGATGGCCTGCGCATCGATGGCGACCGAGCAGCCCGTGACGATGACCTGGGCATCAGGATGGTCGCGCAATGCGCGGCGGACGGCCTTCCGGGTCTTCTTCTCGGCATCCGAGGTCACCGTGCAGGTGTTGATGAGGACGACATCAGCTGATCCCGAGCGCGCCGCGACGAATCCCCTGCGCGCGAGCTGACCCTCGAAGGCATCTGATTCGACGCGGTTCACCTTGCATCCCAGGTTCACCACTGCGTAGGTGCGCGCCAAGCTAGAGGCACCCCAGCTCATGGGCCATGAGCGCCACGGCAGCGATGCCCGCTGTCTCCGTGCGCAGGATCCGGTGCCCGAGCGTTGATACGGCAACGCCCTCGAGAGCGGAGAGCACCTCCACCTCTCGTGCGCTGATGCCCCCTTCAGGGCCGATGATCGCGCATGCGCGCGGGATGCGGCCCTCCTCTTGCATCCGGAGCGCAGGGGCGAGCGCATAGCAGAGCTTCGCCTCCTCGGGCGCCTCCTCCCAGAAGAGGGCGGCAGCATCGCATCCTCCAATGAGGGGTGCCAAGCTCTCGACATCGCGTGCGAAGCGCACCGGCGGCACATCGCTCCTCCCCGATTGCATGGATGCGCTCTTGGCTATGGCATCCCAGCGCTCGCATCTCTTCGCCACCTTCTCGGGCGTGAGGCGCGATACGCTCCGCTCGAGCTGTGCGATGATGATCTCATCTGCGCCCAGCTCCGTTGCTGCCCTGATGACCGATTCCGTCTTGTCGCCCTTGGCAAGCCCTTGGACGAGCGTGATGCGCGCCTTCGGCTCCGTCCGGTCCAAGCGCCCTGCGATGCGCGCGCGGATGCCTGCACGGCCCGCTTCGACGATCTCGCATTCGAAGTAGTCGGAGGCGCTGTCTATGCAGGCGATGTGCTCCCCTGCATGCAATCGGAGCGCGCGGGCGTGCTTCGCGTCCTCCTCGGCAAGGGAGAGCGGGAACACGGGCGCCTGCTCATGCGCTATGACCTGATCTGCGAGGAAGAAATGAGGGAGCGACATGGGATCCTCACCCCAAGAAGCTCTTGAGCTTCTGCAAGGGCGAGGTCACGTCCTCGGTCTTCTCCCCCATCTCGAGCGCGAGCTTCTCCAAGAGAGCGCGCTCCTTCTTGTTCAGCTTCTTGGGGATCCTCACATCCGTGTGCACGAAGAGGTTCCCGCGCGCAGAGCTGCGCAGACGGGGCATGCCGTGGCCCTTGACCTTCACGATATCCCCGGTCTGCGTGCCCGCAGGGATGCGCACCTCCACGCGCTCGTCATCCAAGATGCCGTCGATGGTGATGCGCGCCCCCAGCGCAGCCTGCACCATGGATACCTCCACCACGACATGCAGGTCATCCCCCTCGCGCTGGAAGAAGTCATCGGGCTCGATGCGCACCGTGACGATGAGGTCACCTGCCTGAGCGCCCCTCATGCCCGCTTCTCCCAGATCGGGCACGCGCATCTGCTGTCCGTCGCGGATGCCGGCGGGGATGTCCACGGATACCTTCTGGCGATCGGGCACGCGTCCCTGGCCTTGGCATTCCTCGCATGCACCCTGGACCACCTTGCCCGTGCCCTGGCAATCGGGGCATGCGGCAGATGACTGCATGTCGCCGAAGAGCGTGCGCTGCACGCTGGTCACGCGCCCCGCACCGCCGCAGCGCGCACACGTCTCCTCCGACCCCTCTTCCCCGATGCCCGTGCCCTCGCAATCAGCGCAGGGAGCGAGCCTGTCGTAGACGATCTCGCGCTTGAGGCCAGCGGCGGCCTCCTTCAAGCTGACGGTGATGCCGAGCCCCATGTCGCGACCATCGCGGCGCACCTGCTGGGAGCGCGCGCTCCCCCCGAAGAAGGACGAGAAGATGTCCCCCATGCCGCCGAACCCACCGAAGATGTCCTCGAAGTCCACATACCCCGGACCCGACCCTGCGGCCCCCGGGATCGTCCCGAAGCGGTCGTACTGCGCGCGCTTCCCGGCATCGGAGAGCACGTCATAGGCCTCGTTCAGCTCCTTGAACTCATCCTCTGCGTTGGGGGATTTGTTCACATCCGGGTGCAGGTCGCGCGCTCTATGGCGGAACGCCTTCTTGATCTCTGCGTCCGTGGCATCTCGGGCGACGCCCAGTATCTCGTACAGGTCATTCTCAGCGACAGCTGCCATCCCTCACGCCTCTCATTCGTCTCTCAATATGCCCTGCGCCGCGCGCACGGCTCCGATGGTCTTCGAATAATCCATCCTCGTCGGGCCGATGATGGCCACGATGCCCTGAGCACCACCGCGCCCATAGGCACCTGCGACCACCGACACGCCAAAGAGCTGCTCCGAGTGGTTCTCGCGCCCGATGCGTATCCGGATGTCGCCATCTGCCTCCCCGTCCTTGCCGATGGCCTTGAACAGGATCGTGTCATCCTCAAGGACCTCCATGACCGGCAGCAGGGATTCGGACTCATGGAATTCAGGCTTGCGCATGAGCGTGCTCATCCCCGAGCGGGTGGTGCGCATGCGCGTGAGCGATGCCGCTGCCCGCATGAGCGCATGCATGATGGCGAGCGTCGCATCATCGCGCGCCTCGCGCTCCATCTTCGCCACCGCAGAGGATATGTCCTCTATGGGACAGCCACCGAGCGTCGAATCCAACACCTGCTCCAAGGTGATGAGCGCATCGGTCGGCATGGGGTCGGCGAAGAGCGCATGCTCGTTCGCCACCTGGCCGTCCTCGGTCACGAGCACGATGAGCGCTGCATGGTCGGAGAGGGATACCAGCGAGATGTGGCGGATGCGCGCTGAGGCCATCTTGGGTGCCATGATGACCGAGAGGCACTGGGTGAGCCGGGCGAGCTCGGCGTTCGTGCGCTCTATGAGGTCATCCAGCGCGCTCGCGCTCTCCCTGAGCGCATCGGCATCCAGGGCGCGCGCGACGGGGTCCTCATGCCCTTGGCAGCTGAGGAGCTCATCGACGAATTCGCGATATCCGGCATCGGTGGGGATGCGGCCTGCGGATGTATGGGGCTGCGTGATGTAGCCCTCTTCCTCAAGGGCGGAGAGCTCATTGCGGATGGTCGCAGGGCTCACGCCCAGGTGATGATGCTCGGCGATGGTGCGCGAGCCGACTGGGCATGCGCATGCCACGTATTCCTCTATCAATGCGCACAGTATCTGCTGGCGCCTGCTGGATAGCATTCCCTGAGAGCCCTTCTGGTGTGATGGAGCATATGTTCCTAGCAGTCTAAGACCTGGAGTGCCAGCAATCAAGGTGCCAGCGCGAGAAGTTCGCCGAAAAGCTCGTTGCCCAAGAGCCAGCCGCGCTTCGTCGGGTGCCACCCGCGCGCGTCCTCCGCTACGAGGCCGACCTCTGCAAGGCGCGTAAGCGTGGCAGGGAGCTCGGGCAGGAGCGCGGACATGTCCTCTGCGCGCTCGCGTGCGAGCCCGCATGCCATGCGCATCGAGAGCATCGCATCCTCAGCAGCCATCTGAGCCCTATCCAGGTCATCTTCCACCACCCCATCGCGCACGCGCATGCGTCGCACCTCGCTCTGCGTCATGGTGACGGCTGAGCGCCCGAGCCCGATGTAGGGAACGCCCTGCCAGTATGCCGTGTTGTGCTTGCTCTCATATCCTGGCTTCGCATGGCTGGCCACCTCGTAGCGCGCGAACCCCGCATCTGCGAGGAGCGCCTCGGCCACCTCCATCATGTCCGCCTGGTCATCTTCGGTGGGAAGGCTCAGATGCCGGCGCTTCCGATAGAGCTTCGTCCCGCGCTCGAGGCTCAAGGGATACACG
>CAJURX010000016.1 GCA_910589125.1 uncultured Eggerthellaceae bacterium
TCACTACCATCATCGACTCGTTTTGGAGCAGTGACATTCTGACTGGCAGTCAAACCTCCTGGTCCATCACTACCATCATCGACTCGTTTTGGAGCAGTGACATTCTGACTGGCAGTCAAACGTGTGGGTCAACCGAGCCGCGTAAAGCTCAGTTTTGGAGCAGTGACATTCTGACTGGCAGTCAAACGAAGTTTCCCTAAGGTGTCGCTTGAGCATGAAAAAGCCCCGCACTTGGCGGGGCCGTGTCGCTTGCTATGTCCGCTCGGATCAGTCGGGGATGAGCGTGTCGATGATTCTGACGGCATCCATGCCGCTGACCACCTTGATGGGGGTGCTGGCCAAACCTACGGTGGGGAGGCCGCTGTCTGGCACATCGTCGCCGGTGAAGCCGAATACGTAGGCATCCACACCGCCCCACTCGCCGATGCGCTCGGCGGTCTCGTAGCCGTACCGTTTCGCCTCTTCAAGCATTGCGCTCGCTTCCTTGCTTCCTCACAGCACTCGAATACCAGGTCGGTGAACTCGCGGTCATCCACGCGCATCACGAAGGTCTGGCTCTTCTTCACCAGCGCGAAGTGGCTGGAGCAGTCCATGGTTCCGCTCTGCGGGTCGATGAACATGGTGCGACCGTTGACCTGCTCGGCGATGAACACGTGGCCACCGCCGCCGTACTTGTCCTGCCATTGTACCCTCACGATGGCACGGGCGCCATCGCCCCACGCAGCCATCCTCGCTTCTACCTTGCCCATGGTGCCGACGCCTGAGTTGCTGGCGCACTTGATGAGGTCGGGGTCCTTGTACGCCTGCGGCCATCCTTTCGGGTCGTGCATGTACTGGAGCCTATCGGATCCGTCCGTGATTCTGGGCAGGGCGGTCACATCGTAGCCGCGAAGGCGTGCCTCGTAGGCGCTCACGCATCGCTGGCAGTTCTTGCCCCATTGCGGATCGTTCGGCTTCCAGTTCGGGTTGGTGGCCATGGCGTCCTGCTTACGGGTGTGCTCCCCGGCTATCTTGCGGAACGGTGCGGCATGTGCGCTGCGCTTGGCCTTGGCCGTGCCGCTGAGCGTGTCCAGCGCCCGCCTGAGCATGCCCTGCTGGTCTGCTGCGGTGAGGCTTGAGAAGTCTGCCGCCGTGCCACCCTTTGCCTGTAGCTGCGACTTGATGGTTTTGGAGCAGTGATATTCTGACTGGAAGTCAAACCGTGGTCGCGTCACGTTTCCGAACGGGCAGCTTTTTACGCCTGACCAGGGCGAAAATGCCTGATTCCAGGCATGAAAAAAGCGCCTCTATAAGCGCTTGATTCCAAGATTTCTTAGCTGTCAGCTGATGTCGGAATTCAACAAAAATCCGCCGAAACGGGCTGGAAAACACGATGGCGGAAAAGGAGTTATCCGACCATGATACCTTGGCGCTCCATCTCATCGATATGGGCATCTACCTTGCGACAATACGCCCTGTATTCCTCCGAGCCGTGCCTTTCGATAAACTCGCCCATGTCTGGACGCTTGGGGTCTTGGAGCCAGAGGCCTGCGATTCTCTTCTCCTCATTCTTTAGTTCATCCGGTGTTAGAGTGAGCATCCTAGAACCTTTCCGCCAGTGCCCTTGACAGAGCGTTCGGTTTCCCCGCTCTTCCCTGTCTAACGCCCATGTGACGATTTCTCCTGGGCTGGATAGATGTCTCTTGAAAAGCTTCGGACTGCAGTCGAATATCTCGAACAATATATCCTTGTACTTGGTCTGGTTAGCCCTCAAGCCCAGCGCCTTTCGCGCCTCTTCGAGCACTTTCTTGCTATGTAGATTATATGCCTTGTTTTGGAGCAGTGACATTCTGGCTGGCAGTCAAGCTAAGAAGGAGATTGCCGCAGCGGTCAAGAAGGACACGCTGTACAAATCGGCAACGTCGAAGCGCCACGCGTACCGGGAGGTGGCCGAGGAGATCGGGGCGCTCACGGATGCGCAGAGGGCGGACCTCTCCGATATATTCGAGAGAGCAACGGACGGAAGGGTGAACGGCGGCTGGGGCCACGGCAAAAGCTATTGGGACAGCGGGAATCTGGCGCTGGCGAAGGGGGCTTTCGCGGAGTTCTGCAGCGCCCAGATAGGCAGCCCGGAAAGCCTCGCCATCCTCAGACAGTACCTCCCGAAGTTAGCCGAGGTGTTCAAGGATATAATCGAGGCCATCGAGAAAGGAACGATCTGATGGACGGGCTGTATGAGCTCATGGACGAATACGCCGAGAAGTTCGGCGACAACTTCCCGCACCCTCCGACCGACCCGAGAAGCGACGAAGAGATTGCCTCCCTCATACGCGAGAGCCTGGACGTGGGAAAGCCACACAACCCACACTGGCAGCCAGACTGCGACTACTGAGACCAAGCCCCGCCGAACGCGGGGCTTTTTTCATGCCCAAGCGACACCTTAGGGAAACTTCCAACATCGCGAAAGGCGGCGACAACGGTCTCATATCACCCGTGCGAGCGGCAATCGTATACCGAAGCGCGCAGAGAAGCGCGGGAAACAAACTCCGGAGAAAGATTGGAAGAATGGCAGATGGTTTTGGAGCAGTGGCATTCTGACTGGCAGTCAAACTCCGCAATATGCGTGGGTTGGATTAGAGGCACTTGCGCCACCTCCGTTCTTGGGCATAAAAAAGCCGCCTCCGAAGAGACGGCTGTTGTTCTTTATTCAGTTGATCCCACAATGATTCTCTAGGCTATCCCATCATCCCGCTCTCAACGACTCTTGGTATTCGCGCTCAGCCTCATTCGCTATATCATCAAGAAGACCGAACCATGCACCGTCATCGAGTACGGTAATGTCCGCCTCCGCCTTCTCTTTCTCGAGTATGGCACCGCCTCTTCATCTGGCACTCCTTGGGCGATAAGCTCGCCGCCCCGCTCCATGTAATTAAAAGCCTTCGTCATCTCCGTACCTACCTGTTCACATTGTATCTGCGGTTCCTGGAAACATATATGGCTCCGTTGCCTGTCGAGGAAACGCAATCGGCAAGACTGCGCTCAAGATTCCCCGTCGCCTGCTGCCATGCAGTATGTCTCGCAGCCTTGTCGCCCATGCCCTTCTTGCGATTAGCATTGTATGACTTTTTTTCTGATTGAAGCCAGCCTGTTCCTCCCTCAGATTTCGGTGTTACATCCTTTCGCACCTCGTGCGCCCAAAGATTGAGTTGCGTCTTGGCGTACCTGACTTTCACCGAAGACTGCTTTCCTCTAGCTTGGAGAGAATAGACGTACTCACCCTGCCCAGCGCCCACGGCGCGAATCTCCGACGCCTCGGACGATGCAAACCACGACACATCGGCAGGAGTTTTGGAGCAGTGGCATCCTGGCTGGCGCTCAAATGAATCCCCCTCCGTATTTCTTGAAACAAGCTTCCTCGGAGGGGCAAAGGGGTGTCACAATATATGAGACGCATAAGGCATTCATGTCGAATCCAAAAAACGGTTCTCAAGGTAAAAGGCAGGTAGGGTTTTCAGCATCGAGCCATTGGGATAGGGATATGGGAATTGAGGATGGGCGATGAAAGCGTTGGGGCAGATGGTGGTATCGATGATTCTGGGAATCGTCCTGCTTGGTGGTGCCCTGGGCTTTTTCGGTGCCTGTAGCGATCAGGACGTTGCGGTGTCAGCATCTGCCAGCATCGGGAACTCGTCGGCTGTGGGTGAGGTTTCGATGGCTATGGATGCACCGACGTGGGAGGATTGGGAACGCCTGGATGCCGCTATCCAGAAAGCTGAAGCCTACACAGATCTGTCCGTTTATTCGGATGATGTCATATATCTATTCGTGCGTGCATTGGAGAATGCCCGGGCTTCGATTGATGACCCTGGCGTTACCAAAAGCCTAGCAAGGAGCCGTGCGCAGCAACTGGAATCGATGATGGTGGTAATGGATCAAGAGACGGGAGCATGGATGGAGAAAGGTTGGAAGTTCGGTTTTGAGCAGTGACATTCTGGCTGGCAGTCAAGCATGATTTGGTGCTCTGCGTTCCACTCATCTGTTGAGGTGCACGCGTGCCTGTATTCCATCATCGATCCTCATCAGTGATGATCGCATCCAATCGGATCGCATTCGCTGGTCTTTTTGCAGATGGCTTGCGCCACGGAGTCTTGCCATCCCATTCCACCTCAGCTGCTTTTGAGGGCGCTGATATGGATTGGATGTAGCCGCATTCGCACGACTCGTAAGCGCCGTTAGGACTGAGGCTATGCTTGAGCATGATTGGACGCTCATGGCATTTCGGGCATATGCGCTTCTGCTTGGATAGGCTTTCGAAGTAAGGCGAGAAGTCTGAATCTCGTGGGTCCATCATTCACCTGATCTATCGCTGCTGGTCATCATTATCGACTTATTGGACAAAGTCGAATGTTTCGGAATGACCGCTGATTTATAGCCGAGCACATCGAGAGCATCATCGAAGAAGTCGACCTCCAAGGAGTTCTTACTCTGCAAGTGTTGACTGGCGCTTTGCAGACTCTGAGCAAGCTCCATGGGGACCGTATTCTGAGGGCATGCTGACGAGCTGCTGGTCAATGGCTCTATCCCTTTCACCTCAAGCTCCTTTCGATGCCATTCATTGTATAGCCACTATCCCTGTTGCGTTTTGGAGCAGTGGCATTCTCGCTGGTGACGCGTTGTCATTCGTGGTGGATATGTATGGGGCATGGGATGCCTTGCTTGCTCGATAGAATGCAGATGCATGTAAGCCTATCGTTGGAGCTTCGATGCATCGATCATCGAGGATGCGGCAAAGGCATGCTCGGATTAATCTGGGGCGGCAAGGCCTCGTTATGCGATTCGCGAAGGGGAGAGCGAGCGTCATCAGCTTTGCAGTTTTGGCTCGAGGCAGTTAGAGGTCGATGGGGGACTCGAGCTATAGGCGAATCGTAGCAAGAAGGAGTAGAAGAGAGAGGGGCGCATGTCATGCGCGTGCTGCTGACTCTGGGAATCGCTATATTGTTGATCGTCACGCTTCCGATCGTGGTGATCGCGAATTTGCTGCATATGCAGAAATAGGGGAGGTGTCTCACCCCCGCCCGCTCGGCATCACCTCACACCGCTCAAAACCGTTCTTCGTGCACCTTGACTAGTAGCTCGTTGTCGAATGTGCGGGTGGGAGCAGGTCCTTCTGGCATGCCGAGCGAGAGGATGGCTTCGAGCTGCCAGGGAGCAGGAACGTCCAGCAGATTGGCAACGAAGTCCTGGGTCGAGCGCCCGTCGGCGGCTGTACGCATGCGGCCTTGAATCCAGCAGCTACCCACGCCTGATGCCGATGCCTCCAGGTGCATGTTCGCCATGACGATGGAGCAATCCTCGATCCAGGTATCGGCTACGTCGGGGTTGCCCAGCACCACGATGGCAGCATCAGCGCCAGTCAGCATGGCTGCCCCCGAGTCACGGCACTCGGCTAGCGCGCTCAACGTTCCGCGGTCTCGTACGATGATGAGCTCCCACGGCCTGCGCCTGCGCCCCGATGCGGAGAGCAGCCCAGCGCGCACGATGCGATCCAGCAGCGCTTGGGGTACCGGCTCTCCAGAGTATGTGCGCACGCTGCTCCGTGCCGTCATGGCTGCCAGCACGTCAACGCCCGGCTGAGAGGCGAACTCATCCTTCTCGGGCAGTATCTCGATCCAGCATCCATCGGGGTCCTCGATGAAGTACAGCCCCATCGCCTCGTTCTCATGGCAGATGCAGCCCATCTGCTCGTGCAGCGCGTGAGCAGCATCGAAGTCGGGCACCGTGAAGGCGATATGCGAGTCGCGACCTCCATTATCGTAAGGCTCGATGCGCCCACGATTCCATGTGAGCTCTAGCTGGAATCCCGACCCTCCACTGCCAATGAATGCGTTGACCCAAGATCCATCCTCGGGACCCATGCGACGGATCTCCTTCATGCCCAGTGCTCGCTCATAGAAGGTAAGGGACTTGTCCAGATCGAGCACATGCAAGCAGCGATGGATCGCCTTGCTCTCCATGATGGTCTCCTTCGAGTCGTAAAGCGTTGCTTTCTGTCAGACTAGCAGGATCATGGCAAATGGAGCTTGGAATGAGCTGTGCTGGCAAAGATCGCTCAAGCTCGTGATGCTGCATCTGCGGGATCTTGATCCTGGCCATCGGGGACCCCGTCAGGTGCGTCAGGGCTGCACATGAAGCATGCGGTTCAAGACAGGGAGGGAAGGTGCTCATGGTCCTCATGGAGAACAACGGATATGACCCGGCTGACCCGGAGGATATCGAGCGCTATGCGAAGCGGCTCGAGGGCATGACCTTTCGTGACGTGCTCGATCTGAGCATCGTCCCCGATGGCGCTTCGCGTGATTACGGCAGCAAGCGATACAAGGGCGGGCTGGGGACGCTCTTGGAAGAGCGGTACTTCGGGTACGGGGCGAATAGCAGCTCAGAACCTGATTTCGCTGAGGCGGGGGTGGAGCTCAAGACGACCTGCCTCGACCGCAAGAAGGATGGTTCCTTGGTTCCGGGAGAGCGGCTCGTCATAACCATGATCCCCATGGACGGCCCGATCGAGCTTGACCTCTTTACGTCACATCTTTGGGATAAGGCGAATCTGATCTTGCTGGTGTTCTACGAGCGCGATCGGCGCAAGGAGAGCTACGATCAAGCAATCCGCCATGTGGCACTGTTCACGCCGCCGGATGAGGATATTCGCATCATCCGCGACGACTACGAGAAGATTGCCTCTTACGTGCGGGCGGGAAGAGCCCATGAGCTGTCGGAGGGCATGACCTCATATCTGGGGGCGTGCACCAAAGGTGCTCGCGAGAAGGATATGTGGGTCGACCAGTTCTACCCTCCTCACGTACCCGCGAAGCGCCGCGCATTCTGTTTCAAGAAGAGCTACATGACCTACATCTTCAAGAAGCATATCCTCGGTGAAGGGGATGACGCTGAGCCCATCATCAAGGACGTCGGCCAGCTCGGGTCCGAGACCTTGGACGAATACATCCTCGCGAGGGTCCGTGCGCATGTGGGCCGAAGCGACAGAGAGCTCTGCGAGCTGCTCCAGATTCCCTATACGGGCAAGAAGGGTCAGTGGTCGCAGATCGTATATGCCCTGCTCGGTGTCAGGAGCGGCAAGGCTGAGGAATTCGAGAAAGCGGGCATCTCCGTGCGAGCAGTGAGGCTGGAGAATACGGGTTCGCTCAAAGAGGCCCTTTCGCTCGAGACCTTCAAGTTCAAGGAGGTCGCCGAGCAGGAATGGGAGGATTCGCAGCTCCGAGCCTATCTAGAGGAGACGAGGTTCCTCTTCGTGACGTTCAAGAAGGAAGATGATGCCGTTCGCCTTGCCGGGGCGCGGTTCTGGTCGATGCCTCTAGAGGCGATCGATGGTCCTGTGCGTGCGTGCTGGGAGCGCACGCGAGATACGATCAAGAGGGGTGTCAAGCTCACCGTTGACGTGCTCGATAGTGGTAAGTCGGTGGTGCACAACGATCTTCCGAAAGCAGGGGAAGTGGGGTCGGTGGCTCATGTTCGCCCCCATGCTTCGAGGAGCGGATACAGGTTGGAGGACGGAGAGGTCATCGGGGATCCCGACAAGTACGGGGATGAGCTCCCAGATGGTCGCGTCATGACCAAGCAGAGCTTCTGGCTCAATCGGTCCTACGTGCATGGGATCGTCTGCTCCGATGAGCAGCAATCCGGCGGCCGCTGATCCGGATCGCCTTGCTGGGTGGGTGTCATCTGGGACCGATGGAATGCGATCGATCGGATAGAATACGAACGCAATGAAGGCACAGTAGCTAAGGAGAAACGTGCCATGCAGCAGATCAGGGTCGCCGAGCTCTTTGCCGGCGTGGGAGGCTTTCGCCTTGCATTGGATGGCTATGCCGCAACCGAGGATGCAACCTTCCAAAGGGATGCGGCGGGTCCATTCAAGACCGTTTGGGCGAATCAATGGGAGCCACCGGGAAGCGATGCCAAGCAGTTCGCCTGGCGATGCTATGAGGAGCGCTTCGGCCAAGGCAGCTGCGTCAATGAGGACATCAACCGCGTCCTCGACGACCTTGAGGCTGGCAAGGTGGAGATCCCGGATGTGGATATGGTCGTGGGCGGATTCCCCTGTCAGGATTACTCTGTGGCTAGGCCCCTTTCCCAGGCCGGTGGCATCGAAGGGAAGAAGGGCGTCCTGTGGTGGGACATCTATAGGTTCCTGCATCTGAAAGGGCCGCGCTATGTGCTGCTGGAGAATGTCGACCGCCTCTTGAAGAGCCCTGCATCTCAGCGCGGGCGCGATTTCGCGATCATGCTGGCGTGCTTCGCTGACCTTGGGTACTCGGTCGAATGGCGCGTGATCAACAGTGCTGAATACGGTGCCCCTCAGCGTCGCAAGCGCGTTTACATCTATGCTGAGCTGGATGCTCCGGAATGGGACCTTGAAGAGAGGGTGAAGGACGGGGTGATCGCATCGGCGTTCCCCGTCCAGGAGCGGAAGGACCCCTCCTCGTTTTGGATCCCTGATGACCCCTATGAGGCAACGCATTCGTTCAATGTCGAAGCCAGCAAGAGGTCTCCGTTCCTGAATGCGGGTGCGATGCAGGCGTGCCAGGTCCTGACAGCCAACGTGCTGGAAGCCTACGACGGTGAGCGTGGAACGCTCGGTGATGTGATCGTCCCTCCAGGAGAGGTGCCGGAGGAGTTCTACATCCCCGAGGATAAGCTCGAAAGATGGCGATACCTGAAGGGCGGCAAGAGCGAAGAGCGGATCGACAAGAAGACCGGCTTCAAATACCGCTACTCCGAAGGGAGCATGGCCTTCCCGGATTCCCTGGAGAACCCTTCGCGCACCATCCTGACAGGCGAGGGCGGCACGGGCGCCTCGCGGTTCAAGCACGTGGTCAAGATAGGCGATCGCTACAGGCGCTTGGTCCCCGACGAGCTCGATCAGCTGCAGGGCTTTCCGAAGGGATGGACGAGAACGGGGATGACCGACGGGCAGCGAGCGTTCTGCATGGGCAATGCGCTCGTGGTCCCGATCCCCCATGCCATAGGCAAGGTGATCGCACAGAGGCATTGCGATGGCGAAAGCTGAGGCAAGCCTGCGACCTCAGAAGGTCCCTCGTCCGCCACGGTCGAGCTCAGAGGCGACCACCAAGGTCATGAAGAGCAACAAGCGAGCGAACACCAAGCCCGAGATGCTCGTGCGCAAGAAGCTGTGGGAGGCAGGGCTTCGCGGATATCGCCTGCAATGGAAGACGGCAGGCAGGCCAGATATCGCTTGGCCGGGGAAGAAGGTCGCGATCTTCGTGAACGGGTGCTTTTGGCATAGATGCCCGAAATGCGATCTGCCCATTCCCAAGAGCAATGTGGAGTATTGGGTCGTGAAGTTCGAGACGAATGTCGAACGCGACCAGAGGAAGATCCGTGAGCTGGAAGAGGCCGGCTGGACGGTCCACGTGATCTGGGAGTGCGAGCTCAAGAAGGATACCATCGACCAGACATTCGCTACCCTGTTGCCTCAGCTCGCTGAAGAGCTGGGGAAGAGGCCCTAAGCCTCCAAGCCTTCCGCATAGACGGCGAAGAGGTCGGGGAAGGTGCGCTTGATGTTCACGGGCTTGAAGGTCTCGCGTTCGACGACGCAGACGGTCACGAGCGCATCCACGAGCGGATGGTCGGTCTCGGGGTCATCGCCTGCTCGAAAGACGCGCTGGTGGTACACCGTGCGCATGGGTTGGTTCTTCGCGACGGTCGTGCGCACGAACCCCGCCTCTCCGTAGCGCAGTGGGCTGCGATATTCGATCTCCACAGAGCGGATCGGGCTCATGTATCCTGCCGCCTCGATGCGTTCGCTGTAGGAGAATCCCGCGGCATCCAGGAAGTCGATGCGCGCGTCCTCGAAGTACAGCAGGTAGTTCGCGTGATAGACCACGCCCATCATGTCGGTCTCGCCATAGCGAACGGTAATGGGGGTATCAGTATGCATGGATGGTCGCGCCTCGATCTGTATTCGTCCTGAGATGGCGAAGATTATAGCAAGCGGCGGATCGCCCCTGCGCAGCTTGTCGTGCAGGTCCTGGAAAGCGGAAGGAGCCCCGAGAGGCTCCTTCTTGGTGCAGCTGCGCCTTCCATTGGCGCTTCGCTCTGGCGCGGTCGTACTTCGTGGGCCCATGTGCGCCATGGCCGCATGCGTAGCCGTTGTAGCGTGGCTTCTTGGCCAAGGCCGCCTCTTCCGCCGTCTGCTTCCATACGACGTTGTCCGCGGCGGTGCGCTTCTTCGCTGCCATCAGCCTCACCTCCTTCATGCCTCGCTCGTCCCATATCGTGAAGCGAGGGCATGATAGCACCGTGGGCGTACAGCTGTCGAAAGCGCATCAGGGAAGGGTGTGTCATGGGATTACAGGGCAGTTCCCGTTTCGGCCAGCTGCTGGTTGATCCTCGCAAGGGCATCGGCGAGGTATTGTGACTCTTCTGAAGATAGGCTCTCGCTTTCAAGCCCAGATAGCTTGCTCATCGTATCGGCGTACTGGGACATGAATCTTGCGTACTCAGCGATGAGCGTTGGCGAATCAGGGTTCGCGTTGTACTTCTCCATGAAAGCGCAATACTCGTCAAAGAATGCTTCATAGCTGTCAACAGCTTCTTTGAAGCTGGGGCGAATGCCATTGACGGGTGCATCTGCAGCCTCCGCTGTGGGAGCTGGTTGCTCAGCTGCTGCGGAAGAGGATGCGGGTGCCGATGTGCTGGCTGAGCTTGATGCTGAAGATGATTGCGGAGCGCTCAGCCTGACGGTCATATATGATTCGTCTTCTTCATATCGAAGGGAAAGGTCATAGCCGCTCTCATTTTCGGCATCGAAATGCGACTCGCTCTTCGAATAATCTACGGTGAATCCTTGCGCCTTGCATGCATTCACATATGCATCGTATTGGTCGAGGCTCGTGTCGCCTATGTAAGCATAGAAAAGCGTGGATGATTCCGTGGAGATCTTGCCATAGGTGGATTCAGGCTTCGGAAGCATTTGTGCCAAGCCGTCGGTGGGCCATTTCAGCTCTTTGAACTCCTCGGTTGGCGAGGGTATCGTATAGCTATCGAGGGAGCTATCCTTTTGAGAGCAGCTACTCAGTGCTGAACCGAGCAGCAAGAGTGCTATCGCAAGGCCAAGCAGCCCGTAGCGCGCCACTGTTAGATTCGATATCTTCATCGTCATCAACCTTTCTGGGTTCGTGGTCAATTCATGTTCGCGAGCCTCATCCTTGGATGCTCGCTCCGCAGTGGTCGCATTCTTGAGTCGTTCCCTTCGTGATCTCGCTCTTCGCTCCGCATCCCGTACAGGTCACCGTTGCCTTCTCGGCGGGGACCACGGGGGCAGTGGTCGGTGCCGGGACTGTGGTAGCTTCTTGATTCCTCAGGATGCGGCCGCCCTGCTCGTCTATGACGAGGTTCTTCGCTAGGCCCTTCTTGATCATGAGCTTCAGATTTTCCTTCGCGGTGCTATTCGAGGCATTCGTTGCTTGTGAGATGGACGCGATGGAGCCCGTTGGGTCATTCGAGAGGATCGTCATATATGCGCGATACTCCTTGATCAGCATCCTCCACTGTATTCCCGTCAGGATCAGGAAGGCTCCGAACGCGATATATCCTAACCCCTGAAGGGGGCTGGTTCCTATGATCCCAACTCCTCCTAGCGCGAATAGCGCGCCGAATACGAATTCGACGATGCTCGCCGTTTGACCTTTCAGCTTCTTTTCCTTCATGTTCAGATTCCTCCTCTTCTCAGCTGCCGTATCTGATCCGCTCTTTCCTTCATCGCCCTCTCTAGTTCTTCCAGTGCTACGTCCATGTGCTTTGCATCTCTCCTATCTAGGACACTTGAGATCTTGCTGATCGCATGATCTATCTGGTGATCTGTCGGGGTGATCGATCCTCCGTCGGAGAATCTCATCTGATCGGCTGCTCTTTGCAGCTTCGCTCTGACCTCCTCAGAGGTGCTGCGTTGAGCGAGCGCATCCAACTCGTCCGCTCTTGCGGTCATCGCCGTATTCAAAGTGCATTCGTGAAGGTCTTGCTCGGCAGCCTTCTTGGATGCGACGTGGAGCACGATGAGGCCGCTTGCAAAGGCGAGCGCGATCAGGAGTGCGATGGCAAGGAATGTGCCGAGCATGTCGAAAGGCGCTGCCAGGAAGATGATGCTCGTTGTGCACAGCGCAAGGGCACAGATGCTGGCAAGGGAGGTCACGCTTGCCTGGAACAAGAGGGGCGCGCTATGCCTAGGGCGTTGGGCGGCAAGCAGCAACCCAGCGAAGAGCATGCAGATCCCTATCGTGATCCCTGCAAGGGAAGGACCGAAGAATGCAAGCGCGAACGGCACGATGAGCAAGTAGATGCAAATGGTTGCGATCAAGCAGAGCGCTCCTATGCCGAGAAGCGCTTTCGAGGTGATGTTCATCATGAGGTGCCTCCCTGAGCGGTGCCGGACTGAGGCATGCTTTCCGCATCGGGGGTGCTCGTCATCGTCTGTGCGCCTATGCCATGCCCGCATCGTGGGCAGAATCGATACTCAGTGGGCATCTGGGTTCCGCACATGCCGCAGAATCTTTGCTGGAGGAAGTCTTGCACCGCCTGCACGGAGGCTGCTGCCGACTGCGCAGGGGTTGACGCAGGTTGCCCAGGAGCGGGTATGGGTTTCCCTGGGATCGTGGTAGGCCGTTGGTTGATTCCTGTATCCAGAGTTTGGGCGATCCCGGTGAAGGCATTGCCGACGCCAGCACCCATGCCGAAGCCCATTCCCATGCCCAGCCCTGCTCCCATCATAGGGGCCGCCATCGACCCTTCGTTCGTTGCAGCTCCTTCCAAGGTGTCGAAGGAGCGTTCTTGCACGTAGGTGTATCCGATGATGTCCATCTCGGCCTTCTTTGCGAGTGCGTTGCGAAGGCGTACGACTGCGGGATCGTCCTCGGGTATGCTGATATCGTTGACATAGAAGTTCGGCAATGCGATGCCGTACTCTTCCATGGTCGGTGCGATGCGCTCGCAAATGAATTGGGAGAGCTCATCTAGATACATGCTCATGCTGAGGACGTCGATGCCCCTCTCCAAGATGAACGTCGAGATGGCATCTTTTGCTCTCGTGATATAGAGTCCGCGGAAATAGTTCTGGATATCTCGTTTCGTGAATGTGGGAAGCGTGCCTACGAGCTTGACCAAGAACATCTTTGGATCGTCGATGCGCAAGGCGAACTGTCCGTTCGAACGGACGGGGACGAGGATGCCGAATGTCGGATCCTGTATCTGGATCGGAGTAGGGGTCCCCCATTTGACATCAAGGTTGAATACCTTGTTGATGAACCATACCTCAGCCTTGAACGGGGAATCTCCACCGAAAGGCAGATTTACGAGTTGTTCGAGGAAAGGGATGTTCTTCGTGCTCAGGGTATGTCGTCCAGCTTCGAATACATCAAGCGCTTGTCCGCCCTTGAAGAGGATCGCTTGCTGAGACTCATTCACGATGAGCTGCGTCCAGGTGCCCAATTCGTCATCGGGGTGCTTCCATGCGAAGACGTCAGGATCGCCATCGTATTTGATCACTGAGACAATGGCCATGTGGCTTCACCTCCGAGCGTTCCCTTTGCAACGTTTCGGCTTCAAATATGAAGCCGCAGGCCCAAGTCTAGCACATAGGCTTTATGGATGGATATCAATCAGAAACGGCTGGCTCTGGGGCAGGCCATACGCGCTCGCCGTGAGGAGCAGGGGCTCTCGCAAGAGAAGCTCGCCCTCATGGTGGGGAGCAGCAAATCCCACATCTGGCGCATCGAGACCGGACGCGTGGGCGTGGGGATAGACGACCTGTCTCGCATCGCTGACGCCCTTGGCGCTGAGGTCCGCAGCCTCATCTCGTTCTAGCCCGCATCCTCTTCCACTGGCATCAGCTCGAGAATGCTCTGCGTCCGCGCAAGCACGCCGTCATCCAGCTTGATCGTGCCATTGGGGTCGAGGTAGCCGCGCAGTTCCTCATCCTCCAGGATGTTGCGCATGTAGCCTAGCGTGGATGTGCAGAGCTCCCGGGTGCCTTCTGTGAGCGCAGCGTCGCTGTTGCCGAGCAGGCTGCCGAAGATGTTGCGCGCGAGGATGCGCGCTGCTTCGATGGCGGCTATGACATCGGTATCCGCCAGCTTCGCCACTTCTTCGATGCGCCCTTGCGCTTCGAGTATCAGTCGCTTCATATATACATAGAATGCCGACATCTGGATGGTTGCGCTCGTGAGCTCGTCTCCGATGCCCTCGGCAAGCGCTGGCAGCACGGGGTCGTCCTCGAAGATGGCCCAGAATCCGAGATAGCCCAACCTCTCCATCGGTGCGATGTTCTCATCCCACCACGTGAGGTATCGATCGATCTGTTGTTCGACCCCTCGGAATCCGTCTGCCTCGCCAAGCGTCACCAGGTCATGCACGATCTGGGAGAGCTCCTCTACCATGCGGTCGATGTCCTCATCGGTGGCGCTTTGCAGGCGCTCGATCCCGATCCGGTACGTCTCGGATGCGCGTGCGGTATCAGCGAACGCATCGATATCCGTAGGGCCTTGGAGCAATCCGGTGTAGAGCTCCGTGTCGGTGATATCGATGAACTTCGCGAAGAGGATGAGGTTGCGCACGTGGGTCTCCTTTCGCCTGAGCACGTCAATCTGCTCTTCCAGGATGCTGTGGATATCCGCGTCCTCATCTCCCAAGATGCGCCCGATATCACCAAGGCTGAAGTCATAGGCCCGCAATGCGACGATCCATCCCAGCTCGTCGATGTCCTCATCGCGGTAGAGCCGTCGATCGTTCGCCACCTCGCCCGTGCGCAGCGGATGCAGCAACCCTCGCTTCTCGTAATCTATGAGCATGTCCCTGCTCACACCCGTGAGCTCCATGACCTCTTTGACGCCGTAGTGCCTCATTGATGACCACCTCCTTGGTGGGGAGTGTAAACTTTGGGGCAACCCTCAGGTCAAGAGGTATCTTCGCACCAGAGGGAGAAGCACCTCATGCGCATTTGGAGGGACGATCGAAGCATGAGGATCATCGGGCGTTGCCGGAGCAAGGCAACGGAGGAGAAGGGGGAGAAGAGATGAAGAAGATGGCGACCATCGTAGTGGCGGGTGCTGTTGCTGCTGTGCTGCTGGCAGGATGCAGCTCGGGGGGAGATGTTGAGCGATCATCAGGCGAACCAGCAAGCGAGGCATCGAGCCAGGCAGCTCAAGCGGAGAACAGGGGAGCACCCTTGAACCTTGATGGCGAATGGGTCCAGACCAACAGCGAATCCGCCGACAGTCGACAGGAGGCGGTCATCGAAGGAGATGCGATCACCATCTATTGGGTGAGCGATGGTGGGGAGACGAGGTCCCTTTACTGGGCGGGCACCGTGGTAGAGCCGGTTGATGTGACCGTCCATGATCCCTATACATGGGATTCGGTGAATGATGTGGAGCAGACGAGCAAGGCCATGCTCGCATCAGGAGATGACACCAAGACCTTCACCTATGAGAATGGAGAGCTGATCTACGAGGCATCCGCCATGGGTACCACGAAGAGCGTGCACTTGGAGCGCATGCCGAAGGAGGACGCGGCCTAGGGGCTCGCACTGTCGAGCGCGGTCCCTCTTGGCGGTGCCAGCGAACGTGGAGGGGCCCGCATGGCGCAACTGAGCGTTGCTTGCCAGAGGACCCTCCTTGCGTGAGACTGGGATCGATGATCAGGCAGATGAAAGGATCTCTCATGGCCATGAAGGATGCGATCGCGCAGATACGCGCCGAGCAGAAGCTCACCCAAGAGGAGATGGCGCGCGACCTGTATGTCACTCGGCAGGCTGTATCACGTTGGGAAACGGGTGAGACGCAGCCCGGCATCGACATGGTGAAGCTGATCTGCGTCACCTACGGTGTTCCGCTCGAGCGCTTCTTCGACATGCCCATAGAGTATTACTGCCAGTGCTGCTCCATGCCCATCGGGGATGCGGAGCTCCATGGGACCGAGGCGGATGGCCGCGCGAGCGAGAGCTACTGCAAATGGTGCTATCAGCGTGGTGAGTTCACCGCTCAAGATGTGGACATGGACCAATTCATCGAAGCTACGGCGCAGATGGAGGCTGATGCCCTCAACATCTCGCGTGAAGAGGCTGTGTCTCTCATGGCTACGTTGTTGCCGCATTTGAAGCGGTGGAAAGAGCAGGACGCATAAGGCGCGGATGTGGCCGCATTCGGCCGTGCATGCAGGACGCAGGTGGTCTTCGTGGGGCGCACGTCCTGTGCGCCCCTTCCTATAGGTGAGCTAGTTCATGCCGAAGAGGTGCTTGATGCTGTCGCGGAAGCTGTTCGCGTGCTCGCTGGCGCTGTGATAGCATCCCTCGCCGCACCCGAACGCCTCGACCATGTGCTCGGGCTGGCTCGCGTCGATGGCGCGGCCGACGTGTTGGTCGAGTTCGAAGGCGTTCGCCTTGGCAGCGATCAGGTATGCATTCATGGTGGGCTCCTCTTTCGTTCCAGTGTGCGTTCGATCCCCAAAAGATGGTGAGCGCGAAGCCTATCAGATCGCCCTTCATCCATGTAACCTTCAACGTACGGTATTTAACATAGATATAACAAAGGGCACTGCGCTAGAGTGAGCGAGCGCAACCAAGGGCGTGCGCATCACCGAACGAGGGAGCGAGCATGGCGATGAACAGCGATCGGCGCGTCTACGAGGACATCGAGGCTGAAGGGCATCTGGTCGATTCCAACATCCTCTCGCGCATCATGTCCGGCATCGTGGAGCTGGAAGGCGAATTCGAGGTCATGTCGTTCCAGATCGGTCGCGGCAACGAGAATCCTTCCACCATGACCATGCGCGTGTTCGGTCGCGATGGCGATCATCTGACCGAGATGCTGCGCATGCTGCATGGCCTGGGCGTGGTGCCTGCTCATCCTGGGAACGTGAGCGTAGAGCCAGCGCCCGCCGATGGTGTGTTCCCCGAGGGCTTCTACGCTACCACCAATCTTGAGACGCTCGTGCGCATCGATGGTCTGTGGTATCCCGTGTGGGGTACTGAGATGGACTTGGGCATCTGCGTTGATGTCGAGGCGAAGCGAGCGTGGGGCGTGCCCATCTCTCAGGTGCGCAAGGGCGACCCCATCGCCGTTGGTCAGGTGGGCATCCGGGTCTCATCCCAGGAGCGCCTGCGTGAGAAGGAGGAGTTCGAGTTCATGAACTCCACGGCCAGCAGCGAGAAGCCCAAGGCGCAGATCATCAGGCAAGCCGCATCTTTGCTGCGCGAGGTGCGCGAATCCGGGCAAGCCATCATCGCCGTGGTGGGGCCAGCGGTGATCCATACCGGGGCTGCTGAGCATCTGAGGCGGCTCGTGCGTGCGGGATACATCAGCGTGCTGTTCGGCGGCAATGCGGTGGCCACCCATGACATCGAGTCGGCGCTGTATGGGACCTCGCTTGGCATCGACATGCAAACGGGCATCCCCGTACCCGGTGGGCATGAGCACCACCTGCGGGCGATCAACCGCATCCGTGCTTGCGGTGGTATCCGCCAAGCGGTCGAGCAGGGCGTGCTCACCGACGGTCTCATGCATGCTCTGGTGGAGACGGATACACCCTACGTGCTGGCTGGTTCCATCCGTGATGATGGGCCGCTGCCAGACGTCATCACGGACACGATGAAGGCTCAAGAGACCATGCGCCCCTGGTGCCAGGAGGCGGGTGCGTGCCTCATGATGTCGACGATGCTGCACTCCATCGCCACGGGTAACCTGCTCCCTGCCTCAGTGACCACGGTCTGCGTGGATATCAATCCTGCTGTCGTCACGAAGCTGTCGGACCGGGGGAGCTTTCAGACCATTGGCATCATCACCGATGTGGGCCTATTCCTGAAGCAGCTCGCAGATGAGCTCGATTGCTCATAGGGGCGCAGCTTGCCTGCATCCGTTGGTCGTCTGACGGAGCTGGGCGCATGTGAAGCGCACCCCCTGCACGATCATCAGATGCTCGTCGTCGCGTCCATCACCTGCACGCGCGCAGGTGGTCCTTCATCTCATCGGTGATGCGGCGGCTCTCCACGGATTTCTGGATGGCCTTGCGGCGCGTCCACTCATCCAGGAGCGCATCTTCGCCTGAGCGCTCAAGATAGGGGAGGGCTGCTCGCTCCTGCTTCGCCATGGCCTCGGTGAGATACCACGCGCGCATCATGTCCACGTAGTAGATGTCATCCTTCGATGCTGGCTGCTCTGCGGTGTTGGGCATCCGCGTTCTGGCGACCATCTCCAGGAATCGCGGCTCGAAGCGCTCATCCATGAAGTGATGCATCAGGATGCCGATCCCGAATCTGATCGTGTAGCAGTGGTCCGTCGCGAGCCATGCCTCTACCCGCTCGAGCGTGTCTGCGGGTCGCTTCGCGAAGACGCTCGTGGGAAGCTGGTCGCACGTGGCCCAGTTGTCCACGTAGGGGAGGAAGGCATCGTAGAGCTCGATCGCGGCGTCGTAGTCGCGCTCGCACCCGATGACGAATGCATGCAGTTGGTTCTCCTCGAAGAGGCGGTGGGGGAGCGCCTTGGTGAATGCGTGCACGTCGTCCCTTCGAGCCAGCTCCTTCGCGATGCGTCGGAGCGCAGGCGTCCTCACGCCCACGATGGACTTCGCCTTCACTGAGGGGATCAGCTTCGCTTGGAATGCCTGATAGCCAGCATCTATGTTCTCTGAGAGGCTGCGACATGCGAACTCGTGTGCGGTGTCGATGCCGAACCCAGGCAGCTCTTGGCATAGCACATCCTCGAAGGGGTGCTCTGCGGCCTTCGCCAGCAGTGCATCCTTGCGGTCGCGCGGGAGCTGCTTGAAGAGCGCTTCGGCGCTCATGGCACGCTCTTTGGAATGGAAGCGGGCCTGAGCGAGCAGGCTCACGGGCGCATGTGACTTCGTGTACTTGGCACCAGTGCCCGCCTGGTGGGCAGCGACGCGCGCAGCCACGTCAGTGGTGTAGCCGGTGTAGAGGCTCCCATCTCCGCATTCCAGGACGTAGAGATAGTGCTCGAAGGGGTGCATGCGGCGCTGCCTTTCCGTGCGAGGTGCCTGACCGGAGCCGAGTGGTAGCGGTCATCTGCTGAGAGTGAGAGTATAGAACCAATGCGCTCGGCTTGCGGCGGCGGGCACGCGCGAAGGCGCGGCAGAGGCCGCTACAGCCCCACCGTCAGATGGATCATGTAGAACTGGAAGCGCATGAGGAAGATGCCTGCCAGCATGAGCAGCGTAGCGGCAAGGGGGAATCTGATGGGTGCCTCACCCTCCCAGGTGATCGTCTTCGCACCGAAGGCTATGGCGCTCGCGCCGAGCAGCGCGAAGAGCACGATGGAGGGACCGAAGAGCGGCGCTTGCTCGGCTCCCGTAGCCAGCGCGTTCCCGAGCTCAGGGAGCAGGAAGGCCCAGAGCACATAGGCCACGATGGATGCCATGAGCGCGACGATGGCGATGATGATGAATGCGCGCCCCAGCGCGTGCCCTGGCGTGTAGAAGCGGGCCAGCCTGAGCCCCAGCAGCGCGAGGAGCGGACCTCCCGTGAGGGCGTTCAGCCATGTGGTGATGGGGGTGTAGGGCGTGTTCCAGGTGATGATGGTGCTGGCGTCATACGCGAGCGAGATGGCTGCGACGAAGCCGAGGCCCAAGAGGGAGATGATGGCAGCCGCGATGCGTCGAGCGGTCAGGTGCGCGATTCCCTCGGAGAAGGCTGTGAGCCAGAAGATGCCCGCAGCGCCGAGGGACACCGCGCCGCATACCACCTCGTTGGAGAGAGGGCTGCGTCCGAATCCCGTGATGACGTACAGCGCATTGGAGGGGGTCCCCAGATGCGTGGCTGATGCGATGAGCCCGATCATGGCCACGAAGATGGGAACGCAGAGGAATCGGTCGAGCTTCTGGCGTGCGGCCGGCTCCATGGCATCCCCTCGGGCGATGAGGGGCAGCGCCATGAGCACATATGCCACGGCTCCAGCAGGGGCGAGCGTGGTGAATAGCACCAGGGTGATCTCATTGAGGGCGGTCGCCAAGCTATCCACGGCTCCTCCTTCCCATGTGCGTGCGCGAGGGGTGCATCCCTAGCGATAGAAGCGGGGGATGGCGACATCCAGGTCGAGCGCCTCTTGCAGCCCTTGCAGGGACGAGGCTGTCAGGAGCGCGATCCCCTCGAAGAAGGGGTGCTCTGCCTCCCGTTGCACGATCTCCAAGAAGTGCGGTGCCCAGGTCAGCAGATGCTCGCTCAGATACCCATCCAAGAGCTCAGGGCGCGTACGTGCGATCCAGGCCATGAGCAGGAGCATGAGCCCGATATGGTCCTCGGGCTCCTTTCCGGCACGTGGTGCTGTGATGCCCGCCTCGCGCAGCCATTGCCGCAGTGCGAGGGTGCTCTCTCCGAATACGACGCATTCGCGGTCGGTGTAGACGGAACCCCACGGAGGCGCAGCCTTCACGGCCGGCCCTGCGAACAAGCGGCGGTATTCCCAAAGGAGGCTGTCATCCGCATCAGCGACGGGCGCTCGCTGGATGAGGCTGAGCGCGCGGGCTGCCTCATCGGGGTCTGCGAAAGGCCACTCGACAGCCGCTTCGCGTGCATCGAGGCTCATGAGCTCATCATAGAGAGATGCGACTTCGGGTTGCGTGGGCTCATAGAGGAAGAGCGGCCCTAAGGTCTCTCCGATGAATGCTATCGCTTCGAGCGTCTGCGTGCGTTCCTCGGTCACGTGATCCCTCCCTTGGAGAAGCGGCACGGGCGGGGTTCCTGCCCCGCCCGTGTGCGCACGTGGAGTGCGCCTTGCGTCATGTGCGTGATGTGCGTGCAGCCGATGAGGCTACATGATACTGAGACCCACGGATATCTGCAGCGTGTAGAACGCCAGGCGCATCAGCAGGATGCCCACCAGCGCCAGCACGACAGCTCCCGTGCTCACGCCCACCAGGGCACCCGCCTTCGCGCCGCGCACGGCGAACGTGTCGCACACGCCGGTGCCCACCAGGCAGATGACGCCGCAGGCGATGACCATCATGGCGCTCGCCACCAGGTCAGCACCGCTCACCAGCGGGTTGCTCATGCCGCTGGCAGCCGTTGCTTGCACGGCGAATCCTCCGATGCCGAGCACGAGGCCTGCGGCCACCACGGCCAGCACCGCGGTCCTGAGCGAGCCGGACCTGAGCTGGTCAGCGCAACCGCTGAGCGCGAGCACCAGCACCCCCACCGCGGCACCGCCGAGCAGCGCGAAGCCGAGCATCTGCACGGGGCCTGCGATCGTATTCCATGAGGGGATGGTGTCGATCATGTAGGCAACGCCCGTGAACAGCGCGAATACGAGGCCCACAGCAGCCACGACCCACGCGAGGCCCATGCGCACGCCGTCAGCCATCTTGCCGCTGACAGCCCAGATCCAGTAGATGAGCATCGCTGCGGCGAAGATGCAGCCAGCCACCAGCTCATTCGACAGCGGAGAGCGGCCGGTCCCCTCGAACACGCCGAATGCGTTCAGAGGGCTTGCCAGGTGGAAGAATGCAGCGATGAATCCGACCACCACGAGCGCGACCGGGATGGCCGTGAAGCGGTCGATGCGGCGCAGCGCATCCGCGTCGGGCTTCGCCACTGTGAACGCGATTGCCAGCATCAAGAATGCGCCAGCGCCCATGGGGGCCAATGTGCTGAACAGGGCAAGGGGCATCTCTGCGAAAGCTGCTTCCATGCTACTTCACCTCCAGTGGGTTCACGACCTTCACCGAGGCATCGGAAGCAGGCTTCGCATCCTCGGAGGGCTTGATGTAGAAGTTCGGATCGGTGTAGTGCTTCTCGGGCAGGGGCGCGATGTTGGCCTGCTCGCCCTTGGCGGCCATCTCCTCGGTGGTCCCGAAGTCCAGAGCGCGCGCCGGGCATGCCTCCACGCACACGGGCTTCTCTCCCGAGGCTAGGCGCTCAGCGCAGCCGTCGCACTTCACGGAGTGTCCCTTCTCGCGGTCGACCTTGGGAGCGTTGTAGGGGCACGCCATGTGGCAGTAGCCGCAGCCGATGCACTTGTCCTGATCCACGGATACCAACCCGGTCTCGCCATCCTTGTGCATGGCGCCGGTGGGGCACACCTTCACGCAGGATGCCTCGTTGCAGTGGTTGCACGCCATGGACAGCGGATAGCTGACGCAGGTGGTGGTGAACGTGCCGTCATCGGCCTTCTTCGTCTCGCCCAGCGTCACCTCGTAGACCTTGCGGAAGGCGACGCCCACGGAGAGGTCCTTGTAATCCTTGCAGGCCATCTCGCATGTCTTGCAGCCAGTGCAGCGAGTGCCATCGAAGTGGAATGCGTATTGGGTCATCTATCTCTCCTCCTCTCGCTGCTATGCTTTCTTGACGTTGCAGATGTTGGTGTGCTGCGGGTTGCCCTTGGCCAGGGGTGACGGCCGCTGCGTGGTGAGGGTGTTGATGGAGCCGCCCTTGTCCACGCCGTCCTTGCCGCTCTTGATGTCGCCGTCCCACCATGCGCCCTGCGAGATCGCAACGGTGCCCGGTACGACGCGGGGCGTCACCTTCGCCAGCATCTCGACCTTGCCGCGCGCGTTCTCGATATGCACGGTGTCGCCATGCTTGATGCCGCGTGGCTCCGCGTCAGCGGGGTTGATCCACGCCTCTTGCGGATTGACCTCCTTGAGCTCGGGGATGGAGCCCCATGAGGAATGGATGCGCCCGCGGTAGTGGAATCCCGTGAGGATGAGCGGGTGCTCCTCGGTGGTGGTCTCCACGCCCTCCCACTCGGGGATGTAGGCGGGAACAGCTGGCAGCGTGTCCATGCCCTTGAGCGTGTCGCCTTCGGTGAGCTTCCAGCCGTCGGTGTCCTCCAGGAGCTTTCCGGAGAAGATCTCGATCTTGCCGGAGGGCGTGGTGAGCGCGTTGGCGACCGGATCCTTGCGGAACTTCTCCATGGATACCGTGTGCGGATAGGCGCGGGTGTAGACGCCCATCTCGCGCATCTCCTCGAATGAGGGGAGCTTGTCGTCCTCCTCGCGGGACTTCTCGTACAGCTCGCGGATCCAGTCCTCTTCCGTCTTGCCCTCGGTGAACGCGTCCTTCACGCCGAATCTGTCGGCCATCATGGTGGCCATCTCGTAGGCGGTCTTGCGCTCGAACTTCGGTGAGGTGGCTGGGGTGCCAGTGATGATGTAGCCCCAGTCAGAGCCGGTGGCGATCTGCGAGTGCTGCTCGAAGCGGAACAGGTCGGGCAGCACGATGTCCGAGTAGTTCATGGAATCGCACATGACCGTGTCGATCCCCAGGATGAACTCGCACTTGCTCTCATCGGCCAGGATCTCGTGAGCCTTGTTGATGTCGGAGTGCTGGTTGGTCAGGCAGTTCCCGGCATAGTTGAT
>CAJURX010000017.1 GCA_910589125.1 uncultured Eggerthellaceae bacterium
TCTCGGATGGCGTGCCTCGGCTTCCCCTTCGATATCGATGGCGGATGAGGGATCGGCGCTCATCCTGATGGAGGGCGCGCGAGCGGCCGTCGACGTGGATGCCGTTCGGATGCGTCCTCTGCGTGGTCCGAGCAACCTACGATATAATGTAGACATTGTGGAGATTTCTGCATTCTTTTTCGTATCTAAGGAGCAATCCGAATGAGCACTCGCAGTGATGATGTGAAGGAAGCTGCAGCTTCAGCCATCAAGAGCAAGAAGGACCTCGAAGCGCACGTTGCCAATCTGGCAGGTTCGTCCAGGAGGGAGCGGCAATCGTCTGCGGCGGTCATCGCCGCGGTCTCGAAGGATGATCCGGAGAAGCTCGTTCCTTACATGAGCGATATCATCGATGCGCTGAACCGCCCCGAGGCGCAGACGCGCTGGGAGGTCCTGGACGCGCTCACGGAGCTGGTCTCTTTGGACGCGCGCACCTGCGACAAGGCTCTGATCGGCGCAGAGACGGCGCTCTTCGATGAGGACTCGGGTCCGTTGCGCCTGGCAGCCATGCGCTTCCTCTGCGCATTCGGCGCCACTACCGAGAACCGATCGGAGAAGGTGTGGTCGCTGATAGATGAGGGCATCCAGTGCTACCATGGGGACCTCGAGTTCTTGGATATGCTGGTCGGCGTGATCGAGTTCTCCGCGGGTAAGCTCGCCCCCTCGGTCAAGGAGGAGCTTGCTGCTCGCATGAAGTTCGATGCCGAGAATGGCAAGGGTCAGCTCAAGAAGCGTGCTACCCAGATCGAAGAGAATCTAGCGAAATAGGGAGTGTGTGCCATGCGTCACGAAGTCGTCCTGATCCCGGGTGATGGGATCGGGTTGGAAACATCTGCTGCCATGCAGGAGGTCATCGCAGCAAGCGGTGCCCAGATAGAGTGGGTCATCGCCAAGGCAGGTGCGGCAGTGATCGACGAGTTCGGCACACCGCTGCCGGAGGAGACCGTCGAGGCCATCAAGGAATACAAGGTCGCCATCAAGGGTCCCGTGACCACGCCTGTGGGAACGGGATTCCGCAGCGTGAATGTGGCCCTTAGGAAGACGCTCGATCTGTATGTGAACCTGCGCCCGGTGATGTCCATCCCTGGAGCGGGTGGTCGCTACGATGATGTCGACCTCATCGTGGTTCGCGAGAACACTGAGGACCTGTACGCGGGGATCGAGTTCGAAGAGGGCGCAGAGGATACGCGCGAGCTGATCGGATTCATCGACAAGATGGGCAAGGGGAGCATCCGCCAGGATTCTGGCATCTCCATCAAGCCCATCTCCGTGACCGCAACGCGCAACATCGTCGAGTTCGCCTTCGACTATGCCGAGAAGCATGGCCGCAAGAAGGTGACTTCGGTGCATAAGGCGAACATCATGAAGCACTCCGATGGCTTGTTCTTGCGCGAGTCGCGCGAGGTCGCCAAGGAGCATGCGAGCATCGCCTTCGATGACAAGATCGTCGACGCATTCTGCATGAACATGGTGATGGATCCGTCGCAGTTCGATGTGATCGTGTTCCCGAACCTGTACGGAGATATCGCGAGCGACCTTGCTGCTGGCTTGGTCGGTGGCCTTGGCATCGCTCCGGGGGCGAACATCGGGCGCGAATGCGCTGTATTCGAGGCGGTGCATGGGTCTGCGCCGGATATCGCTGGCAAGGATCTGGCGAATCCGACGGCGGAGATCCTTTCTGCTGCCATGATGCTCGACCACCTAGGTGAGCAAGCATGCGCCGACCGTGTCCGTGCAGCGATCCGCGCTGTCTACGCGAAGGGTGAGTTCTTGACGGGTGACATCCGTCGTGCGGAAGGGCAGGCGAAGCAGCCTGCGAGCTGCACTGAATTCACCGCCGCTGTCGTGCGCGAGCTCGCATAGGGGACCGCGCGGCGCGGATGCAGGATCGATCGTGAGGACCGCAGGGTAAGGGGTGCGATATGGCTGATATGTTTCGAGCGAATCTTGATGTCAACGGAAGAGGGTATGCATACTATCCGCTCGCTCAGGTGGCAGGCGCAGAGCAGCTGCCATTCTCGTTGAAGGTCGTGCTCGAGAACGTCCTGCGCAACGTGGATGATGCAGATGCGGCATCAGGGATGGCCACGCGCATCATCGAGGCGGCTCAGGCTGGTGCGGCAGGCGATGAGGTGGAGTTCATGCCCGCGCGCGTCCTCTACCAGGATCTCACTGGCGTGCCGGTGTTCGTGGACTTCGCTGTGATGCGCGAGGCGTTCGCCAGCATCGGGGGAGACCCGAAGCGCATCAATCCGAACATCCCCTGTGACCTGGTGATCGACCATTCGGTCATCGCCGACGTCGCGGGGACGCCGGATGCATTCGAAGAGAACACGCGCATCGAGTTCGAGCGCAACCAAGAGCGCTATGAGTTCTTCAAATGGGCGCAGTCCTCGTTCGAGAATGTGCGCATCGTGCCTCCCGAGCAGGGCATCTGCCACCAGCTGAACATCGAGTGCTTCGCGAATGTGGTCAATTCGTCTCAGTCAGGCGAAGATGAGGTGGCATATTTCGATACGCTCGTGGGGACCGACTCCCATACGCCCACCGCTAACGGCATCGGCGTGCTGGGGTGGGGCGTTGGCGGCATCGAGGCGGAAGCTGCGGCGCTGGGTCAGCCCATCACCACGCTCGTCCCCCCGGTGATCGGCATTCGCATGACGGGTGCGCTGCAGCCGGGCGTCGCTGCCATGGATGTTGCCCTGACGCTCGCAGAGATGCTGCGCGCAAAGGGCGTAGTCGGCTGCTTCGTCGAGTGCTTCGGCCCCGGGCTCGCTTCTCTGTCTGCCCAGCAACGAGCAGCCATAGCCAACATGACCCCGGAATACGGGAGCACATGCACGCTGTTCCCTGCGGATGAGCGCACGCTCGATTTCCTGCGCGCGTGCGGCAGGTCCGATGAGCAGGTGCAGCTGGTCGAGGCATATGCGAAGGCGCAAGGCTTCTGGAATGCGGACGGCGTCGATGGCCGCGCGTATGCTGAGGTCATCGAGCTTGACCTCTCCAGCATTCGCGCAAGCGTGTCTGGTCCTTCGCGCCCGCATGACCGCATGGATATCGGGCAGGTGCATGCGCGCTTCTGCGAGCTATGCGAAGAGCGTGGGCTTGAGCGCGCGCCTCACGCCATCGAGATGCAAGGGGAGGCGTGCGAGGTGACCGATGGCAGCATCGCCATCGCAGCCGTGACCAGCTGCACGACGGCGACCGACCCTGAGATGATGGTGCAAGCGGGCCTCTTGGCCAAGCATGCTGCTGAGCGCGGGCTGCGTGCGAAGCCGTGGGTGAAGACCATCTTGGCTCCGGGCAGCCATGCGACCGAGCTGCTCCTTGAGCGCGCTGGGTGCATGGAGGCCATGCAGCAGATCGGATTCTATACGTGCGGCTTTGGCTGCATGAGCTGCATCGGCAATTCGGGCCCTCTGGCTGAGCCGATGCATGCCATCGCGGATGAGGTGGAGCTTGCGAGCGTGCTCTCTGGGAACCGCAACTTCGAGGGCCGCATCTCTCCAGATGTTTCGCAGAACTATCTGACCACACCTGCGCACGTGATCGCGTATGCCATCCTGGGTACCGTGGATGCGGACATAGAGACGGCGCCGCTCGGTGTGGATGCGGATGGTGCTCCGGTGTACCTGGCAGACATCATGCCCGACCAGGCTGAGGTGGACGCTGCGGTCCGTGAGCATGTGACGGCGGAGCTGTACGCGAAGGGCACCGAAGGGATGTATGAGGGGGACGCCTCGTGGCAGGCGCTCGATGCAGATGCCACTGAGGCATTCGCTTGGGCGCAGGGTTCCACCTATGTGCGCCGTCCCACGTTCTTCGATGATATGACGAGCGATGCGAGCGCACCGGGTATCATCGAGGGCGCTCGGGTGCTCCTGTTCTTGGGCGATTTCATCACGACCGACCATATCTCGCCGGCTGGTGCCATCGCTCCTGATATGCCCGCTGCGCGCTATCTGCGCGAGCGCGGCGTGAGGGATGCTGACTTCAATACCTATGGGAGCCGTCGTGGCAACCATGAGGTCATGGCGCGCGGCACCTTCGCCAACGTGAAGTTGGTGAACAAGCTTGCCGAGGGCAAGCTGGGCGGCTGGACGCGTGACCTCCTGACGGGGGAGATCTCCACGGTGTTCGAGACGGCTGAGCACTATATGGCCGAGGGCGTGCCTGCTATCGTAGTGGCAGGCAAGATGTACGGGAGCGGGTCATCGCGCGACTGGGCAGCGAAGGGACCGAAGCTCCTGGGAGTGCGCGCGGTCATCGCTGAGAGCTTCGAGCGCATCCATCGCTCCAATCTGATCGGCATGGGCATCCTGCCCTTGCAGTTCCTGGATGGTGAGAGCGCTGAGACGCATGGTCTCAAGGGTGATGAGGCGTTCAGCATCCAAGCAGTCGACTTCTCGGATGGTCTGCCGAACCCGGCGCAGGCCGAGGTCACGTTCATCCGGCCAGATGGCACGCAAGGAAGGTTCCAGGCGCGCGTGCGCATCGATACGCCTACCGAGGGCGCGTACTTCGCCAACGGTGGCATCTTGCAGTACGTCATGAAGTCCATGGTGTGAGCGCATCCACCTGCCCTACGGTTCCATGACAAAGGCCTCCATCGGAGGCCTTTGGTGTACCATGTCCCAAACCTTTCACGAACATAGGAGATCTCTGTGGCATCTGGTCTTGATTCCCTCTTGGAGGCATTGCGCAATTCTGGCATGGACACCGAAGGCATCGGTGGCAACGCAGGCGGCGCTGGCGCGGGTGCCGGTGTTGGCAATGATGCCGGTGGCGCGAAGGGCGCAGCAGGCGGCGCTGGTGGCAAAGGTGGCGGCAAGGACAACGTTCCGCATATCGACCTCTCCTTCTTGGAGGACATGCATGGTCCGAAGAGCAAGGTCGGCTGGGTCGTGCTGGCCGTCGTGGCGCTGCTGCTGATCGCAGCCGCCTATTGGTGGTTCCATCCGCCCATCAGCCTGAATTCTACTGACCTCTGGATGATCATCGGCGTGGTCTGCCTCGTGCTGGCCCTGTTCTTCTACTATCGCCGCCAGAGCTACAAGACGGGTGCCGGCAAGTTCGAGAAGAGCCCCAGCAAGGAGAAGCGCTTCACGGTGCTCTTCGCCATCCCGGTAGCGGTGATCGTCATCGGGCTTCTGGGTGCGCTGTTCTCCAACGCCATCATCCCGGGCAACGCAGAGAAGTACAGCAATGTGCTCAAGACGGACACGCTCGATTTCGCGCAGGACATCCATGAGGTGGACTACAACCAGATCCCTGTCATCGATCGGGAGTCTGCCATCCAGATCGGCGACCGCGAGATGGGCTCCATCCCGGAGTACGTGAGCCAGTTCGAGATATCCACGCTCTACAGCCAGATCAACTTCCAGGGCACGCCGGTGCGCGTGAGTCCGCTGGGATATGCTGACCTGTTCAAGTGGTTCACGAACCGTGACGGCGGCATCCCGGCGTATTCTCTGGTGAACATGACCACGCAGGATGCAGAGATCGTTCGCCTTGAGGACAACCCGATCTACTATTCGCAGAGCGAGCCCCTGGCGCGCAACATCGATCGCTACGTGCAGCTCAAGTATCCCTTCTACATCTTCGACGAGCTGTCCTTCGAGATAGATGATGAGGGACATGCATGGTGGATCTGCCCGGTGCGCACGTTCACGATCGGCCTGTTCGGTGGCTATACCATCGACAAGGTCATCCTGTGCGATGCGACTTCCGGCGAATGCACGGAGATGGGGATCGAAGAGGTCCCGCAGTGGGTGGACCGCGTGTTCCCGGCCGAGCTGCTGATCGAGCAGTACAACTGGTATGGCTCGTATAACAATGGCTGGCTCAATTCGTTCCTGGGGCAGGAGGGTGTCGTGCGCACTACGCCTGGCACCGATGGCACGACGGGATACAACTACATCGCGAAGGATGACGACGTCTGGGTGTATACGGGCGTGACGTCTGCCACCGCTGACAATTCCATCATCGGATTCGTGCTGGTGAACCAGCGCACGGCGGAGTCGCACTTCTATAGCGTGTCGGGCGCTACCGAGGCATCAGCGATGAATTCAGCTGAGGGTCAGGTCCAGAACCTGCGCTACACGGCCAGCTTCCCGCTCCTCATCAATGTGGCGAACCAGCCCACCTACTTCATGGCGCTCAAGGATGCGACGGCGCTCCCGAAGAAGTTCGCGATGATCGACATCCAGCGCTATCAGAACGTGGCGGTAGGTGACACGGTCGCCGATACGCAGACCGCATATGAGACGCTGCTGGCAACGAATGGGGTGCTCACGAACGAGACGGACCTCACCGATGTAGAGGAGAAGACCGGCACCATCACGGCGGTCGCGCAGGCGGTCATCGACGGCAACTCGCACTTCTATGCGGTGATCGATGACGAGGACGTCCTGTATGATTTCGCGCTTCCGGGGTTGATGAACATCCTCAAGTACAACGTGGGCGATCAGATCACGTTCACCTATCTGAAGGCAGAGGGGATGAACACGGTCTACTCCATCATCGGGCCTGATGGCGAGAAGCAGACCATGACCGTTGAGACGGAGAGCGGCGAGGCTGATGTGGCTGAGCAGGCAGTGGATCAAGCCGCTGTCCAGGAAGCTGCTGCATAGGGCGAAGGCGATGGGGCGGCGCTCGGGGGTGTCCTGTGGACCCTTCGATGCCGCCCATCCGATGCTTCGGTGAGTGCTGCACGTATCGCTTTGACTCACAGCGCACATCATGCACGTTCGTGCCATTGACAGGGATCGAGACTCGAGTATCATATACAGGCTGTCCTCAGGGACAGTGCTAACGAAAGACCAGTTCTGCTGCTTAAGACAGCCGGCACCCGATGAGGGTTTAATCGCGAAAGCGGCCAGCCGAGGTGGTTGTGCGACATGAATCTGTCGGCCTCCGCCATCGTGTGCGGGGGCCGTTCTCATGAAGGCCTGTCAAGACTCGGCAGAACGCTCTTGCATGCAGAGGAGGTGTAAAAGCATATGCCGAACGCACAGAATCAAGAGATGCTCGAGAGCATCAAGGCTGATCTTGAGGCGAGCGGTGCAGTGTGGGTCGTGGACTATCGCGGTCTGACCGTGAAGGAGATCCAGCAGCTTCGCCGCAACATCCGCGAGGCTGACGGTCACATGAAGGTGTACAAGAACACCATCATGCACCTGGCGCTCTCGCAGCAGGATCTGCCGACGCTCGACGATCTGCTGGCAGGTCCGTCTGCATTCGTGTTCGCAGGCAACGATGTTGCCGCGTCTGCGAAGGCGGTGAAGGAGTTCGCCAAGCAGAACGAGAACCTCGTGATCAAGGGCGGCCTCATGGAGGGCGCTGCGGTCAGTGCGGCAGAGGTGGAGGCCATCGCTTCCCTTCCGTCTCGCGAGGTGCTCATGGCGCAGATCGCAGGCGCGATCAGCGGCGTGGCTCGTGGTCTGGCAACGTCCATCAACGGTGTGCCCCGCGGGGTCGCACAGGTGGTCAGCGCTGTGGCCGATCAGAAGGAAGCAGCCTAAGGGCTGTGGTGTGGGCGGCCTGATGGCCGCATGAATTGGAGATGATGTGCCAGATCATGAGGTTTGGCGAACCGAAAGGAAGAACAATGGCTGTTACTCGTGAAGAGATTCTTGAGGCTCTTAAGGAGATGTCCCTGCTCGAGGCTTCTGAGCTGGTGAAGGATATCGAGGAGACCTTCGGCGTGAGCGCTGCTGCTCCCGTTGCTGTTGCTGCTGCTCCTGCTGCTGGTGGCGACGCTGGTGCCGCTGACGGTGGCAAGACCGACTTCGACGTGGTCCTCGAGGGCTTCGGCGACAACAAGATCGCTGTCATCAAGGTCGTCCGTGAGATCACCGGCCTGGGCCTGAAGGAGGCCAAGGAGGCTGTCGAGGGCGTGCCGACTCCGGTTGCCGAGGGCGTGCCGCAAGACAAGGCTGACGAGATCAAGGCTAAGCTGGAAGAGGCTGGCGCTGCAGTGACCGTGAAGTAGATAGAGCTTCATGTGCTTTGCTGAAGCTGCGGATGCACCTGCATCTGATGCTTCAAAGAGAGGGTCTGGCCAGAGTGCCGGGCCCTCTCTTCGTTTGCGCTGTTTCATGCTAGCTCTGACAGAGAGAAGGCCCGGTCACGTGACCGGGCCTTCGCGTGTGCTGCTTGGTGTTGGACGGTGCGCTCGTGCGAAGAGGCCCAGTCCTCAGACCAAGCCCCTTCGCACGGCCGCTCTGGGCGACCTGTCTGGGCGATCTAGAATCGGAACGTCGCTGCTATCCCGCTTGCGGTCGGCATCATGTCAGCGGCAAGGACGACCACCTTCGCGTCTTGGAGGATGGCTGCCTCCGCGAACGCGCCAGCGATGTCTGGGCTCGCAGGGTCGAGCTTCTCGGGATCCACGGGGTCCTTCGACCCATCGAATGTGACCGTACCAGTCGTGTTGTCGAAGGTGCCTGGGAGCCCCTTGCCCTCTTCCAGCATCAGCACGTCTACCTTGCGCTCCACGAGCGCCAGTCCGATGTCAGGGATGCTGTCGGAGGCTTGCCCCTTCGAGGCCTTGTATCCGTAGTCCTCCTTGAGGTTATCGAGGCCCTTCGTGCGATGCGCTTCGATGATGGCGACGGCATCATTGCGCAGGTCCGTTCCCGAGAGCGTCCTGCCGTCCTTGTCTATCCCCTCGGGGAGGAGGTGGTCGAACGTGCAGATGGAGCGGAACATATGCACGTGCTCAGGCGCGGACACGAGGATGAGCGGGTCGGTGTTGGTGCGCACGAGCGTATCGGTCATCACCTTGTTCACGTAGCGGAAGAACTTCTCAGCTTCCTCCTTCGTGACCTCCTTGCGGGACTTGTGGTCATGGTACGGTGACTCGTGGCCCTCAAGGCTGTAGTAGTCAAGGGCTGTGGTCTCACCATCGAAGGTGGTGAACGTCTCAGCGAAGAAGTCCTTCACGTCATCGGGGAGCGGCACGTAGTGCACGCCGTTGTAGTCTCCCTCCAGCAGGGCGAAGAAGTCCGTGTTGAGCAGCAGGAGCTTGTAGCTCATCTCGAACATGGCATCACGGAACAGCGGCAGCAGGTAGAATTGCGGTCCGACGACGACCGTGCCCTCAGGTGCCGTGTTCATGTTGATGACGTAGGCATCCTGATCGGTGACGAGGAATGCCAGGCCCTTGGAAGCGTCCACCCATAGCGGCAAGTCCTCGTGAGCCAGGATGTAGTCCAGCTTCTGCTTGATGCCAGCGTAGTCCTGCTCATCGTAGTCTTCCGCAAGGCGACGATACGCTTCTTCGCAGAGGTCCTTGAACTCGACGCGATCCCATTCGTCGCGCCTGCCTTCGCGCTCGGTGCGCTTGATGGGCACGTAGAGGGAGACCAGCGGACCACCGGCGGGAGCCTCGTTGATGTATTCCTTCGGCTGGAATGTGGTCAGATGGATATGCTCATCCAGCTCGGCGATGCATTCTCTTCTCATCGTAGCCTCCTTGGTCTTGCGCAGCACAGCGCGGTGCGCGCGTTGCTAATGGAGCCAAGCATAGCCAGATGGTCAGGAGCTGGATGAGCCTGCTATGAGATGTTGACTAAAGGTTTCGCGCTCGTGACTGAGCCTACATCCCCCGTGTGCGCATGGTGCGCATCGCGTTCAGGATGGCGATCACGGCAACGCCGACATCAGCGAACACGGCCAGCCACATGTTGGCGATCCCCAAGGCGGCCAGGATGAGCACGGCGAACTTCACGCCGAGCGCGAATACGATGTTCTGCCAGACGATGCGCATAGTCTGGCGCGCGATCGCGAGCGCGCGGGCGACTTGGGTGGGGCGATCGTCCATGAGCACGACATCGGCGGCCTCGATGGCGGCATCGCTCCCCATGGCTCCCATGGCGATGCCCACATCCGCGCGCATGAGCACGGGTGCATCGTTGATGCCGTCTCCCACGAAAGCCACCTTGCCTGCGCTGTCATGTTCGATGAGCTGCTCCACGTGTGCCACCTTGTCTTGGGGTAGCAGCTCTGCCAGGACATCCGTGATGCCCAGATCGGCGGCAACTGCGTCGGCCACGGATGCTTGGTCGCCTGTCAGCATGACCGTGCGGCGCACGCCTTCTGCGTAGAGCGCTTCGATGGCTTCGCGCGCGTCGGGTTTGATGGCATCTCCGATGATGATGGTGCCGACGTATCGCCCGTCGATGGAGATGTGCACCTGCGTGCCTGCGGCCTGAGGCGTGGCGAATGCGATGCCGCTCTCATCCATCAAGCGCCCATTCCCTGCAAGCACCTCGCTTCCGCGGTAGCGTACGCGCACGCCGCGTCCAGAGAGGTCTTGCCCATCGGATATCTCGGCCATATCCAGGGGTGTCGGGCAGGCGCGGAGGATGGACTGGGCGATGGGATGATTCGAGAATGACTCGGCTGCTGCCGCTGCCTCCAGGAGCTGCTCCTTCGTCATGGTGGGCGCATCCGGTGCGATCAGGATGTCCGTCACCGCGAAGGTGCCCGAGGTGAGCGTGCCCGTCTTGTCGAATACCACGGTGTCGACCTGCGAGAGCGCTTCCAGGTAGTTCGATCCCTTGATGAGGATGCCCAGCTTCGAGGCACCTCCGATGCCGCCGAAGAATGAGAGCGGAACGCTGATGACCAACGCGCACGGGCAGGAGACGACGAGGAAGGTGAGCCCCCGCAGCACCCAGTCCGCCCACGCACCACCGATGACGAGCGGTGGCAGGAGCGCGATGAGCGCTGCCAGTCCTACGACGATGGGCGTGTAGTAGCGCGCGAATCGGGTGATGAATCGTTCGGTCTGTGCCTTCTTGTCAGCGGCATTCTCCACGAGCTCCAAGATGCGGCTGACGGTGGAGTCCTCGTAGGGCTTGTCTACGCGGATGGTCAGCGCATTGGTGAGGTTGACGCATCCCGAGATGACCTCGGAGCCAGGCGTGGCAGTGCGCGGGACGGATTCGCCCGTGAGCGCGGTGGTATCCATCTGCGATGTGCCTGCGAGCACGGTGCCATCGAGCGGTATGCGCTCGCCGGGCTTCACGATGATCTCATCACCGACGGCGATCTCAGCGGGATCGACCTGCACGAGCGCACCATCGTGCATCACGTTCGCGTATTCGGGAACGATGTCCATCATGTCGGAGATGGACTTGCGCGACTTGCCCACTGCATAGCTCTGGAAGAGCTCGCCTACTTGGTAGAACAGCATGACAGCCGCGCCTTCGGCCATATGGGGGCCGGAATCCGGGAAGAATACGAGCGCGAACGCGCCGAGCGTAGCTACGCTCATGAGGAAGTTCTCGTCCAAGCCATGACCCCGTGCCACGTTCTTCGCCGCACGGATCAGCACGTCGTAACCTGCTATGAGGTAGGGGATGAGGAAGAGGCCGAACTCCACATACAACGCCCCCTGCGGTCCTGCTACGCGTTCGATGAGCCCAGTGCCCTCGCAGATGAGGATGGCGAAGAAGAGCGCGAGCGCGAGCGCGATGCGGTTGCGCCACCGTGCGAGAGAGCGTGCGTCCTCAGCGCCGTGGTCGTGTCCGCAGCCGTCGCATGCGCAGCCGTGGGCGTGTTCGTGGTGGTCGTGCCCCTGGTGCGGGCTATTGCCGTTGGTGTCGTGGCGGTCGGGTCGCAGGGATTCGCAAGCATCGCACATGATGAGGTGCCTCCTATTCGCAGATGTGCGTGAGGCCTTGGGCCAGCATGGTGTACACGTGGGCATCGGCCAGTGAGTAGATGACGTTCTTGCCATCGCGCCTGAACTTCACGAGGTGCGCCTGCTTGAGGATGCGCAACTGGTGGGAGACGGCGCTTTGCGTGGCATTGATGATCTGTGCGATGTCCCCGACGCTGCATTCGCGCTCCATCAGCGCATACAGGATCTTGATGCGCGTGGTGTCAGCGAACACCTTGAAGAGGTCAGCCAGCTCATAGAGCAGCTCGTCATCGGGCATCTCTTCGCCGAACGAATAGTCGCCCATGGCGGTACGGCTCAGGATATGCTGGGCTTCTTCGATGATGGGGGTCGAGTCAGAGGCTGATCCGGACATGTCGCTCCAATCGATTCGATGTATAAACATATGATTATTTGTTCATAAGTTTATACGTTCGGATGGTCCTTTGCAAATCGAGGCTCCCGGGTACGGGTATCGCCAACATGCTCCAAGCGGTATACGGGATGGATACAGGTCGCGGACCGGAGCGTGCGGGGTGCATCCTTGCGTATCATCAGGAGGTCACTTGCATGGATCGACTGGAAAGGTTCGTGAGGCTATGAACGCATCCACCCCTCGTGCATGCGCACCTGAGAAGCTCAAGCCCGTACCGGGATTCCCGAACTTCGGGCACATCGCGCTCAAAGGCGTCGAGAACGCGCGCGATCTTGGTGGCATGCCCACAGCGGATGGCAGGCGCATCCGCAAGCGCCGGCTGTTGCGCTCGGGCGCGCTGGGTGAGGCAACGGCGGCGGATATGAAGCAGCTCATCCGGATGCATGATGTGGAGTATGTCGTCGACTTCCGCTCTGCGCCGGAAGTGGAGCACGCGCCTGACCCCTTGCCGCTGATGGCGGGGGTGGAGTATGTGAACATGCCGGTGTTCACAGAGGACGCCATCGTGGCTGCGGGGAAGCTCAACCTGTCGAAGGACGCGAAGCTCATGCGCGAGTTCGCAGCTCATCCGTACGACACCATCAAGGACCTGTACTCGAAGGCCGTCTTGGGCGAGCAGGGGATCGAGGTGTATCGCCGGTTCATGCACGACCTGATCGAGGAAGGTGCTGGCGCAACGCTTTGGCATTGCACGCAGGGCAAGGACCGCACCGGCATCGCGGCCATCCTCGTCGAGCACGCGCTGGGGGTGCCGCACGAGGTCATCGTGGCTGACTACCTGGCGACCAACCTCTTCCTTGATGGATGGGTGGAGCGCTTGAGCGGCTTTCTGCGTTCGATGTCCATCGCGAAGGGCGTGGACGCGAACATCGAGGCGTATGCCTATGCGCACATGGCATATTTCGATACCGCCATGAAGGCGATGCGCGGCGTGTTCGGCTCTATCGACGCATACATGGAGCGGGAACTTGACTTCGGCGCATCTGAGAAGCACACTCTCCAGGAGATGTATCTGGAAGAGGTGTGAGTGGGTCTGCTATCTGAGCACGGTGCCAACGTCAAGGGATTCCTAGACAGCCATCCCACGTGGAGGACGTGGGGGTTGGCGTGCGGGCTTGCGCTCGTGCTGTTCGCGCTGTGCGTGGGCATGCTCATGCAAGCGGGCGGCCGCTCCGATGATCAGGTGCCTGGCAATGGCAGCTCAGGTGCGGTGCAGGGTCAGCTGACGGAGCCTGATGGGACTGCTGGTGGCGATCTGTCGGGCGCTGCAGGGGAGCCGGCCGGTGCCATCGGGGGCGCTGTGGGTGGTGCTGTCGTCGATGGTGCGAGCGCTGCTGGGCAAGCTCCTGCGGGCGAGGATGGCGCACAAGCGGAGACATCGGCGCAGGCGAACGCCTTCATGTCGGCGAAGTTGCATATGTCCGAGATGCCGTATTCGCATGCGGGGCTCAGGGCGGTGCTGGAAGCGGAGGGCTACTCTTCTGAGGATGCGACGTATGCGGTGGACAAGCTGGGCGTTGACTGGAACGTGAAGGCAGCTGAGATGGCTGCTCAGTATGTGGACACCATGGAGTTCACGCGGGAGGACCTGATCGACCAGCTGATCTATGAGGGATTCACGCACGAGCAGGCAGAGGCCGGCGTTGCGGCCATAGGGATGTGATGTGGCAGCTGCAGCTCCTGCGCCAGGTGCTTCCCGGTCACGCTCGCGGGGTTCGCGGCGATGCTCTCCGGCGTGCCCTCGGCTACGATGCGTCCGCCCGCGTCTCCACCGCCCGGTCCCAGGTCGATCACGTAGTCCGCGTTCGCGATCATGTCCAGGTCATGTTCGATGACCACGACAGTGGCACCCTTGTCCACGAGCCGCTGCAGCACGCCCAAGAGCACTTCCACGTCGTGCGGATGCAGTCCGATGGTCGGTTCGTCGAACACGAAGAGCGCACCCGTCTGCTGCTTGTGCATCTGTCCTGCCAGCTTCAGGCGCTGGGCCTCGCCGCCTGAGAGCGCCGGCGTCGCCTCATTCAATGTGAGGTACCCAAGGCCGATCTCGGAGAGGGTCTCCAGCTTCGCCATCACCTTCGGCATGCTGTCTGCGCGCAGGAGCAGCTCATCTATCGTGAGCGCGAGCATCTCAGGGAGCGAGAGCTCGTCACCGTCGCTGAGGGGCATGCGTACCTGATATGCCACGTCGGCGTAGCGCGATCCTTGGCATTCTGGGCAAGGGATATCCACATCGGGCAGGAACTGCACGTCAAGGGATATCTGGCCGGTGCCGTCGCACGTGGGGCAGCGCAGGCTGCCGGTGTTGTATGAGAAGGCACCCGCCTTGAGACCGCGCTCCTTCGCTGCGGGGAGCTTGGCGAACAAGCGCCGGAGGTCATCTAGCACGCCGGAATACGTGGCGATCGTGGAGCGCACGTTCGCGCCGATGGGGGATGCGTCTATGAGGTGGACGCGCGTGATGTCGCATGCGTCCAGGCGCTTGATGTGGCGAGGTGGCTTGCGGCCCTCGAAGGCGGCTTCGAGGGCGGGTACCAAGCTCTCCAAGACGAGCGTGGTCTTGCCTGATCCGGATACGCCGGTGATGGCGGTCAGCCGCTCTTCGGGGATGGCCACCGAGAGCGCCTTCACGGTGTGGATCGGGTCGATCTCGAGCGTGAGGGTGCCGCTCTCGAAGAGATGCACCTCATTCGCGCGCTCTCGCACCTGCACACGCTGCTTGCCCGAGAGGTAGGGTCCGATCCGGGAATCCGGGTCCTTCTCTATCTGGGAGACCGTGCCCTGTGCGATCACGCGGCCGCCGTTCGCGCCCGAGCCGGGGCCGATCTCTATCACCTGGTCCGCTTCGCGCAGCACGCGCACGTCGTGGTCCACCACGACGATGGAGTTCCCGTCAGACAGCAGGTCGTCCATCACGCCGAGGAGCCCATCGACATTGGAGGGGTGCAGCCCGATGGAGGGCTCATCCAGCACATAGAGGACGCCCGTCGTGCGGCTTCGCACGGCGCGGGCCAGCTGAACGCGCTGGCGCTCTCCGTTCGAGAGCGTGGAGCTTGCGCGATCGAGGCTGAGGTACCCCAGTCCCAGCTGCTGGAGGCGCTGCATCGGCTCGCGCATCTCCGCGATGATGGCCTCTGCCATCGGCTGCATGTCCTTCGGCAGGCTGGATGGCACGGATGACGCCCATTGTGCGAGCGCATCGAGCGTGAGCGCGGTGGCATCTGCGAGGTTCTTGCCGTCGAGCAGGCTCGCACGTGCCTTCGCTGAGAGCCGCGTGCCATGGCAGTCGGGGCAGCTGCCCTCTTTCAGGAACTTCGCGATGCGCGCAAGGCCCTTGTCGTCCTTCACCTTCGCGAGCGCATTCTTCACGGTGTTCACGGCGCTGTAGTAGGTGAAGTCCAGCTCCGTGGCGTGATCCTTGTTCTTGGGGACGTAGAGGATGTGCCGCTTCTCCATCGGTCCGTGCAGCACGATCTGCTGCTCCTCGGGCGTGAGATCGCGGTAGGGGACGTCGGTGCGAACGCCCATCTCCTTGGCGACCTGGGGCATGAGCGACCACATGAGGTTGCGCCATGGAGCCACGGCGCCCTCCTCGAGGGTGAGCGTATCGTCTGCGATGAGCGTGTCCTCGTCCACGTCGCGCACGACGCCCGTGCCGCTGCATGTGGGGCAGGCGCCAGCGCCGTTGAAGGCGAGCTCCTCTGCACTGGGGCCGTAGAAGCATGCGTTGCAGGTGGGGCAGGTGAGCGGCTTATCCGCGGCGATGCTCAGGCTGGGCGGGACGTGATGGCCGTTGGGACACAGGTGGCTGCCCAGGCGTGAGAACATGAGGCGCAGGTAGCTCAAGAGCTCGGTGGAGGTGCCGAAGGTGGAATGGACGCCGGGGATGCCCGGTCGTTGGCGCAGGGCGATGGCGGCGGGGACGTGGAGGACCTCATCGACCTGGGCGCGCGTGGTCTGGCTGATGCGTCGGCGCGTGTAAGTGGAGAGCGCTTCCAGGTAGCGGCGGCTGCCTTCGGCGTAGAGGATGCCCAGCGCGAGCGAGCTCTTGCCTGAGCCGGAGACGCCCGCGATGCCGACCAGCTGGTGCAGGGGCACGTCCACGCTGATATCCTTGAGATTATGGACCCGCGCGCCGCGCACTTCGATGGCCTGCGGCTCCTTGGAACGCTCTGCTGTCATGCGCACCTCCTCGTTCGCCTCCCAAGATACTCCATTCGGGGTGGCATCCACTCGCTATAATCTCTTCCAATGAACCCATGCGCGAAAGGATCCTATTCATGACCGCTCAATCCGCTTCAGGCCAGCTGGTCCTCGTCGTTGATTTCGGTGCCCAATACGGTCAGCTGATCGCTCGGCGCGTACGCGACCTCGGGGTCTATTCGGAGATCGTGCCGTGCGACATGCCTGCGGAGGAGATGAGCGCGCTGGTCCCGGCGGCCATCATCTTGTCTGGCGGCCCGGCGAGCGTCTATGCGGAGGATGCGCCTTCGATCGATCCTGGAGTGCTGGATCTGGGCGTGCCGGTGCTCGGCTTCTGCTATGGGCAGCAGATCATGGCGAAGACGCTGGGGGGCACCGTGTCCCACACGGATAAGGGCGAATACGGGGCGGCGCCGCTCGAGCGCCTGGATGGTGCGTGCGGGAGCGCGCAGGTCCCGGAGAGCATGCTCTTCGCGGGGACGCCGTGCGAGCAGACGGTGTGGATGAGCCATCGCGATGCGGTGAGCCAGGTGCCGGAGGGCTTCGTGGTGACGTCGCGCACCGACGTGTGCCCGGTGGCTTCCATGGAGTGCTCGGAGCGGCGGCTCTATGCCACGCAGTTCCATCCGGAGGTGCGGCATACGCCCTATGGCGATCAGATGCTGTCGAACTTCCTGTTCGAGATATGCGGATTGGAGCGAACGTGGACGATGGATTCCATCATCGAGGACTCCGTGGCTGCCATCCGCGAGCAGGTGGGGGAGAGCCGCGTGATCTTGGGGCTCTCGGGCGGCGTGGATTCGAGCGTGGTGGCGGCGCTCTGCGCGAAGGCCATCGGCGACCAGTTGACGTGCGTGTTCGTGAACCACGGGCTCTTGCGCCAAGATGAGCCCGAGGAAGTCGAAGAGGTGTTCACGAAGCAGTTCGACGTGGATTTCGTGCATGTGCATGCCGAGGATCGCTATGCGGGCCTGTTGGCGGGCGTGACGGATCCTGAGGCGAAGCGGCGCATCATCGGCGAACAGTTCTGGAAGGAGTTCTTCGCGGTGGCGGAGGACCTGGCAGAGGATGGGCGTCCGGTGCAGTATCTGGCGCAGGGGACCATCTACCCGGACATCATCGAGAGCGGTGCGCGCAAGACCGGTGGGAAGGCATCCACCATCAAGAGCCATCACAATCTGATCCCGTTCCCTGACGGGGTGCATTTCGACCTGATCGAGCCGTTGGACCATTTCTTCAAGGATGAGGTGCGGGCGCTGGGGACGGCGCTCGGGTTGCCGGACCATATCGTGCATAGGCAGCCGTTCCCGGGGCCGGGGCTGGCCATCCGCATCATCGGCGAGGTGACGCCGGAGAAGCTCACCATGCTGAAGGGTGCAGATGCCATCGTGCGCGAAGAGCTGGATGCATACAACGAGGCGCAGTTCGAGGAGCGTGGCGAGCGTCCGGTGTGGCAGTACTTCGCCGTGCTGCCCGACGTGAAGAGCGTCGGCGTGATGGGGGACGAGCGCACCTACCAGCGCCCGATCATCTTGCGCGCTGTTGAGTCATCAGACGCGATGACGGCCGACTGGGCGAAGTTGCCCTGCGAGCTGTTGGGGCGCGTGAGCTCGCGCATCGTGGCGGAGGTGCCCGGCATCAACCGCGTGGCGTACGACATCACGTCCAAGCCGCCGGCGACTATTGAGTGGGAATAGGTTTGTGGCTTTGACCTGGGGTTTCTTGATTCTTTATTCCTGTTGATTCGAGAGTAATTTAGTTGAACCC
>CAJURX010000018.1 GCA_910589125.1 uncultured Eggerthellaceae bacterium
TGTGGTACATCGGCAACGTCATCAACGGCATCGTGCTGGCCATCGGCGCCCACGCTTCCGCTGCTGGCGTGCTCTCTCGCTTCTATGGTGAGAGGACGCCCACGGTATTCGGCGTGGTGGTCGGGGTCATGAGCTTCATCATCGCAGGGCTCGTATTCATCGAATCCATGCTGCTTCAGGTCCTCGACTATCGCACCATCATCTTCGGATATGCCGCCCTCGTGCTGGTGCTGGGCATCTTCTCCAACCTCGTGCTCATCGGTCCGATGCCGAAGCTTGCTGGCCCTGCATCTGTCCCGAATGCTGCTCAGGCCGAAGAAGCGCTCAGCGAGGCGAACCTGGCAGAGGCCGAAGCTGCCGCGACTGCGCCCGTGCCTCCCGAGGTGCCCGCTGGCATCACGCTCAAGGAGGCGCTCCGCACGCCAGCGCTGTACCTGTTCTTCGCAGCCATGGTGTTCGCGTCATTCCCGCTCAATGGATTCTCCGCCTATTCATCGAACTTCCTGGCATCCGGCAACCTGGATCCGTCCTTCGTGGTCACGCTGCTCTCCATCTTCGCGTTGCTGGTGGCTGTCGTGAGCTTGGTGTCGGGCAAGGTGTCCGAGAAGCTGGGGGCATCCATCTCCTCCATCATCGTGTTCGCGGGCTTCGCCGCAGGCATAGCCCTGCTGGTGATGTGGCTTGCGAACGCGGGTGACCCCATGCTCTATGGAGGCCTGGTGCTCTGCGCCTTCATCGGACCCGTCCAGATCCTGCCCGCGCTCTTCATCCCGCAGCTCTTCGGCATGCGCGACTACACGGCCATCAACGCCGTGGGCATGGGCGCGTTCTATCTGGGAGGCGCTGCGGTGTTCCTCATCGCCGCAGCCATCATGCAGAACGTCGGCTTCGCTGTGGGCTTCATCGTGCTAGCTGTCTCAGGTGTGGTGGCTTGCATCCTCTTCCTGCTGGCCATCGCCGCCAGCCCTATCCGCAAGAAGGGTGCACCGGAGACGCACGCGTAAGGGTTGCGGTTCAGTCGCATCCAGCAGACCGATCGTAAGCAGGCGCAGCTTGTCTGCGCCTGCATGCCAGGGGAGGCATCACTCGGAACCACCCCGCATGTTGACCGTAGGGGCGCAGCTTGTCTGCGCCCGTTGCTGCAGGCCGAACCATACCCCTGCGCCCGCGGCCACGATCCCTCATCATGGTCCATCACTTGCAAATATCGAGATTTCTTGCAAGGATTCGTGGGGCTGGATCGTGTTCTTCATATATCGTCAGTCTCACAGGAAGAGGATGTCATGAAGAAGGGGCTCATCGCAGCAGGGATCGCCGTAGCCATGGTGGCCATGCCCATCGCAGCATTCGCTGCATCATATAAAGCCGTGCCAGATAGCCGCATCATCACCGACGGCACCGCTGCAGTAGCGAAGACCATGCAGGCGGTCACGGACCCAGACTGGGATGACATCAGCAAGCAGGCGCTCGAAGCCGCAGCACAACCGGCCGCTCCTGAGGCACCCGAAGCCACCACGCCTGAGCCAACAGAACCCGAAGCTGTGGAGCCTGAGGTATCGCAACCCGAGGCAACCCCCGCACCTTCATACGGCTACGGCTATGTGGACAGCGACCATGACGGCATCTGCGACAACTTCGTCGACCACAACGGCGATGGCTACTGCGACTACCATGGCGAATACTGCTACAACACAGGCCATGCTCACCACAATGGGTACGGTTACAACAGCGGAAGCGGCTCTGGATCCACCTCGGATGCAGGCAGCTCCAACGGATATGGCTCTGGCTATGGCTCCTCCGGATCTAGCTCTGGCTCTGGGTACGGTCACCATGGCGGATACGGCGGAGGTCATCATGGCGGTCGCTAGGGCCATCAGCTCACAGATCCGCCCTTGCTCGACCCTCTTCGCGCGTCTGGCTTGAGGGATGCGGCGGACATAGAGACCACGATGCAGCGCCATGCCGATACGGTGTGGCGCGTCTGCTCTCTGCATCTTCGCGAGCCGGCAGACAGGCAAGATGCGTTCCAGGACGCATTCCTCAAGTATGCCTTGGCAGACAGCACCACGTTCGAGGATGACGAGCACTGCAAGGCATGGCTGATCACCGTGACCAGGAATCTCTGTCGCGATCAGCTGAAGCGCGCGGCGCGCAAGAACATCAGCCTAGACGGCCTTGAGGGTCCCGAAGCCGTGCCCGTGCAAGCCGATCCCGCAGCCCAGCCTGGCTCGGCGACGAGCGAGGTAGTGGCAGCCATGCGCTCGTTGGACGACCCGCCCCGCACGCCCCTCTACCTCTCCATCTACGAAGGCTATTCCGCGCCCGAGATAGCATCCATGTTGGACGCACCTGTGAACACCGTCTACTCCTGGATCTCCCGCGGAAGGGCTCAGCTAAGGAGCGCTCTCTCATGAATGACCTCGATCAGCGCATCATCGGATCATTCGACGCACTCAAGGCCCCTGAGAGCGCGAAGGCATCCGCGCTCGCTCACATCGAATCCGTCCGTCAGGCCAACCAGGCCAGCGAAGGCAGCGACGCTTCGCAGGCACCCGAGAGCCGAGCAGCTGCCTCCGCACGAGCGGTCTCCACACGCCGGTGCCCTCGACGCGCAAGGCGCTGGATCCCCGCCATTGCCGCATGCCTCATGCTCGCATGCACAGGCATCCTTGGCTACAACGCCTACGCATCTCCCACCGCCTTCGTCGGATTGGACGTCAATCCCTCCATCGAGTTCTCCATCAATCGCTTCGAGCGCGTCGTAGATGTGAGACCCTTGAACGATGACGGCAGCGCGCTCCTCGAAAGCTGCCCGTCGCTCATGGGCAGGCCCTATGACGATGCCTTGGATGCGGTGCTCTCATGCGAGGGATTCAAGGCTTATGCTGCGGAGGATGCATTGGTTGCCGTGGACGTGGTGAGCGATGACGAAGCCCAGGCGACCCAATTGCTGACGCAAAGCCAGCAGCAGCTCGCCAACCTTCCGTGCCAGACCCAGTGCCACCGCACCGATGAGGCCACGCGCGAGAGCGCGCACCATGCCGGCATGGGCATGGGCCGCTACCGCGCTGCCCAAGAGCTCATGGAAGCTGACAGCTCCTACACGCTCGAAGATTGCGCCTCCATGAGCATGCATCAGCTCAAAGATGCATGCAGCGCTGCCCACGAGCACTCCGAAGGCTCAACAGATGCAACCGAAGCAGATGATGCATCCAGCTCAGGCCCAGGGCAGCATCGACGCCATGGCCAAGGCCACCACGGGCTTCAGTGAGTCCGAACATGAAGAAGGGGAGCGCGGCCTAGGCCATGCTCCCCTTCGCTGCTTCCGGGCTGATGTCGCTGAGAGACTATCCCTCTGACGCCTCGGGCTCCACCTCGGTGGTCTCAGGTGCCGGAGCGGTCTCAGCGCCCTCGACCGCGGCCGCATCGCCTTCAGCGGTAGCTGCATCATCCGCAGCAGCCTCTTCGGTCACGGTCTCTTCCTCTTCGGCTACCTTACCGGCCAGCTCGTCATCGGCCTTCTTGTTGATCTCATCCATCTCTTCCTGCGTATATTCGCCGCTCATGTCAACGTCGTAGGGGACGTTCTCCGGCATCGGATTGATGACCACGTCGCTCGTCTGCTTCATCTCAAGGAGCCAGTCATCCATGGCGGTCTGCGAATCCGTCTCAGAGGCCGTGGTGCGGATCTCCTCTTGGAACTCAGCAGGGATCTGGTCCAAGCTCTCAACGGTCTCGGGGGCCTCGAACACATCCGTCACCATGATGATGTGCCATCCATACTTGCTCTCGACGAGATCCTTCGTGACCTCGCCCTCATTCAGGCCAGAGAGCGCATCGGTGTATTCCGTGACGAACGTGGTCAGGCGATCCCAGCCCACATCGCCACCATTCGCCTTGGACCCCTCGTCCGTGGAATACTCCTGCACGGCATCTTCAAAGGCCAGTTCACCAGACTTGATGCGATTGAGGACGTCCTGCGCGGTCTCCTTGTCCTCGGTCTTGAAGAGGATGTGGCTGGAGCGCTTGGCGCCAGAATAGGACGCGGCGGATTCCTGGGCCTTCGCCAAGAGCCCCGCATCATCCAACTGGACAGCTTCCTCGAAGCCCTCTTGCAGCTTCTTCTGGAGGATGGAGAAGCGCAGCGCCTCCTTGTAGTCGTCCTCGGTCTCGAAGCCACCCTCCTTGCGCGCCTCATCCCACTTCTCAGGCGTCGAATAGTTCTCGGCCATCTTGTCCACGTACGACTGGATCTCCTCGTCATCCGTGGTCACGCCGCGCTGCTCGGCGAACTGCAGGATCAGCTCTTGGTCGATCAACGTCCCGAGCGTCTCGTCGCGCATGCTCTGCGGCGTGGCATTCTGGCCCTTGAGGTATTCCTTCCAGTCCTCATCCTCGGCATAGTTGTAGCTGAGGCGCATGTTGTTGATGGCGCGCGTAACCTTATCCTCTTCGATCTCGGTGCCATTCACGGTGGCGGCGACGCCCCCCGTGAGGCCCGTATCGGATTGCAGTATCTCAGTGTCTGCGTTCTCGTCAGCCGCACAGCCCGTGAGAGCGAACACGAGCGCGCAACCGAATGCTGCCGTGGCGAACTTTGCGCATGTCTTCTTCATCTGTGGAGAACTCGCTTCCGTGAAATGACGTATCGCAGCATTTTCGCACAATGGGGATGCGCGCGAAAGCGCCAGTTCAAGAGGGGCATCAACTCTTCACGGAACGAGCCGTGCACCTCACAGATGCCGTTCGCACACGCACCGCCACTTCGCACCCGTGCCCCGCGCGAATGAGCACCCGACGCAGGTGTCCTTCTCGCAGATGCGCGCGCTCTGCAAGTGCTCCGGGAACAGCTCCTGGTCAGCCGTCACGCGCTTCGGATCATCCTCTAGAGCAGCAATGACCATGGCTGCGATCTGCTGCATCCCGCGCATCGTGGGATGGGTGCCATCCGTGGTCTCGTAGTCGGATCCGAGCGCCGCAGCATCAACGGATCGGCACCCATCGTGCTGAGCTGCCGACCGTATGGCCTCGTTGTAGTCCGCCAAGCTGATGCCACGGAGCTGCCAACAGAATGTCGGCTCCACGCTGCCCTCTATGCGCCCCGGCAAGAGCGACACGCACCATATCTCCGCATCCGGGGCCACTTCGCGCAGGTTCTCCACCATGCGCCCATATTCGTCAGCGAACGCCGCGAGCGAAGCAGGCGTCGCATCACCTGGCTCTCGCTCCGGGAAGAGCGAGAGGTCCGTGGCCGGTGGCGTCCTCGGACACCGGGCGCTCGCCTGCGCTGGCGCACCACCCCACCCGTAATCATTGATGCCGGCGAACACGAGCACCACATCAGGCTGCTCCCCGTTCGGACCAAGGATCTGCTGGGCGCGCTCGATGGATGAGGCCGCCGGGAACCCCTGACCCTCCACAAGGCATCCAGAATAGGCTCCGTTCGCAAGCAGCTCTCCATCGAAGTGGTCGATGACCTGCATCCACCACGTGTCCGTCACCTCACGCACGCCCGTGGCATCCCGCATCTCCCCCTCATAGTAGATGAGGTTGCGCGGGTCAGTGGCTCCCTCGAAGGTGGAGATCGAATCGCCAAAGACCGAGAACGTCCGCTTCGCCATTGAGGTTCCTTTCGTGAGGAGCGAGTGATGTCCGGAGCATAGCATCATCTCGCGCTCGCGCAACGCCTAGGCGATCACTGACCTTCGGATGCCTCCGGAGCCTCCTCGGATGCCTCGCGCCACTCGAACTGGACATCATAGGCGCTGCCGAGAGCCGCGTTGAACATGTCCCTGATGTCCTGCTCAGCATTCGTGCGCGCTTCATCCATGAGACCGCCCTCGATGGCCCCGCTCTCGCTCTTCTCGATGCATTGTCGTTGGAACTTGTCCACTTCCTCAAGGGGTATCTTCGCGAAGAGGTTGTTGTTCTCCTCGATCACGCCGGATGCATCCATATCAGGCGCATTGGAGATGATGTAGGGCTGATCCAGCACGATGCGGATGACATCGCCCTCTTGAGAGAAGTCAGCAGCTTCCAGATCCACACCGGCCTTGATGGTGCCGACATACCGATACCAGAAGCTCGTATCCGTGAAGGGGATGTCGAACATGTCGAAGAGCTTCTCCGCTGGCTTCGTGGACTTGTCCGTGATGTTGTACTGCTGAGATGCGCTGACCAGCTCATTCTTCGCCACGATGCGGTCGAACACGACCGAGGGCTGGACATTGGACGCGGAACCTGATGAGCTCGCGCTTTGGAAGATGAGCACGCCGCCGATGCCGACCACGAGGCCAACGAGCAGCCCGATCAGAGCGTATTGGATCCGCTTTATCGGAGTCCGTGCTGACATGAGCGCTCCTTTCAAAGGGGACCTGCGATGCGCGTAGTGTATGCAGCACGCACGTCCCTTCGCAAGAGCGCCACCCATCCGTCACCGAATGAACATCCCCCCCCCACGCCTTGGCAATGCCATCGCGGGGCGCAGTGCCTCCCACGCGCCCATTCCACGCCTGAGAGCCAGCTTTGCTAGAATTGCCGAAGCACATACATACCCCCGAATGAGCCGCTTTGCGCCCGCCTCCTCGGTGTGTGCGAACGGCGGAAACGCAGGCAGATCATGATCTCTGGAGATATGGAGAAGCTGTATCCCTCAGCCAAGACGCTGGTCAAGGATTACGTAGCGAGCCGCATCTTCCAAAAGGACCCCACGCTCTATGGCTTCTCGGAAGAGGCCGAAGAATGCGCTCGCAGCTTCATGGGGTGGACCGACTTGGCATCCAACCCGCGCTGCGACACCCAAGAGCTCGCACGATTCGCTGACCAGGTTGCCAAGGATGGCATCGACACCGTCGTGCTCACCGGCCAGGGCGGCTCCACCCAAGCTCCCATGACCATCACCAAGTACAACAAGCAGGACACGAACAGGCTGCGCTTCCGCACGCTCGATTCGGATTCACCCGTGCGCATCCGCGAGCTGTACGCCACGTGCGATCCGCGCAAAACGCTCTTCATCATCTCGTCGAAGAGCGGCGGCACCATCGAGCCGCGCATGCTGCTGGCTGCCATCCGCGCGCAGTACGAACCCGAGCTGGGCGATGAGCTGGTGAAGCATCTCGTCGCCATCACAGACCCGGGCACGAAGCTGGATCAGCTGGCGAAAGCCGAGGGTTGGCGCCATGTGTTCCATGGGCTGCCCGAGGTCGGTGGCCGCTTCTCTGCGCTCACCGTGTTCGGCCTCTTGCCCGCCGCGCTCGTAGGCATCGACCTGGACGAGTTCTTGAGCCACGCGCGCGAGGCAGAGGAGCGCTGCTCTGAGGATGCCATCGACAACCCCGCCATCAACCTGGCGGCGTTCCTGTATGACAACTACCTGCAAGGGCGCAACAAGTTCAGCTTCCTGACGCCAAAGCGCGGCCGCGTGCTGGGACTTTGGATCGAGCAGCTCGTAGCAGAATCGCTCGGGAAGAACGGACAGGGCATCCTGCCGAACATCGAAGTGGATTCGCTGCTGCTCACGGAGGACCCGGGGGACCGCTCCGTCATCATGTACCAGACCAAGACGGACCTCTGGGACGAGAGCCGCAACTTCGAGATGTCGCTCGCCTACATCGACCCGAACATCCCACGTCAGAACTACAAGATCGACAGCGTCATGGAGCTGGCCGAGCATTTCGTCATGTGGGAGTACGCCATCGCCATGTGCGGCTACCTCATGCAGGTCTGCCCCTTCGATCAGCCGGACGTGGCCTCCACCAAGGCAGTGGTGCTGGAGAACCTGGCGCACGGCATCCCTGAGCCCAGCTACACGGAGGTGTTCACCGAAGATGTGGACATGGGCATGGTCGAGGTCCGGCAAGCGCCCATGTTCAGCGCATGCAAGGACCTCTACGAGACGCTGACCGCACTGTTCTCCTCGCTTCAGCCGGGCGATTACTTCGCCCTGAATGCGTTCTTGCCCTTCACAGGAGAAGGTCGCCGCGAGGCGTTGGAGACCATTCGCCATCGCGTGGCGAGCGAATTCGACGTGGTCTCGTGCCTTGAGGTGGGACCCCGCTACCTCCATTCAACGGGGCAGCTGCAAAAGGGCGGCCCGAACTGCGGCGTGTTCTTGACGCTCTCAGCTGATGAGCTGAAGGACGTGCCCCTGCCTGAGGGCTGCGAGGCACCTTCCCTGGGTGCGCTTGCGAAGGCACAGGCCGTGGGTGACATGGCAGCCCTCGCCGAGCGCGAGCGACGCGTGGTCAGCCTGCATCTGCCGGACAACTCCGGCGTGACGCTGCGCATGCTGGCAGCCGTGGCTCATCTGGCCATCGACGATGCGATCATCGAACGCGAATTCCAACGCTACATGGACACCGCTGCCCTGCTCGAAGTGGCAGAGGATGCCAGCGATCCAGCACCTGAAGCGCCCGATGCTCCAGAGGCACCTGAGGGAGACGCACTGCATACCAGCGACGACCGGTGATCCTGCGATGGCCCGGGAATCGCTTGCGTCCAAGAGGGAGCGCGCAGCGCAGATCGAAGCGCGCATGTTCGACTACTACGGACCTGGCAAGGCGTCACTCGACTACCAGACGCCCTTCCAGCTGACCGTTGCCGTCGTGCTCTCGGCACAGTGCACGGACGCTGCTGTCAACAAGGTGACGCCTGCGCTGTTCGAGCGATTCCCCACCCCGCAGGCCATGGCCCAGGCAAGTGCCGCCGACGTGGAGGAGATCATCCATTCGCTCGGATTCTTCCGCGCCAAGGCGAAGAACCTCGTCGCGCTAGCGCAAACCGTCATGGGGGAGTTCGGGGGAGAGGTGCCCGCAGATGTCGACCTCCTGCAGAAGCTCCCCGGTGTCGGGCGCAAGACCGCGAACTGCGTCATGTGCGAGGCGTTCAAGGATCCGCAGGGGATCGCCGTGGACACGCACGTCTACCGCATCGCCCATCGCTTGAAGCTGGCGGGGCCTTCGGCGAACACGCCGCAGAAGGTGGAGGATATCCTCTTGAAGGTGTTCCCACGTAGCGACTGGCTCTACGTGAACCACCAATGGGTGCACTTCGGTCGCGAGTTCTGCCGGGCGCGGAATCCCCGATGCGCGGACTGCATCATCGGGGACCTCTGCCCTACGCGCGGCCAGTGGGGCTGAGCGCTACTTCTTCGCAGCCTTCTTGCGGTCCGTGGCGGAGAGCAGGCGCTTGCGCAGGCGCACGCTCTGCGGCGTCACCTCGACCAGCTCGTCATCCTCGATGTATTCCAGCGCCTCTTCCAGCGTGAACGTCATCGGCGGCGTGAGCTGGATGGCCTTGTCGGCAGTGGAGGAGCGCTGGTTGCCCAGATTCTTCGTCTTCTCCACATTGACCACCATGTCGCCTTCTTTGGCGGACTCGCCCACGATCATGCCCTCGTAACATTCATCGCCCGGGCTCACGAACAGCCGCCCGCGCTCTTGCAGCGTATCGAGCGCATACGCCACGGCCTTGCCGGTGGACATGGCGATCATGCCGCCGTTCTTGCGGCCAGACATCTCGCCTGAATACGGGCCGTACTCAAGGAAGTGATGGAACAGCATGGCTTCGCCGTGGGTGGCGTTCAGGATGCGCGTCTTGAGGCCCATCGTCCCTCGCGTGGGGATGCGGAACGTGAGATGCGTCATGGTCTCGTCCGAGGCCATATCCTCCATGATGCCGCCTGCGGTGCCCATGACCTCGATGGCCTTGCCCGCATAGTCGTTCGGCACGTCGATGGTGGCTTCCTCGATCGGCTCCAGCTTCGACCCGTCCGCATCCTGCTTGTACACCACGCGCGGACGGCCTACCTGGAACTCGAAGCCCTCGCGGCGCATGGTCTCCATGAGCACGGACAGATGCAGCACGCCACGACCAGCCACCTCGATGCCGCTCTTGTCCTCCAGCTCATTGATGCGCATGGAGATGTTGCTCTCCTTCTCGCGCAGGAGGCGCTCCTTGAGCTGGCGCGCGCCCACGATATCGCCCTCGCGGCCCACCAAGGGAGAGCTGGAAGCCTCGAACACGACCGCCATCGTGGGCTCCTCGACGGCGATGGGCTCCATCTCGACAGGGCTCTCCGGATCCGTGACGATATCTCCGATATCGGCATCCTCGACACCGATGACGGCGACGATGTCACCTGCCACCGCAGCGGTCACCTCAGCCTTGCCCAGGTTCTCGAAGGTGTAGACCTTGCGGATCTGCGCGGTCCTCTGCGACCCGTCCGGCTTCACGATCAGCACGTTCTCCTTCTCGTGCAGAACGCCGCTGTGCAAGCGCCCGACCCCGATGCGGCCCTCATAGCTGCTATGGTCGACGGTGCAGATCTGCATGGCCAGCGGAGCATCCTCATCCACCTCAGGCGCAGGGATCTCCTCCACGATGGTGTCCAGGAGCGGCACCATGTCCATGTTGTCATCTCCCGGCTCGCGTCGAGCGTAGCCGTTCACCGCAGATGCGTAGATCACGGGGAAGTCCAGCTGCTCATCCGTGGCACCCAGCTCCACCATGAGGTCGAACACCTTGTCAACCGCACCCTCCGGATCGGCGTTGGGACGGTCGATCTTGTTCACCACCACGACGATGCGCAACCCGCGCTCCAATGCATGCGAGAGCACGAAGCGCGTCTGGGGCTTTGGCCCCTCGTACGCATCCACGATCAGCAGCGCACCGTCCGCCATGTTGAGCACGCGCTCCACCTCGCCACCGAAGTCGGCATGTCCCGGCGTATCGATCACGTTGATCTTGATGTCCTTGTATGCGATGGAGATGTTCTTCGACAGGATGGTGATGCCGCGCTCGCGCTCCTGATCATTCGAGTCGAGCACGCGCTCTTCCACCTGCTGATTCTCACGGAACACATGCGACGCCCAAAGCAAGCGGTCAACGAGCGTGGTCTTGCCATGATCGACGTGCGCGATGATGGCGACATTGCGGATGTTCTCTTGCTTCATGCGTATCTCCTGAGGATCTGTCGTGCGGATCATTGCGAAAGTGTTCGCTATTCTACCCCTTTCAGCGGGTAAGGCCATGAGCAGCCCGCGAAATGCACCCGCTCGGAGGTCCGCTCCCCAGAGCATCCAGCACGTATAATCACATCATGCAACGCATCCAAACGGGCATCACCGCTTCAACGCTCAAGGTTGCCGCCATCATCGGGATGACGGCCAATCATGTGGCGCATGCGCTCTCAGGACAGCTTCCTGTATTCGCGACCGAAGCCCTCTTCTGGCTGGGCGGCATCACATTCCCCATCATGGCGTACTTGATCGTCGAGGGATACCGCCACACCTCTGACGTGAGGCGCTATCTAGGACGATTGCTCGCATTCGGTGTGATCTCCCAAGCGCCCTACACCCTGCTGTTCGGCTGGACCGGCAATGTCTTCTTCACGCTCGCCATCGGCTTGGCCATCATCTGGGCCCACGACGCTTGCGCCTCGCGAAAGACCTTCGCGGCGATCTTGATAGGTGGCCTAGCGGTCAGCCTTCTCTGCGACTGGGGGCTCTTGGGACCCTTGATGATCCTCCTGTTCTACCTGCTCCGCGAGCATCCGCATGGCCTCTTCCGGACCATGGTCGTACCCTATGCAGCCACCTTGATCCCCGCGCTGATCGAGCTTGGGGCCACGATCAGCGGGCTGGAAGGACCTGATGCCGGGAGCGTGCTCGGCTTCACGATGAGCTTCGAGCGGTTCGCTGATGCCACGAAGATGCTGGGGCTTCCGATCGAGGCCGCGAACACCTTGGTGGCCGAAGTGGCGAACATGGGCTATGCGCTGATCGGGTTCACCTTGGCCTGCATCTTGCTCCTACTCTATGACGGGCGGCGCGGACGTCCGATGAAATGGCTGTTCTACATCTACTATCCAGCGCATCTACTCGTGATCTGGCTCGTGAAGCTGGCGTTGTCCTAGACTGCGCTTGGGATATCATCATATCCATGGAAGCCGTCACGATAGAGGATATCCACATCCAGCCGGGGAAGTTGACCGCACGCGTGCGCGTCGCACCCGATGCACGGCGCACCGATGACCGCATCGCGCGACGCGTCCTGCACGACCACCCGGATCTCGCACGGCATTCGTGCGTGAACGACAAAGGACCCGCGTTCGCGAGCGTGATCGCAGATACGTCCGTTCCCCATCTGCTCGAGCACATCGTGATCGACCGACAGATCGCAGAAGAGCCACCGGAGAGCCGCATCACCTTCACAGGCCATACCACCTGGATCAGCGAAGATGCCGGTCTTGCTTCCATCGTGGTCAATTTCCGAAGCGACGCTTGCGCGCTGCGCGCTTTGGCGTATGCTTGCAGCTATTTTGATTCCGTCATGAAGGAGGAGACCTGAAGTGGTTGGCACGGCAAGCAGTTTCTTTGGCGTGGCAGAGATGCCCCGCACTCGATACATCGCACAAGCTGGCGTGATCGCGGCGCTCTATGCCGCGGCAACGCTCATCACCATGATGTTGCTGCAGGGTCTTGCATGGGGGCCCGTTCAGTTCCGCATCTCAGAGGCGCTGTGCGTAGTGGCAGCCATCACCCCGGCGGCCATCCCTGGGCTCACGGTCGGCTGCGTCATCGCGAATGTAGCGAACATGGTGATCTCTGGCACCGGTGCGCTCGGGATGCTGGATGTCGTGTTCGGGAGCGCTGCCACGTTCATCGGTGCCGTCCTCTGCTGGCGCCTGCGCAAGCGCCCCGCCGTCGCCATCGGCTGCTTCGTTGCGGCGAACGCGCTCATCGTCCCCGCATATCTGCCCATCTTGCTGCAGGGCCTCGGGTTCTACACCATCCCGTTCACGGATATCTCGATCGATGGAGCTTATCTGCCCATGTACCTGTTCGGCGTCATCTCCACGGGCATCGGCGAAGCTGTGGTGGTCTATGCGCTGGGGCTTCCCTTGCTCACGGCGCTCAAGCGCGCGAACATAGCGCCCTCATCCTAACGTAGTAGAGGATCGCATCGGACGATGCAGTCCTCAGCATGAGCTTTGTGACGGGTGCAGCTCATATGCGCCCGTCATCCGTCTTAAGAGAAATCCTCAGGATTCAAGGACGCCACGAAGGAGCGGAATTCCTCCAACTCCGCATCTCGATCCTTCGGCTCTTTGAAGAGATACGGGAACGACGCCTTCGACAAGACCTCTTCCGTTGTCATGAACGGTGCATCCTCGCGAAGCGCGAGGGAGAGCGCATCGGTGGGCCGCGCATCCAGTGATATCAGGCGACCGCCCTGCCGGAGCACGAGCTTTGCGAAGTACGTCTCACCCTTGGTGCCATCGATCAGCACGTGGTCCACGCACGCATCCAGATTCGTCAGAGCATCGATGAATAGATCATGCGTCATGGGACGCGGCATCTTCGCGTGCTCGATGGAAGCACCGAGCTGCATGGCCTCAACGGCACCGACCCAGATGGGAAGCACACGCGAGCAGCCTTCCTTCAGCTCTTCTATGGGCTCGAGCACGAGCACAGCCGGATTCATGGGTCCGGTGAATATCAGCGTCAGAACACGGAGTGGGACGATATCAGGCTTCATCTGCATGCACCTCCTCTGCGACCGATGATAGGACAACGACCGCCATTTGCGTGCGAAATATGAAAGCCATGTTTTCTCTTGACCCTTATCGTTACTTTGTTGTAGGATAGCCAAGCTGTTTTTGGGGGCCCGTAGCTCAGTTGGTTAGAGCGCACGCCTGATAAGCGTGAGGTCGCTGGTTCAAATCCATTCGGGCCCACCATTTACTTTGCGATAAACGCTCCACCGTGAGCCGAGTTAGCCGGTGGAGCGTTTATTACCGTGGGGCGTTAGCTCAGCTGGGAGAGCGCGGGCTTTGCAAGCCTGAGGTCAGGGGTTCGATCCCCCTACGCTCCACCACGGAGATCAAGCCGTCAACTCAGGTTGGCGGCTTTTTAATATGAGCAGGACATTGTCAAGAGGCAAAATCGGGCCCGACCCCATCATGGGGCCAGGCCCTTCCTCTATCTCGACCCGATCGCGGCGACCTCGGCGTGTCTTTCCGACGCTCGTCCTTGCAGTTTAATATCCGCCCGTGGCGCCGAGGCGCTGGGCAATCCGTTGCTACGGCTGGGGCTGTCTCGTCGTTCGACAGTCTTGTGACGCGGGTGGCGCCGGACGGCGCTCGCAAAAAAAGAGACTGGAATCCGCCCCAACGGCCTCGGATTTACCGCGATGCGGGAGGGATGGCGCTATGTCACGGCCTCGCGCGCACGCCCGCTACGCCTCCTCGGCCATGAGGCCGACCGCCCATGCCCAGCAGGCCAGCTCGCGCGCCGTGGCGACGTTGGCCTTGTTCTTCTGGACGCCCCGGTCCAGCAGGGCCCCCCGCCTCTCGACGAGCCTCCTCACCCCCTTCGCCGCATGCCGCCTCGCCGCCGGGTCCGGCGCCTGCCCCGGAGCCAGCTCCTTGGGGTGCGCGGAGCAGCCGAGGTAGTGCCAGGAGGACTCGACGAGCGCGCGCCGCAGGTGCCCGTTGCCCGCCTTGGTGATCCCGCCCTTGCGCGCGCTCTCCCCGCTCGAGTGCTCGGAGGGGACGAGCCCGACCCACGCCGCGAACGACCTCGCGCTCCCGAACCGGGAGAACTCGCCGGCCTCGAACACGAGGTCGGACGCCGTGGCGACGTCGACCCCCTTGAGGCAGCGCAACGAGTCGACCCGCCTCTTCCAGCGGGGCTTGGAGGCTTCGGCCGCCACCAGCTTCTCGAGGCGCGCCTTCTCCTCGCACGCCGCCTTGACGCGGTCGACGTAGTAGGCGTAGGCCTCGTTGTCGGCCTCCTCCGCGAACGTGATGGACCTCGCCCACGCCCAGTACGCAGCCGTCCAGTTCTTCTTGCGCCGCCCCGTCGGGGTGAGCTCGTCGAACACGTGCCCGTGCCTGAGCAGGAACTTCGACATCAGCTGCTTGGAGCGGGCCGCCTCCTCGCGGGCGTCCTCGAGGGCGCGGGCGAGGTCGCGGGCCGCCTCGCAGCCGTCGTCGGGCACCCACACCTCCACGACGTTGCCGACCGAGAGCATGCGCGCGAGGAACGCCGCGTCGTTGCGGTCGTTCTTGCGCCTGCGGTCGGCCGCGGGCTTGATCATCTTGGAGACTGCGCCGACGACGCAGTCGACGCCGAGCGCCGAGAGCTTCTTCTGCAGGTCGAACCCGGTGACCCCCGACTCGTAGACGCACTTCACCGGCTGCGCCAGCGTCCGCAGCCAATCCGCGAGGGCGGCGTGGTCGTAGCCGAAGGAGGCGTTGGCGACCTCGCCGGTCATCACGTTGAGCGCGGCGGCCTTTATCGACCGGGCGTGGACGTCGAGCCCTACGAACGTGGTAGCATTCATCATGAGAAGCCCCTTCCGTGAGTGCGGCGTGGCCGCGTGTTGAACCAGACACCCACATTGTCGGCCTAATCCGCGGATATGCATGCAGGAGGGGCTTCCTTTGTGGCGTCCTGCTCATATCGTCTTGCCCTAATTCGCGCGTCCAGCCGCCCAACACAAACTACGTAGAAGCTGCCCGC
>CAJURX010000019.1 GCA_910589125.1 uncultured Eggerthellaceae bacterium
CAACGCCGACGACTCCAAGGAGCGCAGCTACGAGGTGATCCGCGTGCACGACGGGAAGGCAGAGGTGCTTCCCGCCGCTTTCGACGCGCAGGCGAAGGCGCTCACGTTCGAGACGGACCGGTTCTCGGCCTATGCGGTGGCTTACAAGGATGTGACGAGCGGTGTCGCATCGGGCGGTGCGAAAGGCGATAGCGGCCCTGACGGTGGTCGCACCGCAGGGCTAGCTGCGACGAGCGATGCTCTCCTGTCGGTGGTGGCGCTTCTGGCATTGGTCTCCGTGTTGGCGACGGTCATGTGCGCTTTCAGCCGCAGGAGGGCTGTTGCCGGACAGCGCGGCCGCCATGTTCGCAGGTAGATCTTAGGGAACCCAGGACAACGGGGACGTAGCATGTTGTCCGATTATTGATATAGCTTGCTAGAGGGGCGCGCTTCGTGTGCGCCCATTGCTGCCCTTGAGACATCGTGGCCGCAGGCAAGCTGCGCCCCTGCATTGATGGAATGCCCGGAGCGGGGAACCTCGTAACTGCGCGGATGTCGAAGGCGAAGCGCATGATCCTCGTAGGTGCTGCTTTGGCAGCGCAGAACCCTCACATGTCGGCAAAGCCGACGCATACGGTGGCCATGGCGCGATAGAGCATACCTTTGTGGGCGTATTTGCGACTATCGTGAGTGTTCACTCGCTCAACGCTTGCTAGCTCCGATTTGCTTGGCTGGCATGCTCGCCGTGAACAGCGGCTGCGAAGGCGTGCGGGTCGTCGAGGCTGAGGCCGATAGCACGCACCCGCTTCGTTCCCAGTAGCGTGCGCACCTCGACGGGATGCTTGGTGACCACCCAGACGTTCGCCTGGTAGAGCGTGCCGTAGTTGAGCTTGTCGGCCTTGCTCAGGTCTTCCGGTTCGGCCAGTGAGACGTGAGCAATGTCAGCGATCGTCATACACGCTTCCATCTGGATGCCGCAGCGCAGGCGTACGGCATCAGCGCCCACGACGACCGGCCGCATCATGCGCGCCCGCGCATCGCCTGCGAGCCAGACGGCGGCGTAGGCTGAGAGCAGCGTCGCCACGCATGCGGCAGCCACGCTCCATTGTGATAGCAGCAGGTGCACGCCGATGATCTCCACGGGGAATGCGAGGCCCAGTCCCAGCATCATATTCAGGTAGCCGCCGGCGTTGTGGTAGGCGTGGAAGGTCTCGCCTGCGGTCGGCTGGGGCTTCTGGTGCCACGAGAACAGCGCGTAGTACCAAGCGCTCAGCTCGGCGGCCATCATGCGTGCGGGCAGCTCTTTGCGCACCAGGTACCTCGTCGTGGCGAAGAGCCATTCCATTGGGTCGGCGCTTTCTGCCTTCGCAGTGCGGAAGGTGCGCACGAGCTGCATGACCTCGCGGACAGCTATGGCCAGCTCGACCGGCAGGAGCGCCGCTAGCAGCAGGGGCAGCACGCCCGCGTCGGGCGAGCCGAGCGCGAGCACGCTCAGGCCATACCCTAGCCAGATGACGGGCAGCACTGCAAGCGGTGTGAGATGCCGCGGTCGCACGACGATCAGGTAGAACGCGGCAGGGATGCCCACCATGAAGTCGAAGGGAAGCGCCACGGTGCCGATCTCAGCTGGGATCAAGCCGGCAGACAGCACGCCGTAGGCATACAGCGCTGCGGCCGCGGCGAAGAACCCTGCCGCTGCCGGCTTCGAGGCGAGGGGGCGTGCATCGTTGGTCACGGCAGAAGTCCTTCCAGGATCTCGTTGACAGCGTCGGGTTGGTCGCAGTTGGAGTTGTGGGCGGCGTTCGCTATCCAGTGTACCGGATAGCCTTCGCGTCGTTCCCATTCCCGGTTGTAGCGCTTGGCCGAGCCGGCCTTGTCCTCTTCGCCGCATATCAGGCGGACGGGGCAGTCGATCTCGTAGGGCCGCTCGGCCTCGACGGCGTCGGCCAGCACGTGAAAGCCGTGGGCGGACAGCTCACAGTACTCGCGCTTGCGGTAGTCGAGCATCATCGCCTTCATGAGGTCGCGACCATACTGCGACGCCGCGTTGCCGTTCGACCCAAGGCGCACCAGCGTGTTCCAAGGGATCGACAGGAACATGAGCTTCGTATGGCGAAGGGCTGCGAGCTCCCATCCGCTGTAGTAGCCGCGCTTTAGCGGCGCCGAGTCGATCGAGGCGAACCCGGCAACGCTGCCGGGGTAGCGGTCGATGTAGGCCTGGGCGGTGTAGCCGCCCATCGACTGGCCGACCAGCACCGGATGCTCGATCCCCTCGCGTTCGAGGATCTCGTGCAGCCAGTGGACGAGATCGCTCATCGACCACGTGAGCGCGAAAGGCTGCGAAGCCCCGTGGGAGGGCGCGTCCCAGACGAGCGCGTTGGCCTTGCCGGCGAAGTGCTCGACCTGCTTGTCGAAGAGGCGATGGTCGGCGGTGAGCCCCGGCAGGAACACGAGCCAGGGAAGGCTGCCGTCGGGCGGCTGGCTGACCCAGTAGCGGATGTCTCCGCTCTGGGTGAGGAAGACCTTCTCGCTCAGTGGGTTCGACGCCATGGCAGTTCCCTTCGTTGGCATTCCTGCCTTTATTGTAGTCGCCTTGGCGCTGATGTGCTGACTCGGGGGAGGCGAGGCTCCAGGACAACGTGAGGACAACGGGGACGTAGGCCATTGTCCGGGTGTGTGATGAGGCGGGACGACATGCTACGTCCCCGTTGTCCGCGGGGTGCTGTTTGCGATGTGCCGCTGTCCGGGTGGGCGCAAGCAACCTGCACCCACCCGCTCCTGCTAGCGCTCGAACCAGGCGAAGGGCGAGAAGAGCAGCTTGCCGGGGTCGGCCACCTCAACGCCGCCGAAATATATCTTCCCGTCACCGAAGGAGCTCGTGATGAATATGCGCCAGTCGAATCCGGAGATGACGAAGGCGACCAAGATGATGCCGATGCCGACAAGGATGAGGATCGTGCAGACCCTGAAGAATGCTCTCAGGTGAGGAGAAGCGATCGGGTCAGCTGCAAAGGATGCGTCCTCTGCTGCGCCGGCTCGCTCGTCCACCTCACGAGCGCTCTCTTCAAGCGTGCTGTCTTGTCCCGCATCCTTGCGGAACCTCAGGCTCACGTTGCGCTTCGTCCAGCCATAGAAGGCCTGCGTGAGCTTCAAGGCACCCCTCAAAGCCCACATCCCGCTTCCGAAGGCGAACAGGGCATACCCGACATATTCCAATGCATAGGGGATGTTCGATATCTGTACTCCCCAAACAGCGATCAGCACTGCGGCAGGCACCGCTGCCACGAGCGCGACGCCGACTGCCCACACGCATGCCACGACGACCCAGGCACAGGCATAGAGAGCGAAGATGGCGATGATGAGCGCGAGCCCAAGAGCTGCTGCCGCAGCAATGAGCGAAAGCCACAAGGGGGACGTGACGATCAGCGCGATCCATTCGAGTGCTGATAGCTTGTGGGCCTTCAGCCTGGCGATGAGCCTCTCGGGCGGTACCTCTGCTTCACCTTCGCCATCATCGATGCTGTCGTCTCCGACGCTGATATCAAAGGAGACGAGTGGCTGCTTCTTCGCGCACCCCTGTGCGATGATCTCCTGGGCGGCTTCTCCTGGAGTCGAGACTGCGGCGATCGCTTCATCCTCGCTCATGCCCTCGTCCATGCGATCGGTGATCATCTCCATGTAGAAGGCCACCGCCTCTTCCCGCTCTTTCTCGGGGAGAGAATGCAGAAGCGTCGCAAGCTGCGACCTGTACTCCTCTTTGTTCATCGATCCATCCTCGTATCAGCGTTCCGAACAGTTGGTAGCGAGCGTGCGGGAGGGTTCGCGAACGGCCTTTTCAACGAAGCTGATCACGTTCTCGATCTCCTGCTTGCCATCAAGGAAGTCCGTCAGGAACACGTGGCCTTGGTCGGTGAGCGAGTAGTACTTGCGCAGGCGCCCGTTGTGCTCTGCCTTGCGGACCTGGATCAGACCTTTCGACTCCAAGCGCTTCAAGAGCGGGTAGAGCGTTGATTCGCTCATGCCCAGGGAAGCGGGCATATCCTTGATGATCTTGTAGCCGTATGACTCGTCATGGGCCATGGTCGCAAGCACGCACGCATCCAAGAAGCCTCGTTTCAGCTGTGTGTCCATCATACCTCCTGATGCACGATACTATATGTCACATAGTATCGTGTCAACATCGAAGTGCAGGACAATGCAGGACAATGCAGGACAATGGGGACGTAGGCTATCGTCCGGGCTCGTGATGGGGCGGGACAACATGCTACGTCCCCGTTGTCCGCGCGTCTGACGCGTGGCATACCTCAGGGGCGCGATATACTAGACAGCATGGATCCGTGCTCATTCATGATGGGGAAGGCCTGAGCTCATGGCAGAAGCGCTGTACCGGAAATATCGCCCGCAGGTGTTCGAGGATGTGGTGGGGCAGGAGCATATCCAGCGCACGCTCAAGAACGCCATCGCGTCTGACAAGGTGAGCCATGCCTACCTGTTCACGGGGCCGCGCGGTACGGGCAAGACCACCACTGCGCGTCTCCTTGCCAAGGCGCTCATCTGCGAGAAGGGCCCCACGCCCGACCCTGATGGCACGTGCGAGGACTGTCGGCTCATCGCTGACGGGGAGCATCCCGACGTATACGAGCTGGACGCGGCGAGCCGAACCGGCGTGGATAACGTCCGCGAGGAGATCATCGGTCGCGTGAACTACGCTCCGACGCGTGGACGCTACAAGGTCTACATCATCGACGAGGTTCACATGCTCTCGGTCCAAGCGTTCAACGCGCTCCTCAAGACGCTGGAGGAGCCGCCGTCGCATGTGGTGTTCGTGCTCTGCACTACCGACCCGCAGAAGGTCCCTGAGACCATCCATTCCCGCTGTCAGCGGTTCGATTTCCGACGCATCTCATCCGAGGAGCTGGTGAGCCGGCTCGGCGCCATCTGCGAGATGGAGGGCATCCCCTTCGAGGGTGACGCGCTGGAGCTGGTGGCGCACCGAGCGCAAGGCGGCATGCGCGATGCGCTCACGTCGCTCGAGCAGCTCATCGCATTCTCTGAGGGCAACGTCACCATGGTCCAGGCGGAGCGCCTGCTCGGGTCGCTGGATTCCACGGACATGGCCGAGATCATGCATGCCGTGGGCACGCGTGACGCGGCTGCGTGCTTCCGCTGGACGAGCGAATACATGGAGACCGGTGCCGATCTGGCGCAATTCACGCAGGACATGGCGGAGCATGTGCGCAACATGTATGTCATGTCCCTGACGGATGCGGACATAGCGCTGGACGTTACGGACGCTGCGCGCCGCGAGCTGCATGTGGAGTTGGAGATGTTCGGTCCAGACAGGCTCTCGCGCATGCTGGGCGTCCTCGCCGATCTCATGGCCGATCTCAAGACATCCACCAATCAGCGACTCTCCTTCGAGATAGCGCTGACGCGCATGGTGCGTCCCGAATCCGACCTCACGTTGGAAGCGCTGGCGGAGCGCTTGGAAGCGCTCGAGCGCTCAGGCATCGCTGCGGTGGCTGCATCGTCGCAGGCCGTGATGCAGGGAACGGCCCAGCCAGCAGCATCCGCGGTGGATGCGGGCGCATCTTCCACACGAGCAGCTTCGCAAGCGCAGTCTGCATCAACCGCCCCCGCTGTGCGATCCGAGGTGCATGAGGTGCCTGCGCAGGCCGCCGCACCTGCTGCCAGCGTGGCAGATGCTGCCGCGATCGGCGTGGTGGGCATGAGCGCGCAAGAGCTTGCCGCCAAGGACATCACGCAGCTCTGGGATGCTGTCATGGCCCAGTTGAAGCGGATATCGGAGGCGCACGGCGTGCTCTTCATGAATGCGCGCCCTGCGTGGGATGTGCCGGGGGAGGCCATCTCCATCAGCTTCAACCCAGAGAACAAGTTCGCATTCCAGTCCGCGCAGAAGGAAGAGGCGCGAACGGCTCTGCAGGAGGCGCTGTCGAAGGTGGGTGCGGCATCGGTGCGCTTCATCGTCAAGCAAGCGGATGCAGCGGACGCGAGCTCTGCGCAGGCAGCGGCGAAGGCGCAGCCTGCCGTTGTCGCACAGCCGGTGGTGGCCTCTGATCCGGTGGTCGCCTCGCAGACGGTGGCAGCGCAGGAGCCCGCATCTGCATTCGCGGCTCCCGTGGCCCAGGATGCGCAGTCTGCATCGCACGCTGCCGCACACCCTGCTTCGCAGCCCGAACCCGAACCTGCTCCTGCTGAGCGGGCAGTTGAGCGGTCGGCGCACCAGTCCGCGCCAGCCGAGCCGGAAGCACCGGAGTTCGAGCAGGTTCCGTATGAGGACCTGGTGGGGTCTGCGGCTGTCGCACCTGAAGAGGATGTTCCCTTCGACACCGCACCGGATGCTTCAGTTGACACCGCCGCATCTGCCGCTTCTTCGGATGCCGTACCCGACGCTCCCTTCGATGTCGCATCGGATGCTGCAGCCGACGACTCCTCCGATCTGAATGACATCCTCGCAGGTGCATTCGGCGCAGAGGTCAAGTTCACGGAGGTGGACTGATCGCGGCGTGGTGACCGATTCCGTAGACGGGCGGCATGCAGTACACTGAGCAGCACGAGAGAACGCTGAAAGGGCATACGAACATGGATATGAAGAAGATGATGAAGCAGGCGCAGAAGATGCAGCGCGATGCGGCTGCGGCGCAGGAGGAGATCGCGTCCATGGAGTTCACCGCCTCTGCGGGCGGCGGCATGGTGGAGGCGACGGTCACGGGGGACGGATCGCTCAAGTCCGTCAAGATCGACCCGGACGCCGTCGATCCCGAGGATGTCGAGATGCTGGAGGATACCGTCGTGGCTGCTGTGAACGAGGCGCTGCGCGAGGCATCCGAGACATCGAATGCGCGCATGAGCAGCATCATGGGCGGCATGAACCTGCCCTTCTAGCAGGCGCCCACCCATCCGATCGCATTCGACTGAGCTGACGGAACGAGCGCACGCGCATGCAATCCGCCCCGTCCATACAGAAGCTCCTCGATGAGCTGGAGCGCCTTCCCGGCGTGGGGCCCAAGTCCGCGCAGCGTATCGCCTATTACATCCTGAACACGGAATCCTCGCAGGCCATCCGCTTGGCGGATGCTATCCATGAGGTCAAAGAGCAGGTGCGGTTCTGCGGCACCTGCTTCAACTATGCGGAATCGGAGCTCTGCGAGATATGCGCGAGCCCTATCCGCGTGCATGAGCAGATCTGCGTGGTGAGCGAGCCGAAGGACATCATGCCCATCGAGCGCACGGGCGTGTTCGGCGGCGTCTACCACGTCTTGCATGGGGCCTTGTCTCCGCTCGACGGCATCGGCCCTGATGAGCTCAAGATATCCGAGCTCTTGCGCAGGCTCGGCAGCGAAGAGGTGGATGAGGTGGTCATCGCCACCAATCCGAATGTGGAAGGGGAGGCCACGGCGGCATATCTCGCGCGGCTGATCCGACCGCTGGGCGTGAAGGTCACGCGCCCCGCCAGTGGACTTCCGGTGGGCGGTGACCTAGAGTACGCAGACGAGGTGACGCTCGGGCGCGCGATGGAGGGACGGTTGGAGATCTGACCCGTGTCCGCCCGCTCGGTGCATCCCTTCGATGCTCGTAGCCGCGCTGATGCCGAAGGCGAAGCGCGCTTGAGAGGAGGAAGCTTTGATCGAGGTGCCAAGTCCGGCCATTTCCATCGTCGGACGCCACAACTCCGGCAAGACCACGTTGGTGGTGAAGCTGATAAGCGCCCTTGCGGCCGAGGGTCACGATGTGGGGTCCGTCAAGCATCACTCCCATGACGGCTTCCAGATAGACCATCCCGGCAAGGACTCCTATCGGCAGCGCGAAGCCGGTGCGACCGAGACGGTGATCGCATCTCCCACGCAGATGGCGCGCGTGAAGACGCTCCAGCATGAGATGGAGTGCTCCGCCATCGTGAGGTCCATGCCCGGGCACGACATCATCATCGTCGAGGGATATCGCAAGAGCGGCCTCCCCACGATAGAGATCATGCGCTCCGGCAACGATGCAGACAAGGCCGTGGCGGAGGTGTTCCTGCAGGACGCACGTGCGGGCCTGCCCCTGACCGAGGACAACGTGCAGCGCGCTCGGACGGATGGCGCGTTCGCACAAGACATCACGGAGAAGATGCCGAACGCGAACACCGTTGCTGTCGTGAGCGATATCCCCGAGGCCAAGGAAGCCGCCGCCCTCTACGGGATCCCCGTATTCGGGTTGGATGATGTGGACGACATCGTGGCCTTCTTGGAAGCGCATTACGTGCGCCCACGCGTCAGCGTGACCATCCAGGCTGGTGGGGAGAGCCGTCGCATGGGACGCTCCAAGGCCACCGTCCCGTTCGCGGGCAAGCCGCTCATCTCGCGCCTCGTTCGCCGCATGCTGCCCGTAGCCGATGAGCTCATCATCACGACGAATGAGCCGGAGAATCTTGCCTTCCTGGCGGAGGAGTTCCCGGACAAGCCCATCAAGTTGGTACGGGATGCATTCGATTTCCGAGGCGCGCTCCCCGGGCTCTACACGGCGCTGGTCACGGCCACGAACCCCTATGTCGCCATCGTGGCATGCGACATGGTGTTCGCCTCTGCTCCGCTCGTCGTTGCCGAGGCCATCGAGATGGCTGACAAGGGAGCGGATGTCGTGGTGCCCGTGAACAAGCATGGCTTCGAGCCCTTCCATGCCATGTATCGGCGCACGCCCTGTCTTGAGGTGGTGCGCGCTGCCATCCAGCGTGGGGACACGAAGGCGCAGTGCGTCTATGCGGCTCCGAATCTCAAGATCGTCGAATTCCCCCAGGAACGGGTGCTGGAAGTGGAGCCGATGGGCGGATGCTTCGTGAATGCGAACACGCCTGAGGAGCTGGCGCATCTGGAGGCGAATTTCTGCAGCAGCAGCTTCGAGTGAGGTACGCGCGTCATGCCCTCGGTCGCTGATGTGATGAGCTATGCGGATGCCTTCCGCGTCTGCCCCGTAGCCATAGATGAGGACAGGTGCGTTGCCGTGCGCAACCGCAATGCCACGTGTCGCAGGTGCGCTGATGCATGCCTTGCGGCTGCCATCACCGTTGAGAAGAATCAGGTGGATATCGACCCTTCCGCATGCGTGGGATGCGGCGCGTGCGTGGGCGTCTGCCCGACCTATGCCATCCAGGCAGAGGACCCTTCCGCTGAGAGCGTGATCTCATCCGCCATCCGCACGGCCGATGCGGACCACGGCATGTGCGTCATCGCTTGCGCGCGGGCGGCTGCATGGCATGTGGCGGATGCCGAGCGATTCGCTGAGGTCCCCTGCCTCGGGCATGTGGATGAGGTGATGCTCCTGCGCTTGGCGGCGAAGGGATTCGATGACATCATCTTGGTGGATGGGGATTGCCGCACGTGCAAGTATGGTGCCGTGGATGTGCAGGTGGATGCATCCGTGGACTGTGCTGCGGAGCTCCTGGATGCGGCAGACGCCGAGGTGGTGCTCACGCGCACCTCGAAGTTCCCCGATGAGGTGCTCGCATCTGGGCGCGGGAACGTGCGCGGCGAGGATCGACGCGGGCTCATGCGCAAGACGGGAAGCTACGTGAGGCGCGTTGCGGGGAATGTGGCTCAAAAGACCATAGAGGACAAGCTGGGGACCGCGCCCAAGCCGCGGACCTTGAAGGACCGCTTGAGCGCAGGGAGGTCCGGGCGGATGCCCACCTTCCAACCTGATGGCAACTTCGCATTGCTGGAGAGCATGGAGCGCGTCTGCCCCGATGCAGAGCGTCTGCCATCCTCTGATGGGCGCATCTGCACGCGTCGCTTCGGGCGCATGGAGGTGGATGCGGACGCGTGCTCGGGCTGTGGGCTCTGCGTCCTGTTCTGTCCCACCGCAGCGCTCTCGCATGCGGAGTATGACGAACCCGAGCGCTCCGATAGGAAGTACCTGGAATTCTCAGCCGAGCTGTGCACGCAGTGCGGCCTGTGCGAGGACGTCTGCATCCGCCGCTGCTTGAAGGTGGATGGCGATGTCGCGGTCGAGCATCTCTTCGATCTCGAGCCGGAGCTGATCGAGATAGCGCGTCCGCAGGAGCGCACGTCCCTCTTCGACCTCAAGAAGCGCTAGCGCGCCCGTGCGTGGACCGTCTGGCAGGATGCCGCCTGCGAAGTAGTAGAATTGACGGAACATCCATCGCGTCGAAGTTAGGTGAGACCATGAGAACCGATCATTCATCCTTGATACGCGGCCTGAACATCGCGATCACCATCCTTGCTGCGTTGAGCCTGCTCTCGTGCGCTGTTGGGTTCGCCGTGCTGGAGGGCAGCAAGGCGTATCTCTATGATGAGATAGCGGAGCAATACTACGAGGACTATTACTACGACCTCTACGATCGCTACTATGACGATGACTTCTGGGACGACGACTACCTTGACGACAACGTCTGGTACGACAGCGGCAGCGCGCATCATCAGGATGCGGAGCTGTATCATGCCTCGTTCGCGACGCCAGTCGCCAGCAGCATCTACGACGAGTACGGATTCGATGATTCGAACGTGCAGCAGGCATGGGCAGCGCTCGACTTCACGCTGGGCATCGTCTATGTGCTCTTGGTCTGGGAAATCATCGTCGCACTGGCCGCGCTCGTGCTCGGCATCTTGGGCATCGTGAACGCCGGCAAGCAGGGCAAGCTGAAGACGGTCATGGTCTTGGGCATCGTCGGTGCGGTCGTGACCTTCTTGGGTGGCCATATCATCCTGGTCGTCCTCTTCATCATCGCTGCGGTCATGGCGAACAAGGATAAGAATGCTCTGCTGGATGCGAACATCGCGGCTCAGGCAGGAAGTGCGCCCATGGCCGGTGCCTGTGCTCCTGCAGCGCCTGCCGCTCCGGCTCCCACCACGGCTCCTGTCGCAACGGCAGCGCCTGCTCCCACTACGGCTCCCGCTGGTGCAGCTCCGGCACCTACCGGAGCGCCTGTGGCCGCTGCGGCGCCGGCATCTGCTGCTACGGTCGTAGCTGCGCCCGCGACCACGGTGGAGACAGCTCCTACGTCAGAGGCGGCGACTCCCGTTGAGGCTGCTTCCGTGGATGCGGCCGTTGATGTTGCTGTCACTGAGGCCGTTCAGGTGACCGAGGCACCTGCTGCGGAGGCTCCCGCAACGACCACCACTCCGTATCCGGGCACGGTCGAGGTCGCTCCGGTGGAGAAGGCTGCTCCGGACAAGGAGTAGCGCTCGCGTCCCATCGGGGGCGGTCCAGAGAGAAGGTGCGGCTTTCGGGCCGCGGATGCGAAGGGGCTGCAACGGATGTTGCGGCCCCTTCCTCGTGTGAGGGCGCGTTGAGCATCCTCAGAGGCGCGAGCAGCGTGAGCGGTCGTGCGGGTGCATCCAAGATCGTACCTGCAACCGGCATCCCTTCCAATAGGTGCGCTGAGCGCACGAAAAAGCGCACCCATTCGGGTGCGCTTCACGGTCGTGCATCTGTGGCGGGAGCTTATGCCTCCAGCGCCTTGCGCAGGTTCTCCATCTGCTTGCTGCCGAGGCCCTGGATGCGGCGGGTCTCGGGAATGCCGAGCTCCTCCATGAGCTTCTCGGTCTTGACCTTGCCATAGCCCGGGAGGGCATTGAGGAAGGACTTGACCTTCATGCGCCCGACGACCGGGTCGCCAGCCATGTCAAGCGCCTCGCCGGGAGTCATGATCTTGGCGGAAAGCTTGGTCGTGATCTCGGAGCGGGCTGCGCGGACGACGCGGGCCTTCTCCAGAGCGGCTGCGCGCTGTTCATCGGTCATGGTAGGTGCTGCCATATCAATCTCTTTCTCTAAGGCAGTTGATGTCTTGCACGTGTCAACTGCGTCGGTCATTCTGGTCGTCCGCTAATGCGTTTGTCGTTCGATGCGTACGTCCAACTGAGCAAGTACACAGATGGTAAGGCAAAAGTCCTGCGATGTGCAGAGAAATTTCGCCTTTCGGGAGCGAGAATCTGTGCAGACATGAGGGTAGCGCATGTTCTGCCATCGCGGAAGAGGGCAACTTCCGGGGCGTGCGCTCACCGTGGGCGATGGCGTTCTGGGCTAGAATGCACCTACATGACACGCAGGCAAGCGAAGGCGAACGAGGGCCCTGTCCATGAGAAGCGAAGGCTCATTGAATGAGATCCGTCTGAACGCATCCGTATCCTATCGGCGCGACCATGGCGTCAGCGCCAAGGACGTCTCGGATAAGCTGACCCAGAACAGGATCCTCACGAACAACGACATAGACGCGCTGACGGTGCTGGAGTTCGCCGCCCAGGATATCCTGCAGAAGTACCATGCCGCCATGCGCCAGATGGAAGCGCGCTTGGAGACGTTGGACCAGGATCTGAAGCTGCGCAAGAGCCGTAACCCCATCCATCACATCGAATCCCGCATGAAGTCCGTTCCCTCCATCTTCGAGAAGCTCGAGCGCTACGGCAAGGACACCACGCTCGAGGCCATGGAGGAATACATCATGGATATCGCGGGCCTGCGCGTGATCGTCTCATACGTGCAGGATGCCTACTCCATCCTCGACCACTTGGAGCAGCAGGACGACCTTGAGGTGGTCACCGTCAAGGACTACATCGCCAACCCGAAGCCGAATGGGTATCGCAGCCTGCATTTCATCGTGAGGATCCCCGTGTTCTTCCTGGACGGGAAGAAATCCGTTCCCGTGGAGATCCAGATACGCACCATCGCCATGGACTTCTGGGCCAGCTTGGAGCATGATCTCAAGTACAAGTCCGTCCATGAAATAGAGGGCGTGGATGTGGGGGCTGAGCTGAAGGCGTGCTCGCAGATCATCAGCGGAGTTGAGAAGCGCATGCAGATCATGGCGAATGCCCTTGAGGGCAATGGCGCGCCTCCGCAGGACCTGTCGATGCTCATAGGTCGGCAGCGGGGTTGACGGCGCAAGCGCATCGTGCGCATGCGGAGGGGGGAGCGCTCAGGGCGCATGCCAGCTGCGCTGTGGTGATGAGAGGACGCCCGGTCCGCTTCGGCGGGGAAGCGGGCATATTTTCGTCCATCCACGCTTGAATGGCGCACCCTGTGAGTCCTATAATCGCACTCGCTTTATACGCATATCCTTATACGAGCGAAGAGAGGAAGCCCCATGCCTAAGATCGTCAATTCATGGAACGACTGGGACCCGCTGAAGCATGTGATCGTCGGCCGTTGCGACAACGGTATGATCCCACCCGAGGAGCCTGCCTCCTCTGAGAAGGTGCCCGTTGATTCCGACATGCGAGGCATGTGGGGCCTGCGTCCGCTCGAGACGGTGGAGAAGGGCAACGCTGCGCTCGATCGCCTGGTGAAGATCCTGGAGGATCGTGGCGTCACAGTCGATCGCCCCACGCCGCTCCAGTGGAATCAGAAGATCGGTACGCCGGACTTCACCAACGATTCCATGATGGGCTGCATGCCGCCGCGTGACGTGCTGCTCACCATCGGCAATGAGATCATGGCTGCCGCTCAGTCCTTCCGCAGCCGCTACTTCGAGTACCTGGCGTACTGGCCGCTCATGGAGAAGTACTTCGAGGAGGATCCGGAGTTCATCTGGACCCAGGCTCCGCGCCCGCGCCTGACCGACAAGTCCTACAAGCACAATTACTATGATGAGTCCATCTCCATCGAGGAGCGCCTGGTCCGCACGGCGAACAAGGACTTCGTCACCACTGAGGTGGAGCCCATGTGGGACGCCGCCGACTGGATGCGCATGGGCAAGGACATCTTCGTCCAGCATGGCCTCACCACCAACCGCGCAGCCATGGATTGGATGCAGCGCTACCATCCGGATCTGCGCATCCACGCTGTGAACTTCCCGGGTGACCCGTATCCCATCCACATCGACGCCACCTTCGTGCCGCTGCGTCCGGGCCTGATCATCAACA
>CAJURX010000020.1:0-3372 GCA_910589125.1 uncultured Eggerthellaceae bacterium
GCGTGGGCGCCGATGGCCAGCACGATGCCGTTGATGACGTTGCCGATGTACCACATGACCGGTCCCGTGGCTGCCGCGAAGAGCAGGAGCGCGCAAGTGGTGCAGATGCTCCCGATGAGCAGGCACCATTTCGGCGTGAGCTTGTCGATGAGCTTGGTGCCTACGAGGCTGCCCAGAAAGGCGAATATCGTAGCGAGCATGGGGCCGAAGGCGTAGGTGACAAGGTCGATGCCCATGCCCTCTACGAGGAGCACGGCAATGGCATTGAGCAGGGAGGTGGAGCCCATGCCCACCGTGAGGATGATGGCGCACCCTACCGCCGCCATCATCGGGCGTCTTGAAGCGACACTCATGGTCGTCCTCCTTACAGGGGATGGTAGTGGGGCCGCGCGTGGCGGCCCCGAAGAGATCTATCCGCCAGGTGGTGCGGCTTAGGCGGTGTAGATGGCGCAGTGGCGCCCCTTGGCCTCTTCGACCAGCTCATCGAAGGGACCGATCTTCAAGCATTGGGCCGCGCAGCCCGTGACGCAGAGCGGGTTCGGATCCGCGTCGTAGCAGAGCTTGCACTTGTCCAGCACGGGCGCGATCAGGTGATACTGGCGCAGCTTCCCATCCACCAGGAAGGGCTCGCGGCGAACCACCTTCAACCAATCCTCGTGATAGGGATACCGGTAAGTCTCCCGGCAGGCTGCCTCGCAGCCGTAGCACCCGATGCAATCATCCAGGTCAAGCAGCAGGGCTATCCCGCCTCCATCGATACGCTTCATCACATATCACCCCTTCCGGGCTCGATCTTGCAGAGGAATGAGCGCATGGCTGTTGCGCCATAGCCGGGCTCGGCCGGTTCTGAGGGAACGAGGACGTTGCCGTTGGCCTTGTCCCACCCATAGCCAGGCAGTCCCAGAGCCTCGCACTCGTCACGCCATGCTGGGCGCGGGATGAACACGACGCCCTTCTTCGCTTCGCGGGATACCAGCGCCTTCGAGATGATCTTGCCGCGCGGTGAGCTGATGGTGATCCATTCGCCGTCGGTGACGTGATAGGTCGCCGCGTCATCGGGATGGACGACCACGAAGGGCTCGGGATAGAAGAAGCGCTGAGCGGGAACGTTGGTCCATGCGGAATGGAAGAAGCTGTAGACGCGGTGCCCCGTGCTGCCGATGAGCGGGTACTCCTTCGCCAGCTCCGGTTGGCTCAAGGGGCTCTCCGCCGGTTCGGTGTAGTCGGGCACCGGGTCATAGCCGAAGGCGGCCATGGCGGGAGAGGAGAACTCGATCTTACCCGTAGAGGTGGGGAAGCCGGGAGCGCCGTCAGGGCGCAGCATGCCCTTCTCGTACTTCTTGTGCACGGGCTCTGCGCTCAGGTCGGCGCCGCCTGCCAAGCGCACGGGTGTGGCCTGGAATTCCTCCCAGGTGAGGTCGAAGCCGTAGAACTCCTTCAGGCGCCAGAGGACCATCTCCTTCTCGTCAGCCCAGGGCCACTGCTCGGGGTTCATCCGCTTGCCCCATTCCAGGAAGAACTTCCAGTCATCCCAGCACTCACCCGGAGCAGGAACGGCTTGGTCGAAGGCTAGGATGAAGGGGCCATCCAGCTCTTCGTCATAGGTGCAGCGCTCGGACCAGTCAGAGGTGGGGAGCACGATGTCCGCCAGTTTCGCCGTGGGTGAGAAGTAGAAGTCCTTGACCACGATGAGGTCCAGGTTGGGACTGGTCATGGCCTGATAGGTGAGGTTGGTGTCCTCGTAGCAGAGCAGCGGGTCATCAGCGATGGCGACGAACATCTTGATGGGGCGCGGCTCGCCGGTGATCATGGCCTTGAACACGGTGTTCGGATCGTTGGAGCGACCGAAGGACTTGTAGAGGGGATGCTCCTCGCCGCCGAAGGTGAAGAGCTCTGGACGGCCGGGGTCGAGCGCGCTATCCCACAGGGTGATCTTGTCATCCAGCATGACGGAGAATGCGACCGGCACGTTCACGCCGCCGGGGACGTCGATGTGGCCCAGCAGGCCCTGGAGGCACGCGATGGCGCGGCCGTTCTGGATGGCGTTGGTGTGCATGCAGCCAGGTCCCAAGCCCACCATCATGCCGACGGGTCCTTGCGTTCCCATCATGCGCGCAGCGGTGGTCACGTCCTCTGGTTCGATCCAGCAGATCTCCGCGGTATGCTCCGGAGTCCACTCCTCCACGCGAGCCTTCAGGTCCTCGAAGCCGTAGGTCCAGTCCTCGATCCACTGCTCGTCGTACCATCCCTGATGGATGATCTCGCGGATGATGCCCAGAGCAAGTGCGCCATCAGTGCCGGGGCGCGGCTGGATGGCCAGGTCTGCGTGCTTCGACATGTCCTGGAAGCGCGCATCGATGACGATGAGGTTCGCGCCGCTGGCCTGGTTATCCAGGATGCGCTTCATGATGCCGCGCTCCATGGCGGGGTTCTGTCCCCAGAGCACCATGGTGCCTGAGTTGGCAAGGTCGCCGTCGGCGGGGCTGAAGATGCCGAGCGAGATCGCGTTCGGCAGGATGTGGGGCATGAGGCACACGTGCGTGGGCACGAGCGACCAGCCTTCCAGGCCAAGCGTCGAATTGAGGCGGCAGTGCCAGTGGTTCGTGGTGCGGCCTGTGCCTTGGCCGGTGATGATGGCCTCAGGGCCGTACTCCTCGATGATGCGCTTCGATTCGCGTGCGATGGTGTCCAGCGCCTCATCCCAGGTGATGCGCTCCCATTCTCCACTGCCGCGCTCGCCTACGCGCTTCATGGGGTATAGGATGCGCCCCTCGGTGTTGTTGTGGATCTCGCGCTCGGACATGCCGGCGCCGCAGATCACGCCGAACGATTTGGGATTGTCCGGGTCGCCTTCGATCTTGACGATCTCGTCGCCGTCGGAGTAGACGATCACTCCGCACCGGGCATGACAGGTGGTGCATACGGTCCGGGTCTTCTTGATGGGCATTCGATCACTCCTCTCAAAGTGAGGCCATCATGAGCGGGCGGTGCGCCAGCTCGATGCCCCTGACTATATGAGCGCGCATCTGCTGCGGCAAACAGGCAAAAGTTCCGCTCATACAACCTCGAGTTGTAGCAGCCCTCTGGAACGGAGAGTTGACCTGCCGTATCATGGATGGCATCCCCGCACGGCTCCATAGGTTCATTGCGAGAAGAGACGCTCATGAGGTTCGAAGCGCTTGCATACTTTCTGGAGATAGCCGAATCAGGCTCATTCACCCAAGCATCGAAGCGGTTGTTCGTGTCCCAGCAAGGATTGAGCAAGGCCATCAAGGCGCTGGAGAAGGAGCTGGGCTGCCGCCTCTTCGAGAAGGACGGCGCTACGCTCAGGCTGAGCGCTGCGGGACGGGCGCTCGCGCCGCATGCTCGCCA
>CAJURX010000020.1:3472-6913 GCA_910589125.1 uncultured Eggerthellaceae bacterium
TCGTCCCATCGCGAGGAGCTCATGCGCATCCCGCATGTGGTGTTCGATCCGCTCTTCGAGACGGAGATCATGTTGGCGGGATCGCGCCAGTTCATCCATCCAGACAAGGGCGCGTTCTCATTGGAGAAGGTGTCGAAGCTGCCGGTGGCGTACTACAACGATCCTGTGCTCAATAGCATCATCAGCGAGATGTTCCGAGAGCATCCCTTGCAGAACGTGGTCACGCATGCGTCGAACCCCTCCCGCATCTCCGAATACGTTGCGGGCGGGAAGGCCGTGACCTTCACCGATAGCTTGAGCGATTACCTCTCTCGCGACAAGGATGCCATCATCAGCGCTCCTATCAAAGGGGCTGCGCGCTTCTTCGTGGGCTTCGCATATCTCGATCACGCGAACGTGTCGGAGAGCTCCATCGGCTATGTGCGTGCCTTCAAGGAGTGCTTCCGTGCACGGTGCGCGACATATCTGTCTGAGCGACGCCCATCTGAGTGAGGACGCTGCTCTGCGCTCAGCTGACGAGGGCGAAGATGACTCCCACGAATCCTGCTGTGAGGATGATGAAGCTCACGACGAGGATCCACGCTGCAGGTCGCGCCCAATTGAGCGTCCAGCCGATGCCGAACCGCTCTGGCAGGAAGAGGCTTGCGTCGTCGGGATTGAAGTAGATGATGCCACCCTTCCAGTGCTCGTCATCATCTTCGGGCATGCCCTCAGGTGCGTTCATGCGCTTGAATACGCGCGAACCCGCCTGACCATAGACGATGGAGAGCCCGACGGCGCTTGCGACCATGAGCACGATGACGAAGAACACGATCGCCCCAAGGATCGCCAGCGATGCGATGCCCACTGCTGAGAGCAGGAACAGCGCGCCGATGGTGGCGGATAAGAGCAGGCCGAATGCGAGCAGGTAGATGTTCCATGCTCGTGCATAGAGACCGTAGGCGATCGCTGAGGTGGCCGGTGCGTTCGGGTCAGACCATCTCCGGGAGCGGTTGATGCTCCAATGGCACAGAGCGAAGCAGGCTCCCGTGAATCCTTCCACCACCAGAGGGAATGCTATGACCGCAGGTCCCTTCGGCATCCAGTCGCTCACCTCGCCGTCGAATCCGATGTGCATCGTGATCATGTCGGGCATGGCGGGATAGCAGAGGATGCCTGCGATGAGCGTGGCTGCCATGACCACGAGGTAGAGGAGGTTCCACCAAAGGGATATCTGAGGAACGGCTTCTGTGCCGATGATCGCTGCCGACCTCTGCGTGGTGGCGTTCCAGCCCTGCTCATGCTTGTAGGCTTGCACCTTGCGGCGGAAGAAGAGCATGAGCAGGTAATAGGCAATGAGCAGCACTGCATCTGCGCTCGGGATGAGCCAGTCCAGGGCATCCCATTCCGTGTCGGCTCCGGTTGCCAAGAGGAACAGGGCAACGGCGAAGAGCACGAGGGTGATCGCGCACATGATGAGCGAGAAGCGGCGCTTCAGCTGGCGCAGGTATGGGTCCTGCGCGGCGGCTGCAGGGATCGTGACCGCGAAGCACTCTTGGCGGCGCATCAAGTAGGGCATGAACGCCAGCAGCAGCCCCAAGATGAGCACGAGGCTCGCCAGGGATCCATAGGCGACGAAGAGGAACGAAGTGGCATCCATCAGGGCATCACGCCTTCGCAGCGCCTGTGGCGCTCGTGGTGGCAGAGGAAAGGGATGCGCCGCCACGGAGGAGGCTGCCGCCCTCTTCGCGGGTGCTGTGCAGGTTCTTCTTCGCGGCCTTTCTCGTAGATGCGGTGCGAACGGCCTCGGGTCGATCCAGGATGTCGTAAGCGCGCGTGGCTTGGGCGGCCGCGCATTCCAGGAATGCTCCACGAGACCCCCCCCGAGCGCGATGGGCCAGGGCCAGCTCGAAGAGATCATCCTCCATGCGAGCGAGCGCCGCTTGGGCTGCATCGGCGCGATCCTCGTCGCAGGGATCGGCGATGTAGGCGCCTGAGCGTCCGCGCATGAGCACGTACCCCTCGTCACGCAAGACCGCATAGGCCTTGTTGACGGTATGGAGATTGATGCCCAGATCGCTGGCAAGCGACCGTACGCTGGGAAGCGCGTCTCCCGGTGCAAGCTCGCCTCGAGCGATGGCCTCGATGACCTGATCGCGGATCTGGAGGTACAGGGGTGCTTCCGAGCGCTGGTCTATGCTCAAGATCATGGTACTCCTCCTCACGTCATCCGACCGTGTCGGCCTTCATGGTCTGCTTCCAGAGCCCTCCGGATGCGGCGATTCCGATCGCGGCCATGGCGAAGGTGCCCATCTGTCCGAGGAGTGCGGTGCTCGTGAACCCGAGGATGGTGAACACGGTGCCGCCAAGGACAGTGACCACTACGGGGATCCCGCGCTTGACCGGTTCGTAGGGGCTCGTCCAATCGAAGCTCGGGTGTGCGACGTCCAGTGCAAGCCCCATCGTCGCAGATAGGAGGGCGGCGGAGGTGGTGCAGAGGATGAGCGCTGCTGCGGAGAGGGCGTCAAGGCCGAACGCTGCTATCACGAGCGCGCTGCTGATGAGGGCGGTGGGGATGGCGATCATCAGACCGAAGGCGAGCTTCGACCCCAAGAGCACCTTGTCGGGCACGGGTGCGGTGAGCATCAGCCAATGAGCCTTTCCCTCGAGGGATACGGATGCGGCGGTCGTGGAGGCGATGCTGAGCATGAAGGCGAGAGGCCATGGGAGGAAGAGCGTGATGAGGGGCCTCATCTCTTCCGGCACGGCATCCATGGGCGCGGTGCCGGAGGCGGCGAAGGCTACTGCTGCGATGCCGGCTACCAGGGCAAGGGCGAATCCCATGCATGCATTCAGGAAGTAGATGGGGGTGGTGGTGAGCAGGCGGCCTTCCTTCGCCACGAGCGCGCGGAAGGGCGTGCGCGGCTTCTGGGCAGCAGCTTTGGTGGCGGGTCTTCCAGGGTTGCTGGATGCGAGCCGTTGATTCACGGATGCGAAGAGCTTGGTCAGGGTGACGATGGCGATGAGCCCGATGCCCACCGAAAGGCCGGCGAACCCGAGGAATGCTGCAAGGCTGCCCGTCGTGATAGCCTGCGCTGCCCATGTCCCTGGGGGATAGATGCCCTCCAGAGAAGAGAAGGCCTGGGCTCCGATGCCGTCTAGACTGTCTGGGTTGGAGGAGAAGACGACAGATGCTGCCACGAGACCAACGAGCGCGATCAGGGCCAAGCAGCTCATGAGCAGGTTCGCATGCCGGAATCGCGCAGAGACCAAGGCGATCAGGGCAGCCAGGAGGACGGCCACAGCCATGGGGATGATGGGTGCCAAGAGCATGATGAGCACGGTGAAGGGGATGGCGGGTGCAGGGATCGGGGTGCTCAGGGAATACACGACCATCATCGGTGCCATCGCCATGATGCCGAAGAGCACGCTCAGCCCATAGAGCGGGATGAGCCGAGAGAG
>CAJURX010000021.1 GCA_910589125.1 uncultured Eggerthellaceae bacterium
TCACCCTCCCGAACATCGGCGCATCCTTGAACTCGAGCATCCCGTCCCTCATGCACATCCTCTCTCGCGATCGGTCCCTCATGAGAGCATAGGGACGCCATCTGACGGATATCTGCCGTGCGATCATCACGGGAGCTTGGATCCATCGCATCCGTTCCTGCGCGCATTCGCACGGGATCAGCAGGGTTCCTGCATGCTTTGGTCGCATCATGAGCACGATCTTGGTGCGATGTGGGCATCCGCTGGTGTTGGTTCGTTGACACGGTGGCAGTGGCTTCGCATTGCATGCAAAGCTGTGGGATCATATGCTACCAAGCCAGCACCTACGGGTAATCTGCTCTTATGGAATCAACCCTACGGCAGCGGTCGTCCGCAATGGGCACAGACAAGCCTGCGCCCATTGCGCCTTTCAGCCTGTCAGGTCTGTGCGCTCATGCCCATCTGAGCCACGTGCCGCTTCGATCCTCGTGTAGTAGTCCTCGGTGCCCTTGGGCTTCCCGATCTTCCCCCGCACGGTGTTCCCGCGATATGCTGCGTTGCAACGTGGGCACGCATCTGCTCCCGGTATCACATCGGCACCGCAGGTCTTGCAGGCAAGCTCGAGGCGCAGCGAGAATATCCCGCACTTGTTGCAATGGTTGCATGGATAGCAGGGCATGGATCAAGCCTCGTCCTCATCGGCACCCAAGAGGATCTCCAGTGCCTCGTCGATCAGCGGATTGCTGTTGCTCATGGAATACAGCATGGCCAAGGGCATGAAGGCGCGCGGGTCGTCGATCGGGACCGCGACGCAGTCATTCGATATGAAGGTGCTGTACTGCTCGATGTAGTCAGTGGTGAGCACGAGGATGTCATTCCTCAGGTTGAACGTGATGCGAAGGAAGTCGGTGACGCGGGGGAAGTACACATGGCGGCAGGTGGGGGTGAATCCAGCCTCAAGGCATGAGGCTTCGATGAAGCGCCACGATCCGCTCACGTAATTGCCCTCCAGCTTGATGAAGGTCTCGGTCTTGAGGTCATCGAGCATGATGCTCTCGCGCCTGGCAAGGCGATGGTTCTTGTTCACCACGACCGCAAGGGGAACGCGGGCGAGCTGCTGCACCTCCGTCCCTTCTTCCACCTCATCGGTCTCGTCGATGTAGAGGAAGAGGAAATCGGGGGCTGGATCGCAGTTGAGGTCGATGGAGGTCCGCGGGTCGGCTTCGATGTCGTTCATCTCGATGATGTCAACGCCATATTCCTGCGCGAACCGATTGGCCATGAGCGTGATGCGCTCCAGGACCGTCTTCAATCCCACGTTGCCGCCGATCGTGAGGTGCGGTGTGAGCATGCTCGCTCCCTGCTTGGCGGCGATCGTCATCTGCTTGCGCGCCTCTAATATCTCGAAGGCGTGGGGCAGCACTAGCTTGCCGGCTTTCGTCAAGGCAACAGACGATCCTCTGCGTGAGAAGAGGGGTACCTTCAGCTCGCGCTCGAGAGAGTTGATGTGCTTGCTCAAGGTTGGCTGCGACACGTTCAGCTTGCTTGCCGTCTCGGTGAAGCTGAGGAACCGCGCGAGTGCGACGAATTCCTCGAGATGATCTATGCGCATCGCTGCTGACCTCCCTTCTTCGCTCGCAGGTGAAAAGGGGGAATACGAGTGCGATTATATCCCCTAGGAACGGAAACAGTCACATTCCAAAACAGCATAGAGCCATGTCAAATAGGGTAGGCGCCTTTCCGATCCTGTTCGATAAGGTGCGCATTCTCTATTTCCCCCATGCACCATCTCCTTCTTATCCTCCTTAGCATCGAGGGATCGTTCCAGGGAAGGGAGGAGAGGCTCTAGCACGTAATGCAGCAAGGTCCATCATCTAAGAGGAGGAGATCGAAAGTGGAGAAGAAAGTGCAAAAGGGCATCGGCATCGCCATGATACCGATCCTTTCCATCTTCGCACTGGGCGCCTCTCAAGGCGGCGTCAATGCGGGCATGGCCACCATGGCCATGAACTTCCCGGATGCTGGTGCCAACATCGGATACGTCGTATCCATGGTGGCGCTGGGCATGATCCCTGCAGGCATCTTGTCGGGCATCATCACGGGGCGCTTCATCAAGTATCGGACCACCATCATCATCGCCATGGTGTGCTATGTCATCTCCGGCATCGCACCGTTCTTCTTGCCGAACGAGAGCTCGTTCGAGTTGCTGCTGGTGTTCCGGTTCATCTTCGGCGTAGCGGTGGGATGGTCCTATCCGCTGGCCTCGGCGCTCACCTTCAAGCTCATCCACAATGAGGATCAGCGCGCTACGTGGTTGGGCATCGGCATGGCGTTCTTCAACATCGGCACCATCTTCATGGAGCTTGCCGGAGGATACCTGGCGCTCATCAGCTGGCAGCACACCTTCCTGGTCTATCTCATCGGCTTGATCCCGCTGGTGCTGGTGGCAGCCATGCTCAAGGAGCCGCCGAAGGACATCGATCAGGAGAAGGAGCTCGCAGCTGCCGAGGGGACCGAGGTGGATACCAAGATCCCGGCCATCGTGTGGCCCTATGTGATCCTGCTCACCTGCTCGTGTGCTCTGGCCATGCCCACCATCTTGTACTGCTCCATGATCATGGCGAGCTCCTTCGGTGCCGATGCGGGTCAGTCCGGCATGCTGCTCTCCGCCATGACCGTCGTAGGGATGCTCTCTGGCTTCACGCTGGGTCCGGTGTACAAGCGCCTCCGCAAATGGACCCTGCCCGTGGCATGCCTCTGGCTGGGCATCATCTTCGCAGGATGCGCCATCTTCGCTCCGGCGCAGGGCGAGGGCAACCTGTGGGCCTATGTGGCTTGCTTCCTGATCGGTCACTGGGGCTTCGCCATCATCATCCCTGGCACGTCCAACATCCTCACCAATCTTGTGCCCATCGGCGCTGCTACCAAGACCATGGGCGTGTTCACCTGCTTCCATCAGGCAGGCTGCTTCCTGGCAACGCCGATCGCCACCTTCTTGGTGGGCGTGCTCGGCCTGAACCCAGCCTTGGGCATCTCGATGTACCACGGCCTCATGCTGCCCTGCTGCATCGGCGTCATCATCTGCGGCGTCCTGTACATCGTCCTTGCTGCGTTCACGAAGCTGCGCGCGACAGAGGCTTAAGGGTCAACTGGGCTTGGGAGGTGCCCGCGTGGGCCCCTCCCTGCTCTGCGGGCTAACCCGATATCACGAGGAAAGGAGAGGCATCGATCATGAACCTCGATTACTACGACAAGCACAAAGGGGAGGTGGAGTGGCAGGACGGCGAATATACCGTCACGCGCACCACTGCCTGGTCAGGTCCTGGATGCCATGATGGCTGCGGCGTGCTGTACTACACCAAGGACGGGAAGCTGGAGAAGGTAGAGGGCGACCCCGACAACCCCTTCAACCAAGGAACGCTCTGCATGCGCTGCCTTGAGATGGCCGAATATGTGAACAACCCCACCCGTCTGGGGCATCCCATGAAGCGCGTGGGCGAGCGTGGCGAGAACAAGTGGGAGCAGATATCCTGGACCGAGGCGCTGGACATCATCGAAGAGAAGGTGCGCGCCATCTGGAAGGACTATGGTCCTGAGTCCATCGCATGCCATATCGGCACCGGCCGCAACAATTGCGACCAGATCCCCTATATGGCTCATGCGGCTTTCGGGACGCCGAACTTCTCCATGGGTTACCTGGCAGGGGATTCCTGCTTCTGCCCTCGCAGCGCTTCCATGGCCTCCATGAACGGCGACTTCATGATCGCGGACATGTCTCAGCAGTTCGCCCGTCGCTACGACGAGGAGAACACCGAGTGGCGCCTGCCTGAGGTCATCGTGAACTGGGGCTGCAATGCGGTCGTGTCCAACTCTGACAACTTCTATGGTCACTGGATCGTGGATTGCATGCAGCGCGGTTCGAAGATGATCACAATCGACCCTGCGCTCACATGGCTGGCCGCGCGCTCAGAGTACTGGCTGCGCGTCCGTCCTGGCACCGATGCTGCGCTGGCGCTCGCCATGATCAACGTCATCATCAGCGAGGACCTCTACGACCACGATTTCGTCGACAAGTGGTGCTATGGGTTCGACGAGCTGGCTGAGGCTGCCAAGGAGTGGACGCCCGAGAAGGCGGCAGAGGTATGCTGGGTGAAGGCCGATGACATCGTGGGCGCTGCCCGCATGTATGCCCAGGCGCATCCAGCTACCATCCAGTGGGGCTTGAAGCTGGACCAGACCACGAATGCCACCGCCACCGCTGACGCGGTGAATTCGCTGTGGGCCATCACGGGCAACGTGGATAACCCGGGCGGCAACATCATCATCCGCAACGCTTTCGACCAGAATCTCTCGTATGGCTACGGATATCAGCTGCTCTCTCCGGAGATGCAGGGCAAGAAGCTGGGGTCAGAGTTCCCGCTGCTCAGCCGTGCAGGCTACAGCTCATCGGCGCATGCCGATTCGGTGCTGGCTGCCATCGAGACGGGCGAGCCCTATCCCATCCGCATGGTGTGGATGAGCTCCACCAATCCCATCGCCAACATGGGCGCTGATGCTCCGCGCGTATATCGCGCACTGCGCTCCGTGGATTTCGTGGTGGTGAATGACCTGTTCATGACGCCGACCGCCGTGGCCTTCGCTGACCTGGTCCTGCCTGCCGCCATGTCTCCCGAGCGCAATTCTCAGCGCTGCTGGTGGGTGCCGAACCGCACCATGAAGAAGGTCACCCAGTACGAGGAATGCGTCTCGGATGACGACCTGGTCACCATGGTTGGCAAGCGCCTTGCGCCCGAGAACTTCCCGTGGGATGACAACGTGGGCTGGATCGATCACATCTTCCAGCACGAGAGCAACGACCAGCTGCCCTACAAGACCTTCGCTGAGGCTGTCCAGCAGGTCTGGTCATACCCCCGCTTCGATTACTACAAGCATGAGAAGGGCTTGCTGCGCATGGATGGGCAGCCCGGCTTCAACACGCCCACAGGTCGCATCGAGCTTTGGAACAGCAACTTCGCTCTGTGGGGTTATGATCCAGTACCGCACTTCAAGGAGCCCAGCTGCTCGCCGGTGAGCTCGCCGGAGCTTGCCGAGAAGTACCCGCTCGTGCTCACCACCGGTGCGCGCTCCTTCGAGTTCTTCCATTCCGAGCATCGCCAGGCTGGCACCACCTCACGCGAGCTGCATCCCGATCCGCTGTTCGAGATGAGCGCCGGTGCTGCCGCTGCTCGTGGTCTGGAAGAGGGGCAGTGGTGCTGGATCGAGAACCAGCGCGGTCGCTGCCGCCAGCGCCTGCACATCAACCCGTCGCTGGACGATCGCGTGGTGCGTGCCGAGCACGGCTGGTGGTTCCCTGAGAAGGAGGGCGCTGAGCCCACGCTCTATGGCGTATTCGATTCCAACATCAACAACCTGGTGCCCCAATGCGAGAACGATGACACCGGCTTCGGTGCCCCGTACGCAAACCAGCTGTGCCAGGTCTATGCCTGCACGGAGGAGAACAGCAAGGAGATGCCCTCCCTGCGCGTGACGAAGGGTGACGGCTATTCCTATGAAGGTGCGGATCGCTCGGGCAACGGCTACGAAGGTTTTCCGGCTAACGCGAACGCTTAGGCTCGCAGGTTCTGAGAAGGCAATGAGAGGAGTAGGTGCATGAACCTAGATTACTACGAGAAGCACCGAGGGCAATCCCAGTGGAAGGACGGGGACTATGATGTGACCCGTACGACCGTCTGGTCCGGCCCTGGCTGCCATGATGGATGCGCTGTCCTGTACTACACCAAGGATGGCAAGCTGGAGAAGGTGGAGGGGGATCCCGATTGCGGGTTCAACCAAGGAACGCTCTGCATGCGCTGCTTGGAGATGCCCGAGGTCGTGAACAATGACCGCCGTCCCAAGAACCCCTTGAAGCGCGTAGGCGAGCGCGGGCAGAACAAGTGGGAGGACATCAGCTGGGATGAGGCGTATGACATCATCGAAGCCAAGGTCCGTGAGATCTGGAAGGACTATGGCGGCGAGTCCATCGCCTGCATGATCGGAACCGGGCGCAACAATTGCTGGCAGATCCCCTATCTCTGCTATGCAGCATTCGATTCACCCAACTTCTGCCTGGGCTTCCTCTCTGGCGAGTCCTGCTTCCAGCCGCGCTCTGCCGCCATGGCCTCCATGAATGGCGACTTCCTGATCGCGGACATGTCTCAGCAGTTCGCACGGCGCTACGACGAGGAGAACACCGAGTGGCGCCTGCCCAAGTACATCGTGAACTGGGGCTGCAACGCGGTCGAGTCCAACTCGGACAACTTCTATGGTCACTGGATCGTGGACTGCGTGCAGCGCGGGTCGAAGATGATCACGGTCGATCCATCCCTGACCTGGCTGGCGTCGCGCTCTGACTACTGGCTGCGCCTGCGGCCCGGCACCGATGGCGCCATGGCCTTGGGTTGGCTGAACGTCATCATCGAAGAGGACCTCTATGATCACGACTTCGTGGAGAAGTGGACCTATGGCTTCGATGAGCTGGCTGAGCGCGTGCGCGACTGGACGCCGGAACGCGTAGGGGAGATCTGCTGGGTGGAGCCGGAGCTGATCCGCGAGGCAGCGCGTGCCTATGCGACGAACTGGCCGTCCACCATCCAGTGGGGCCTGCCCATCGACCAGG
>CAJURX010000022.1 GCA_910589125.1 uncultured Eggerthellaceae bacterium
CCACGTCCGTGACCGTGAGAGGGTCCTTCACGGGAGGGGGCGCGTGGACGGAGATGCTCGCGGGGTCCTTCTCCTCCTCGGAGATCGAGAGCGCGACGCTTTCCATCAGCGGCATGGAGGGCGCCGCTCAGCCCTCCTCCATGCGCCGGGTCCTCTTCGGATGCTCGCGCCTCTCGCGCGCGGACCTCGCGCTGCCGAAGGCCGCAGCGGATGTGTCGGAGATGCTCTCGGGGATCGAGGGCTGCGACAAGGTCACGATGACGGGAGAGGCAGGTGCGGGCACCATATCGCTCGGCTCCGGATGGGACCTCACGGCCGTCGTGGATGCGTCGCGCATGTTCGCGGGCTCTGGCTTCGAGTCGATCGAGATCGCCGGGCTCACCTCCGGCACCAATGTCGACCTCTCCGAGCTCGCGGCTGGCTGCGCCCAGCTCGCATCCTTCTCGGATGCGGGGGCGGCAAGCGGCAAGGTGGGCTCTGCCACCGACATGCGCCGCGCGTTCTCCGGATGCGCGAAGCTCGAGCGGCTCGACCTCACAGGCATCTCCACCACCTCCATGGGCGGCTCCCAAGCCTCCTTCGGGGACCTCTCCGCGATGCATGGCATCTTCGAGGGGTCCGCTCTCGCCACGAGCGCATCTGCGCACGTGACCGTAGGCCCCCACATGACGAAGCTGTTGGGCGGGTTCTTCGGCGAGCGCGCGACGGCGGGTGCCGACCCCTCGTACGTCCTCGGCGAGCATGTGCGCGTGGACATCCTCTCAGGGCCTGCCACGGCCTCGGCCCTCATGCCCTGCCCGGATGGCCTCGGCGCCAAGATCTACCTCACGGACTCCACCGCAGCCGCGCGCCAGATGAGCGTGTGGGTGGCGCAGGGCTACGGCGCGCGCCTCGCATTCGACGCGGCATCGGTCGAAGCTGCCACCGGATCTCGGACGGGAGCTGCCTGGGGGACGCAGGTGCTCGGGTACGGGTTCATCGGGGACCCGGCCCAGAAGGCAGACGGGACATCCGTCGCATGGGCGATCCGTTCCACGGATGGCACCCCTGAGAGCTCCACGCTCTGCATCTATCCGGGACCGGGATACTCTGCGACAAGCCTCGGGCGCATGCGCGCGCTCACGGCGACCGACCCCGCCCCGTGGTCGTCGATCGCCATCGAGGCGGGATCATCCGGGCTCGGCTACTCCGCCACCTTCTCGCGAGCGCGCATCTACCAGGGCGTGCTCGCAGGGACATCGCTCGAGAGCGCCTTCGAGGGCTGCACATCCCTGCGCGATGTGGACCTCACGTCCCTCACGGTGAGGTCCACCACCACCTCCATGGCCCGCATGCTCTATGGCTGCACCGCGCTCGCCCTCTGCGAGATGACCACGGGGACTGCCCAGCAGACCTCAGGGATCGACTCGGATGGCGCGGTCGCGATCGCATCGGGTGCGCGCATGAGGCTCACATCCACAGCCGCCGACCACAAGGCCCACCTCGCAGCCGAGGGCCTGAATGCGACGTATCTCGCCTATGGCGCGAGGTCCCTCTCCTCGCTCACCTTGCAAGGGGCGTTCAACAGCAAGGGCGCGAGCTGCGAGTTCGGGTTCGCGGAATGCGCTGCGATCGCGACCGTCTCCGTGAGGGATTCCTTCAACGGCGATGATGCGAACTCGCGCCGCCTGCTCGGCAAGTCCTGCACCTTGGATGCCCTGCGCGCAACCGCGACCTCCGCGACCGTCGAGCGCGTGGGGGCGGGTGCGCGCTACAACGGCGAGGACATGTTCTGCTACATGACGCGCCTGCGCACGTTCACGGCGACGGATTGGGGCACCGGCGCGAACTGCTCCTTGAAGTGGGCGGTCTATGGCAACGACGTCCTCTCCACCATCCGCCTCACCAATGTGGGAACGGGATACCGCGCCGCGCTCAACGAGATGCTGAGAAAGACGTGCACATCCAATGACACGTCCCTCGTCCCCGCGTCCACGCGCGCGTCCGTCACGCTCAACAAGGTGGGCACCTATAGCGCGACGCTGGTCCAGATCTGCCAGGAGATGTTCCCCTCGCAGACGGTGCTCGCGGATGCATCCATCGTCTGGACCGCACCCACCGCCGCTGAGATCGCAGCAGGTGCGAAGAATGAGAGAACGTATCAGTTCAATAATGGATTCAAAGACAATCGCGCGACACGCATGGACCTGCTTGGCATGCCTGAGATAGCCGACCAAAGCGTAACAGTATACAGGAACAACAACCGGATGTTCTATGGCTGCACGCGCATCCAATACGTATACCAAGGCGCATCCGCCACGACGTCCAACACCTCCGGCGTGCGCCCCTCGTCAGACACCGGCACCGCGACCGCATGGCCCGCAGCCGAGCTCTCGGCCGCCAACACGAATGGATATCTTCGATTGCCTAGCCTCGATTTACGTAACAGGGATAGTGGTGGTTGGGAGGAATGGTTTGCCTCTTGCACGGCGCTCAAACGTGCATCCATCACAAGCTGGAGGTCAAATTCTTGGACCGCAGTGAACAAACAATTTATGGGTTGCACATCGCTTATCTCATACAGTGAGACCGGGTCGGATGTGAGCTGGAATGGGCATCAGGGCGACAGATTCAGTGGCTGCACCTCTCTGGAAAGCGTAGTTATGAGCGGGAATTCAGCCCCATGGCAGATGCCTTTTGCATTCAAAGATTGCTCACGTCTTTCCTATGTTGATCTGAGAGGTGTTAACGCCGCACGATTTGATGAGAGCCAGCAGTACGTATATGGCAATTATTCTACCCGTGGCATTTTCCAAGGATGCACGCGCCTTGTCGGTCAAACCGGTACGACAGCCCCAGGCTATGGTGGCGTGGTGCTCCTAGGTGCGAATTACTCCAGGATCTTCAACGGGTTCTTTTCTAATCAAGATTCCCAGGGAGCTGTGCCCACCTATGTCATGCACAAGGACACGAAGGTCTATGTGCAGGGCGGTCCAGTATCACCCGCATATTTGACCCCTCGCTTAGACATGACCGTCAATGGCACGCGCTACAGCTACGAGGGGGGCTTGAGCTCGTCCACGCTCATCGTCACGAACAGGACCGAGCAACAGATAAACGATATCTGGAAGTTCCGGGGATATCTTGGCAGCTATGCAGGCGCCAATTCCGGCAACTGCGGCGCTGGTACCTATGCCGCACCCTCCACTGACGAGACGAGCGTAACCTGGTCCATCTCCGGCGGCACGCTCACCATCACATCCGCTAAGGGAGGCGGGCGGCTCAAAACGTTCTCAGATACCGCTCGGCCTCCTTGGTCTAGCCGATCTGATGTTGTCAGCATCCGATTTGGGAACGAGGTGTATGCGAATACGAACACAAATTATTTGTTCGATAACATGCCTAATGTGGTGAACATAGACTGCACGAACCTCAACGTCAACGACAAGACCACATCTTTGGTGCACATGTTCAGCAACTGCTCCAAAGTAAAACGCATCGTGATGGGCAATGACAGCAAAGGGGGTATCTACCTTCCTACAGGCGGTCGCCTCAATCTCAGAAATATCACCAACATCGGATATATGTTCAGTAGCCTTCCCGGATTAGAGGAAATATCGCTGAATGGATTTTTCGGGAAAGGCACCACTCGCACTGCAACCTCTCTATATTGTGGATTCCTCTTCGCGTATACCCGAGCGCCACAAAACCTTACATTCAATGATTTCTTGAACGTAGACGGCGTAGATGATTACGCCATGCTCTGTTTCAGCAGTCGTCCTGGGCATTTCACCATAACAGACAGCTTCAATGGCGAGAGATTGGGTGGTCAAAAGAGTTACTACGAAACATACGCCACCAAGAGCCTGACAATCGAGCGATCCTACAACGGCACCAATGCAAGCTCTTTCGGTTCGAAGTTCTATTTGGACCAAATGAACGGACCAGCTGTCATCAAAGACTCGTTCAATGGGCAGGGAGCAAAAGGCTACTATCTCATAAATACGATATCCGGAAATACTGATCTTACCATTGAGAGATGCTTCAATGGAGAGAATGCTTTCTTGAGAAATGCCGTCATGAATGGCTCTGCCAAGAGAATCACGCTCAGGAATGTAGGCAATGGCGACAACGCTATGTTAGAGCACATGCTCTATAGTGTGAATTGCCCTGACGTTCGTTTGGAGAATGTTGGGAACGGCAAAAACGCTGGCCTAGCGGGCATGTTCACCCTTTGCAATACCGGATCGTTCGCAAGTGGGACGAAGGTCACCTACGATCTTTTGGATGTAGGCAAGAATGGATCTGATGCAAGCGGTCTGTTCTACCAGAGCTTCACGAATGCCAACTCTGGGATGAGCGCTGATTCCAGCATCACGTGGCGCTACTCCGATACGGCGACCAGCACGATGAAGATAGCAGGGCGCGGGACCACAGCCTCTTTGAAGGGAGCGTTCGGGGGCGCTGACTGGATACCAGCTGGGTTCACCACGACGATTAATGTAGCGAACCCCGCATTCCTCGGCACCTACGACTACGCCGCAGGTGCATTCGCCAACACGTCAGCCACCTCCTACATGCCCACCATCGACTTGCGCGGTGCTCCCGCCGTCATCGCCTCTGCGCGCGCGGGCGGCGACGGATCAATGGCTCGGATGCTCGAGGGCGCTGCGGGCGTGAAGAGCATGGCCATGGCATCGGGTCAGGCGGGCGCGGCAGGTGCGACCACGGCAGGCCAGGCGAGCATCCCCTCGGGTTGGATCGGGGCGAACACCACATCCATCGAGCGCATCTTCGCGCGGTGCTCGGGCATGGCGAGCGCCACGCCGACCGACCTGTTCAAGGCGAACGGGAGCATGGCGGAGGCCTTCGCCGGATGCACCTCCCTTGCCACGTTCTCGCATACGGCAACGGGAGCGCTCGTCCAGGGGAAGAGCGCGCACGGGCTCTTCGAGGGATGCGCCTCGCTCACGAGCGCGAGCTTCACGGCGAGCCGCGCGGATGCGACGACGAAGGCGGCGCCAGCCACGGACTACTTCGCGCCATCGACGCTCGCCCGCGCCTTCTACGGGTGCGCGAAGCTCGAGACCCTCGACCTCACAGGCGCATCCACCTCAAAGCTCCCGCAGGTCACCTATGCGCCCGCGAGCGGCGGGGCGGAGGATGCGGGCATGACCGACCTGTTCACGGGCGCGACGAAGATGACGACGCTCCCCACCACGGAGAGCCCGAACAACCCGAAGATCACGCTCGGGCCCGCCTTCACGCAGGTCCTGAACGGCGTCGTCTGGTACAAGGCCAGCGCATCCGCCAACCCCGCATACGTGATCACGGCCGACATCGACGTCTATGGCGGCGCCATCACGACATCGAGCCTCTTGCAGCGGCCCACCAGCTACAACGGGCGCATCGACCTCAAGGATGATGCGGCTGCAGCTAATGCTGGCACGTGGCTCACGCGCGACTACACCTACTACTCGATCAAGGGCGCCCCGCGCCTGGATGAGCAGTACGGCACGATGCTCACCCAGGGCACCGTCGGGCATGAAGGCGCATACGATGTGGCAGGGCATGTCGGCACGTCGACCGCAGGGGATGTGCTCTGGTCGCTCAGGCAAGATGCGGCGGGCAAGGTCACGCTCGTCATCTTCCCGGCGAACAGCACCTTCGGCGTCATGCGCGGCTTCTCGGCGACCGATGCCGACCGCGTGGCACCATGGGGCAAGTACTCTGCTTACTTCGACTGGTTCGAGCGCGTCGCGTTCCCCGGGACGATAGCTGCAGGCGGCAGCCTCTCTGGCATGTTCGATGGATGCACGGCGCTCGCGCAGCTCGACCTCACGAAGGTGACGGTCGGAAGCCCCACGACCGATGTCTCCTACATGCTGCGCGGATGCACATCCCTCACGCGCGTGACGAACAAGGTCGCGAACCCCGAATACACAGGCACTCCCTCCATCCTCGCGGTCGACGGGGCATTCCTGCCGCCCTTCGCCGCTGCGGAGACGGGAGTGCGGATGCTGGATGGGTGCACGGGCCTCGATAGCGTCTCGCTCTCGGGCTTCGCTGCGGGTGCCAAGGCGGACCTCTCCTATATGCTGGCGGGTGCTGGAGCTGAAGGCTCCGCGTTCTCGCTCGAGAACGTGGGCGCGAGCGCACCTTCCGCGAACCTCTCCCACATGATGGATGGCGCGCATGCCACGAGCGTGTCGCTCACGGCAGTGGGCCAAGGTGCGGATGCGGACCTGTCGTACATGACAGCCAACTGCACATCCCTTGGAAGCGTCACCTATATGAATGTGGGAACGGGAGCTGGTGCGAACGCCTCCTGCATGATGAGCGGGTGCACGGCTCTGACTGACGTGACCATGACCAAGGTGGCCTCT
>CAJURX010000023.1 GCA_910589125.1 uncultured Eggerthellaceae bacterium
ACGCTCTTGCGGAGGAGGTGCATCCGAGCCAGCGAGGCGAGATGGCAGCGAGCGGAGATGGGGCGCCATGTACGGCCAGGAGGGCGGGAGGGGCGCTCAGGAGATCCGCATCGACTCGGGGATGTCACATGGAAGGTGATCGACATGCTCATATATCGATGTGGCCAAGGATGGCATCGCACCCGCGTGCGCATGGGAGGTGCCAGGGGATATGGAGCACGAGGTGTCGCGGCAGGCGCGGATGGCCCGCGATCGGGGTGCAGCCAAGCTGTGCTCGCCACCCAGATCAGAACGAGCGCATGTCCGGCCGATCCTGACCCTCGAGCACGGGCCCAGTGGAAAGTTCCTAGGAGTGCGCCATGAGCCGGACCATGAGGGCTGCAGTCCGACATCTATGGATCTGCGAGGCGGCATGGGGCCTAGTGCTGCCAGCGCACATGGAGAGCGGGCGCAGCCAAGCTGCGCCCCTACGGTCTCGGGGTGGTCGGGCATCGGGGGCGAGGGCGCTCGGGCGATCCGCATCGAGTTCGCTGAGCACATCGCATATAAATATGACTAGTTAACATATATAAAAGTACTCATGGGCGCCCTCATGCCCGCGATAGCGTGTACTGCCAGGGAGCACCTACGGAAGCCCTGTCTCTAGGACAGGCGCACGAGTTGGGCATGGGGCCGCCGGAGTGGTTGCGCATGACCCTAGCATTCCGCGATTAGGGATACGAACGCAGTCGAGCTGCGTCCCTACGGTTCACAGACAAGAGCGCTGAGAAGAACGGTGCTCGAAGGAATTTGTGTCGCATTCACCCAGGCTATCGTGCACAAAAGATGATGAATCTATACATATATAAAACTGCTCACGCATGCGCACCGTACGGCACATGCGTCACATCCTCCACTTCTCACACCGACAAGGCCAGCACCTTCGGAACGCAGCACTTGCAACAGAATAGATCAACGATCCGAAGCATCAGACCACACCGCAATCAAGCATCAAGCCCCCTGCAGGCTGAGTCAGCTGCAGAGTAATCTCACCCCCCCTCCCATCTACCAGCCTGCTCGCAGAGCGCGATCGCCTCGGTTGTAGCCAACGGCTACTCAGTTAAGAAGCGTTATCACCTACCACGGCCTGACCAAGCGAGACGCATCCATCATTCGGAGGCAATTCGCGATTGAGGATCACGGTATATCCCGTGTTCGCCAGCTTGAGAACAGCATTCTGCATCACGTACCTGTTCATGAACACGCCGCCCGTCAAGACGACCTCTTTGATCCCGTAGAGCACATCCACCATTTGCGCCGCGGTCACGATAGCTCCGACCATAGCATCATGGAAGCGCCGTGCGATCACCGGAATCGGCACGTGAGCAGCCAGGTCATCGAGCAACGCAGCGAATACGGGTGCCGTATCTAGCAGCACGACCGATGTGGTCTGCGCAGTATCTTCAGGGGCCGCCGTGTTCTTGATGGCCTGTACAACGTAGCGTGGGTCCTCCTGCTGATCATCCCCGCGTCCTTCGCCATCATCTTCCATGGCACGCGCGTTGTCCATGGCCGCTTCGAGGAGAATGGCCGCCTCTCCCTCATAGCTCGGTTGCGTGCATATGCCCAAGAGGGCGCTGGCTGCATCGAACAATCGACCGACGGAGGACGTGACCGGCGTGTTCAATCCTTGCTCGATCATCTTCTCGCAGAGCGCCGCCTGCTCTTCTCCCAGCGCTTCGAGCGCCTGCGCAGCAGCTGCATGACCCAGCAGGTCGAACTCCCAAAGCGCACCATATGCCATGCGTAGAGGATTCTTGATCGCCGCTGCACCGCCTGGCATCGGGATGTATGCGAAGTTCGCGAACCGCTCGAACGTGCTCAAGTTGGAGAGCAGCACCTCACCGCCCCAGATGTTGCCGTCGGCGCCGAATCCCGTGCCGTCGAACGCGATACCGCACACCGGACCTGGGATGTCATTCTCGGCCATAGCAGCAACGATGTGCGCATGATGGTGCTGCACGCGCACGAGGTCCTCGTGCTTGACAGATGCCTGTTCAAGCGCCCATTTCGTGGTGAGATATTCGGGATGCGCGTCACAGCATATGCGTGAACCGCCTTCCTCATGCAGCCCGAAGAGGCGCTCATAGCGCGCCTTCGCCTGCTGCCACGCATCGAACACCTCCACGTTCTCCATATCCCCGATATGCTGCGAGACGAATGCTTCGCCCCCGCGCAGGAACGTGAACGTATTCTTCTGTTCCGGCCCCGTGGCGAAGATCGTGCTCTGCGCTTGTTCGGACGCCTCGCGATCTTGCTCTACCACGACGCGGCTGCCCAGTCGAAGGGGCGCAGGCGCATATCCGCGCGCACGCCGAATGAACTGGACCGCCTCGCCCGCCGCCCCAAGATCGAGCACGCGCAGGACCGAGTCATCGAACCGCGTCAAGATCTCTCGATCATTCCCGAGGAACGCATCAGCGATCCCCGAAAGCTTCGCGAACGCCTCATCATCATCCGTGACGATCGGTTCGTCATGCACGTTCCCGGACGTCATGACCAACGCGGTCGGAGCGCTCCCTTGCTTGCTCTGAAGCGCGTGGAAGTCATGCAGCAGCAAATGCTGGACAGGAGTATACGGCAGCATGACGCCCAGTTCGGGCAGTGGATCGGATACGCCAGCAGCAAGCGCTCCCGCGTTCGACGGTAGCTTGCGCAGCAGCACGATAGGGCGCTCCATCCCAGCGAGCACGGCTTCCTCTTCGGTAGAGACCTGGCAGATGCGGCGGATATCTTCCACGGTGCGCATCATGACCGCGAACGCTTTCCCGTCGCGTCCCTTGCGCTCACGGAGGCGCGCGATCGCCTCTGCATCGTTGGCATCGCACGCGAGGTGGTATCCCCCGAGACCCTTGATCGCCAAGATCCCCCCTTGTGCGAGCAGCGTTGCCGCACGCGACAAAAGCTCATCGGATCGCTCCCGGTCGAGCGCGACTTCAGGGGTCGGTATCTCTGTCGGCGCAGCGCTTCGGTCGCCTACGCTCGTGCGCCATGTCAGATGAGGCCCACACGCAAAGCACGCATCCGGCTGTGCGTGGAAACGCCGGTCTGCCGGATCCTCATATTCACTGCGGCACGCATCGCACATTGGAAACGCGCGCATCGATGTGTGTGCGCGGTCGTACGGTAGCTGGTCAGTGATGGTGAATCGCGGTCCACAGTTCGTGCAATTGATGAACGGATAGCGAAAGCGTCGGTCAGTCGGGTCGAAGAGCTCTCGTTCGCAATCTGCGCACATGGCTAGATCAGGTGACACCAACGTGCTCTCATTCGCCGTCTCCTCATCGGAGAAGCGGATCTCAAATGTATCGAATGGTTCGAGCGGAACCTCATGCATCTCGATCTCAGTGACCTGCGCGGCTGCGGGAGCATCCTCTGAGAGCTCCATCACGAAGCTGTCCAGCAGATGGGACTCGCCCTCTGCGTGGATGTGCACGCCGTCTACGGCATTCAGGACCCAACCGTTGATCAGGTGCCGCTTGGCCAGCCGATAGACGAATGGGCGAAAGCCGACCCCCTGCACTATGCCCTTGACCCAGATGTCCAGCGCTTCGATCATCGTCGCTCCTCAGTTCGCGAATTTCGCCGTCAGCGCCTGCACGACGCAAGCTGGTACGAACTGCTCGAAGTCCGCATGCAGGCTTGCCAGCTCGCGCACGATCGATGATGACAGGTACATGAACTCCGGCGGACTCATGATGAACGTTGTTTCCAGGTCATAATCCAGCTGGTGATTCAGCGCATTCATCTGGAATTCGTACTCGAAATCCGTGATAGCGCGCAGACCCTTCACGATCACGTGCGCTTGCCGCTGCTGCGCGAACTCCACGAGCAGGTTGGAGAAGGGTTCGACGGAGACATTCGGAATATGCGCGGTGGCTTGTCGAACGAGGGTCGTACGCTCCTCCAGCGTGAAGAGCGGATTCTTGCCAGCAGAGGCAGCCACAGCAACGATGACCTCGTCCATCATAGATGCAGCACGGCAGATGATGTCCAGATGCCCATTGGTGATGGGGTCGAAGGTGCCAGGGGTTATGGCGCGGCGCGGCATGAGCTTCCTTTCGATCAGGTCTTGCGGTGCAGTCGCACAGCCTAAGTACGCGGGTCGTTTGTCTTGGTCATGCTCTGATCATGCATCGGTCGCATGAAGATGCTCGCATATCTTACCGAAGTCTACTGGAGCTTACGGTCCTTGCGCTGACTGGTACGGAGGGCGTCGTCTATGGGTGGTCTGGGATTCGGGGATCCTGTCAAAGGAAAGGACGAGTTTCGTGGTGGGCTGCTGGAAGCGCCTTGCCTGGATGGCGACGCGACAGAGCTGCTGGGAGGCTTGCTGAGAGCTTGGAGGTGGGTTGGAAGTGGGACGCGTGCGCCGGCTTACGGATCTGGGTGGTCGCGGGTTTTGGGAGCGGAGCTTTTGCGGACGGGAGTTGACGATATGCGCCCTTCGGGCGCTGACTTGACGACATTCATTTGTGCAGGACAGGCAAGAGGCGGGGTTATCAGAGCATTGAGGACATGTGGTTGATTTTGGCTATGAATCTACTGCGAGCGATGGGGAAGGGTGCTGCATTCATCATGGAAGGGCTAGGCGCGAGTGGCTTTATATATGTGTAAGTTCATCATGTTTCGTGCGCAAAGACCGGATGCATGCTGCCCAAGCATCCTTCCTCCTAGCATCCCATCCGCACGGATCATAAGGGTGCAGCTCACCTGTGCTCTCTCACATGTACGCTGACAGTGCTCGACCCAGTGCCCGCTCATGTCGAGCGTTCACACCCCAAGCGCCATCTTAAGGCTCGAGGTGCGCTTCGCGCCTCGCAAGGTCAGCGCTCCGCATCAGCGCAGCTATGAAGCGCGTCCATGGTGAGCCTCTCCCATGAGGACCCCGTAGGTACTGGCTTCGCCAGCACATGTGCCAATATCACTCTTGCACTTGTAGCAGAGGGACCATGCGCGAATAGATATATTCGTAGATTAGTCATGTATCGTATGCGACAAGCTCGCCGACCACGATGCGAATCCCTCCAGCATCCCCTTCTCTCTTTCCCGATGACTGACCACGTAGCCATGCAGGGGCGCACTTCATGTGCACCCGCGCCAACGTGACTGGACGCAGCGCGCCCCATGCCGCCCGACATCGCTTCCCATCCCCCATGGACATCGGGCTGCAGGTTCTCATGGTCCGGCTCATGGCACATCCAATTGAAGCGCATCACAGGTGCGGTAGAGCACCCCCTAGATCTCTTCATAGCGCTCTTCTGATGCACTTGCCCGCTGGACCTCTGTCCGAGGTCCAGGCCCACCGGGAATGCGCTTGCTCTGATCTGGGTGGCGAGCACAGCTTGGCTGCGCCCCGATCGCGGGCCATCCGCACATGCCGCGACACCTCGTGCCCCAATCCCCTGGCATCTCCCATGCGCACGCGGGTGCGATACCATCCTTGGCCGCATCGATATATGAGCATACCGATCACCTTCCATGTGACATCCCCGGATCGATGCGGATGGCCCGAGCGCTCCTCGCCCCCCCTCTCTCTCATGACAGCAGGCGGTCCAGATGATGCGGCCATCCGTCACCAAGGCATCCCCGCGCAAGACCCTGTGCCCACCCTCGTCGAGCCCCATGCCCCAGATGCCGCACGGAGCTCGAGGCGCGCTTCTCATCCCCGACAAGGGCAGCGGACCTGATCAGCGCAGCTGCAGGGGCGGCGGGTCGGGGGATCTGGTCTGATCTCAGGACTGAGGTCGGTCGCTTTCTCATTTGGGGTGCAAAGGAGAAAGCTCGGGAGGAGAGGGGATGAGGAAAGAGGAGAAGCGTGGGATGTGGGGTGGGGGGTGGTGGGGTGGTGCGTCTGGCATCCACGCCCTCTGTGGTGGACATGTCGTACGCCTTCGCGGGGTGCCCTGCC
>CAJURX010000024.1 GCA_910589125.1 uncultured Eggerthellaceae bacterium
CGACATGTCCACCACAGAGGGCGTGGATGCCGAACGCACCACACCCCCCACATCCACCACGCTCCCCATCCCCCTCCTAGCCCTCCCCACCTCTCCACCCCCACAGCATCACCTCATCCGCTTCCATGCCCCACCATCCACGCCCTCCCACATCCCAGCCTCACCCCCTACTAACCCCACATTCCCCTCCCCCCACATCCCATCTGCGAGCTTTCTCCTTTGCACCCCAAATGAGAAAGCGACCGACCTGCCACCCCAGACCCATCCCCCCCTGCAGCTGCGCTGATGCGGATCCGCTGCCCTTGTCGGGGATGCGGAGCGCACCTCGGGCCCCGTGCGGCATCTGGGGCATGAGGCTCGACGAGGGTGGGGTTGGGGCTTCGTGCGGGGCTCCTTGGTGACGGATGGCCGCATCATCTGGACCGCCTGCTGTCATGAGAGAGGGGGGGTGCTTGGGAGATCCGCCTCGATCCGGGGATGTCGCATGGAAGATGATCGACATGCTCATATATCGATGTGGCCAAGGGTGACGCTGCGCCTGCGTGCGCATGGGAGATGCCAGGGGATTGGGGCACGAGGTGTCGCTGCATGTGCAGATGGTTCGCGATCGGGGGCGGCTCGCGCAGGGGCGCAGCCTGGCTGCGCTCGCCACCCAGATCAGAGCAAGCGCATTCCCGGTGGGCCTGGACCTCGGACAGAGGTCCAGCGGGCAAGTGCATCAGAAGAGCGCTATGAAGAGATCTAGGGGGTGCTCTACCGCACCTGTGATGCGCTTCAATTGGATGTGCCATGAGCCGGACCATGAGAACCTGCAGCCCGATGTCCATGGGGGATGGGAAGCGATGTCGGACGGCATGGGGCCTAGTGTTGCCAGCGCACATGGAGAGCGAGCGCAGCCAAGTTGCGCCCCTACGGTCTCGGGGTGGTCAGGCATCGGGGGCGAGGACGCTCGGGGGATCTGCATCGTTGTCGGCGAGCTTGTCGCATATAAAGATGACTAATCTACGAATATATCTATTCGCGCATGGTCCCTCTGCTGCAAGTGCAAGAGTGATATGGGCACATGCGCTGGCAAGCCAGCACTTGCAAGGGCCACGCCTGCGCGCAGAGCCCTCTGAGGAGCATGGAACGCTATTATGCGCCGAACATCAAATCGCACCACGAGCTGAACTGTCGTATCCTCATCCGCTGGTCCGTTCCACATGAGCGACCCCACTTGGATAATCCTGCATTCTTTCGCCAGCAATCCCTATTGCATGCGTAAACGTAAAGTGTGATTTACTATGAGGCTCATGGCACGCTCTACGCTTCATTCATGCTCAAGCAGTACGACAATGACCGCATCGCAAGAAGAGCTCCTCGCTCTCCATTTCCACCCGAAGAGAGCGTCGTATTCGGCAACAACGTGGAGCGATTGCGCACAGATGAGGACCTGTCGAAGATGAAGCTCTGCAAGATGGCAGATATCTCGCGTCCTACGCTTGATGCAATCGAGCGCGGCAGCGGAGACCCAAAGCTCTCAACGATGATCAAGATCGCGAAGGCTCTTGGCGTGACCGTGGAAGAGCTGTTCGACCATCGTTGGTGGAAGCATTGCTGAGGAACGCTCCTTTGTGATGGCGCTCTCCCATATATGCGCTCCCTTTCGCCATATATGCACCCTTGGTGTTGAGCACAGCCGCCCAACGCTCCTTTCGGCAGTCCTTCACACACGTCCTGTATCATGTTCAAAAATGCATTCGCGCAGAGAACGAAGCGCTCGCGGCAGGGGGATGCCATGTGCCTAGCCATACCTGCGAAGATCTCGCAGCTCGAATCGGACGGACTTGCCACGGTCGACGTGCTTGGCGTCACGCGGCAGGTCTCGATCGACCTGACACCTCACGCCAACGCCGGGGATTACGTCCTCGTGCATGCTGGCTTTGCGATCGAGGTCATAGATGAGCAATCTGCTCAGGAAACGCTCGACCTCGTTCGTCAGTTTCCGGAATTGGCAGGAGAAGAGCTGCCGGTTGAGGGATAGCTCAGTCCTGGATCGAAGGTGAAGCTCGATCGCAGGCGCACGCCTCGTCTCCTCAGCCAGCCCCTGACCGGGGGCCCATGCACATCGGAGGTGCCTCATGACGCATGATCAGTTGCAAAGAGACCTAACTGCCTTCAAAGACCCCGAGCTTGCTCGCGGATTAGCCGAGAGCATCGATGCGCTCACGCCCGCGCATCGCCCGGTCACGCTCATGGAGGTTTGCGGCACGCATACGGTCTCCATCGCGCGCAATGGCATCCGCTCATTGATGCCCGAGAACGTCCGGCTGGCCTCGGGGCCGGGGTGCCCCGTTTGCGTCACATCGAATCACGATATCGACAAGGTGATCGCATTGGCGAAGGTGTCGAATGTGATCATCGCCACGTTCGGCGATATGACGCGTGTGCCCGGATCGACTTCGAGCCTTTTGCAGGAGCAAGCGAACGGTGCCGACGTGCGCATTGTGTATTCGCCCCTCGACGCGCTGAGCATCGCGAAGGATAATCCTGGACGCGAAGTGGTGTTCGTGGGAGTGGGCTTCGAGACGACGACCCCGCTTGTGGCAATGGCCATCAAGAGGGCGCGCGATGCGGGGCTGAGCAACTTCACCGTGTTCGCAGCGCACAAGAATATGCCTGGTGCGCTCGAGGTCATCGTGAACGATCCCGAGCTGTCAGTTGACGCGCTGATCCTGCCCGGTCACGTCAGCACGATCATCGGCGAAGAGCCGTATCGATTCTTAGCGGATCGCTATGGAATCCCCGGGGTAATCACGGGATTCGAGCCGAACGACATATTGCAAGGGATCGCGATGATCATGCGGCAGATCCATGAAGGTCGTGCAGATATCGAAATCGCGTACGCGCGTGGTGTGACGCCGCAAGGAAATCCAACGGCATTGGCGGCGATCGACGAGGTGTTCCGCACATGTGACGCTACCTGGCGCGGCATCGGAGAGATACCAGGAAGCGGCTATGAGATCCGCGAGGAATTCGCTCGCTTTGATGCAATGAAGCGCTTTTCGCCGGATATCGAAGAGACAATCGAGCATGCTGGATGCAGGTGTGGAGATGTACTTCGCGGTGTGATGCGCCCGGATGAGTGTCCCCTTTTCCGCAGCGTGTGCACGCCAGAGAATCCCGTTGGCCCATGCATGGTATCGAGCGAAGGGTCCTGTGCCGCATATTTTCGATATCTGTAGTTCTGTCGCGATATGGTGCGCGTTGCTTGATGCGATTCGGCAGAGAGCAGCGACCGGGGTTGCCGACGTCTAATGAGCTTGCATCTGCTCTTACATGTAGTGGATATCTGAATGTAAAGCTTTAGTGAATCGATATGGCGAATATGAACGCTTCTTGAGGGCCGGCTTTCATTGGCTTGGATGCAAGGGGCTATCAGGTTGCGCGAGTGCGGGCGGTCGACTTGGGTTACAGGACGGGAGCGATGACCTCAGTTTGTGGATCTGTTGCAAGTGGTGGGGCCTGTAAGGGATGGCTTTGCCGGCACGTGTGAGCATGATGCTTTTACGCTTGCAGCATAAGGTCCGTGCGCCGGCGGCTATATATAAGCAATTTCATCACTTTTCATGTGTGGCACTCGAAGTCGCATGGTGCAGACCGATTGAGCAGCTCCCCTTCCAACGTTCCATCCGCTCATCGTAGGGGTGCCGCTCACCTGCGCCCACGTCCCTGATCGCGATTGCACACCGTGTGTGGCCTCTCCGGCGATCCCAGCCCCAACTCGTGCGCCTGTCCGAGAGACAGGGCTTCCACAGGTGCTGGCTTCGCCAGCACATGTGCTCGTAGGCATGATGCCGCCATGAGCATTTCTATATATGTTGTCTAGTCATCTTTATATGCGACGTCCTCAGCGAACTCGATGCGGATCGCCCGAGCGCCCCCTTGCGTCCTCCTGGCCATGTGCGGCGCAATGTCCCGTCCCAGCTATCTGGATGCACTTCCTCCGCAAGAGCGTGCCCTTGCACATCGCATGGTCGGGGGTTCGGGGCTGACCGCTTCCGGCGAGCTGGGGGAGTCCAAGCTCGGCGGGGCTCTAGGGCTACGGGCTCAGGGCCCGGGTCTCGCGCTTCCTCGTTTGTGGGCAAAAGAGGAAGCTGCATCTTGGGGATGGC
>CAJURX010000025.1 GCA_910589125.1 uncultured Eggerthellaceae bacterium
GCTCAAGGGATACACGCTCATATGGGTGATGCCGCATGCGATCCCCCGCTCCACATCGCGCGCGAACCCCTCAGCCCGCTGTTCGGGGAGCCCGGCCATGAGGTCTATGCTCACGTTGTCGAAGCGCGCGTGCGCCGCCTCTATCGCACGCAGCGCCGCTTCGCCATCATGGATGCGCCCGATGCCCTCCAACAGAGCATCGTCGAAGGACTGCACGCCCAGGGAGACCCTGTTGGCGCCGAGCGCCCAGAGGTCGCGCACGAGCGGCTCATCCAAGCTCTCCGGGTTCGCCTCGACGGTGAGCTCGTCCACCTTGGCCAGGTCAAGGGAGATGCCGAGCGCATAGAGGAGCGACGTCAGGTGCTTGCTGCCCGTGTGCGTGGGCGTCCCTCCCCCGATGTAGATGGTGCGGATGTCATCGAGCTCTCCCTCCTTGGCAAGGCGGCGGATGTCGCCCACGAGTCCCTCGAGATATGTGGTGATGGCAGGGTCATCCGCGCGGCATGCGACGGAGTCGAAGTCGCAGTAGTGGCACTTGGCCGCACAGAAGGGGATGTGGATGTAGAGGGCCTTGTACGGATCATGCGGCATGAGCGCACCTCCTAGCAGCTGAGGCTTTCCAGCAGCTGGTCGAGCACGTCGTGGAACTCAGCAGCTGAGGAGCATGTGGCGAGCGCGCCCCTGACCGCGGCGGCATGCGGCATGCCATGGACGTACCACATGACATGCTTGCGCAGGTAGGCAGCGGAGCGTGGGCGGATGCGCAACAGCTCATCGACATGCCGCTTCGCCATGCTGATGCGCTCCTCGACGGTAGGAGCCTGTGGAGCCGATCCGCTTTCGAGCGCAGCCTTGATGTCAGCGAACACCCATGGGTTGCCCTGGGCCGCGCGGCCTACCATGACCGCAGCGCACCCCGTCTCGGAGAGCATCGCGTGCGCATCGGCGCCTGATGCCACATCCCCATTCCCGATGACGGGGATGCTGAGCGCGCAGGCGACGCGTGCGATGCAGCTTGCATCGGATGCGCCCTTGTAGAACTGCATGGCGTATCGGCCATGCACCGCAACGGCATCGGCACCCGCTTCCTGCATGCGCAGGCCGAATGCAGGGGCGCTCTCCCCTGCCTCCTCGCTCCATCCTCGGCGGAACTTGCAGGTGACCGGATGCGCGACCGCGCGCTTCACGGCGCTGACGATCGCTGAGGCGCGGTCCGGATCGCACATCAGCGCGCTCCCGTCGCCCTTCTTCACGATCTTGCGCGCAGGGCAGCCCATGTTGATGTCGATGTAGGCGAGCGCGCATCCCAGCTCATCTTCGATCCATGCTGCCTGGGATGCCATCGTATCCGGCTCGTGGCCGAATATCTGCACCCCGATCGACCGCTCGCTCGGAAGCAGGTCGAGCAGATGCCGCGTCTTGTCGTTCGCGAATGAGAGCCCTTTGGCCGAGACCATCTCCGTGAAGGCCAGATCCGCCCCTTGCTCTTCGCAGAGGCTCCGGAAGATGGGGTCGGAGACGCCTGCCATGGGGGCCAAGATGACCTGATACGGGCTCAGGAAGCTCATGGGAGGGGCTTAGAGGGCGGAGATGGTGCCGATGAGGATGGAACCGCCGATGATGAGCACGAGGAAGAGGCCGAGGACGATGAGCCCTACCGCCAAGCATCCGAGGTTGCGGCTGCGCTGCGCGCGCAGCAGGTCCTCCGCCTGCTTCTCCTCGTTGAACGGATCATCGAGCCAGTCATATTCCTTGTGCTTATCCATAGCATCGAATCTTACACGTTCTGGTCGCCCGGAGGGCGAGAACGTCACGATATCGAAAAGGTTCCATCGAAGAGCGCACGCCGCGCAAGGGCAAACTTCGAGCATCGAGGCGGTGCGCAAGGTGCACGGCGATCACTCATCGACCTTCAGGATGGCCATGAACGCCTCTTGGGGCACCTCCACGTTCCCGATGGCCTTCATGCGCTTCTTGCCCGCCTTCTGCTTCTCCAAGAGCTTGCGCTTGCGGGAGATGTCACCGCCGTAGCACTTCGCGAGCACGTCCTTGCGCTTGGCCTTCACGGTCTGCCGGGCCAGCACGCGCCCGCCGATGGCTGCCTGGATGGGAACCTCGAACATCTGCCGCGGGATGATCTCCTTGAGCTTGTCGGTGAGCACGCGCCCGCGATCGTATGCCTTGTCCTTGTGCACGATGAACGAGAGCGCATCGATGGGCTTTCCGGAGAGCAGGATGTCCAGCTTCACGAGGTCGGAGCTCTGGTATCCCAAGAACTCGTAATCCAGGCTGGCGTATCCCTTCGTGTTCGACTTGAGCTTGTCGAAGAAGTCCAAGATGAGCTCTGACAGCGGGATCTCCCAGAGCATCTCCACTGTGGTCTGGGAGATGTAGTTCATGGTCACGAACGTGCCTCGGCGCGCCACCGTGAGGTCCATCACCGCACCGATGTAATCCGGTGGCACCAGCACCTTCGCCTTGAGATAGGGCTCCTCTATCCGGTCATACGTTCCTGCAGCGGGCATGTCCTGTGGGGAGTGCACGCTCAGGACCTCGCCATCGCGCATGTGCACCTTGTATTCCACCGACGGTGCCGTGGCCAGCAGATCGAGCCCGAACTCGCGCTCCAGCCGCTCCTTGATGACCTCCATGTGCAGCAGCCCCAAGAACCCCACGCGGAAGC